>NZ_JBEPOS010000008.1:0-251040 GCF_040546885.1 Bradyrhizobium sp. S3.2.6 | reverse complement strand
CGCCATCCTGCCATGATACAGCTCCTCGTTTCGCCGACCGCAAACGAGGAATCCGCCAACAACCCGTCCGTTCCACCAATTCAACCCGCTCCACCACGCAGGTTTCATGGAATCGGTCGTCTAGATCGCCTTGATCTTGAGAAAGGCGAAAGCCACCATCTTCAGCAGCATCCAGCCGTGGCGAAACCTGGAGATCTGGGTCTCGCCATAGGTGCGCGCGGCGTAGCGGATCGGAAGATCCACCGATTTCAGATTGAGCTTCGATGCGCCGAAGATCAGGTCGAAATCGCCGAACGGATCGAAATCGCCGAAATAGGCCTTTCCGGCTTTCAGGCGCTGATAGTCGCTGCGCCGCAGAACCTTGGTGCCGCAGAGCGTATCCGTATAGCGCTGATTGAGCAGCCAGGAGAACAGATAGGAGAAGATCTTGTTGGCGATCAGGTTGAGGAAGCGCATCGCGCCCTCGTCCATGGGATAGACCAGGCGCGAGCCATTGACGAACTCGCCCTTGCCCGACAGCAGCGCCTCGACGAATTTCGGAATCTGCTCCGGCGGCATGGTCAGGTCGGCGTCAAGAATGATCAGCACGTCGCCGCGCGCCGCGTCGAACGCGGTGAAGACGGCGTCGGCCTTGCCCTTGCCCAGCTGGCGCATCACCTTGATGTCCCTGGAAGGATGCGCCTGCTTGACCCGCTCCATCTCCTCGAAGGTGCCGTCCTGGCTATGGCCCTCGATGAAGATAATCTCGATGTCGCCGCAGAAGTCGGGCATCCGCAGGACAGCCGGCTCGATGTTGCCGCGCTCGTTACGCGCCGGCACCACGACGGTGGCCGAGCCAAACTCCTCCCTCGCCCTGCGGCTCGAGCGCGCGACCATATAGTGCCGCAGCGCCACCTGGCGGATTCCCGGCAGCACGCTGACGAAACGATTGAGGAGGCGCCCGAGCCCGAATATCCGGACCGGCGAGAGCACGCGTTGCTCGGACTTGACCGGATCGAAATCCGCAAGCCTCGCCAGGCTGCGCAAGTCGGACGGCGACAGCACGTTCTGATCCGGCTGCGGCATCCGCAGGCCGATGAGCTCGGCGAATTTCAGCACGGGGTACCAGAGATGCGAGAAGTAACCGATCACCAGCCGCGTATCACGCGTGCAGAGCGGATGCAGCTGGGCGATGAACTTCTGACAATCTTCCAGCGAACCGATCGTATCGAGGACGAGAATATAGTCGAACGGGCCTTGCAGCGCTTCCAGCGTCGCGGGGTCTTCGGCATCGCCTTCGACGAACGTGAGATAGGGGTGGCGCTGTCGCGCGATCCCGATTTGCGTGCCGCAAAAATCTATTCCGACGCCATGTGATGGCGCGAGGCTCGCGAGCGTGTCGCCGACGCCGCATCCGATGTCGAGGACGCGACTTCCCGCCGGGATTAGGAACCGGAGATAGCGTTCGTCCTCGTCGTGAAAAAAGCTGTTCTTCTCACGCCATGCCACGCGGTCCGTGGCGACGCGGTCGGCGTGATCGAGGATGCCTGCTTTTCGCGGAGACAGGCCGCCAGACATGACGGTCATGTCCGTGACAAGACATAGGCCCCGTCGGGCCTGCTCGAACGAGAATTTATCGCGACATCAGGCACCACGGCGCGAGGCGCCGCAGACATAAAACGACACATAAAGCAGTCCCCCCGAACCTGTTGCTACTCAAGCGCAACTGCAGCGGGACTTCAACAGGAACATCATCCGGCGCGCCAGAAATTCTGTCCCAGTCCAGCGACGATCCGATGCTGACCGAACGTGTCGTACCGGCGCGGCGAAGGCTAACGACCGCGCTGCGGACGTCTTCAGGTCGTCGTGAAGACCTCACGTCGCCGGTCGCGCCATTTTCGGCTTATCGCGATGAACGGCTCTTCGATGAACCGCCGGGATGTCCACGCCATCGGCGTGGTCAACAGCACGCCGATGACAATGCTCAACAGGATCGACAGCATGGGCCAGCCGTCGATGGCGCTGATGCGGACCGCAACGCTCAGGCCGATCATGTGGAAGAGATAGAAGCTGTAGGATATCCGGCCGTAGAAGCCGATCACCGGCTCATCCAGCAAACGAATGCCGCGCTGCAGCTCCCCAAACGCGATCAGCGCAACCAGCAGCCCGGATGAACAGGCTTCGAGCAAGATGATCGGCGCGGTTTGCTTTTGCAGGCCGCAATAGAGGAGCAGGACACCGGCCACGACAGCCACCACCATCTGCCGACCGCCGATAGCTTCCACGAGGCGGCGTCCCGAGAAGTGCAGCGCTACGCCAAGCACAAAAGCGTACAAAGGCGCGAGGTTCGTATAGCCGCCGAGCAGGTGCGCATATGGTCCGATGAACGACAGCCCGAACAACACCGAGATCGCCGCGATCAGGACGCGCGGGCCAAACCGCCGGCCGCCCAGGAAGGTCAGAACGATAACCGGTGTTGCGAAGCACTCCACCGTCATCGACCACATCGGCCCATTGATGTCGTGCCGGATCATCAGGGCGTTCAACATCACGTTGAAGGGCGAAAAATCGGACCCGAAGCCCAGATAGAATCCGAAGGCCTCGTGAAGCCCGGCCAGCAGCAGTACGACCGCAACCGCCGCCGGAAACAGCCGGAGAATCCTGTGACGCAGAAATACCGCGATGTCGTCGTTCCGAGCCAGCGAGCGCGACAGCACGAAGCCGCTCAGCACGAAGAAGAGCACCACCGGCGCCATGCCTGTGACATAGGTGTCGGTGAATCGTCCGAACGCATGGTAGCCGACGACAGAGACCGCAGCCAGGCCGCGCAACGACTCAAGTCTAGGCAGGAATTCGAGTTCTTGAACCACGATCGTCCTGACATCCGAGGTCTGGATTTTGGACGGCTTCTTGATCTTGCAGCATCCGCGTTCGCACTTAGCCACAACACGGCACGTCATGGCAATCTATGGAGATGAGATCGTCGGGGCGCCGGGCCCTGATCGCTCGGGAAGCCGGCCAGGCCGGCGATGCGCCGGCAGAATCGGTCATCCCGGCATGAACCTCCCGGCCCCTCACCTCCGACCAATGTCCGAAGGAAACCAACCTCGCCCACCGCGACGGTGTCACGGCTTGAAGGATCGGGTTCGGCCCATGGAGCAGCACAAATCCACCCCGGACGGCCACTCCGGCGCCCCACCGGCTGTGACCACGCCCCCGGCCAGGATACACCGCACCGCGCCCTATTTGCCGGACCGACGCGCCAAAATGCTGGAGCACATGGCGCGCGCCAGATCGGTGCCGCGGCCCCAAGCCGCCAAGGCAACTGAGCCGTCGGGCATGAGCGGCTGGCACATTCTCCGCGCCGCCTATGGCTGCGCAATCCTGTCAGCGATCATCGCGTTCTTTTTCCAATCGCGCGTGCCATTTTACCTCGGGGCATTCATCTTCCTGACCGATGGCGAGCGCATCGAACGCGCGCTCGCAACGATCGGGATCCGGTTCGAGCCGGGAGCGATCGGGCCCGAGATCGTCAAAGGCTTCGTCTCCCTGTTCGGATGGTCTGCTCGTGTCGTTGCGGGACCTAGTCCCCGGCTGGCTCGCGGCATGGATGCCTCCGGCCGAGGCGTCGTGGTCAGTCATCGCCGGCATTGCCCTTGCGATCGTCATCGTCGAAGCGCTCGCGACACGCGCGATGCGGCGCGCATTGCCATGGCTCGGATTGGAGATCAGGTGGGACAGCCTGACCTGGAAGGTGATCAAGCTCGCCCTGGCCATTGGCGCGCTGGTTTTGCTGGCGCTGCACGGGCCTGCCTGAATGCCGCCGCTCAGCTCGGGCCAAGAAGCCCGCGTCAGGTCTCAGTAAGCCGGTCGAGAAGCGGCGAGAGCCTCGACTGCACCGCTGGGTCGCAATGACGTGGTTGTGAATGAGCGCGCCCGATAGCCGGGACGTTTTGCCGCTTACCCCGGCACACTACCGCCCCGGCCATTTACCAGAAATTTACCCTTGCTCCTGAGTGCCGGTATCATTTGCTTAGAATTTGATCGCTACCGTGGAATTACGGAAACAACCAGAAACACGATCTAGCGCCCATGTCCGTCGCAGAGTTCCTCAGGCAGCGTGCAGTCGAAGTAACCGTGAGCGGCAGCTATTCGCTGCATCGCTGGTACGATTGCGAGGGCAAGCTGCGAAACTTCGCCTGCCGCACCAAGCGCGTCTCGCCCTTCCGCATGATCGTCGACGTGCCGGTCGTCGGCAAGGTCGGCGAGCGCGTAACCTCCTACTTCCAGGATTTCGGCGAATTCCAGTGCACCATCAGCGCGACGCTGAAATCGGGCTTCCTGATGGAGCTTGACATGACCCGAGCCCGCCGCGCCTGGATGTCGGAAAAGCTGACCTGGCTCGAAAAGAAGCAGAAGGACGACAGCGTCCTGGACCTGCGCCGTGACGCGCGCTTCGTTCCGCAAGCCTCGCACACATTCCTGACGGTTGCCGACGGCAGCACCCATTCCTGCTTCATCATCGACGTCTCCACGGCCGGCGCTGCGATCTCCTGCGAATACGACCCGCCGATCGGGACCCCGCTTGCCGTCGGCGCCTGCGTCGGACGCGTCGTCCGCAAGTTCGACAATGGCTTTGCGGTGAAGTTCGCCGAGAAACAGCAGCGGGACGACCTCGTCCGCCTGGTCGTGCGCCATGCCGTGCCGCAGCCAGCCTGAAGCCGGTCCAAACCAATCCGTATTGCTGCCCCATCGCGGCCCCATTGCGGGATCAGCTTTTGGGGTCCGTGCCACGTGCCGGGCTTCATTTGCAGACTTTTGAGTTGCGGACTTGCGATCGGGGGACCGGATGGCAGTCGACAAGATCACGGTTGATAAGATCACCTGGGACAGGGTTGGCCGGGTCACCGAGCCCGGGCGCTACATATACACGTTCGGCTGGCTCACCATTACGGCCGACGATCTCGATATCTGGAAGCAGTATCCGCAAGCCGCCTTCACGCTGCTCGCCCACCATTCCCAGCCAGACGAGGCCGCCGTCGGCGATGAATTCCACCTTGGGGCCTTCGACATCGCGCCCGACGCTCCACCGCCGTTCACCACCCATTGAGAGCAGAAAGCACGGGCCCTGCTCGCCTTGCGGGCGCTGGTGTGACGCGCCGTTGCGCAGTGCGCAGGCCTGCTCGGGAACGCATGGCATGCGCGTGGCTTAATCAACGCCATGATTCATATCCCTCCCGCCGACCAGGCCTTCGTGCTGCTGCTCATCGTCTCCTGCCTTGGCACATGCCTCATACGCGCCATCTGGGAGCTCGAGCAGGTGCGAGCCCGCCTGGTGGCATCACCACTCCGCTGACGTGCAACGAAGCGTGACTAAGCGGTCCAGCTGGCCGCGCGGTGGCTTGTCCCGCCTCTGGACTCGCTGCCCGCCCACGTGCATCGTGGATTGAAGAAACCTGCACACTGCCTTGATCTGACTTATCAATCGCGATCCGCTGACAGGCGCGCAGCCGTTACGGTTGACGACGAGGTGGTTCTGTCATGCGATTGATTACGCTCGTATTCTACACGTTGCGGTCCTGATGAACGCCAGCTGTCGCGCTTGTTAAGCAAAGGGACAGCTGGCGCATGACAGATGGTCGCATCGGGAACCGTAGATAAGCGGACTAAGGGAACCTATTTTCGGCGTCGATGTATCTGATTGAAGCGTTACCCACCGTGATCGGAACGGCCGCCATCGCCCCGGCGCTGCTGATGCTGTGGCTTGTCATTGCCGCCGAAGAGCGCCCCGGGCCGCCGGCCCAGGTCTGGACTGCGTTCCTGCTCGGCGCGGCCAGTATCTCCTTGCTGGGTCTCGCCCGGGCCCCCTTCGCCAAGATGGTCGCGGCGCCCGACAATCCCTGGACGGCGCTCGCCATGCATTCGGTTTTCGGCGTCGCGCTGCCCGAGGAGGCGGTGAAGGTGATCGCCATCGTGCTGGTCTCCTCGACCAAGCGAAGAACCTTCGCCAATCCCATGGACACCGTGGTCTATGGCGCCGCTGTCGGCCTCGGCTTCGCGGCTTACGAAAACCTCGCCTATCTGGTGCAGCACGCCGAGATGTGGCGGTCGCTGGCGGCCTTGCGCAGCGTTCTCACCGTGCCGTTCCACGGCGCGCTCGGCATCATCGCAGGCGCCTATCTCACGATCGCGCGCGCCGGCACGGCGCTGGGCGCAAACCGCCACCACCGCGACTGGGCCCGCCTGTCCAGCCGCCTGCTGATCTTCGCCGGTCCGCTGGCGCTGCATTCGGCCTTCGACTTCCCGCTCCTGACCTTGCAGAGAATGCCTGATCTCGATCCCGGCTTGCGGATGTGGCTGGGCGCCGCGAGCCTGCTGATCGGCTTCAGCTCGATCGCCTTCGCCATGCGCCTGGTGCGGCGCGTCGCGCGCCATCACGCGCCGCGAACCGACGTTGCGCGCGAGCGACTCAGCCAGCTGCGCCGGATGTGGGCGCTGCTGCTCGCCGGCGGCGGTGTCGGCTTCCTCGGCCTCGCCTTCGTGCTGACCTCGATCCATCACTGGCTGATCAATCCCGAGCGCAATCTGACGTTGGCGCTGATCCCGATCGGCCTCACCTCGATCCTGCTCGGCCTTGCGCTTCTGGTCGTCACGACCGCGATCTACGTTCTTGGCCGCAACCGCATCCGCACCAGTGGCGAGGGTTTTTCGTCAGCGCACGGCAGCGGCTGATCCGCGGGATGGCAAGCGGGCTGCGCGCATACTAGATTGAGCCGCATCCGCTTCCCGTGACGTGAGAGGCCATCATGACTTCGCCCGAGGATTTTTCACGGCTGCAATCCGCGATGAGCCAGGCGGTCAAGGCGCATTGGAAGGCGTTTCTGTTTGAAGGCATTTTGCTTGCCGTTCTCGGCATCGCCGCGTTGATCCTGCCGCCGCTCGCCAGCCTTGCCATCACGATCTTTCTCGGCTGGATGTTCCTGGTCAGCGGCATCGGCGGATTGATCGTGACCTATTGGGCGCGCGCCACACCGGGCTTCTGGTGGTCGCTGTTCTCGGCGGCCCTCGCCGTGCTCGCCGGCATGCTGCTGTTGGCCCGCCCGATGCAGGCCGTGCTGACGCTGACCATCGTGCTCGGTGCCTACTTCCTCGCCGAGGGTGTCGCCACCATCATGTACGCACTGGAGCACCGCCGCGAGTTGAGCGGCCGCTGGTCGTGGCTGCTGATCTCGGGCCTCTTCGACATCGCGATCGCGTTCATGGTGATCACGGGACTGCCGAGTTCGGCGGAATGGGCCATCGGCGTGCTGGTCGGCATCAACCTGTTGTTCGGCGGCGCCACCCTGATCGGCATGGCCCTGGCGGCACGCAAGAGCAACAGCTGACGCGCCTCAAAGCCCCTGACGCCGATTGGGGGGTGACAAGGAGCCAACGGCGCGCTATATGGCCCCCATGATCACCGTTGCCACCAGCTATTTTTGGTACTTTAGCTACGACAGCTCGCTGGCGGCAGGAGGATCGCGCTCAATCTGAAATATTGAAGCAAACGTCCGAACAAGCCGCCAGACCTGGCGGCTTTTTTATTGGCCGGCAGGTTCTCAAAATGACAGGAGCCCGCCGTGCTGAGCACGACCGACGATCTTCGTATCCGCGAACTGAAAGAGCTGAGCACGCCCGATGACGTGATGCGGGAGGTCCCGCGCACCCTCACGGCCACCCGTGTGGTCATGGCGGCGCGCAACGCGATCCATGCCATCCTTAACGGCCAGGACGACCGGCTTCTGGTCGTGGTTGGCCCCTGCTCGGTGCATGATCCCAAGGCTGCGCTCGAATACGCCGAGCGCCTTGCTGCGTTGCGCGAAGACCTCGCTGACCAGCTTGAGATCGTGATGCGGGTCTATTTCGAGAAGCCGCGCACCACCGTCGGCTGGAAGGGCCTGATCAACGATCCCAATCTCGACGGCAGCTTCGACATCAACAAGGGCCTGCGGCTCGCGCGCAACGTGCTGTCGGCCATCAACAATCTCGGCCTGCCCGCCGGCGCCGAATTCCTCGACATGACGACGCCGCAATACATCGCCGATCTCGTGTCCTGGGCTGCGATCGGCGCGCGCACGACCGAGAGCCAGATCCATCGCGAGCTGGCCTCGGGGCTGTCCTGCCCGGTCGGGTTCAAGAACGGGACCGACGGCAATGTGCGCATTGCCGCGGACGCCGTGAAGTCCGCCTCGCATCCTCATCATTTCATGGCGGTGACGAAGCTCGGCCGTTCGGCGATCGCCTCGACCGCAGGCAATGAGGACTGCCACATCATCCTGCGCGGCGGCAGCAAGCCGAACTACGATGCCGCAAGCGTCGCCGCGGCTTGCAACGATCTGGCGAAATCCGGCGTCGCGCCGCTGGTGATGGTGGATGCGAGCCACGCCAATTCGAGCAAGAAGCCGGAAAACCAGCCGCTGGTCACGGCCGATATCGCCGGCCAGATCTCGGGCGGCGAGAACCGCATCATGGGCGTGATGATCGAGAGCAATCTCGTCGCCGGCCGCCAGGACGTGGTGCCGGGCAAGCCGCTGACTTACGGCCAGAGCATCACCGACGGATGCATTGATTGGGCGACGACGGCAACCGTACTCGAGCAGCTCGCCGATGCGGTCGAGATCCGGCGCAACACCGCGCGCGCCGGACTGCACGAGCGCTCCGCTTAAGCGGGGCAACGGGTGGGCGGGGCGATGCTGTTCGCGTCCTGCCCACCGCGCAGCAGTTCCGACTTAGCAGCCGCGGCAGATGCTCTTGATCTTCTTGTCGAGCAGAGCGTCTTCCTTGTTCACGGGATTGTTCGGGTCGGTCAGATTCTTCTCGTTCGGCACGTCGCCGGCACGCGGCTGGCGGTGACCGACCGGCGCCTGTGGCAACGTTCCCGACGCGGCGCCGCCGGATGTCGATCCCTTGGTGCCGGTCTGCGCAATCGCCGCACCGCCGAGCAAGACCGCGAGCGATGCTGCCACCATGATCTTCTTCATGTCCGTTCCTCCATTCCTCAAACCGGCGTTCTCTGACCGCTCAGATTTCGGGCGGATAGAGATGAACGTCGCCGCAATAGTCGACGATACGATAGCGCGTTTCCGAGGCTGCATCACGTGGATCGGCTGCGGTATTTTGCTCCGCCAACACATAATTCGGTCCGACCGGCGACTTGCCGGCACCGCCCGGTATGTCGATGACGTAGTCAGGCTGACACAGTCCTGACACCCGCCCGCGCAATTGCCGCATCAACTCCTGCCCCAGGGCCAGCGTCGTGCGCAGATGCGCCGTTCCTGGCGCGAGATCGCCGTGATGTAGGTAATAGGGCTTGATCCGGCACTCGACGAAAGCCCGCATCAAATCCGACAAGGTCGTGACGTTGTCATTGACGCCGCGCAACAGGACAGACTGGCTCACCATGGGAATCCCGGCATCGACCAGCCGCGCGCAGGCGGCGCGGGCCGGCCCCGCCAGCTCGCGCGCATGGTTGGCATGCAGTGCCACCCAAGTGGTCGCGCCCTCGACCTTCAGCGCCGCGACCATGTCGTCGCTGATCCGCGCGGGGTCGGCCACGGGCACGCGGGTATGAAGGCGGATGATCTTGACGTGATCGATGCCGGCGAGATCGGCCATGATCTCGCTCAGCCGGCGCGGCGACAGCATCAGCGGGTCGCCGCCGGTCAGGATCACCTCCCATATCTCGCCATGCGTGCGGATGTAATCGATCGCGGCGCGATAGGCGCTATCCGAGAGCGCGTTCTCCTTGCCGGGCCCGACCATCTCGCGGCGGAAGCAGAAGCGGCAATAGACCGCGCAGACGTGAACGAGCTTGAACAGCACGCGATCGGGGTAGCGATGCACGATGCCCGATACCGGCGAATGCGGGTGGTCGCCAATCGGATCGGCGTTTTCGCCCGGCTGCATCTCTAGCTCCGCGGCGGTCGGAACGAACTGCCGTGCGATCGGATCATCGGGATCCGATTTGTCGATCAGATCGACAAGCGCCGGCGTGATCGCGACCGCATAGCGCGCGGCAACGCGTTCGAGCGCCGGCAGCGCCGTAGCAGGCGCGAGGTCCGCGGCCACGAGTTCGGCTGGCTCACGCAATGTCCGTGCAAGACTGGTCTTCGTCATGTTTCACTTAACGTTTCATTTGCAGGCGGTGTCCACACCACCTGATCAATCCGTGTTGCGCCGCTCGCCAGCATCACCAGCCGGTCGAAGCCGAGCGCGACACCGCTCGCCTCGGGCATTTGGGCGACCGCAGCCAGGAAATCCTCGTCTAGCGGATAGGCCTCGCCGTAGCGGCGCTGCTTCTCCGCCATGGACTCCGTGAAGCGCTTGCGTTGTTCCTCGGCGTCGGTGAGTTCGCCAAAGCCGTTGGCGAGCTCGACGCCGCAGGCATAAACCTCGAACCGTTCCGCGACCCTGGGATCGTCGGCCTTTACCCGCGCCAGCGCCGCCTCTGGAGATGGGTACTCGAACAGAATGGTCAAACGTCCCTGCCCCAGATGCGGCTCGACATGCTCGACCAGAACCTTGCTGAAGATATCCGACCAGGTGTCGTCTTCGGCGATGCGGACCTTGCCGGCGGCCGCCTGGGCGAGCGCGGCACGGTTAGCCTCGTTGCCCGAGATTGTCGACAGCAGGTCGATGCTGGCGAAACGCTCAAAGGCACCCGCGACCGTCAGCAACTCCGGCTCGGCGAAGGGATCGGCGGTCCGGTCCCGGAAGGCAAAGGTCCCGATTCCGGTCGCCTGCGCAGCGCGGGCGATGACCACCACGGTATCGGCCATGATGGCGTCATAGGGGGTGCCCGCCCGGTACCATTCCAGCATGGTGAATTCGGGCAGATGCAGGTCGCCGCGCTCGCGGTCGCGGAACACCCGGGCGAACTCGAAAATCCGCTCCTCGCCGGCCGCCAGCAGCTTCTTGCAGGCGAATTCGGGCGAGGTCCGTAAGTAGCGGCCAGCCCGGCTGCCATCGGGCCGGATGAGCTCGGTCCGGGGGGCGTGCAGATGGGTCTCATTGCCCGGGGAGACCTGGAGGACGGCGGTTTCGACCTCGACGAAGCCCTGCTCGGCGAAAAAGCCCCTGAGAGACCCGGTGATGGCCCCCCTGGCCTGGAGGAACGGCCGCCGGTCGAGGTGCCGGCGGGGTGTCCAGAACGGCGAAATCGGCTTGTCCCCCGTCATTAGGCGATCGTCCCGCAGGCCAGCAAAATGCTGGCATTCAACGACAAAATGCGTATGTTGCGGCCCGAAACGGGCGCCGAGGTCTGATTTGAGGCCCCAAGTTCCCCATCCATTTGACCACGTCCTGGCCTGAGCCGGGCCAAGCAAGCAGGAAATATAGCTTTGAGAGTCATCGCCAGTTCTATTCGCAAGGGCAACGTGATCGAGCAAGACGGCAAGCTCTATGTCGTCGTGACCGCCGAGAACATCCATCCCGGCAAGGGCACTCCGGTCAGCCAGATCGAAATGCGCCGAATCTCGGACGGGGTAAAGATCTCCGAGCGCTACAAGACCACCGATCAGGTTGAAAAGGCCACGATCGAAGAGCGCAACTTCACCTACCTCTATGAAGATGGTGACGGCTACCACTTCATGAACCCGGAAACCTATGATCAGGTGCAGGTGTCCAAGGACGTGATCGGCGACGCGGCCGCCTATCTCCAGGAGAGTATGACGGTCAAGCTGTCGACGCACGACGTCAACGTGGTGTCGATCGCGTTGCCGCAGCGCGTGACGCTGGAAGTGGTCGAGACCGAGCCCGTGACCAAGGGCCAGACCGCCTCATCCTCCTACAAGCCGGCGGTGCTCTCCAACGGCCTGCGTACGACCGTGCCGCCGCACATCGCCGTCGGCACCCGTATCGTGGTGATGACCGAAGACGGCTCCTACTCCGAGCGCGCCAAGGACTAGGCAAGAGATCGAGGATCGGAACAGGTGCCGCCGGGGGGCGAGACAGTGGGTAGGAACGGTTTCCGCTTCGTCTCGCTTCTGCTGGCGTCGCTTTCGCTCCCCTTTGCGACGCCGCTCGCTGCGGACGAATTCCGCAGCCCCTCACTCACAGCGTTGCGCGTCGATTGGCGCACAGCGCTCGACCAGCTCCGTACCGAGATCAATAGCCACCCCCAGGTCGCCGGCGATTTCATCTTCGTGCCGCGCCGTTCGGTGCCGCGCTTCGATCCGCGCGCAATGCCGGCGCTGGTGCAGCTCAACGCGGTCTCCTCGCAATTCTTCACCGGCATTGCCCGCAGCCCCGTTCCCGTGCTGCTGCCGTTCGATGCCGCTGCCTATCTCGAGGCGCAACGCAGCGGTGCACGATCCCCGCTGGCTCTGCCGCGCTACCAGGCCGATTTCAATCCGGTCGACGTGTTCGACGCCGGTCCCGCCGGCTACAGCGCGACATTCTCGCTCGAGCCAGGCGCCGGCGACGGCATGCCTTCGCGCACCTTCGCAAAGCCGGTCGAGGTGCAGATCACCGGTTCGGCACTTGTCTACGACATCGCCGATCCCGCCGGCGGCAAGGGCGAGCCGGTGAAGCCGCTGGCGACAATCTACCCGGACCTGCGCAAATTCATCCGCGAAGGCTATGTCCGCTACGCCTTCAGTCGCTTCGGTGCCGCCTATGTGGTGTCGATCCAGTGCCTGGACAGCGTCGCGAAGCCGCGGCGGCTCGCCTGCAAGGAGGCCTACCCCGTTGCCGAGCGCTTCCTGAAGGCGCTGCATATCGCCGGCGGCCAGCGCATGCGGCCACTGATGGACATTGCCTCTGATCTGATCGACCGCCCAGCCGCACGTTCGACGGATTTCAGCTACCGGCCGAGCGGCGACATCATCCCGAACTCCGGCTATCGTAAGCAGGGCGGCCATCCCGATCCGATGGCCTATTCGCAGATCCGCTTTCCGCTCGAGAAGGCGCCGGCCTTCGTGCATTCGCAATCCTACGCCAAGCGCGACAAGGACGATGGCCCGACCGCCTATCCCTGGCGTGACAATTTCTGCGAGTCACGCAGCTTCGAGGTCTGGCAGTGCGGCGGCGGCTATGGCCACCAGGGCGAGGACATCCGCGCCGCCGAATGCCCGTCGCCGGGCGACGGCCGCGAACCCTGCGATCCCAGGCAGCGCAGCGTCGTCGCCGCGCGCGACGCCATTGTGATCCGTGGCTCCAAGGACCAGGCTGCGACGCTCGAGGTCAACAGCCGCACCGAGCACATCCGCTTCCGCTACATGCATATGAATCCGCAGGCGTTGAACGCCGACGGAGTGCTCAATGGCCGCATCGTCACCGAAGGCGAGAAGATCGGCGTGATCTCCAACTACCTTGACCACCCCGCGGGTACGTCGATGCACCTGCATTTCGACGTCCAGGTATTCACGCGCGACGGCTGGATCTGGGTCAGCCCCTACGTCACGCTGGTCTCGGCTTATGAGCGCATGATCCGCGCCCGAGGCCGCGAAGTCGGCCCGGAGATCGCAAGCACCCCGCAGCCCGTCGCACACGCGCAGCCCGAGGATGCGATCAAGCCCGATCAGCGCGAGGGATCGAGCGGCGAAGAGAACTGACGCGCGGCTCGCGCAGCCGACCGCATTTCGATGACCCATCAATGACAGCGCGCCACGCTCGGCCAGACCCGATTTCGGGCCCGCTCCGCCTGACCCGACCTTCTCTGGCCCCAGAATTGCTTGGCTCCCCGCAGCCAAACAGGATGAAGGGGAAGTTCATGCGTTGTCTCACCACGGCGGCCATTCTCGCAGTCGCCTTCGCCGTGCCGGTTCATGCGGAGGAATTGAGCGGCACGCTGAAGAAGATCAAGGACACCGGCGCGATCACCCTCGGGATACGAGACAGCGCCGTGCCATTCAGCTACATCGACGACAAGCAAAAGATCGTCGGCTACGCGGTCGACATCTGCATGAAGATCATCGACGAAATCAAGGGTGAGCTCAAGCTCGACAAGCTCGAAGTCAATGAGAATATCGTTACTTCGTCCACCCGCATTCCGCTGATGGCGAACGGAACTGTCGATCTCGAATGCGGCTCGACCACCAACAATGCCGATCGCCAGAAGCAGGTGTGGTTCACCAACACGCATTTCCTTACGGCGAGCCGCTTCGTCTCGAAGAAAGCGCTGAAGCTCGATCAGGTCGATGACCTCAAGGGCAAGGCCGTCGTCTCGGTCTCCGGCACGACCAATATCACCCAGCTCAACAAAGCCAACGCTGCACGCTCGCTCGGCATCACCGTGATGAACGCAAAGGACGTCCCCGAAGCATTCCTGATGGTCGAGACCGACCGCGCCGTGGCCTTCGTCATGGACGACATCCAGCTTGCGGCGATGATCGCCTCGTCAAAGGATCCGTCGCTCTACGCCATCAGCACCGGCGCATTTTCCGATCCGGAGCCCTACGGCATCATGCTGCGCAAGGACGATGTGCCGTTCAAGACTGTCGTCGATCGGGCAACCGCCAAGCTCTACAAGAGCCCCGAAATCGAGACGATCTACAACCGATGGTTCATGGAGCCGGTACCGCCGCGCGGCCTCAACTTCCACGTCCCGCTGCCGGCCTCGCTGAAAAAATCGTTCGAGAACCCGTCGGACAATCCCGATCCTGCATCCTACGGAGGATGAGGACAGCTTGAGGCGTCGCCCGGATTGCGCTTTGGTCAATCCGGGCTACAAGTCACTCCAGATACGTCGTCAGTTGCGCGCCCTCATCCGCCACGAACACGGCGATCAGTTCGGCCGGCTCCGTGGTGCTGGCGTTGGCAGAGACCAGATGCGTCGCGCCCGGCGGCTCGAAGAAGGACTGGCCGGCACCGAACGTCTCGACCGGGCCGCCGCCGAGCTGGGAGCGGATCTCGCCTTTGGTGATGTAAGCGGTCACCGAGCCGGCGTGCCGGTGCGGTCGCGAAAACCCACCTGGACCGTAGAACACGCGCACGATGGTGACGCGCTTGCCCGGTACGTTGGGCAATGCGTAGGAGCCGATCGGCTCGACCTTGTCGAGCGGCGAGCTTTCCGCGGCCGAGGCGCAGAGCGGCGCGAGTGCGCCTGATACGGTGTCCATCGTCACCGGCAGCACCTTGCCGATCGCAAGCGCGCAGACGAGTCCACCGACAACGGCCACCGTCGTCGAGCGCAATGGCACAGGGCGCGGCACGGTGACCAAATTCATTGCAGTCATGATAACCTCCCCTCGTTGCAATCAGGACGCCGCGGCATTCGCCGCGATCGGCCGCTTGGCCGGCGTCCAGCGATAGGCCGCACCAAACCGATTCCAGACGTTGATCGAGGCGATTGCTGAGGTCAGGTACATCAGCTCGGTCTCCGAGAATTCACGCTGCACCTCGGCGTAGACCTCATCGCCGAAGCCGTCGGCAAGCAGGGTCAATGCCTCGGCCCAGGCCAGCGCGGCGCGCTCGCGCGCCGAGTAGATCGGTGCCTCGCGCCAGACCGCGACCAGATGGAGCTTGTCCGCGGGCACACCGAGCCGCTCCGAGAGAAGGATATGATGCTGCACACAGAAGGCGCAGCCGTTGATCTGCGAGGCACGCAGCTTGACCAGCTCGAGAAGCTGCTTGTCGAGGCCGGCCTTGGCCGCAACCTGGCCCAGCGCAAGCACCAGATCATAAGCGTCCGGCGCAATCTTCTTGAAATCCTCGTACTCGCTGCGGGCGTGTGACATTGCCGTTCACCTCGTGCTATTGTAAGAATGCTGATATATTATAAGAGCCATTACATGTCGCGCAAGACTGTCAACGTCACAAGGTCGCAACCGGGGCGGACGACGCCCGAGCCGGCCAAGCATAGCCGGGCGCACGTGCCCGCCCCCGGCGAAGGCAAGCGCGGCGAGCAAGGTTATCTCGGCTATCTCTTGCGTCAGGCCCACGCCGCGGTCCGGCTGAAGATGGAACGCACGCTGGCTGATCTCGGCGTCACCTCGCCGCAGTTCGCCGTGCTGACCATGCTGAACGCCTATCCGGGACTATCAGGCGCCGATGTCGCCCGCCTCACCTTCCTGACGCCACAGACCGTCGGGGTGATCATCCGCAACCTCGAGCGCGACGGCGCGATCCTGATGACGCCGCATCCAGTCCACGGCCGCATCCAGCAATGGACGCTGACGCCGCGCGGCGCGGCGCTGCTCAAGGCGTGCCGGGACCGCGTGCTCGAATTGGAGAAGCGCCTGGTGACAGGGCTCGACGGCAAGGCTGAAGTCACTGTCCGCCGCTGGCTTGCGGGAGTCGCAGCCGATCTGCAGGAGGAGGCCTAGTCGCCTCCTCCGTCGCCGCCGTCACCATCTCCAATATCGCCGAAGCCGAAGTCGCCCTGGAAGCGAACCGACCATAAACGGACAGGCTTAAAGTTTGGGGTTTAAGAGGCTGTCCTATCCGCGCTTCAACGCATTCTTAACCTCGCCATCCGGCCACACCTCGCCCGCCGCAATGACCCGCACCCGGCTTCGGTCCGCAGCGTTGACCAACACATGCGAACTCATCCGGTCGCCGCTCGGCTCCAGATCCAAATCCGTTTCAGGCTTCCAGCTCAGCGTCGCCGCGAGATCGCCGGGAAAAATCTGCCAGCACGATCCGTCGTCGAGCTCGACGACATGGCTTTCCGCATGCGCGCGTATCTTCATCCCACCCCGAAGTCTCGTTGAAGAAGGCGAGCCCCGGCGACCGGCCGGAGCCCTGCCTCATCTCATCCTCTTCCAATGTGAGCGGAAGGAATGCGGGGCTGCGACACTTTGTTCCGGGGAACATGGCGTCGAAAGCCTGTTCCTCCTGTTCCAGGAACCAGCTCACAGGGCGCCGCGTTTCCAGCTACAATAGCCGCATGAAACACGCTGATTCCTCGGCCAATCGCATCACCCGCCGCGCCGTGCTCCAATCAACGCTGGGCGCAGCCGCTCTGCTCGCAGTCCCGACGAACGTCTTCGCGTCGCCTCCCGGCTTCGACGAATGGCGCGAGGGTTTTCGCGCACGCGCAATGGCGAAGGGCATTTCGGCGGCGACCTGGCAGCGCGCGATGGCGCGGGTCGAGCCGGACATGAGCGTGTTCAAGCAGATGCGCAACCAGCCGGAATTCCACGAGCAGGTCTGGCAATACATCAACCGTCGCGTCTCCGACTGGCGCATCATCAACGGCAAGATCGCGCTGAAGAAAAACGAGGCGCTGCTTGCGCGCGTCGAACGCGATTTCGGTGTCGAGCGCGGCACGCTGCTGGCGCTGTGGGGCGTGGAGTCCGCCTACGGCGATCCGCTGGTGCAGCAGAACCACATGACGCCCGTTTTTCCCTCGCTCGCCGCGCTCGCCTGGAACGAGCCGCGCCGCAAGGCCTATTGGGAGGCCGAGCTGATCAATGCGCTGCGCATCGTCGACAAGGGTTGGAGCACACCGGAGGAGATGCAGGGATCCTGGGCCGGCGCCATGGGCCATTCGCAATGGATGCCGGAGGTCTGGCTCAATGTCGGCATCGACTACGACGGCGACGGCAAGGTTTCGCCGTTCGGCAAGCCCGATGACGCGCTGGGCTCGACGGCAAAGTATCTCGTCAATCGCGGCAAGTGGCATCGCGGCGAGCATTGGGGTTACGAGGTCCGCGCGTCCAGCGAGATGAGCGGCAGCCGCACTTATTCGGCGTGGCAGGCAGCCGGTGTCACTCGCGCCGACGGCCAGGCATTTCCGCAGCCGAACGCATCCGCACAGATGTGGACGCCGGTTGCGGGCGGGCCGACGTTCCTGCTGGGCCCGAATTTCTATTCGGTGAAGAGCTACAATCCCTCGATGAATTATGCGCTCGCGATCTGCCATCTCGGCGACCGCTGCCTGGGCGCGCCGCCGTTCATTCAGCCTTTCCCCGGCTCCGAGCGTGTGCTCACGCTCGCCGAGGTGCAGGAAATGCAGACGCGGCTGACCAAGGCCGGCTTTGATACCGGCGGCACCGACGGCCGCGTCGGCAATGACACCATGAAGGCAATTAAGGATTTTCAGCAGCGCGCCGGGATCACGCCCGCCGATGGTTATGGCGGGCTTAAGGTGCTGGCGAAGCTGCGGCAGGGATCGTAGACGGCCTCAGTGCCGATACTGGGGCTCCTCGGCGTCGAGCTGGCGCCGGATCGCGGCGAGATGCCGTCGCGCGGATTCGGAATCGCCTTCACGCATCTGCTTGTAGGTTGCAGCCGCAATCGCGGGATCGACCGGTTGCACCTTTCGCCCCGTGGACATCGCCAGCACCTGCACCTCGGCGGCGCGTTCCAGGTAGTAGAGATCGTCCCAGGCTTCCGCAATCGTCGGCGCCAGCACCATCACGCCGTGATGCTTCATGAAGATGATGTCGG
Organism: Bradyrhizobium sp. S3.2.6; assembly: GCF_040546885.1. Classification (NCBI taxonomy): domain Bacteria; kingdom Pseudomonadati; phylum Pseudomonadota; class Alphaproteobacteria; order Hyphomicrobiales; family Nitrobacteraceae; genus Bradyrhizobium; species Bradyrhizobium sp. S3.2.6. The sequence continues at coordinate 232,689 of NZ_JBEPOS010000008.1, read as the reverse complement.
CATCGCCCACGGCGGAAGCAATGCGTGCGCCTTCGCGGTTGTCGAGCGCGAGGCCGTTATAGTCGCGGTCGACCGCGGTGCGGCCGTAGAATTTCAGCGCGGTTTGTCCGGCCCAGATCAGCGGATCGCCCTCGGTCATCGACAACGCCGTGGCGTAGGGCATGTGGGTGTGGAAGGCGACTTTCGCGCGCGGCAGGCGCTTGTGCATCTCGGCGTGGATGTAGAACGCGGTCGCCTCGGGCTCGCCTTCGCCATCGAGCACGTGGCCGTGGAAGTCGCAGATCAGCAACTTTGACGCGGTGATCTCGCGGAAGGCGTAGCCATAGGGATTGACGAGGAACAGATCGTCATGGCCCGGCACGACGGCCGAAAAATGGTTGCAGATGCCCTCCTCAAAGCCATTCCGTGCGGCCATCCGGAAGCAGGCGGCGAGATCCTCGCGCGCGGTGCGGATTGCATCGGTCGCGAGGTCCGGCCGGTTCGAGCGAACGGCTGCGGGTGCGGAGGCATGAAGGCTGTGTGCCATGGCGAAGGAAACCTCTTTCAGGCAGGAGACGGCAGCGTTTTACAGGGCCCACGCCTGCGCGTCAGCCCCGCTGGCCGCCACCCTGCCCTGCGCGTCTCACGCCCGCCGCGGGACGCCGCCGGCATTCATGCCGCCGTCGATCACGAGCTCGCTGCCGGTGACGTAACGCGAGGCATCTGACGCCAGATACAGCACGCCGGAGGCAATCTCCGCAGCCTGGCCGGCGCGGCCGAGCGGGGTTGCGACCTTGGCGCGCTCCTCCGGATCGATCGGCGCGTTCTGACCTGCGCCAGTCGCGCCGGTCGGGATCTTGCCCCAGATCGGCGTGTCGATGATGCCTGGATGCACGGAGTTGACACGGATGCCATCGCCGGCCGCCGCGCACTCCATTGCGATCGACTTGGCGAACAACCGCACGCCGCCTTTGGTCAGCGAATAGGCTGAAAGGCCGGGTGCGCCGCGCAGGCCCGCCAGCGAGGACATCATGACGATCGAGCCGCCGCCAGTCTTGCGCATCAAGGGCAGGCAATGCTTCACCGAGAAAAACACGCCATCGAGATTGATCGCATTCTGCTTGCGCCAGTCAGCGAGCGTCATGTCGACGATCGAGGGCACGGCAATGCCGATACCGGCATTGGAGACCAGGATGTCGAGCCGCCCGTAGCGCTTCGCGATCTCGGCGACGATCTCGATCCAGCGCTCCTCGCTGGTGACGTCCTGCTCCAGAAAGATCGCCTTGCCGCCTGCCTGGATGATGCGCCTGGCGAGCTCGGGGCCGCGCAGCTCGTCGATGTCGCTGGCGATCACGGTGGCGCCCTCGCGCGCGAACAGCTCGACGATGGCCTCGCCAATGCCCGACGCGCCGCCCGTCACCAAGGCGACCTTGGCCTCAACCTGCCCCGCCATGTTCACTCCCTTTTTTGTTGTTTGAGGCCGTTATCTAATCACGGATGGTCCCTGGTCCGGTAGCGCGACGTCGACGACGCGAAACTGCACGCGCTCGGCGCCCTGATAGCGATCGACCGACAAGGAGCCCGCGACATGCAGCTGCTGGCCACGATTGGCGAGCAGCGCGTTGCCGAGCTTTTGCCCGACCGAGCGGAACGCGATGCCGTTGACGATGGCGCCGTCCCCCGACTTGAAGCGGAGCCTCAAATGGGCCTGTCCCACCTCGTCGGCAAAGACGAGCTGATGCGCCGGCAGCGCCAGCACGGCTTCCGGATTGCCGCTGCCGAAGGGACCTGCCCGATTGAGCGTGGTCGCAAGCTCCGTCGTCACCGCGCGCGCCGAGATCGCGCCGTCGATGTAGAGTTCGTTGACATGCCGCGCCTCGGCGACGTCCTGCGCCAGCGCGTTCTCCAGATAGGCGCGGAATTCGGCGAGCTTCTCTTTCCGCAGCGTGACGCCCGCGGCCATCGCGTGGCCGCCGCCCTTGAGCAGAATGCCATCGGTGACCGCCTGCCGCACCGCCTTGCCGAGATCGACGCCGGCGATCGAGCGGCCTGAGCCGGTGCCGATACCGCCGGGCTCGAGCGCAATGGCAAACGCGGGCCGCGAGAACTTCTCCTTCAACCGGGAGGCGACGAGGCCGACCACGCCGGGATGCCAACCTTCGGACGCGGTAACGATGACGCCGAGCTTGTCTTCCAGCCCGATCGAAGCGAGCGCCTCGGCTTCGGCCTGCGCTTCTGCCGCCTGCTCGATGACGCGGCGCTCGCTGTTGAGACGGTCGAGCTCGGCGGCGATCCGCGCGGCCTCGACGCCGTCGCCCTCGAGCAGAAGCCGAACGCCGAGATCGGCGCGGCCGATACGGCCGCCGGCATTGACGCGCGGTCCCAGCATGAAGCCGAGATGCCAGGCCTCGGGCGGGCCATTGAGCCGCGCCACGTCCATCAGCGCGGTGTGGCCGACATGGTCGCGCCGCCGCATCGCGATCAGCCCCTTGGCGACGAAGGCCCTGTTGAGGCCGATCAATGGGGCGACGTCGGCGACGGTCCCAAGCGCGACGTGATGGAGCATGCCGAGCAGATCGGGCTCGGGCATCTCCGCGTTCCAGAAGCCGCGCTGGCGCAGCTCGCGATTGACGGCGACGAGCGTGACCAGCACGAGGCCGACGGCGGCGAGATGGCCGAGCCCGGAGAGATCGTCGAGCCGGTTCGGATTGACCAGTGCATCGACCTCCGGCAGCTCCGTGCCGGCCTGGTGATGGTCGATCACGACGACGGACATGCCGAGCCGCCTGGCTTCGGCCAGCGGCTCGATGCTGGTGGTGCCGCAATCGACGGTGACGAGCAGCGTGGCGCCCTTGGCCGCCAGCCCGCGGACGGCTTCGACATTGGGACCGTAGCCCTCGAAAATGCGGTCGGGAATGTGGATCAGCGGATCGAGCCCGCAATGGCGCAGATGCCAGGCGAGCAGCGCCGCCGAGGTCGCGCCGTCGACGTCGTAGTCGCCGAAGATCGCGACCGTCTCGCCCTTCGCGGCCGCATCGGCGATCCGCCTCGACGCGGCCTCCATCTCCGTCACAGTGAACGGATCGGGCAACAATTTTCGGATGGTCGGATCGAGGAAGTCGGGCACCGCGTCGATGTCGATACCGCGGCCGGCCAGCACCCGCGCCAGCAGCTCCGGCAGCTGGTGACGCTGCACGATGGCAAGCGCCGTGGCCGCGCCCCGCGCATCCAGCCGGTTGCGCCAGAGCTTGTCGGTGAGCGAGCGCGCCACGCCCAGGAAGGCCTGGGGCATCTCGACGGGCAAGGCGGTGGCGGGCGGCGTCATGATTGAGAGGGTCTCGGGACTCTGGCCCACGCGATTGCGCGGCGTCCAGCTGGCGAAGGGATTGGCCGGCAATCCCCCGGGAATTGCAACGGCAGCGGCGCATAAAGCGGTGGATGGCCCGGCCGGCGTGACTACCATTTAGGCACTCCGCCGAACAGCAAATTAAGCAGGCGTTAGGTTGAATCCTAGAAAAAGACTCGTATTCGATCTGTAATTTGTTGTCCCGGGTTCGTTGCAGATCAGGCCTCATTGCCAAGGGAAGTTCCCCGATGTCCGCTGCGCTGGGTCTGAAAACCAAGCCGACCACCACCGAACCGGACGACGACGATGATTCCGACATCTCCGCGCTGATCAATCGCCTGACCGCGGAGGTCAACCAGATCGCGGTCGACAAGACCAAGTCGATCCAGCAGATCACCAACCAGATGAAGATGCTGGCGCTGAACGCGCTGATCGAAAGCTCGCGGGCCGGCGCGCAAGGCGCGGGCTTCGCCGTGGTGGCGCAGGAGGTGCGCGGCGTCGGCCAGCAGGTCGAGACCATTGCGCGCGAGCTCGAGACACAGCTGACGAAACGCACCGGCGATCTCGTCGCCTCGATCGACCGCATGAGCCAGCGCTCGCGCGGCGAGCGCATGATGGACCTGTCGCTCAACGCGGTCGAGCTGATCGACCGCAACCTCTATGAGCGCACCTGCGACGTGCGCTGGTGGGCGACCGATTCCGCCATGATCGATTGCGCGGCCTCGCCTGCGCCGGCCGCGGTCACCTACGCCTCGCAGCGCCTCAGCGTCATCCTCGGCGCCTATACCGTCTATCTCGACCTCTGGCTCTGCGACCTCGACGGCAACGTCATCGCCAACGGCCGCGCCGACCGCTTTCGCGTCGTCGGCCAGAACGTCGCCCACACCAAATGGTTTCGCGAGGCGAAAACCTTGCGCTCCGGCGACGACTATGTCGCCGGCGACATCGAAAGCCAACCGCTGCTCGGCAATGCCCAGGTCGCGACCTACTGCGCCAGCGTCCGCGCCGGCGGCCAGGTCACCGGAGCGCCAGTCGGCGTGCTCGCCATCCATTTCGACTGGGAGCCGCAGGCGCGCGCCATCGTGCAGGGCGTGCGCGTCGGCGACAACGACAAGGCCCGCGTGCTGCTGGTCGACTCGCATTTTCGCGTGATCGCCGCCTCCGATGGCCAGGGCATTTTGAGCGAGCGCATCTCGCTGTCGCTCAACGGCCAGCGCTCCGGCTTCTACCAGGACCGTTCCGGTTCGATGATCGCCTTCCACGCAACGCCGGGCTACGAGACCTATCGCGGGCTCGGCTGGTACGGCGTGATCGTCTGCGGAGGGTGAGGCCGGAGCCGCCCAACCCCAAACCTTGAAAACAACCCCATGCACAGTAGCCGCGGGGTTGTTTTCATGACGTTTTTGCTTTCGATCTGGCGGGTCGAAAACAAGCCCTGGATTCAGTTTTGATCTCGCCGGGAGCGTCCTGTGAAGGCTCGTTCAAGGCTATCCGCTTCGCCGTCGCACGACTTGAATTTTCTCGTGATGTCGTTTGACACGTCGGGCAAAACACCGGCATTCTGCGATGATGGCAAAGCCTGCGAGGCTCCGAGCCGCTTGCGCGGCAAGGCAGCTGGTCTGGCGCTCCTGCGATGCCTTCATCCTCAAGCTCGGCCCTCCAACACAGCCCCGACGGAGGGCCTTGTGCCGAAGTCCATTGATTCCATCCCGAAGGCAACTCTGGATGGCTGGAGGAGCGAGCTTTCACAATGGTCGTCCGCGGAGATCTTCCGCGTACGCATTGATGAAATTGCCGCGCCAAGCCAGATCCCGCGGCGCGTCTTCTTTCGTCAATCAGGACTGACGTTCTTACGCGATGCCTGGATCGCCTCCAGAGTGTCATCGGCGCTCTCGTCAGAACAAGTTCGATTAGTACCGGACGAACGACCTGACTTCGAGATTCGAAGCGCCGGACGAGTCCTCCAATTCGAAGCCACTGAAGCGGATATGGAGGACCGCCGGCGAGGCGACGAGCCTGACGACGAAGGCTGGCGGCCTGATCCCGTTGAGGAGTGGCGGAAGAGATTTGAGGCGATCCCAGCGGCCCTCGACCGTGTCATAAGTAAGAAGCTCGGCAAAGATTATCCGCCGGGCACAGCTCTGGTCGTGTACGTCAATCTGGGATGCTACGGCGCATACCTAAAGGAAGGAATTCCAATTCTCCGAACCGGCACCGCAGCCGCCAAAGATAGATTCAGCGCTGTGTTCGCGATGTGGGAGGGCGTCCTCTACAAGTTTTGGGAGAACAGCGCTGCTGTCTCCGAGCAATGGCCGTACGCCCGCCCGGACGACATCTAGCGATACATCTAAGAGCCGAGGGCACGCGACAAGGCCAAGTGACGAATGGCGAAGCAACCATGGAAGCGACAATGTCCAAACCTCCCCTTTCCGACCCCGTCGCCCGCGCCGCCTCCGACAGCACGGGAAGCGCACCGCGCGACGGCTTTGCCGATCTGGTGCCAGAACTCAGCGTCTCGAACATCCAGGCTAGCCTGTCGTTCTGGCGAGACCTGCTCGGGTTCGACATCGCCTATGATCGTCCTGGCGCCCGGTTTGCTTATCTCGTCAGGGGCCGCTTGCAAGTGATGCTGTGCGAGCTGAACGGACGCTGGGAGACGGCCGAGATGCAGCGGCCATTTGGACGCGGCATCAATTTTCAGATGGTTGTCGACGGCATCGATCCGATCCTGAGCGCGCTCGATGGAGCGAAATGGCAGCTCTACGAGCCGCCGAACGAGGTCTGGTATCGGGTCGGTGACCGGGACGTCGGGCAGCGTGAATTCCTGGTCCAGGATCCCGATGGCTATTTGATCCGCCTCGTCGAACGCTTAGGGACACGCGCGCCATCGTCATCCGCGCAGCGCTAGGCGCTAGCGGTATCGTTCCCGGCCGTGTGCAACGTTGCAACTCCAAGCGTCTGCGACGGACGTTCGCCGAACATCGCAAGATAGTATCGCGAGAACCGGCCGAGCTCGTAAAACCCCTGCTCCATCGCGACGGCCGCCACGGTGGTCGAGCCAGGTGCGCTCTGCTGCAGGATGGAATGAACGGCGCAGAGCCGCTTGTGCCTGAGGAAGCTGACCGGTCCGAGGCCAAATACTTCATGAAAAGCGCGATGCAGAGTACGCCGCGCGACGCCCAGCGCAGCGCAGACTTCCGACACGTGCACCGGGCGGGTGCCAGCCTCGTCGAGATATTCCTCGGCTCTGCGGATCAGCCGTCTTGCCGAAGGCAGCGAGCCATTGTCGTCGGTCGGCAGCGAGGACATGACGTTGGCGGCGATGCATTCGACGATCGATCGTTTCCAGAAATCGGCGGTCGATGGCGTCAGGCCGGACTTCTGGGTCCGCAGATGCGACATGATCCGAACAAGGCTGCGTGACGCTATTGCGCCGGTTTCGAGGTCCGCGCGGAAATGGCCGCGGCTGCGCCAGGTATCGGGGTCGCTCAACCGCGGCTCGCCGCCAAATAGCGAAGCGACCTCGTTGATGTCGAAGCGCATCGCTGCGTAAGCGGACGCGCCGTGAAAAACCCCGTCATGCTCCAGCAGCGGCGGAATCACGAGCACGTCGTTGAGCTGCATGTCGAACGACCAGTGCGCGACACGATCTTCGGCTGCGAGAAGCATCCCGATGATCAGTTTGTCGTCGCTGGAAACACGCTGCGTGCGCATGCCGACGTTGAAGGTGCCGATGCTCAGCGAAAAATCGTCGATGCCGATATGCGACAACGTTCCGCGCAGCCGCCCGCGGCCGAGCTGCATCACATCGACATGCGAGCCGTGAACGGCCTGACGAAGTCCTTCGAAACCGTCCAGCTTTCTCGAATCAACCAGAAGGAATTGCCCCATGGTTGTACCCTGTTGCTGAAGCGCGACAATTCTGCGGCAGGTCGCAACAAAGTGCCACCACAACGCGAGGCGGGTGCGACAATCTGCCTTCGCGTTTTGAGACAAACGCTATCGAAATCCAGCAGGCAAATTTGACTGCATTTCGGCTTAATTTCAGTGGTTTGCGACGTGGGTCGTTTGGTCTCACCCAGTGCTCCTGCGTACTGGCACAAACTGCACATCACAGCCGTCCAATCTTCGGATACCGTTTGCAACCTCAGCGGTATCGACCCAAAGCGCTCTGCGGATGGCAGAGCGCACGCGGCAGGGTTTTGCCGCCTGCTCGAAAGCGTGCGCGCGAGGGGAAAAAGATGTCGACGCAATGAAGCGTCGTCCTCTCCTCCAAGCGCCAAGAAAGAGGGACCGGACAATGCGTCCAGCGTACCGGGCAATGGGCCGTCGACGACCTCTGCCAAGGTCTTCGCCGTAGCATCGGGTGGAATACGCGTATCGGAGTACCACCATGTTGCGCGCGGATCTCGATCACTGCGAGTGGTTGCCGGATGATGTGAAGACCGGCGAGATGGTCTTTATTCCCGGCGGAACCTTTCGCATGGGGTCCGACCATCATTATCCCGAGGAGGCGCCGAGCCATCGCGTCTTCGTCGACAGCTTCTGGATCGACCGTACGCCGGTCACCAACCGGCAGTTCAAGCAATTCGTCAACGCGACCGGCCATGTCACTGAGGCGCAGATCGTTCCTGATCCCAGGAACTATCCCGGCGCGCTGAAAGAGATGCTCTATGCGGGATCGCTGGTGTTCTCGCCCCTGCCCCGCATCACCGATCTCACCGACTGGAGCCAATGGTGGTCCCTCCTGCGGGGCGCCAACTGGCGCCATCCCTACGGCCCCGGCAGCAACATCAGGGGTCTCGACGACCATCCGGTCGTGCACATCTCCTACAGTGATGCAGCGGCCTATGCGCGCTGGGCCGGCAAGGATCTGCCGACCGAAGCCGAATGGGAGTTCGCCGCGCGCGGCGGCCTCGACGGCGAAGAGTTTGCATGGGGCGATGCGCTGATGCCGGGCGGCAAGCACATGGCCAACATCTGGCAGGGAAGCTTCCCCGCCCAGAATCTCGGCGAGGATGGTTACGAGCGTACCTCCCCGGTCATGGCCTTCCCGCCGAACGGCTACGGCCTCTACGACATGATCGGAAACGTCTGGGAATGGACCTCCGACTGGTGGACGGCAAAGCACGCCGCCGACGCCGCAAAACCCTGCTGCATCCCCAAAAATCCCCGCGGCGGCGGTGAGGACGCAAGTTACGACCCTCGCCTCCCCGACATCAGGATTCCCCGCAAGGTGTTGAAGGGCGGATCACATCTTTGTGCGCCGAATTACTGCCGCCGCTACCGCCCCGCCGCACGCCATGCGGAGCCGGTCGACACATCGACCAGTCACGTCGGATTCCGATGCGTGGTGCGAGCGGCCGATCCTGATTCAGCGAGATCACCGTCCGCAGGATAGGAGTGCCGGAAAGCTTCAGGAATTTCCCGCCATGTGCCAAGGCGGCGAGCTTCACCATCGGCGACGCCATGGACAAAATCTACGCGGCCAACCCCAACAAGTGAGGCACCGAGACCCGACATGAATGCCGCGCCATCATGCGTGGTCGTGAACAAGTCGACGTTCGCGGGATGCGAACGTCTCGCAAGGTGAGTGAGATTTCCATGCCGGACGGAAGCCCAAGCAAACGCATGGCGGCTCCAGTGTCTCAAGGTGCCGGGACGTCGTCGGCGCGCGAAGGCCTGCTGGATCTCAGGACACGGATCGGAAAGTCGGTGCTCGGTCAGGATCATCTGGTGGAGAGCATGCTGATCGGGCTGCTCGCCAACGGCAATCTTCTGATCGAGAGCCTGCCGGGCCTTGCCAAGACCCGCGCGGTCAAGACGCTCGCCAAGCATCTCGCGGCGGATCTGTCGCGCGTGCAATTCACGCCCGACCTGCTGCCGTCGGACGTGACCGGCGCGGAGATCTATGTCCAGACCGACAAGGGCGGGCAATTCGAGTTTCAGAAGGGACCGATCTTCGCCAACCTCTTGCTCGCCGACGAAATCAACCGCGCGCCGGCAAAGGTGCAATCCGCGCTGCTCGAAGCGATGGAAGAGCGTCAGGTTACCGTCGCCGGCAAGACCTACAAGATGCCCGACCTGTTCATGGTGCTTGCGACCGAGAACCCGATCGAACAGGAGGGCACGTATTCGCTGCCGGAGGCCCAGCTCGACCGCTTCCTGATGCATGTCGTCATCACGTATCCGGACGAGGCCGTCGAAGGCGAGATCATCAAGCTCAATCGCGCGGAGAACGCGCAGAAGCCGAAGGACCGCGCCGCGGAGCTGCCGCCGATCCCGCAACAAGCAATCCTGGACGCGCGCGGCGAAATCGATGGGATATTCGTCTCCGATCTTGCCCAGAAGTATGTGGTGGATGTGATCTACGCGACGCGGTTTCCGGACCGCTACGGCGATCCGCTCGCCAAATGGATCCAGGTCGGCGCCAGTCCGCGTGGCAGCCTCGCGCTCGATCGCTGTGCCCGTGCACGGGCCTGGCTCGATGAATACGAGTTCGTGACACCCGACCACGTACGCGCGGTGGTCCATGACTGCCTGCGGCATCGCTTGATCCTCAGCTACGAGGCAGTGTCGCAGGGCGTGACGCCCGACCAGGTGATCGACAAGATCACCGAACTTGTCGCTGCAGCGTGAGGCCGTCATGACATCAGCCAACTCGCCCGGTGTCTATGTCAGTCTCGACGACCTGATCGCGCTCGAATATCGCGGACGCAAGGTCTCGTTCCTGCCGCGCCAACCGGTGCACAGCCTGTTGTCCGGTCGCTTCGCGTCGCGCATGCGCGGACGCGGGCTCAATTTTGAGGAGATCCGGGACTATCGCGCCGGCGACGACGTCCGTTCGATCGACTGGAAGGTGACGGCACGGCTCCAGAAGCCACACATCAGGGTTTTCAACGAGGAGCGCGATCGGCAGACGATCCTCGTGGTCGACCAGCGCCTGTCGATGTTCTTCGGCAGCCGGCTCGCGATGAAATCGGTGACCGCGGCACAGGCTGCGGCGATCGGCGCGTGGCGGGTGCTTGGTGTCGGGGACCGGATCGGAGCAATCATCTTCGGTGACCGCGATCTCGTGGAGGTGAACCCACGGCGCAGCCGGGCCAACGTGCTCCAGATCTTCTCAGCCATCGTTGCGCAAAACCAGGCGTTGGGCGTCGGTCGCGGTCTCGTCTCCGCGCCGGCCATGCTCAACACGGCGCTGGAGCACGCTCTGCGCCGCGCGCTGCACGATACGGTCGTGGTCATCATCAGCGATTTCGACGGCGCCGACGATGCGACGCGCAAGAAGATCGGCGCGATGGCCCTTCACAACGACGTCGTCGCCCTGCTGGTTCACGATCCCCTGCAAAGCGACCTTCCGCCCTCGGCCAGCATGACGGTGACTGACGGCGAGTTGCAGATCAGGCTCGATGTCGGACGCGACAGCGTGCGCAAGAACATCTCGCAGGCGACCGAGGAGCGCCTGAAGCGTGTCTTCGCCTGGACGCACGAGCTCGGCATTCCCGTGCTGCCGCTGAACGCCGCGGAGGATACCGCCATGCAGCTCCGTCGCCTCCTTGGCGCGATGCCGGCCAGGCACGGTCGCGGCGGTAGCCACAGGACGGAGGCGACCCTTGGCTGAACACCTGGCTGAATCCTTGGCAAAAGTTCAACCCGCCATGCCCGATCCGGTCGCCGGCCTCATCGACATCCCGTTGCCGCGCGAGGTGAGCCTGTGGCCGCAGACCTGGGAAGCGCGGATCGCAATCATCCTGGTCCTGGCGGTCGTGACCGCTGCGGCGTGGCGCCTCGTGCACCATCGGCGCGGCAATCGTTATCGGCGCGAGGCGATCGCCGAGTTGACCGCGATCAGGCGCGCGAGCCCCTCGGCACGAGGAGAACTGCTGACACGGCTGGCCCTGCTGGTCCGGCGCACGGCGCTCGCGGCCTTTCCTCGGGAGCAGGTCGCGCCACTGATCGGCCCGGCCTGGCTCTCTTTCCTCGACCGGAGCTATGGCGGAGACGAGTTCTCGCAAGGAATCGGTCGTTTGCTTGTCAGCGGCCCCTATCGCCAAATCTCGCCGGATGATGCCGACCTGAAATCGCTCGTCGAGCTCGTCCGCAGCTGGATCAGGAGGCACCATGCTTGAATTCGCCTGGCCCTGGCTGTTCCTGCTGCTGCCGCTGCCGATCCTCGTATGGTGGCTGTTGCCGCCATATCGGGCGCGGCAGGCTTCGGTCCAGGTGCCGTTCTTCGAACGGCTGGCGGCCGCGACCGGACAGACCCCGCAGCGGGGCGCCGTGGTGCTGGAGCGTCGCGCCTTGCAGATGATCGTGGCGGCGGCGATCTGGATCCTGCTGGTCATAGCGCTCGCAAGGCCGCAATGGGTCGGTGATCCCGTGACGCGAGAGGTGTCCGCGCGCGATCTGATCCTGGCGATCGACATATCGGGATCGATGGACCAGCGCGACTTCAAGACGCCGGACGGTACGACGCTGACGCGGCTCGATGGCGTCAAGCGCGTCATCAAGGATTTCATCGCCCGCCGCAAGGGCGACCGCGTTGCGCTGATCCTGTTCGGCACCAGGGCCTACGTGCAGGTGCCGTTCACCCAGGACCTCCAGACCGCGCAGCAATTGCTCGACCAGACCGCAGTCGGAATGGCCGGCCAGCAGACCGCGATCGGCGACACCATCGGGCTTGCCATCAAGACCTTTGCGACCAGCACGGCGAAACAGAAGCTCCTGATCCTGCTGACCGACGGCAACGATACGGCCAGCCGGGTGCCGCCCGAACACGCTGCCGATATCGCGCACCAGAACGATGTCGCCGTCTACACGATCGGCGTCGGCGATCCCGCAGCTTCGGGCGAAAATCGCGTCGATCTCGGCGTCCTGCAATCCGTTGCAAGCACGACCGGCGGTCACTTCTTCCGCGCCGAGGACGGTGCGCAGTTGCAGGCAATCTATGCCGACATCGACCAGCTCGCCCCGGCAAAGCTCGATACGCTGTCATGGCGCCCGAAATTGCCGCTGTTTCAATGGCCGCTCGGCGCCGCCGTCGTCCTCGGCCTGTTGCTGTGGCTCACGCTTCTGCTCGGAAGCGAATGGCATCGCATGAAGATCGTCAGCCATGCATGATGCCGCCACCATATCCTTCCATCTGCTGCGCCCGCTGTGGCTTGTCGCGCTGATCCCGGTTGCGGCCGTGTTCGCGCTGTTGCTGTGGCGGCAGAACGCGCGGGCGCAATGGGGCGGCGTCATTGCGCCGCACCTGCTTGACCATCTGATCGTGCAGCCCGGCCGGGGACGCAGCGTCAACGCGCTTTATCTCGTGGCCGCCGCAATGGTGCTCGGCACGATCGCGCTGTCCGGCCCCACCTGGCGGCGCGAATTGCCGCCCTTTGTCGAAGACAAGGCGCCGCTGATGATCGCGCTCGCGGCCGGGTCGTCGATGAGCGAGAGCGACGTCGCGCCTTCGCGCCTCGAACGCGCCAAGCAGAAGATCGGCGATCTCCTTGCGGCGCGCGCCGGCGCCAGGACCGGGCTCATCGCCTATGCCGGAACCGCGCATCTGGTCATGCCGCTGACCGACGACCGCTCCGTGATCGCGCCGTTTCTCGCCGCGCTGACGCCGGGATTGATGCCGTCGGACGGCAAGAACGTGACGAGTGCGGTTGCCCTGGCTGCACAATCCCTCGCAACGGAGCCAGTCGCCGGCACGATCCTGGTGGTCGCCGACGACCTCGGCGCTGCCGACGCCGCGCCGATCCGGCAGGCGGCCGGGCGAAACAATCTGGTGATGCTCGCCGTGACCGCGAGCGCAACGTCCGAGCCATTGGGAAGCGACGTCGTTCGGGTCAGTGTCGACGGTGAGGACATTCTGCGGCTTGAGCGCCGGATCGAGACGCGTTTCCAGGCTGCCGAGGGCGATGCGTTCGGTACGCGATGGCAGGACGAGGGCTTCTGGCTGCTGCTGCCGCTCGCGCTGCTGAGCCTGCTCTGGTTTCGGCGCGGCACGACGGTCGCGTGGGTTGTTGCCCTCCTCATCGTGGCACACGCGGGACCATCGAGGGCCGAGGAGACGTCGCGCCTTGCTAATCTCTGGCTGACTCCGGATCAGCAGGGCCGGCTCGCGTTCGACCGGGGCGACTATCGTGCCGCGGCAAATCTGTTCGCCGACCCGATGTGGCGGGGCATCTCAGCATACCGCGCCTACGACTTCATCGTGGCCGCGCAGGAATTTTCGCGGGTCGAGACGCTGGAGGGCACCTTCGCGCTCGGCAACGCGCAGGCCCAGAACCATGCCTTCGAGAAGGCGATCAAGGCCTATGACGATGTGCTGAAGGTCCAGCCGGGCCATCTCGCCGCCAAGACCAATCGCGCAATCGTGCAGGCCGCGCTGGACGCCCAGGAAGCGAAGCGTCGCAAGCAGGAGCAGGACGATAGCGCGGCGCCCGACCAAAAAGCCGACGAGATGCGCGTCGACCCCAAGCAGAAAGGCGGCAAGACGATCAAGGTCACACCGCAGGACGTCACCACCGCAGGCGCGGCCGAAGCCTGGATGCGCCAGGTCCAGACCTCGCCCGCAGACTTCCTCAAGCTGAAATTCGCGATCCAGGCGGTCGCGCCGGCCCAAGGGGGAGCGTCGCGATGAGACATTGGCTCGCTGCCATCGCGTTGCTGCCCGCGGTCGCGCTGCCGCCGCAATCCGGGCGGCCGCAACAGCCCGTCACGCCCGCGCCGAGGGTGCAGGTGACCATCGATCCGCCGCGCGTGGTGGTCGGGCAGCAAGCGACGCTTCACGTCATTGTGCTGGCGCCGAACTACATGACGTCGCCGCCCGAATTGCCCGGCTTCCAGCTGCGCAACGCCGTGACCCGGCAGCTGCAGAGCGTCAACACCAACGAGCAGCGCGACGGTGCGTTCTATGCCGGCGTGCGCTTTGAATATGCCATCTACCCGCAGGAGCCGGGCTCCTATGCTGTTTCGGACCAGAAGGTCCACGTCAAGTATGCTGCCGAGCCTCCGGCGACGCGCGAAGTCGACATCGTGCTGGCGCGCGTTTCGTTTGAGGCCTTTATTCCGGATGCCGCGGCCGAGCTTCGGCCTTTTCTGTCGGCGACCCGGCTGAACGCCGAGCAAACGATCAAGCGCTCGTCGGATCAGCTCAAGCCAGGCGATGCCGTCACGCGGACTGTGACGATCGCGGCCGAAGGGACGCCCGCGATGCTGCTGCCCCCGCAGCCGTTCGCCGACGTCGATGGTCTCAAGCTCTATCCCGCGCAACCCGCCCTCGCGGACAAGACGGAGGGTCGCACCGACGTCATGAGCTCGACCCGCGTTGATTCCGCGACCTACATGCTGGAACGCCCCGGCGACTATTCCCTGCCCGCGATCGATATCGGCTGGTGGAACACCGGCGACGGCAAGGTCCAGCAGGTTCATCTCGATGCCGTGCCGCTGAAGGTCATTGCCGATCCGGCAGGAGGTACGGTGCCCATCGACGGGTCCGACGTGGGCCGGACGTGGAGCGGCCTTGTCGGCCTCATTGCGGATCACTGGCCATCTGTGCTGGTCGCGACCCTCATTGCTGTCGCACTTGGCTGGTTCGCACCCGGCATGGCGCGGCGAGCTGCGGATTATCATCGTCGCCGGCGGGAGGCCTATCGGCAATCCGAAGCGTTTGCGTTCGACCGGCTTCGCCGCGCCGTTCGTCATCGAGACGCAAGCACCGCGTACTTCGCATTGCTTGACTGGCTGCCACGTCTTGAGGCCACCTCCTCCCGGAATACGATCAGCGCCTTCAAGTCCGTCGCATGCGATCCTGCCCTGGACGGTCAGATCGGCGCCATCGAGCACGAACTGTTCGCAAGACAGCACGATTCGCACCGCTGGTCGCCACGCCAGCTGCTGCGCCACGTCACCGTTGCCCGCCGCAGGCTGCGACTGCGAACCCACCGCCGCAAAAGCGCGCGTCTACCGCAAACCCTCAATCCAGTCGGGGCCTCGAAGGCTCCGGCCCATGGCGGCAGAAGGCCTGCCAGATGACTGAAGCCTACGGAGACTGATCAAGCAGAACGCAAGACTCGGAAGCCAGAGCGAACAACACTTGCAGACCAAAGGAGCGTCGAATGCGCAACGAGACAAATAAAGACGGCGTCGCCGGATCCCCTTGCAGCGATAACTCAGCCATGAACCGTCGGGCCATACTGCTCGGCTCGTCATCAATTGTCGCGGCGGCGACATTGACCTCGCAGGCATTCGCGCAAGCTCAGAAGGCCGCTCCCTCTGCGGCTCCGGCCGCGTCGCCTGCCCCGGGCCGCAAACCGAATATTCTCGTCATCTTCGGCGACGACATCGGCATCCCCCAGATCAGCGCCTACACGATGGGCATGATGGGATATCGCACACCCAACATCGACCGCATCGCACGCGAAGGCGCCATCTTCACCGACGCCTACGGCCAGCAAAGCTGCACCGCCGGCCGTGCCTCCTTCATTCTCGGTCAGGAGCCGTTCCGGACCGGCCTTCTCACCATCGGCATGCCCGGCGATCCCCACGGCATCCAGGACTGGATGCCGACGATCGCCGACGCCATGAAGACCCAGGGCTATGCCACCGGACAGTTCGGCAAGAACCATCTCGGCGACCGCGACGAGCATCTGCCGACCAAGCACGGCTTCGATGAGTTCTTCGGAAATCTCTACCACCTCAATGCCGAGGAGGAGCCGGAAGGCTACTTCTATCCGAAGGATCCGAACTTCCGGAAGCAGTACGGTCCGCGCGGCGTCATCAAGGCATCCGCGGACGGGAAGATCGAGGACACCGGTCCGCTGAACACGGCGCGGATGCCCACGGTCGACGAGGAATTTCTGGGAGCCGCCAAGGACTTCATTGGGCGACAAGCCAGAGCGGACAAGCCATTTTTCGTCTGGTTCAATTCCACCCGCATGCACATCTTCACGCATCTGAAGAAGGAGTCGCTCGGCAAGACCGGCAAGGGCATCCACGCCGACGGCATGCTGGAGCACGACGGCATGGTGGGAGAGTTGCTCAAGCAGCTCGACGATCTCGGCATCGCCGACAATACCATCGTCCTCTACACCACCGACAACGGCGCCGAGATCGCGCTGTGGCCCGACGGAGCCATGACACCCTTCCACGGAGAGAAGGGCACCACATGGGAAGGCGGCATGCGCATTCCGATGATGGTCCGCTGGCCGGGCGTGGTGAAGCCGGGCACCCAGTACAACGAGATCATCTCGCTGATCGACTGGTTCCCGACCCTGTGCGCAGCAGCCGGAATACCTGACGTCAAGGAGAAGATGAAGACCGGCTTTGCCGGTGCCGGCGGAAAGAATTTCAAGGTTCATCTCGACGGCTACAACTTCATGCCGTTCTTCAAGGGCGATGCCGCGCAGCCGCCGCGCGACGCGATCTACTACTTCGATCAGGGCGGCAACCTCAATGCCATCAGGTGGAACGACTGGAAGCTGAGCTTCGCATCGTCGAAGGGAAACATCGCGACCGGCACACGGGAGGTCACCGCCTGGTCGCTGATCACCAACCTTCGCATGGATCCGTACGAGAGAGGTCTGGAAGAGGGAGGAGGAGCCATGGAATTCCTTGGCCGGAATATATGGCTGCTCGTGCCGGTACAGGGAAAAATCAAGGAGTTCTTCTCCGATTTCGACCAGTTTCCGTATCAGGAAGGCGGTTCGCTGAACGCGGGCGGCATCAACTACGGACTGCTCCGGCAGCAGGCGGCGCTGAAGCGGCTCAACGAGCTTGAGTCGCTCAAACCGCAATAGCTAGGGAACAGGAGGACAAGTGCCCGTGATGGTCCGGTTCTACGCCGTGCTGCTTGCATGTCTCGCCACCGTCTCGATTGCGGTGGCGCAGCCGGCCGACCCCTTGCCGTCCTGGAACGGCGGTGCGACGAAGACGGCGATCGCCGATTTCGTCGCACGCGTCACATCGCAGGGCGGCGCGGACTTCGTGCCGTCCGCCGAGCGCATCGCCGTGTTCGACAATGACGGCACATTGTGGTGCGAGCAGCCGGTCTATTTCCAGCTCGCCTTTGCCCTCGACCAGGTCAAGGCGATGGCGCCGCAACATCCCGAATGGAAGCAGCAGCAGCCGTTCAAAGCGTTCCTGTCGCACGACAAGGAGACGCTGGCGGCGCAAGGCGAGAAAGGAATGCTGTTGCTGGCCGCCGCCGCCCATAGCGGCATGACGACGGACGTCTACGCGCAGTCGGTCGCCGATTGGCTCGCCCGCGCCCGGCACCCCAGATTCAACCGTCCCTACAACGAGCTCGTCTACCAGCCGATGGTGGAGCTGCTCGCCTATCTGCGCGCGAATGGATTCAAGACCTTCATCGTCTCCGGCGGCGGCGTTGAATTCATGCGGGTGTGGGCGGACAAAGCCTACGGCATCCCGCCGGAACAGGTGGTCGGCTCCTCCGGCGTCACGCAGTTCAGGATTGGCGCCGACGGCAAACCTGTCCTGATGAAATTGCCGAAGGTCGAGTTCATCGACGATGGCCCCGGCAAGCCGTCCGGCATCAACCGCTTCATCGGCCGCCGCCCGATCCTCGCCTTCGGCAATTCGGACGGCGACCACCAGATGCTGCAGTGGGTGGCGGCCGGCCCCGGCGCGCGCTTCCTCGGGATCGTCCATCACACCGACGCGGCCCGCGAATATGCCTACGACCGGCAGTCCAGGATCGGAAAGCTCGACAAGGCCTGGGACGACGCCGTGCAGCACGGCTGGACCGTGGTCGATATGGCGAAGGACTGGAAGACGGTGTTCGCGTTCGAGCGCGGCGGCACGGGAGCGTCGCAATGACCGGGACAATTGCGGCGGGACATTTCATCAACGAAGCAAAAACTATGGAGGCACGAACATGTCTAGACACATCCGCACTTTTCGGCTGACGGGCTGCTTGCTGGCATTGGCAACCAGCGTTTCTCTCCCGATAGGGCCGGTATCGGCGGCGCCGCTTCAGCCGGCGGCGATCCAGCAGGGCGCAACTGGACCATCCGACCTCGTCGAGGTGCGCGCTGCCGGCCGACGTGGCGGCGCGGCCGTGGGGCCGCGCGGCGGAGCCGTGGTCCATCGCGGCGGCGCGGCGGTCGGCCCGCGCGGCGCCGCCTATCGCGGCGGCACCGTCGTGCGAGGACCACGCGGCAACGTCGCGGTTCATCGCACCACGGCAGTGGCCGGACGCGGTGGATGGGCGCGGCCCGGCCGCTATTACTGGCCGCGAGGCGGTGCGATCGCCGCCAGTGCGGCGATCGGTTTCGTCTCAGCGGCCACGGCTGCTGCCTGGGCCGGCGCGGCACCCGCGCCGGGGATGTGCTGGTACTACACCGATCCGTCCCGGACCCAAGGGTTCTGGGATTACTGCCAGTGATTGCAAGCAGGACCGTGATGGTGACGAAGCATATCGCTGCCGCAGCCGTTGGCTCAGTGTTACTCCTGACGCCCGGCGCACCGGCTCAGGCCCAGACGGTCGCTCCGAGTGAGGCGCGTGCAATCGCCAGGGAGGCCACGATCTACGGCTTCCCGCTCGTGGACAATTACCGCGTCCAGTACGCCTATTTCGTCGACCGCGGCAGCCCTGAATTCAAGGCGCCGTGGAATCATATCTTCAATAACGCGCGTGTCTACACGCCAGAAGACAAGGCTATCCAGACCCCCAATTCCGATACGCCGTATTCCTATGTCGGGGTCGATCTGCGCGCGGAGCCTGTCGTCCTCACAGTGCCGGAAGTTGAGAAAGGGCGTTACTACTCTTTGCAGTTCATCGACATGTACACGTTCAATTTTGCCTACGTGGGAAGCCGAGCCACAGGCAACGGTGCCGGCAGCTATCTGCTCGCCGGACCCAAATGGAAAGGTGAGAAGCCGAAAGGCATCAAGGCGGTGATCCCGTCCGAAACGGAATTCGCGTTCGTGCTCTACCGTACACAGCTTTTCAATCCCGGCGACATCGACAACGTCAAGAACATTCAAGCCGGCTACAAGATCGAACCGCTCTCGGCGTTCCTTGGCAAGCCTGCGCCGCCGGCCGCGCCGGCGATCGATTTCTTCAAGCCGATCGGGACCGACCAGGAGCGAACCTCGCTCCAATTCTTCTCGGAACTGAACTTCATTCTCCAGTTCTGCCCAACGCATCCGTCCGAGAAGGCTCTGATGGCGCGCTTTGCCCGGATCGGCGTCGGCGCGGGTAAACTCTTCGATTCCGACGCGTTGTCTCCGGACATGCAGAAGGCGTTGCAGGACGGCATGGCCGATGCCTGGGCCGCGTTCAAGGTCCACAAGGAAACGGAGGTGGACACGGGCAAGGTTTCAAGTGCGGACAGCTTTGGAACGCGTGCCTTTCTGAAGAACAATTACATGAGCCGCATGTCCGCCGCCGTGCTCGGCATCTACGGCAATTCGAAGCAGGAGGCCTACTATCCGGCCTATTTTGTCGATGCTGACAAGCAGAAGCTGGACGGCAGCCACAGCTATACGCTGCGCTTCGCGCCAAACCAGCTGCCGCCGGTCAATGCGTTCTGGTCGCTGACGATGTACGAACTGCCGGCGAGCCTGCTGTTTGCCAATCCGCTCAACCGCTACCTGATCAATTCGTCGATGCTGCCGTCGCTCAAGCGCGACGCCGACGGCGGCATCACGCTGTACGTCCAGAACGAGTCGCCGGGCGCGGACAAGGAATCAAACTGGCTGCCCGCGCCGAAGGGACCTTTCCTCGCGGTCATGCGGCTGTATTGGCCCAAACCGGCGGCACTCGACGGGAAATGGAAGGCGCCGCCGCTGCAGCGGGTGAATTGAGGGAACGTCACATCATGAAAATGAAATCAACCCTGCCCCTGTCATTCGTCTCGTTCGCCGTGACCGGTACGGTCGCGTTCGCAGCGACGCCCACGCCGGAAACGATCCCCATCACCGTCGACAATTTTGTCCGCGCCGAAAGCGATTTGTATTTCCGCGGGATATTGAAGGACAGCGGCGGAATCGGGAAGGTTCTGCACCGCCGCGAGCCGGCGGCGATCGACAAGCAGACTGTGATCCGGCTCAACCGCGATACTCTCTATTCGTCGGCCGTTTTCGATCTCGATGCAGGGCCTGTGACGATCACGCTGCCTGACACGGGCAAACGCTTCATGTCGATGCAGGTCATCAATGAGGATCACTATGTGCCGGAGGTCGTCTACGGCAAGGGCAGCCATACGCTCTCGAAAGACAAGGTCGGCACGCGCTATGTCGCCGTCGCGATCCGGACGCTGGTCGACCCGGCCGACCCGAAAGATATCGAAACGGTTCACCGACTCCAGGACGCCATCACGGTCACCCAGAAGGCTGCCGGCGCGTTCGAGGCGCCGGACTGGGACCAGGCCAGCCAGAAGAAAGTGCGCGACGCACTCCTGGTGCTCGGCTCGACCATTCCGGACTTCAAGAAAGCGTTCGGCACCAAGGCCGAAGTCGATCCCATCCGGCACCTGATCGGATCAGCGGCGGCCTGGGGTGGCAATCCCGACAAGGATGCAATCTATCTCAACGTCACGCCGGCGAAGAACGACGGCACGACGGTCTACAAGCTCGACGTGAAGAATGTTCCGGTCGACGGGTTCTGGTCCGTCAGCCTCTACAATGCCGAGGGGTACTACGAGAAGAATTCGTACGACGCCTACTCGATCAACAGCATCACCGGCAAGAAAAGCGCCGATGGCTCGATCGCCGTTCAGTTCGGCGGCTGCGACGGCAAGGTTCAGAACTGTCTGCCTATCATGAAGGGCTGGAACTACACCGTGCGGCTCTATCGTCCGCGGACCGAAATCCTGAACGGCAAATGGAAATTCCCGGAGCCGCAGCCGGCCAGCTAGAGGATCAACCATGAGCGGCTATGATATCTTCGCCTGGATCGTGCTCGTGATCTTGCTCGTGAGCGCGATCGGCGTGGTCTGCATCGCCGGCTGGCTGCCCGGGCATATCGCGAAATCGCGCGGCCATCCCCATGCGCAGGCCGTGACGGTCGCCGGCTGGATCACGCTGTTCTTCGGCTTCGCGCTGTGGCCCCTCGCCTTCATCTGGGCCTATGTCGACGTGCCCTCGCGCAAGAGCGGAGACGCGTGATGGCCGTCGCGATCCTCAACATCTATCTCTTGCTGCTGTTCCTGCTGGTTCATTTCAAGGTGGTGCCTTTCAATCTGTTCTGGAAAGTTTCGCCGTTCATCGTTCTGGTGCTGGTGATGTTCGGGCTGCTGGTCCCGATGGGATGGGGCGCGCCGCAAGGCAGCGCACTGGTCGTGCGCAACGCGGTCTCGATCGTGCCAGACGTCGCGGGTGAAGTGACGGATGTTCCTGTGGTCGCCAACGCGCCGCTGAAGTCCGGCGACGTGTTGTTCAAGATCGACCCGACGCCCTATGCGGCGCAAGTCAAGGCAATCGACGCGCAGTTCAAGCTCGCCAAAACGCGCCTCGGCCAGATGACACAGCTTTACGAACGTGACGCTGGCCGCGGCTTCGACGTCGAGCAGCGCCAGTCGGAGGCGGACCAACTCTCGGGCCAGCTCGAGGCCGCGCAATGGAATCTCGACAAGACAATCGTGCGCGCGCCTGCCGACGGTTACGTCACCAACCTCGCGCTGCGCAAGGGCGCGCGCGTCGGCACCTTGCCGTTGTCGCCGGTGATGGCCTTCATCGATACCTCCTCGACCATCATCGGCGTCGAGATCAACCAGATCGACGCGCGCTACGTCGCGCCCGGCCAGCAGGTCGAGGCGACGTTCAAGTTCGCGCCCGGCCAGATTTTTGCCGGCAAGGTCGAGAGCGTGCTCCAGGCGATCGCGCCCGGGCAAACGCAGACCTCGGGCTCCGCCGTGATGCCGAAGGCAATCGAGGCCGCGCCCTTCGTCGTCCGCGTCAGGCTCGACGACGCCGAATTCGCCCGGCGCCTGCCGGCCGGCAGCGCCGGGACAGCGGCGATCTACACCGATCACGTCAAGCCGACTCACGTCGTCCGCCGCGTGATCCTGCGGCAGCTTGCGATCCTGAACTACGTCAATCCGTTCTGAAGGCACAACGATGAAGACGATGGGGACATGCGACATGATGAAGAATTTTCGGAAAGGCGCGCTTGCGGTCGTGCTGGCGGTAACGGTTTTCGCGGCGCAGCCCGCGCTCGCCGATGAAGGCGGCATCAGCTTCTGGCTGCCGGGTAATTTCGGCAGCCTCGCCGCCGCGCCCGGCACGCCGGGATGGTCGTGGGCGACAGTCTACTATCATACCGACGTCAGCTCCGGCGCGGGCCAGCAGTTTCCGCGTGGCGGCCGCGTCGACGTCGGCATCAGCGGCAAGGGCGATATCGCCCTTTTCGGGCCGACCTACGTGTTCGCCACACCCGTCCTGGGCGCGCAGCTCTCCGTCAGCGTGCTGGGTGTCGGTGGCAGGAATGAAGCCTCGGCGGCGCTGTCGCTGACGGGACCGCTCGGCAACACCATCGGGATCAATCGCACCCAGGATCTCGTCGCCTTCGGCGATGTCATCCCGGAGGTCGCGCTGAAGTGGAACATGGGCGTCAACAATCTCATGGTCTACGGCATGGGCGACATTCCCATCGGCGCCTACAATTCGTCCCGGCTTGCCAATCTCGGCATCGGCCACGGCGCGATCGATTTCGGCGGCGGCTACACCTACTTCAATCCCCAGACCGGCAACGAATTCTCCTGGGTCGCGGGCCTCACCTACAATTTCAAGAACACCGACACGCAATACCAGAACGGAATGGACTTCCATCTCGACTGGGGCGCTTCGCATTTCGTCACCAAGCAAGTTCAGCTCGGGCTGGTCGGTTACTACTTCCAGCAGGTGACCGACGATTTTGGGGCACCGCCGGCGCTTGGCGGTTTCCGTTCGCGTGTCGCCGGCGTCGGGCCGCAGGCCGGCTTCCTGTTTCCGGTCGGCGACATGCAGGGCTACCTCAACCTGAAGGGCTATTGGGAGTTCGCTGCGGAGAACCGCCCATCGGGCTGGAACACCTGGGTGACGTTCGCGATCTCGCCCGCGGCGCCGGAGCCGGCCTCCGCAAAGCCGATCGTGCGCAAATACTAGAGGAGGCGTTCAGGACGCTCTGATGGAAGGAGATTGGATCAGAGGCACACTTCGCATCGGCTTCCGGACATCGATCATCACGGTGTTCGTTGGCGTCGTGCTGCTCGTGGGCCTGACGCTGGTCTATCTCAGCTTCGAGCGCGTGACCTCGATCACGCGGACGGCGGCGAGCGGCTTCATCGAGAAGGTGGCACAGTTGGGTGCCGATCACGTCGACGAGCAGTTCAAGCATGTCCGCGACAATCTCGACATTCTCTCCGCCCTGCCGTCGATCCAGGAAGCCGATATCGCGGAGAATTCGCGGTTGTACAGCCTGATGGCGGCGATGCTGCGCAACAACCCGCAGCTCTTCAATCTCTATGTCGGCTACGAGGACGGCTCGTTCATCGAGATGGACGTGATCGATCGCGCCAGGCCGGAGTTCCGGACGGGCCTGAAGGTCGATCAGGATGCGGCGTTCCGGCTGGTCGTGATCTCGCGCACGACCGGCAGCGCACCGGTCACGCAATATCTGTCGGAAAACATCATCCAGGTCGCGGAGGTCGCCGGGCCCACCGGCTACGACCCGCGGCAACGGCCCTGGTATGTCGAAGCGTTCAAGAACGACAAGACGCTGCTGACGGGGCCTTACGTCTTCTACGCCACGGGCGAGCCCGGCTACACGCTGCGGACGCCGCTGAAGGAGGGCCGCCGTGGCGTCGTCGCCGGCGACATCCTGCTGAACCGGTTCGAGGACATGCTGGCGCAGCAGAAGCTCGGCCGATCCGGGCTCGCCTTCCTGTTCAACGCTGCCGAGCGCATCGTCGGCCATCCCGAGATGAGCCGCCTGATGGCGGAGATCCCGGAGCGGCAGGATGGCCTGCCGCAAATCGGTGCGCTCAAGCTGCCCGCGCTGCTCCCGATCATGCGCTCCTGGCGCGATGGCGGGCCGGCGCAACAATTCTTCGACGACGACGCCGGCCGGACCTATATCGCGGCGGTCCACCGGCTCGATACCGCCGGCTCGGCCAATGTCCGGCTCGCGATGATCGCGCCGCTCGACGAATTCTACGCCCGGATCATCAACGAGCGCCGCACGCTGTTCGCGCTGGCGCTGGCCTTCGTCGGCGCCACGCTGCCGTTCGCATTCTGGCTGGGGTCGCTGATGGCGCGGCCGCTGCGCAAGCTGGCCGAGGAAACCGACGCGATCCAGCGCTTCGATATCGCGGAACGGCCGCGCATTCATTCCGCCATCGCCGAGATCGAGGAGCTCGGCCGCTCGGTCTTCACCATGCGCAGCGTGGTCAGCAGCTTTGCAAGCTTCATTCCGCGCCCGATCGTGCGGCAGCTGATCGAGACCGGCTCGTCGCTCCGCCTCGGCGGTAGCAGGCGTGAGGTCACCGTGCTGTTCACTGACGTCGCCGACTTCACCGCCAAGACGGAGCGGGCTGACCCGTCGCAGGTGATGATTTTCACCTCGCGCTATTTCGCCGCGCTCTCGGACGAGATCATGCGGCACCAGGGCACGGTCGACAAATATATCGGCGACGCCGTGATGGCGCTCTGGAATGCGCCGGCGGACGATCCCGATCATACGGTCGACGCCTGCCGCGCCGTTCTCGCCTGCCTTGCGGCGAACGAGGCCCTCAACAAGGAGTTTCGACGGGAGGGCTGGCCGCCTTATGAGACGCGGTACGGCCTGCATGTCGGCGACGCCGTGGTTGGCAATGTCGGCTCCAGCGATCGGATGAACTACACCGCGCTCGGCGCCACCGTCAACCTGGCCTCCCGGCTGGAAGGCCTAAACAAGAACTACGGCACGCGCGTGCTGGTCAGCGCAGTGGTGCGTGCGCGAGCGGGCCATGCGTTCCTGTTCCGCAGCGTCGACAGCATCACGCCGAAGGGATTTGCCGAGCCGATCGCGGTCAGCGAGCTGCGCGGCGAATTGGCGCAGGCCAATGAGGCCGAGATCATCATGTGCCAGCGCTGGGACGAGGTTTTTGCAGCGATTGCGCAAGACGGTGCGGCCGACACCACGCTGGTCCGCCTCTCCGGCTTCCTGCTCGACTATCCCAAGGATGGCATCGCGCAGTTTCACGCCCAGCGTCTTCGCGCGGCGGCCGGGAATAAGGGAGCTGCGGCATGAGCGCTCGCCTAGTCAGCCGTCGGCAACTGCTGCGCCATGGCGCTGCGCTGACGGTGGCTGCGGCGCTCCGCGCGCCCGCCATCGCGCAGGCCCGCGCAAAAGTCCGGCTCGGTTATGTCCATGTCGTCGCCGTGGACGGGCACATCTGGACCGGCATCGATCGCGGCTCGTTCGCCAGGGAGGGCATCGATTTCGAGCTGCACGAATTCAACACCGGCCCCGAAGTGTTCGAGGCGATGATGCGGGACGAGCTCGACGTCGCCTCGGCTGGCGGCGTCATCTCCAACTACTTGGCGCTCGGCCGCGGCCGAGGCTTTCTCATCAATGACATCGAGGTCGCCACCGCGCAGCTCTGGGTCCGGCCGTCGCTGGGGGTGAACAAGCTGGCCGATCTCAGGGGCAAGCGGATCGCGACGACCATGAAGACCACGGCGCACATCTTTCTCGACCGCGCGCTGCGCGCCAACAACATCGCCCCGTCCGAGGTGAAGATCGTCAACGCCAGCATGCCGGATGCCGTCAAGGCGTTCATTGCCGGCGAGGTGCCGGCCATCGCACTGTGGGTGCCATTCAATGTCGCCGTCCGCGAGGCGCTGCCCGACGCCGTGAAGCTGGTCGATGCCTCCGCCTTTTATCCGCAATCCGCCGTGCTCGGCGGCTGGGCGGCGCGGACGGACTATTATGCCGGGAACAGGGACGTGCTGAGCCGGATCATCCGCGGCTGGATCGGTGCGAACGACCACATGGTGCGGAACCCTGCGGCGGCCGCGGAGGCGCTCCAGGCTCACTACAAGCCCTCGCGCCCTGCCGACATCGCAGAAGCCCTCAAGGCGCAAAAACTCTACTCCGCGCGCGAATGGCGGCGGCTCTATGCTGACGGCACCGTGGTAAAATGGTTGCAGGAGGTCAGCGATTTTTTCATGACGGACGCCGGCGTCACTGGCGCGCTGCACGCGTCCGATTACTTCGACACACAGCTTTACCTGGCGGCCGCCGGATAGAGGCGCGCTCAAGACAAGCCCGGCCACCACCGCCTCGACGTCGATCCATCCCTGTTGAAGCCGTCATGCTGATGCGCGGCAACGCGAATAGCGATATTCGGGCGCGGCGTACCATCATTCGTTCGAGCCAAACGGAATATTTTTCTCGGCATGCACGTTTCCTGAGCATTTTCCGGCGAGTTTGGGCCGCTACAGGGGGGAGCGTGCCCGACAACTCTGTTAGGATGCATCCCGCATCACATTCAGCAACGTGAGAGCGTGAGCATCGGCTGGATCGGTCAACTCGCGTTCCGAAATATCGAGGAGACACGTCATGAAGATTGTCGTGATCGGCGGAACCGGGCTGATCGGGTCCAAGCTCGTTGCGAAGCTCAAGCAGCAGGGCCACGAGACAGTAGCCGCCTCGCCAAGATCGGGTGTGAACGCCGTGACCGGCGAAGGCCTCGCGGCGGCGACGGCCGGCGCGGATGTTGTCGTCGACGTCGCCAATTCACCATCCTGGGAGCCTGCCGCCGTGCTCGAATTCTTCGAGCGCTCGAGCAAGAACCTCCTCGCTGCCGAGGCCAAAGCTGGCGTCAAGCATCATGTCGCGCTGTCGATCGTGGGGACCGACCGCTCGCCCGACATCGCCTATTTTCGTGCCAAGCTCGCACAGGAGACCATCGTCAAGGCCTCTTCGGTGCCCTACTCGATCGTTCGCGCCACCCAGTTCTTCGAATTCCTCGGCGCCATCGGCGAAGCGGGCGTGACTGGAGGCAAGATCGTCGTTCCATCGGCGCTGTTTCAGCCGATCGCATCCGACGATGTGGTCGATAGCCTTGCCGAGGTCGCAACGGGACGGCCGCTGAACGGCACGATCGATATCGCAGGCCCCGAGAAGGCCCCCTTCAATGAATTCGTCGCGCGACGTCTGAAGGCGTCCGGCGACAATCGTCCAGTGGTCGGAGACCCCAGCGCGCAGTATTACGGCGCCCCGATCGACGACACCTCGCTGAACCCGCTCGGCGAGGCGCGGCTCGGGAAGACGCCGCTCGCAACGTGGCTCGCAAAGCCGTGAGGACCCACAACGGAGAGTAACGCCGGATCAGCCGGCACCGCACCGGGTCGATGATCGGCTTCCACGCGACGCCGGGCTACGAGACCTATCGCGGGCTCGGCTGGTGCGGCGTAATCGTCTGCGCCGTATGACGAGCCGGCCGTCCGGCGCGCTGGGACCGGTGGGCCAGCCGGCCCCCGGTGGTTGCAGGCACAAGGTTTTTAGCCACGGTCGTTTGACACGTCGGGCAAAGCGAAGGCATCGACGATCGTCGCGCCGTTTGCGGGCGCAGTGCTCTTTGCGAGGCCGGGAAGGCCTGCTGCGCCGGACAACGGGCCGCGCGGGGCACGCGACGGCCCAGTATTGAAACCAAGCCTGCGGGCCCAGGTTATTCCCGATGGTCCGGCCGATGCCGGCGTCCGCTTTCGCCCCGTTCACCCGTCATACCGAGCTTTCGCATGACGACGAAGACCCGCTTCAATATCGCCTATGCCATTGCCGCCATCCTTGCGGTCTTTGTCCTTCAGCACCTGATTGCGACGGTCGGCCAGATCGCCGTTATCCCCTACAGCGAGTACCAGCAGCTCTTGCGCGACAACAAGGTCGAGAGCGTCGGAATCTCGGACCGCACCTTGCAGGGCACGCTCAAGGAGCCGCTGCCGGGCGGCCAGAAGCAATTCATCACGACGCGCGTCGATCAGGACATCGCCCAGGAGCTCGAGAAGCACAATGTCCGCTTCACGGGCCAGATCGAAAGCACCTTCTTCCGCGATCTGCTGTCGTGGGTCATGCCGGTGCTGCTGTTTTTCGGCCTGTGGTGGTACGTCGGCCGCCGCATCGCCGAAAGCGGCGGCCTTGGCGGCGGCTTGATGCAGATCGGCAAGAGCAAGGCGAAAATCTACGTCGAGTCCAACACTGGCGTCACCTTTGCCGACGCTGCAGGCGTCGACGAAGCCAAGGACGAGCTTCGCGAGGTCGTCGATTTTCTGAAATCTCCCGCCGACTATGGCCGGCTGGGCGGACGCATGCCGAAAGGCGTGCTGCTGGTCGGACCACCGGGGACAGGCAAGACCCTGCTGGCGAAGGCGGTAGCGGGCGAAGCGAAAGTGCCGTTCTTCTCGATTTCGGGATCCGAGTTCGTCGAGATGTTCGTTGGGGTCGGCGCCGCCCGTGTTCGTGATCTATTCCAGCAGGCACACGAGAAGGCGCCTGCCATCATCTTCATCGACGAGCTCGACGCGCTCGGACGCGCTCGCGGTATCGGCCCGTTCGCGGGCGGTCACGATGAGAAGGAGCAGACCCTGAACCAGCTCCTGGTCGAGCTTGATGGATTCGACTCGCGATCGGGCCTCGTCATCCTCGCTGCAACCAATCGGCCCGAAATCCTCGATCCCGCCCTGCTCCGAGCCGGTCGCTTCGATCGCCAGGTCCTCGTCGATCGCCCGGACAAGAAAGGCCGAGTCGACATTCTGAAGGTGCACATGACCAAGGTGCGGCTCGCCCCCGACGTTGAGGCGGAGGCGGTGGCCGCACTGACGCCGGGATTCACCGGAGCCGATCTCGCCAATCTCGTCAACGAGGCGGCGCTGCTGGCGACGCGCCGCGGGGCCAAAGCAGTCGGCATGAGCGACTTCAACAACGCAGTCGAGCGGATGGTCGCAGGACTTGAGAAGCGGAACCGCCTGCTCAACCCTCGCGAGCGCGACATCGTGGCCTACCATGAGATGGGTCACGCACTGGTCGCTCTGTCGCTAGCCGGGGTTGACCCGGTGCATAAGGTGTCGATCATCCCGCGCGGCGTTGGCGCGCTCGGCTACACCATTCAGCGGCCGATCGAGGACCGCTTCCTGATGACGAAGGAAGAGCTGGAAAACAAGATGGCGGTTCTGCTCGGCGGCCGCGCTGCCGAGTTGATTGTGTTCGGCCATCTGTCGACCGGAGCCGCCGACGATCTGCGCCGCGTTACCGATATCGCCCGCAGCATGGTGACGCGCTACGGCATGTCGGAGAAGCTCGGAAGCATCGCCTACGAGCGCGATCCCGGCAATTTCCTGGCGAGCACGGATCGTCCCTACCCGGTGCGCGAGCGCGAATATGCCGAGGAGACGGCAGCGGCCGTCGACCGGGAGGTCAGGGTGATCGTCGACAATGTGTTCCAGCGGACGCAGGGCCTGCTCACGATGCGCCGATCCATTCTCGACCGCGCCGCAAAGCAGCTGCTGGAGAAGGAGACGCTGGAGCAGAGCGATATCGACAAGCTGATCCGAGAGGTGCCCAAGGAAGGCTTGCGGGCGGTCTGAAGTCGGATGAGGTTTGGTCGAACCGATGCGAGCCGAACGGCCGAGCGAAGCATCCGTCACCGCTGCGCTCGACGCGTCAGGTCGGCCGCTTCCTGCCGGGATCCCGAACAGTATTACGGCGCTCCCATGACGACACTTCGCTGATCCCGCTCGGCGAGGCGCGGCTTGGAAGAACGCCGCTCGCAACCTGGCTTACGAGCGTCTGAGGATCCGCCCTACGGCCGTCGCGGCGGGCGCTGGCATCAACCACCGCCCTCCACGAACGCGACCGGCGTGCCTTTCGCGACGCTGGTTGCGACGCGTTCGGCGTCCCAATTGGTGAGGCGCACACAACCATGCGATTGCGCCTTGGAGATATTTTGCGGCGACGGCGTGCCATGGATGCCATAGCCGTCGGCGGACAGGTTGATCCACATCGTGCCGACCGGATTGTTCGGACCGGGCCTGATCTTGAAGGGCTTTCGGGAATGAACACCCTTGAAGTGATAGGCGGGATTGTAGCGATAGGTTGGATTGGGATCGATCTCGGTGACCTTCAGCGTGCCCGAAGGTGACGGCTTCTCCTCGCTGCCGACAGTCGCCGGATAAAAACCGATCAGCGCGTTCGACTTGTCGAACAGTTTTACGGTTTGCCGCTTCTTGTCGATCTCGACCCTGCCTGCCTTCACGGGCGCAGCGCTTCCACCGTCGCTCGTGTCGACCACAGTGATGGTCTCACCGGCGCGGTCGAAATGGCGCCCAGGGTTGAGCGCCGCCAGCAGCTGCTCGCTCATGTGAAACTTCTCGGCCAGCGCTTCGCGCGGACTGGTGTAGCCGAGCCTCGGAATGTCCTTCATGTCCTCCATCTTCGACGGAAGCTTGCGCAGGAACGGGCCGGCGACGTCCTTATCGATGATGGTGTAGGTCGCCGTCGGCGGCCGGTCGTCCGCCTGCAGCGCCTTCCAGACCTCGTCCGTCAGCTCGTCCGTACCAGGCAATTGCCGCGCTTCCGCATAGGCGCGCAGCGCCTTCCTGGCGTTCTCGCCAAATTTGCCGTCGATCTCGCCCGGCGAGAAATGGGCCCTGTCCAGCAGCACCTGCAGACGCACGCCCGCCGGGGTCGGCTTCTCCTTCGACAGGGTTTTCTTCGAGGGCTCGGCGGCACCGATCGCGGCCGCGTCCATCCCGGCGGCGAACGCCGGTGCGGCCGCCAAGACCAAGACAAAGACCAAGAGCGCGAGGGCGAAAGCAATCTTCGCTGCCGCGCGTAGTGGCGCCTCCTCGATCATGTTCCAGCTCCGAGGCGGAGACATCCGTCGGATTGGCAACTCGACTCGATCGCGGAAGTTTCCAGTTTTTCCCGAAAAGCGCGCCGGCTCGGATCAACCGACCCGTCGCCCGGCTATCTCCGCCGCAAGCAGCACTGCGGCCCGGCTGGCACCGGTCGATGCGACGCCCTGGCCGGCGATGTCGTAGGCGGTGCCGTGCGCGGGGGTGCAGATCGGAAACGGGAAGCCGCCGAGCAAGGTGACGCCGCGATCGAACCCCATCAGCTTCATCGCGATCTGGCCCTGGTCGTGATACATCGTCAGCACAGCATCGAAGGCGCCGGCCTTGGCGCGCAGGAACACGGTGTCGGCCGGAAACGGCCCCTCCACGGCAATGCCCTCGCGCTGGCCGGCTTCCACCACCGGCGCGATGATGTCGATCTCCTCGCGGCCGAAATTGCCGCCGTCGCCGGCGTGCGGGTTGAGGCCCGCGACCGCAATACGCGGGCGCGCAAAGCCGGCGTTGCGCATGCAGGCATCGGTCAGCGTGAGCGCACGCTGGATGCGTTCGGCGGAGAGCTTCGCAGCGACATCCCTGAGCGGAATGTGCGAGGTGACCCGCGCGTTCCAGAGCTCGCCCAGCACGTTGAATTCGCTGGCCGGCGTCTTGAGGCCGGCGACCTCCGCCGAGAACGCGATCTCGTCGTCATAGTCGGCGCGGGCATACCGCATCGCCTGCTTGTTGAAGGGCGTGAAGCAGACGGCATCGACGCGATTGTCGCGGGCGAGCTCGAGCGCGTAGCGGTAGTTCGCGAGGGCGAATTTTCCACCGGCCGGGGTCGCAGTCTTGGGCTCGACGTCCCTGGGATCGAGATGGCCGAGATCGACGAACAGCGCATCGCCCTTCGTGGCGCGAAAATCGCGCCCCTGCTCCACCGATGTCAGCTCCGGCGCAACGCTGCCGACGCGTGCACCTTCGTCGAAGATGCGGCGGTCGCCGATGACGACGAGGCGGGCGCAGGCCCGGATCTCGTCCAGCGCCGCGAGCTTTGCCGTCAGCTCCGGGCTGATGCCGGCGGGGTCTCCCATCGCGAGAGCAATGAGCGGCTTTGCGGTCATATGATCACCTTTTCCTGGGCTGGCGTATCGGCGTCCGGAGACGCCGTCTTGCGAAACGGCCGCGCAAGCTGCAGCACGAGCGGAAGCAGCAACAGCGCGATGCCGGCCACCACGAGGCACGTCACCAGCTTGTTGGCAAAGAAGATTCCGAGCGATCCCTTGGACATCAGCATCGACTGCCGGAACGCATCCTCGGCCTTGTCGCCGATGACGATCGCGAGCACCAGCGGCGCCAGCGGATAAAACAGCTTCTTGAAGAGATAGCCGACAATGCCGAAGCCGAGCATCATGACGACGTCGAGATAGGAGTTCGACACCGAATAGGCGCCGACGACGCAGATGATCACGATCAGCGGCGCGATGATCACGAACGGAATCCGCATCAAGGCGGCGAACACCGGCACGGTCAGCAGCACCAGCGCGACCGCGACGATGTTGCCGACATACATCGAGGCGATCAGGCCCCAGACGAAGTCTTTCTGGTCGACGAACAGCATCGGCCCGGGATTGAGGCCCCAGATCATCAGCCCGCCCATCATGACGGCCGCGGTGGCCGAACCGGGAATGCCGAGCGAGAGCATCGGCAACAACGCGCTGGTGCCGGCGGCATGGTCGGCGGTCTCGGGCGAGATGATGCCTTCGACCTCGCCCGTGCCGAAATAGCGGCCGCGCCGCGAGAAGCGCCGCGCGATGCCGTAGCTCATGAAGGACGCTGCGGTCGGGCCGCCCGGCGTGATCCCCATCCAGCAGCCGATGGCAGCACTCCGCAGCAGCGCAACGCCGTGCCGCGGCAGGCGGCCGACGGCGCGGAACACCTCGCGCCAGTCGATCCTGGAGGAGACGGCGCGGGCATGAAACTCCTCCTCGACCGCAACCAGCAGCTCGCCGATGCCAAACAAGCCCATCACCGCGACGACGAAGTTCACGCCCTTGACCAGCTCGTCGATGCCCATGGTGAGGCGGACGCTGCCGGAGACCGTGTCGATGCCGATCGCGGCGATGGCAAAGCCGATCGCGAGCGCCACCACCGTCTTGATCGGCGCCGCGCCGCCCATGCCGACGAAGCTCGCGAAGGCCAGGAAATAGACCGCAAAGTATTCCGGCGGGCCGAAGGCGAGCGCGACCTGCGCCACCCATGACGCCAGGAAGGTGATCAGGATGACACCGATCAGCGCGCCGAACGCTGCCGAGCCGAAGGCGGTGGCGAGCGCCGTGGTCGGCCGGCCGTCGCGCGCCATCGGATAGCCGTCGAAGGTGGTCGCGACCGAGGACGGCTCGCCGGGGATGTTGAACAGGATCGAGGTCACAGAGCCCCCGAACAGCGCGCCCCAATACATGCTGGAGAGCAGGATGATCGCCGAGACCGGCTGCATGCCGAAGGTCAGTGGCAGCAGCAGCGACACCCCGTTCGGCGCGCCTAGCCCCGGCAGCACGCCGACGAGGATGCCGAGCAGCACGCCGACGACCATCAGCGCCAGATGCGGCACGGTGACTGCGATGGTGAAGCCGTGAAAAAGCTCTGAGAGATTATCCATCACCCGCCCCTCAGAACCCGAACGCGGCGGCGAGCGCGCCGTGCGGCAGGCTGACCTGGAACATGCGCTCGAACACGACGTAGAGGGCGAGCGCCGTCGCTGCCGCCGCAATCGCCGAACGCAGCACGGATTGATGACGGGGGATCGCGAGCACCGCGAAGACGTAAATTGCCGACGCCAGATACATCCCGAGCAGCGGGATGGCGGCGACGAAGATCGCGGCCGGCACGAACAGGCCCGCCAGCCGCCGCAGCTCGATGGACGTGATCGCGATGGGCACGCTGGCCAGCGTCGCGCCGGGCACTACGCCGCGCGCCAGATTGTACAGGCTGCCGGCGACAATGATGACGCCGGTCAGGAACGGGAATGTGCCGGAATCCACACCCGCACTCGACCAGCCGATGCCGTTGTCCAGACTCTGGACCACCACCGCAACACCAAAACCGCCGGTGAGGATGGCCGTCGCAAGTTCGAGCGCGCGTCGTGAGATCATCGAGGGCTCCAGTCGAGCAATGGACAAGGGCATTTCACTTGCGCAAGCGCGCCCGGTCTTACTTGACCAGCCAGCCCTGCTCGCTTGCGACCTGCCTGAGGTGTTCGAGATCCTCCTTGATGAACTTGTCGAACTCGGCACCGGTGAGGAAGGTGTCGATCTGTGAGGATTTCTCGATGTAGTCCTTCCACTCCGGTGTCGCCTGCACCTTCTTCATGAGGTCGACATAGTATGCCGCCTGGTCCGGCGTGACCTTGCCGGGCAGCCAGACCGTCCGCGGCTGCTCATATTGCTTGATATCGAGGCCCTGCTCGACGCAGGTCGGCACGTCGCTCCAACCCTCGGTCGCAGTGACCTTGGCGCCCTGCGGCAGCCGCTTCGGGCTGAAGGCGCAGAGCGGACGCTGGGTGCCGCCGCGCCATTGCCCGAGGCTCTCGCTGGGATTGTTGACGTGGGAATCGATATGGCCGCCGGCGAGCTGCACGGCCGCCTCGGCACCGCTCTTGAAGGGGATGTAGGTCAGCTTCACATGACCGGCCTTCTCGATCATGCGCGTCAACACCTCGTCGGTGTCCTTGGACTGCGCGCCGCCCATCTTGAAGTCACCCGACGCTGCGGCCTTCAGATAGTCGCCCGCAGTCTTGTAGGGCGAGTCCTGCTTGACCCAGAGCAGGAACTCGTCCTGCGCCATCGCCGCGATCGGGGTCAGGTCGGTATAGTTGAATGCGACCTTAGAGACGAGCGGCTGCTGCCAGGCGTTCGAGGTGCCGAAGATCACCTTGTAGGGATCGCCAGCCGAGGCCTTGCCGTAGACATAGCCTTCGGCGCCGCTGCCGCCGGCCTTGTTGACGACGACGATCGGCTGGTCCGTCAGCTTGTACTTGGTGATGATGTTCTGCACCGCGCGGGCGATGTTGTCGGTCCCGCCGCCGGGGCCGGCGGTCGCCACGAACTCGATCGGCTTCTGCGGCTGCCAGGCAGCACACGCCGGCGCGTTGCCTGCAAGCACGGCCGCACTGACGGACAACAAAAAGAGAGACGTCCCACGCATGATTTCCTCCAACTGATTTTTTCTGTTTTGTTTGACCAGTCGTCTCGACGTCCGTTCAGGCGACGCGTTCCCTGCGCTCCCTGGATGCCGAGACGATCGCGCCTTCTTGCTCGAGCGCTTCGATCTGCTTCTCGTCGAACCCGTGCTCGGCCAGCACCTCGCGCGTATGTTCGCCATAGATGGGCGCGCCGGACAGGACCTTGCCCGGGGTTTCCGAGAACTTGACCGGCAGCCCGATCGTCTTGACCGGGCCGAGTGTGGAATGCTCGACCTCGACGACCATCTCGCGCGCCAGCGTCTGCGGATCGCTCAGCGCCTCCAGCATGTCGTGCACGGGGCCGCAGGGCACGCCCTTCTCGTCGAGTGCCGCGAGCCAATGCGCGCGCGTTTGGGTGCGGAAGCGTTCGCTCAAGACGGCCTCGAGCTCCTTCAGATTCGCCATGCGGTCGGCGCCGTTGACGAAGCGCGGATCGGAGGCGAGCTCGCTCGCGCCGAGCGCTTCCAGCATCAGCAGCCAGTGCTTCTTGTTGGCACCGCCGACCACGAGCCAGCCGTCCGAGGCCTCAAACGCCTGGTACGGCGCGTTGAGCGGATGGGCCGAGCCCATCGCGCGCGGCGCCGTGCCGGCGGCGAGCGCGATGGTCGATTGCCAATAGGTCTGCACCAGCGCCGCCTCGTAAAGCGAGGTCTCGACCCACTGCCCCTCGCCGGTCTTGAGGCGGTGCGTGTAGGCGGCGAGGATCCCCATGCTCGCGAGCAGGCCGGCGGTGATGTCCGATAGCGGCGGGCCGCATTTCACCGGCGGGCCATCGGGGCGTTCGCCGGTGAAGCTCATGATGCCGCTCATGGCCTGCGCGACCAGGTCGAAGCCGCGGCGGTGCTTGTAGGGACCGGTGCGGCCAAATCCCGACAGCGAGCAATAGATCAACGCCGGGAATTTTCCGTGCAGCTCTTCATAGCCGAACCCAAGGCGCTCCATCGCGCCCGGCGCAAAGTTCTCGACCAGCACGTCGGCGTCCGCGATCAGCCGCCGCAGCACCGCCTTGCCGCCGTCGGTCTTCAGATCCAGCACGATGCCGCGCTTGTTGCGGTTCATCATCAGGAACGAGGCGGCCTCGTCTCCGATCCTGGGCGGGACCGAATGACGGGTGTCATCGCCGTTCGGCCATTTCTCGATCTTGATGACGTCGGCCCCCATGTCGGCGAGCATCAGGGTGCAGGTCGGCCCTGCCATGACATGAGTGAGATCGATGACCTTGAGGCCGGCGAGCGGGCCGACACGGCGTGAAGTGGATTGCGATCGATCGCTTTGCATCACGGGTGCGTCCTATTGACCGCGCCACTGCGGGGCGCGCTTGTTGAGGAAAGCATCGAGCCCTTCGCGAAAATCCTGGCTCGTGTAGCACATCAGGATGAGGTCTTCGCCCTCGTCCCGCGTCAGCCGCCGTTGCAGGCGAGCCACCGCCTGCTTGGTCGCGTTGAGCGTCAGCGGTGCATGGCTGGCAACAAGGCGCGCGAGCTCGTCGGCACGCTCGTCGAGCGCTGCGAGATCGTCGACGACCTCGCCGAGCAGCCCGACGTGGGCTGCCTCCACCGCATCGACCAGGCGTGCGGTGAAGATCAAATCCTTGACCCGCGCAGCACCGATCAGCGCGGTGAGACGGCTGACATTGGACATCGACAGGCAATTGCCGAGCGTGCGGGCGATGGGAAAGCCGATCTTCGTGCTTCTCGTCCCGATGCGCAGGTCGCAGGCGGCGGCTATCCCCGCCCCGCCGCCGGTGCAGAAGCCGTTGATCGCAGCGATCGTCGGCACCCGGCATTGCTCGAGGGTGGAGAGCACCCGGTCGATCCGGTTCTCGTAGTCGATGGAGTCCTGCGGCGTCTTGAATTCGCGGAACTGGTTGATGTCGGTGCCCGAGGCAAAGGCCTTGTCGCCGGCGCCGCGCAGCACCAGCACCTTGATGGACCGATCGTCGTTGGCCTGCCCGCAAATGGCGGCGAGCCGTTCGTACATGGCGAAGGTGAAGGCGTTGCGCGCCTGCGGGCGGTTGAAGGTGATCCGCCCGATGCCGTCGTTGCATTCAAAAACGAGGTCGTCCGCCTCTACGGTCTGGTCCATTTCCGCGATCCCCGCTGTTTTTTGTCTTTTTGAATGCAAAATATCAGATTTACAAGATATAATTACCTGACTTTCGTCTATGAGATCATTTTTGCATTCAAAAATAGAGATATCCCATGCTGCATGAGGAGGTCGTCGGCCGCATCCGCGACATTCTGCTCGACGGCGAGATTCCGCCGGGCGCGCGGATCCCCGAGCGCGAGCTGTGCGAACGGCTCGAGATTTCGCGCACGCCGCTCCGCGAGGCGCTCAAGGTGCTCGCTGCCGAGGGCCTCGTGCAGCTCCTGCCCCATCGCGGCTCGCGCGCGGCAAAACTGACCGACAAGGACATGCGCGACCTCTTCGAGGTCTGCCAAGGCCTCGAAGCGCTGGCCGGCGAGCTCGCCTGCGAGCGCATCAGTGATCACGAGATCGCGGAGATCGCGGCTGCGCATGTAGCGATGGTGCAGCATTATCGTGAGGGCGATCTGATCCAGTACTATCGCGGCAACCGCGCCATCCACGAGGGAATCGTCAATGCGGCCGGCAATCCCGTGCTCACGGGGCTCTATGCGTCAGTGACCGCGCGCATCCGCCGCGCCCGCTACGTCACGCCGATGACGCCGCAGCGCTGGGCGTTTGCGGTCAGCGAGCACGAAGCCATCCTGAACGCGCTCCAGCGCCGCGACGGCGCCGGCCTCTCCCACATCTTGCGCGCCCATCTGCGCCACAAGCGGGAAGAGGTTTTGCAGGCGGGGTTTGCGGAGACGGAGGCGAATGAGCCCACGCTGAAGATCGCGTGAGACTTGTCGCTGGACCGCCCGTGCGCCCGGAATTCCTCTTCCTGGCAGCTCTTGCGCGCCCCTCCACGACAAGCAGGACGCTTGCCTCGCGCAAGCACCGGGAGCATGATCAGGCCAGTCGCGCCGGAGATCGAGACCCCTCGAGGTAAACTGTGAATCTTCCGCAGGGACCAGACCTTCTGATCGAACTCGATGCGCACCGGAACGTCCGGGAGCTGCGCCATTTGCAGACACCTGCGAACGGCGAGTCCGGCCAATCCGCCAAGCAGGCCGCCCTCGCCTATCTGCAGGATGCTGGTGTGCATCGCCATCTGTTGCCTATCAGCGATGACGACTGGCAGCACCTGAACGACACCATCAACGACGACGGACCGACGAGAGCCGGTGGTTTCAGATTTCGATGGGTGGCCCCTCGCGAACTGAAACGGAATTCGACCATCGAGACCTCGATCGTCTGGGTCCAGCAGACGGCTCCACTGGCAGCCTCCGATTTTGTCCCCGATGTCCTGGGCGGCAGCATACGGCTGGTGGTCCATCACCGCGGCGCGATCCCACTGATCACCAGCGCGCGATCGACGACGATCGAGAACGCACAATTGTCGATCGCGCCTGAGTTCGTCGAGCGAACATTTCCTGGCCGGGTCCTGGAACCGGCATGGGCAGACTTCCTACCTCGCGATCTGACCGAGAGCCTTCTGGCTCCCTTGCTTGGCCTTTCCGACGACAAGACCGGCATCGGAGACGCGCTGCTTGTCGCCTATCGCCTGCGCAAGCGCAGTGCCGTCTATGGCGGCGCGCTGGGCATCGCGGTCAGTGCAACTGCATTCCTGTCCGTGGCAGGCGAGGAGATCGCGCATCGGGTTCTGCTCGATCCTTTCGAGAACGAACTCTTGCGCAAGGCGCCAATCGCGTCGGCATGCGCCGGATACGCCTTTCTCAGCGATCCCGACAGCAAGTCCGGAACTTTCGAGCTGCGTCCCGATACCGGAGCCGACTTGCTCGATCCCGAGCGCGATCCGGTCGCACTGCTCGACCTTGATCACGCCCCGGGCGGCCGCCGCAAGCTCTCCGGTCCGCGCGTTCAAGTGCTGACGCCGGCGGCGCTGGGTGCCGACTACGATCCACCTGTGCAGCGACCGCCTTTCGCGTTCTCGGCGCGGACCAACGCGTTCGCTGCGGTCAGCGCCTATTGTCATTGCGATTCCATGATGCTGCTGGTCGAGCAGTTCGGGTTCACGAACGCCGACTATTTCGCCAAGATCAGGCGGCCTTTGGTCGTCGAGCACAGGGCCAAGATGCTGGCGGGCTCCGGCGCGCGCGACGGCCGCGGCATCAATGCCTATGTGACACCGTTCCGCGCCGATCCGGTCGGGCCGCCCTGGGACGCCCGGATGCTGTTCGGGCTCGCCGATTTCGCCGACACCTGGAGAAATCCGCTCGGACTCGTCGCCGATGTGCGCTTCGTCTGGCACGAATTCTGCCACGTGATGATCCTTGCCGCGACCGGATCGACGGAATTCGATTTCGCCCATAGCGCCGGCGATGCGCTTGCGGCGATCATGGACGATCCTTCCTCCAGGCTGGTCAAGCTCGACGACGATGCATGTCGCGGCGTGACCTTCCCCTTCATTCAACTGCCGCTCCGGCGTCATGATCGCAAGGTCGAGGACGGCTGGGGATGGAACGGAACGCTCTATGAGCGCCCCAATCCCACCTACGGATTGCGCGATCCGGCCGGATACAATGCGGAGCAGATACTCTCGAGCACCCTGTTCCGTCTCTATTGCGCGCTGGGCGGGGATGCTCGCCGCACCAACGCGGCGGGTGTTGTCGAGCCGGACGTCGAACGCCGCCGGGCAGCGGCCTATTATTGCGCGTACCTCATCGTGAGCGCGATCGGCTCGCTCGGCTGTGTCCAGACAGAACCGACCAGCGAAGCAAGCCAATTCGCCACGGCGCTCATGGAGGCCGACGTCGGCACCTCAGAAGTCGACGACGACGGAACGCCCCGGCTCGGTGGAATGGTGCACAAGGTCGTGCGCTGGGCGTTCGAACAGCAGGGCCTGTACCAGATCGCATCGAACAGCCCACGCAACGAACCGGGACGCCCGCCGGCGGTCGATATCTTTATCGACGACGGCCGCGCCGGGGGCTACGGCTACAGCAACAGCGGCTGGCACGCTCTGCCGGGGGCGGTGTGGGTCCTCCCCAATCCCGATGCCGACACCGCGGGCACACAGCCGACGCCGGGACAGCCCAACTACGTCTACGTCAGTCTGCGCAATCGAGGCGACGATGCGGCGATAGCGGCATCGGTGGATGTTTTTGCGGCCACCGGCCCTGCCGCCGATACCTGGGAGCCTGCAGCGAACTATTGGCAGAAGCTGCAGTGGAACAACGCGCCACACAACGTCCCAAGCGGGCAATCCTACACGTTCGGCCCGTTCGAGTGGACTCCACAAGTCGGCAGGAATGCGCTGCTGGTCCGCACCACCGTTGCCGGCGACCGCAGCAACATCGACGACGACTCCCCGCTGCGCTGCGCCACCGGCCCGACGCCGGTGAAAGATCTCGTCCGCAGCGACAACAACCTCGGTTATCGCGAATGGCAGCTTCCGTAGGCGTGGCTACGGCGGGGGGAAGTTCGGGAACGGCTCATTCGTAAGTTGCGCGACCGTATTTGGCGTGACCGATGCGGCCCACTCCGCCACCACAGCATCGAATAGATGACCGGTCTCTGGACATCGGGTCCGGTCCTTAATCAGGTCCACGCAAGCACGAGCAATGACTTTGCCGGCGGCGCTGTCGCTCGGATAGTGCACGCCCGCGCGCTCGCGGTTGAATGCGACCCGGCTGGCGAGCCATTCGAGCTGATCCGTCCAATGCGGCAGCACCTCGGCAAGCAGGTACGACATCAGCCAGCTCTGGAGCGAATGGCCGCTCGGGAACGAGGCATGGGCTGGCGGGCCGAACGCCGGCAGGAGACCGGGACATATGAACGAGGGCCGCGGCCGCTTGTACTTCTTCTTATAGTAGACCGCGACGACCTGACCGATGCGAACGGCAAGGTTCATGAGCACCAGCGTGTAATAGTGAGCGCGGTTGTTGACCGCCAGCATGCTCACCCAGTAGCCGGGCGCATTGTCGTGCTGAAAGACGATCTCGCCCATATACCGCTCGCGGTCGATCTGCATGAGCTGCTGGAGGTGATGAAGCTCGGCATTGATGAATGCGGTCGGGTTTGCACTTCCCTGCTGCCAGCCCAGCAAATCGGGGGTATGCCCGGCGAGATTGACCTGTTTCCAGCCGGGCCCGCAGTTCTCCATGAACTCGGTGAGGAAGAGCAAGCAGAGCACGTCGGGATCCCAGGGTCCGATCCTGCCCTGCCAGTCCCCCGATGGCAGTGTCTGCTGCGGGAAGCTTGGCGCGCAGTTCGGGCCGAGGTCGAATTGCAGGGTCAAGGGCCGGAAGCTGAGCTCGGCCGGGGTGGCTCCGAAGCCCATACCCATTCCCATTCCCATACCCATTCCCATTCCCATCCCCATACCCATTCCCATACCCATTCCCATGCCCATTCCCATGCCCATTCCCATGTCATCCTCCGGAGCTTGTTCAGCGGGAACCTGTTTGTTGACGGCTAGCAGACGTCGCGGCGCAATTCGTCTCGCTGTTAGCGAGGCAGCCCAGCTTCAATCAATCGTTCGGCAAGCAGAGCGAGACGCGCCGGCTGCTTGATCGGGTACCAGCTGCAATATTTTTCGACCGAGAATGAGGGATCAATCCGCATATGCGCGGCGCCCACCTCGCGCGCCCGCTCGAGCGAACCGGCGGCGACAAGGCTTGCCGCAAGAAGTCGCAAATTGGCGACAAACTGAGGAGCCCCCGCCATGACCTTCGTGCCCCAATGCACGGCCTCGTCGAAGGTCTCGTTGGTGTAGTGCGCGTTAGTGAGCGCCGATTGATAGAAGTAGGCATACGGATCGAGCGGCGACAACGATATCCCGTACGATGCGCGCGCCACCGCACGCGGCCCGTCACCGATATAGCAGTAGGTCGACGCACTCAACGACCAGGCGATTGCGGAATTCGGCGTTCCTCCGATCGCACGGTCAAAGGCATCGATGGCGCGGTCATACGCGGCGAAGAGAAAGGAATTGATATGGCCGAAGATGGCCAGCGCCATGGGATCCGACGGCTCGAATTCGAGCGCACGCGATGCAAGCCTGAGAGCTTCGTGGGAGTCGGCCTTGAAGTCGGTCGTATGCCCTTCGCCGATGTGCAGGATGTACCACTTTGCCATCAGCGCGTAGGCCGCCGCATAGTGGGGATCATGGTCGAGCGCTCGCTCGAACAGGGTTCGTGCCACCTGCATGTCGTCATGACCAAGACGATAGAGGCGGTACATGCCCTGCAAGACCAGGTCGTAGGCGTTCATGCTCTGCGGAATCTTGCGCTCGGCATGCTTCAGTTCGGATATGTGGATGTGCGGCAGGAGCGCATATGCGATGTTTGTCGCGATTTTCTCCTGCACGTCGAATAACTGGCTGATCGATGAATCATATTGGTTGGTCCACAGCATGGACTTCGTATCGACATCGATCAGCTGAACCCGCATCCGCAACAACTCGCCGCTGCGGGTGAGCGTCCCCGTGACAAGATATCGCACGCCCAGGTGATGGCAGACGCTGGCAGCGTCGATGGTCGGGTCGGTGAAACCCAGCGTCGACGTGCTGGATACGACGAACAGATCGCGGATTCCCGCCAGTGATGCCACGATATCGTGGACGATACCCTGCGCCAGATAGGCGTCCGCCGCTTCGAGACCGAGCATCTGCAACGGCAGGACCGCCACGGACGGCTTGAGCGCATGAGCCACCGAGATCGTCGGAGGCCGCAGCTCGTGATGCGCGATCTTGAATGCCCGGATACGCCGCTCGATATTCTTGAGCGTCAGGAAGCCCAGCTCTGCGGCCTGATAGCGCAGATGATCCTTCACCTGATCGTGGATGGCCCCCGAAATCACGATCCCGCCGGGGCCAGCGAATTCCTGAAGTCGGGCCGCAATATTGATGCCGTCCCCGTAGATATCGTCGTGCTCGGCGATGATGTCGCCGACATTGGCGGACATCCGTATCTGCAGCGGGTTGCCCCCGTCCGATGACGATTTCTCCAAATGGAGCTGGGTGCCGAGCGCGAAGCTGATCGCGTCAAGCGGGCTCTTGAATTCCAGAAGCAGCCCATCGCCGGTGCTTTTGATGACCTCGCCGCCGCTCGAAGCGACGCGTGGCTCGATCACGTCCGTGCGCATCGACATCCATCGCCGATGCGTGCCTTCCTCGTCGCCTCCCATCAAGCGGGAATATCCGACGACATCGATGAAGACAGCGGCGGCAGTACGCCTTTTCGGCCGGCTCTGATCCGAGCCGTCGTCCGGGGACCTGTTGTCGACACTGATCATCATGACAGGCACAACAACTGCTGGGCGGCCACAGTCATTGTGGCGCCGAAAGATTGTAGCAGACAGGGGCTGCCGGGCAAATGTAAGGCCTGCACACCGACTGGGCAGAAATTGCGGTCACGCCAATTGACTTGCACAATCAAAGCGTGCGTTTCTATAAATCCTCGTTCAAAAAAGCGAATAGAGGCACTGAGCGCTCTCCAGAACGCGAAGGTGTGCCCATCGAAATATCGAGAGCCGTCGCAGACTGGTACCCCGCGACCTCAGAGGGCACCGCCGGTGGAGCCCTTGATCGCGCTAGGCGCGATTGCCGAACAGATCGAGCGTGATCGACCGCAGCCAGCGGTGAGCGGGATCGCGGTGGTAACGCTCGTGCCAATATTGCGCGATCTCGATCCGCGGTAGCGCCACCGGCGTCTTGAACACGGTCATGCCGAGCGGCTCGGCGACGATCGTGGCCAGATTGGCGGGCAAGGTCGCGACACCATCGGTCTGCGAGGCCACGATCGCGCCCGCGATGAAGCTCGGCACCTGCAACAGGATGTTCGTGCGCGCGATCGCGCGCGTCAGCACGCGCTGCGTCTCGAGGTGGGCCGCATGGCCGGTCTCGGACGCCGTGATCAGGATGTGCTTCTCCTCGAGAAATCCCCGACGCGTGCGCGCCGCCGCCGGCCTTGGATGGCCTCGTCTCACGACGCTTGCGTAGCCGTCCGAGTAGAGCCGCTGGGAGCGAAGATGCCCCGCCGCACGCGGCAAGGCGCCGAGCGCAAGATCAGCCTCACCCGACTCGAGCTTGAGGGCGAAGTGCCGGGAGTCCAGCGGGATTGCGCGCACCTGAACGCGCGGTGCGAGTTCGGAAAGGCGCGCGACCA
This sequence comes from Bradyrhizobium sp. S3.2.6, assembly GCF_040546885.1. Lineage (NCBI taxonomy): Bacteria > Pseudomonadati > Pseudomonadota > Alphaproteobacteria > Hyphomicrobiales > Nitrobacteraceae > Bradyrhizobium > Bradyrhizobium sp. S3.2.6. The sequence goes on along the minus strand of NZ_JBEPOS010000008.1, from coordinate 188,117 downwards.
GAGGCGGCAGGAACCGCACCATGCCGACATCGGTCAACAGCAGGCTGAAGGTCTTCTCGGATTTGCGGGGATCGAACGGCAGCCGCTCCTGCCACAACCGGTCGGCCATTTCGAGCAAGGCGCGGATCTGCGCCGCCATCTCGACGGCGCGCGCCGTCGGTTGCACGCCGCTGCCACGCCGCACGAACAGGGGATCGTCGAAGCGCAGCCGCAAGCGCGCCAGGAGCTTGCTGATCGCCGGCTGCGTGGTCTCGAGGCTCACGGCCGCGCGCGTGATGCTGCCCTCGCGGATCAGCCCGTCGAGCACGCGCAGATCGCGAAAGTCGATCCCGGAAGATTCCATTTTTGACATATGAAACATTCCCTCGCGGCCATGGCCCGAGCTTCCCCCTTTGTTATCCTGCAGTCAATCGAACGGCCGAAACGGCCACGCGGACACGGAGGACGCCATGACCAAATTCGTGATCGAGTCGCATTTCCGCCTGCAGGAATGGGTGGCCGAGGAGAAGGGCTACTTCCGCGACGAAGGGCTCGACTACGAATTCCGCGAGCTGATCCGCTCGACCGAGGGCCAGCACCACAACAAGGTCAATGAAGGCGCCTTCCAGAGCATCGAGCAGGGCCGCAAGGCCGACGTCAGCTGCGCCTGCCACTGGACCGTCAACGTCGCCGCCTCGAACGGCCACGCCAAGCTCTACGCCGACGTCTATTCGGTCGCGCCTTCGGGCATTTTCGTCCCGGCGGATTCGAAGATCCGCACACCTGCCGATCTCGCCGGCGTGCCGATCTCGGTCGGATTCCAGTCAGGCAGCCATTATTCGACGATCCAGGCACTCGAGCCGTATCTGGCGCCCGGCCAGATCAACCTCACCTTCGAGGACGGCATGCTGTTCCGCCGGATGGAGCTGCTGTTCGAAGGCAAGAGCGAGGCGGCCTCGCTGTTCAACGGCCCCTATTATTTCGCCGAGCAGCTCGGCTATCGCAAGATCATCGACACCACGTTCATGATCGCGTCCATGATCAATGGCGATCCGGCGCCCGAGGACATCAAGCGCTACTTCCGGGCGCTGAAGAAGGCCCAGCGCGACATCGACCTGCGTCCGGAGCTATTCACCCGCTACTACAAGAACGAATTCCCGGACCGATTCCATGCCGCGATGGATACCAGGCGCTGGGGGCCCGGCGAGCGGATCGTGTTCGAACCCTATTCGCGCGAGATCTACGAGCAGTCGTTCGACTGGATCGAGAAGCACGGCATCTTCGAAGCCGGCACGATGGGCGACGGCGCCTACGACAAGGCCACGGTCGCGTTCGGAAGGATTTGAGGGTCGGCGAGGCCGTGCGCTAGCAGCCGAGCTGGTCGGCGACGCCGCCAAAATCCTTGGCGACGATGTCCCAGTTGCCGGTCGCCTCGAAATCGACCTTCTGCAACGGGCCGTACTCGGTCGGCCGCGCGACGAACGCGGTCTTCAGACCGTACTTCTGCGCGGCGGCGAGATCACCATTGTGGGCTGCGACCATCATCACCTGGTCCGGCTTGAGGCACAGCAGCTTTGCTGCGCCGAGATAGGTTTCGGGATCGGGCTTGTAGTGCTCGAACAGCTCGGCCGACATGATGAGGTCCCACGGCAGCTTTGCAAACTTCGCCATGTTGGTCAGCAGCGCGACGTTGCCGTTCGACAGCGGCGAGATCACGAATTTTGTCTTGAGCCGCGTCAGGCCGGCGACGCTGTCGGGCCAGGGGTGCAGGCGATGCCAGCCCTTGGTGAGATGATCGAGATCGGCTTCGGTGAGGCCTTCGATCGCGAACTGCTCGACCAGCTTCTCCAGCGAGCGGCGATGCAGATCATCGAGCATGACATAGCCGCGCTCGGGGTGCTTGCGCACGTCGTCCATCGAGGCCGAGTACACGGCGCGCCAGCCGTCGACCAAAGCGGTCCAGTCGGTGCTGACGCCGCGGCCCTTCCCCCACCAGATGAAGTCGGTGATCAGGCTGGTGCGCCAGTCCACGACAGTGCCGAACACGTCGAAGACGAGGGCTTTGACGGCGGAGAGGTCGGACATGTGCGCTTCCCTTGTTCTTATTGTTGTCGTTCCGGGGCGCGCGGAGCGCGCGCGAACCCGGATTCTGGCGCCATCATCTCTGGATTCCGGGCTCGACGCTTTCGCGTCGCCCCGGAATGACGGAGAGCATCAATCCAGGTGGAACTTCGCGAGCTCGCGGTGCTCGGCCTTGATGTAGCGCACGGTGCCGGTGACCGAGCGCATCACCACCGTCTCGGTCTCGATCACGCCGTCCTTGCGGAACTTGACGCCCGAGAGCAGCGAGCCCGTGGTGACGCCGGTCGCTGCGAACAAGCAGTCGCCGCGCGCCATGTCCTCGATGCCGTAGATCATCTTGGGATCGTTGACGCCCATCTTGGCGGCGCGTTCGCGCTTCTCGTCGGAATCGAGGATCAGGCGGCACTGCATCTGGCCGCCGATGCAACGCAGCGCCACCGCCGCGAGCACGCCTTCCGGCGCGCCGCCGGTGCCGAGATACATGTCGACGCCGGTGTTATCGGGGTCGGCGCAGTGGATCACGCCGGCGACGTCACCGTCGGTGATCAGGCGCACGGCAGCCCCGGTCGAGCGCACGCTCTCGATGATGCTGGCATGGCGCGGACGGTCGAGCACCAGAACGGTGATGCCCTCAGGCTTGACGCCCTTGGCCTTGGCGAGACGGCGGACGTTTTCGGCCGGCGTCGCGTCGAGCTCGACGACACCCTTGTCGTAACCGGGGCCGATCGCGAGCTTCTGCATGTAGACGTCGGGAGCGTGCAGCAACGTGCCGCCGTCGGCCATCGCCATGGTGGCGATCGAGCCCGGCATGTTCTTGGCGCAGAGCGTGGTGCCTTCGAGCGGGTCGACCGCGATATCGACTTCCGGCCCGGCGTTCATGCCAACTTTCTCGCCGATGAAGAGCATCGGCGCCTCGTCGCGCTCGCCCTCGCCGATCACGATGGTGCCCTGGATCGGCAGCTTGTTGAGCTCGCGGCGCATGGCGTCGACGGCGGCCTGGTCGGCGGGCTTCTCCTGCCCGTGCCCGCGCAACCGCGCCGACGACACCGCCGCCCGCTCCGTCACGCGCACGATCTCCAGCGTGAGAATGCGCTCGAGCAATGCGTGCGGCGGCACTGAAATATGGGTCGACATCGGCTAACTCCTTCGAAACAGTTTTGGACAGGACTCCCTGCCCGCATCAACTCGCAACGCCCACAGTTCGTTCGAACGAACCGCCTCAATGTTTGAGCATGACCTGCTCGGAAAACCGCTTCACACCTTTCCGGGTCATGCTCTAGTTCTTCTCGATCCGGATCACCTGCGGCCGTCCGCTGATCACCTTGTCGTGCTGCACAGCGGCGAGCGCGCGGCGCACCGCGTCCTCATGCGTGGCGTAGGTGATCAGGATGACGGGCACGGGGACCGCCTTGCCGTCGCTAGGCGCAGCGCCGCCATTGGGATGGCGCTGCACGATCGACTCGATCGAAATCTTCTGTTCTGCAAGCCGGGTCGCGATCGCAGCCGCGGTGCCCGGGAAATCGCGTGCCAAGAGGCGGATGTAATAGCCGCCCTCGTGCCGCTCCATCGGAGCCTTCTTGGTGTCGCGCAGTTGCGCAATGGGACGGCCGAACGGATTGGCTCGGATGCCCCGCGCAACGTCGGCGATATCGGCCACGACGGCGGACGCGGTCGCGGCACCGCCGGCGCCGGGACCGACCAGCGTGATCGGCGGAATGCCCTCGCCATCGATCGTGACCGCATTGGTGACACCCATCACCTGCGCGATCGAAGAGATTTTTGGAACCATGGTCGGATGCACGCGCTGCTCGATGCCCTTGGCCGTGCGAACGGCAACACCGAGCAGCTTGACGCGGTAGCCAAGATCAGCGGCAGCGCGCAGATCTTCCGGCGCGATGGAGGAGATGCCTTCGACATACACCGCGCTTTGAGCAACTTTCGTGCCGAAAGCGAGGCTGGCGAGAATGGCGAGCTTTTGCGCGGTGTCGTGGCCGTCGACATCGAAGGACGGATTGGCCTCGGCATAGCCGAGCCGCTGCGCATCCTTGAGGCACTCGGCAAACGACAGGCCTTCCTGCTCCATCCGCGTCAGGATGTAATTGCAGGTGCCGTTGAGGATGCCGTAGACCCGGTTGATGCCGGTTCCCGCAAGACCTTCGCGTAACGTCTTGATGACGGGGATAGCGGCGCCAACGGCTGCCTCGAAATTCAGCGCACCGCCGTGCTTTTCAGCGGCCTTGGCGAGCTTCAGGCCGTGCTTGGCGAGCAGCGCCTTGTTGGCGGTGACGACCGACTTGCCGGTCGTCAGCGCCGCCTCGACTGCCGACAGCGCGGGATCTCCGGCGCCGCCCATCAGCTCGACGAAGCAATCGATGCCGGGATGCGTGGCAAGCGCCACCGGATCCTTCACCCATTCGACGCCGCGCAGATCGATGCTGCGCTTCTTGGCCTTCGAGCGCGCAGTGACGGCGACGACGCGGATGCCGCGGCCGCTGCGGCCCGCTAGCACGCGGGCCTGGGTTTCAATCAAACGGATAACTTCGGCGCCCACGGTGCCGAGCCCCGCTATGCCCACTTTCAGGGGTGCAACCATGATGCTTTAGTGAACCTGCAGAAGAGAATTAGCGCCGATTGGCGAGCGGAACGACGTTGTGCAACGTTTCGATGCCGCTTTCAAGGAAGCGGCGCACGCCGCGCGCGGCCTGCCTGATCCGTTGCTCGTTTTCCACCATGGCGATACGGACATATCCTTCACCATGCTCGCCGAAGCCGACACCGGGCGAGACCGCGACGCCGGATTTCTCCACCATCAGGGTCGCAAACTGCATGCTGCCGACGCTGCGGAACGCTTCCGGCAACGGCACCCAGGCGAACATCGAGGCCTCCGGCGGCGGAATCTCCCAGCCGGCGCGGCCGAACGATTCCACCAGCGCGTCGCGGCGCTTGCGATAAGTGTCGCGCATCTCCTTGATGCAATCGTCCGGGCCGTTCAGCGCGGCGGTCGCCGCGACCTGCACCGGCGTGAACGCGCCGTAATCGAGATAGGATTTGACGCGGGCGAGCGCCGCAATCACGCGCTCATTGCCGACCGCAAAGCCCATGCGCCAGCCGGCCATCGAATAGGTCTTCGACATCGAGGTGAACTCGACGGTGACGTCGATGGCGCCGGGCACCTGGAGCACGGAAGGCGGCGGGTTGCTCTCGTCGAAATAGACCTCGGCATAGGCGAGATCGGACAGGATCAGGATCTCGTGCTTCTTCGCGAAGGCGACGAGGTCCTTGTAGAAATCGAGGCTCGCGACATAGGCGGTCGGGTTCGAGGGATAGCAGACCACGAGCGCGAGCGGCTTGGGGATCGAATGCACGATCGCCCGCTCCACCGCCTCGAAGAATTGCGGCGTCGGCTCCGACGGCACCGAGCGGATCACGCCGCCCGCCATCAAGAAGCCGAAGGCATGAATCGGGTAGCTCGGGTTCGGGCAGAGGATGACGTCGCCCGGCGCGGTGATCGCCTGAGCCACGTTGGCAAAGCCCTCCTTCGAGCCCAGCGTCGCCACCACCTGGGTATCAGGATCGAGCTTCACGCCGAAGCGGCGGGCGTAGTAGCCGGCCTGGGCCCGGCGCAGGCCCGGGATGCCGCGGGAAGCCGAATAGCGGTCGGTGCGCGGCTTGCCCAGGGTCTCCTTGAGCTTCTCCAGCACGTGTGGCGGGGCCGGCAGATCCGGGTTGCCCATGCCGAGATCGATGATGTCGGCGCCGGCATTCCGCGCGGCCGCCTTGGCCCGGTTGACCTGTTCGAACACGTAAGGCGGAAGGCGGCGGATGCGGTAAAACTCGTCCATGGCTCTCTGGGCTCCGGGCAACCGCTCAGGATAGAATCGATGGGCGATGACCACCCCTCGAGGAGATCTCGCCCTGCACACAAAAATCGCTTAAAATCAAATGCTTGGAGCGATTTTCGGTGACGAGGACTGAACTCCTTCGCCCTGACTCTCGGCTGAATTGAAGTCTTTTTAGCACGGAGTGGCAGGGGCGCCAGCGATTACCTTGTGCCCGCGATGGCGTCCCGTGCCTGATTGGGGCGGTCCTTACTTGGCGGTCTTACTTGGCGTCCTTGGCGGCGACGGCCTGGCGGTCGCGGGCGGCCGCAAGCTCGGCCTCGATCTTGGCGCGCTGGTCGGGCGGGATGATCGCCTGATCACGATCCGGCGGCAGATCGTGCACCGGCAGATAGGCACCGGGCTCCCTCGGATGAGCCGGCGTGTCGGCGGCCGACATGTCCGCGAGCTGGCTCGAACAGCCGCCCAGCGCAATCGCCGTCGTCAGCAGCGCGCAGCATGCAAGCCGCGACTTTTGCAGGTCCCAAAACGCAAACACCTGGGAATTCCCCTACTCGTCCCATGCGAGGCTGCGGGAGCTTAACCCAACAACCTGCCCAAGCCCAAACCATTGCTGCCCACAAATGGTACGAGCGAGAAATCATCCAAGGCCCACACCGCGAGAGGTGCACTGCGATTGTGACAAAAGCAAGAAGCCTTGTCGCAGTGCAGCACATCTTCGCGCGTGTTTGACGCGAAACCAGCGAGCTTCGCGGTGACGAATACGGAATGAATCGTTACTGTTGCCTTCATGAATAGTGCCACGACCGATACGCCCAAAGCTGGGACAAAATCTGAAACGAAGTTCGATGCGGAAGCCTTCGCGATGAATGTCGCGCGGGCCATGGAAAGCGGCGGCAAGGCGCTCGCCGCGTATCTCAAGCCGCGCGAAACCGGCGAGGTGCAGGACCGTCCGCCGGCCGAGATCGCCGAGGTCGTCAAGACGTTCACGTCGGTCGCGGAATACTGGCTGTCGGACCAGTCGCGTGCGTCCGACCTCCAGACCAAGCTCGCCAAGGACTATCTCGATCTCTGGGGTTCGGCGGCACGGCGGATGGCCGGCCAGGAGGCCCAACCCGCGATTGCGCCCTCGCCGCGCGACAAGCGCTTTGCCGATCCGGAATGGAAGTCGAACCAGTTCTTCGATTTCATGATGCAGCTCTATCTGCTCACGACCAAATGGGCGCAGGAGCTCGTGCGCGATGCCGAGGGGCTCGATCCGCAGACCCGGCGCAAGGCCGAGTTCTACATGCAGCAGCTCACCAACGCGATCTCGCCGTCGAACTTCGTGCTGACCAATCCGGAGGTGCTGCGCCAAACGGTTGCCAGCAGCGGCGAGAACCTCGCGCGCGGCCTGACGATGCTGGCGGAGGACATCGCCGCCGGCAAGGGCATGCTGAAGATCCGCCAGTCCGATCCCGACAACCTCGTCGTCGGCGTCAACATGGCGACGACACCGGGCAAAGTGATCTACCAGAACGAGATGATGCAGCTGATCCAGTATTCTCCGACCACGGAGAAGGTGCTGCGTACGCCGCTGCTGATCATCCCGCCCTGGATCAACAAGTTCTACATTCTCGATCTCAAGCCCGAGAAATCCTACATCAAGTGGTGCGTCGATCAGGGCATCACCGTGTTCGTGATCTCATGGGTCAATCCCGACAAGCGGCTCGGTGCCAAGAGCTGGGAAGACTACATGAAGGAAGGCCCGCTCACGGCGATGGACGTGATCGAGCGGGTCACCGGCGAGTTGAAGGTCCACACCGCCGGCTATTGCGTGGGCGGCACCATGCTCGCGACCACGCTGGCCTGGCTCGCCGAGAAGCGGCGCCAGCGCGTGACCTCGGCGACGTTCTTTGCCGCCCAGGTCGACTTCACCCATGCCGGCGATCTCCTCGTGTTTGTCGACGAGGACCAGATCGCGGCGCTCGAGCAGGACATGAAGGCCTCCGGCGTGCTCGAAGGCTCCAAGATGGCGATGGCCTTCAACATGCTGCGCTCCAACGACCTGATCTGGTCCTATGTGGTCAGCAACTATCTCAAAGGCCAGCAACCGAGCGCGTTCGACCTGCTGCACTGGAATTCCGACGCGACGCGGATGACCCAGGCGAACCATTCCTATTACTTGCGCAACTGCTATCTGGAGAACCGGCTGTCGACCGGCACCATGGTGCTCGACAACACGCTGCTCGACCTCTCCACGGTCAAGGTGCCCGTCTACAACCTCGCCACGCGCGAGGACCACATCGCGCCGGCGGAATCGGTGCTGTACGGCTCGCAGTTCTTCGGCGGCCCCGTGAAATACGTACTGTCCGGCTCCGGCCACATCGCAGGCGTCGTCAATCCGCCGGCCTCGAACAAGTATCAGTACTGGACCAACGACAACATCAAGGACGTCAACGTCGCCCAGTGGATGAAGGGGGCGGTGGAGCACAAGGGCTCGTGGTGGCCGGACTGGCGCGAATGGCTGGGCGGGCTCGATCCGGAGGAAGTGCCTGCGCGCGGCGTCGGAAGCGAAGCGCTGCCGCCGATCGAGGACGCCCCGGGCAGCTATGTCAGGGTTCGCGCATAGCGCAACGGCGCGCACTTTCGTATAAGCTCACGACATCGATTTTGAAGGGGACCGGGTTATGACGCGTGAATTGTTCTGGCTGACCTGCACGGTGATCCTGACCGGGATCCTCTGGATTCCCTATACCATCAACCGCTGCCAGATTCGCGGGCTCAGCGGCGCGATGGCCAACCCCTCGCGCGGCGACAAGCCGCAGTCGGAGTGGGCGAACCGCCTGATGTTCGCGCACGACAACGCGGTCGAGAACCTCGTGCTGTTCGCCCCGCTGGTGCTGATCCTGAACGCGGTCGACTATTCCTCGAAATGGACGGTGCTCGCCTGCGTCGTCTATTTCTGGTCGCGCGTCGCGCATCTGATCGTCTATGCGCTCGGCATTCCGGTGTTCCGCACCCTCGCCTTCACCGTCGGCTTCCTCGCGCAGGCCGTGCTGGTGCTGGCGGTCTTCAAGCTGGTTTGACACCAGCGTCCCGATCACGCGGCAACGCCAGCCGGGATTTTCTCCAAAATTTGCAATGTAGCTTCGTCCACGGCGACACTCGTGTCGGCAGGCTGCCGACAAACTGCCTACTCCCAAGGCAGCCACGTGGGAACCGCAGGTGTTGCCGAGAGACGACACTTCCAGAGAATCAGCATCGCTCCGGTTTGCACATACAAGTTGTCGCCCATCCCCATGTATATTTGCGCATCGCAATTGATAGATTCGGGGAAGACATGAATTTGAAGGTTGTATCCGCGCTCGGCGCGCTCGCGCTCGCCGCCGTCGCGACCCAGGCCAACGCCGCCGATCTCGCCGCTCGCCCCTACACCAAGGCACCGCCGATGATCGCCGCGGTCTATGATTGGAGCGGCTTCTACATCGGCGCCAACGGCGGCTATGGCACGTCGCGGAATTGCTGGGACGGGACTGCCGGTTTCCCGGCCGGCATCGCCGAAGGCTGCCATGATGCGACCGGCGCCGTCGCCGGTGGCCAGATCGGCTATCGCTGGCAGAGCAGCGCCTTGGTGTTCGGTCTTGAGGCTCAGGGCGACTGGGCCGACCTCTCGGGCCGGAATGCCAGCACGGTGTTCGGCGTCGCGAACCGCACCCATATCGACGCCTTCGGACTGTTCACCGGCCAGGTCGGCTACGCCTGGAATAATGCGCTGCTTTATGTGAAGGGCGGCGCCGCGGTCACCAGCAATCAATACCGCGGGATCGGTACGGGCGGACTGGCCGGCGCCGAGTTCGATCGCGCGAACGACACCCGCTGGGGCGGTACGGTCGGCGTCGGCTTCGAATATGGCTTTGCCCAGAACTGGTCGGTCGGCCTCGAATACGACCACCTGTTCATGGGCCGGCACGACGTCACCCTCACGGCCAATGGCGTGCTGGCGCCGGCGGTGCCTGCCGGTGCGTTCTCGCGCACTGATAGCATCCGTCAGGATGTCGACCTGATCACCGCGCGCATCAACTACCGGTTCGGTGGCCCGGTCGTCGCGAAGTACTGAGGCTTGGTGTCTCGGACGCGCGAAGCGCGAGCCGGGACGCAGAAAGCAGACCAAGCAAGAAGATGGCCCCGGCTCGGCAGCGCATCACTGAAGAAGTGCTGCGCTGCGTCCGGGGCACGGCCGTGCCTTACACGTCCGCCATGCCGAGCATCAGCCGCATGTTCTGCACGGCCGCGCCTGACGCACCCTTGCCGAGATTGTCCAGCCGCGCGACCAGCACCGCCTGATGGTACTTGTCGCTGGCGAAGACGTAGAGCTCGAGCATGTTGGTCTCGTTGAGCGCTTCCGGCTCGAGCCGGCCGCCCTTCGACGCCTCATTCTGGAGCGGCATCGCCGAGACGTGTCTTGAGCCCGCGTAGCGTTTGGCGAGCGTGGCCTGAAGGTCGGCGCCGCTCGGCTTGCCCGGCAGCGCGTCGAGCTGGAGCGGGATCGAGACCAGCATGCCCTGCCGGTAATTGCCGACCGAGGGAATGAAGATCGGCCGCCGCGTCAGGTTCGAATAGAGCTGCAGCTCCGGCAGATGCTTGTGCTCGAAGCCGAGGCCATAGAGCTCGAACGACGGCGCGCTGCCGTCTTCGAAGCTCGCGATCATCGACTTGCCGCCGCCGGAATAGCCACTCACCGCGTTGACGCTGATGGGATAATCGGGCGGCAACAGGCCGGCATCGACGATCGGCCGCAGCAGCGCAATGCCGCCGGTCGGATAGCAGCCGGGATTGGAGACCTTCTTCGCGGCCTTGATCTTGCCGGCCTGGTCCGGTGCCAGTTCCGGAAAACCGTAGGCCCAGTCCGGCGCGACGCGGTAGGCGGTCGAGGCGTCCAGCACCTTCGGCCCCGCATCGCCCATGCTGTCGATCAGCGCCACCGTCTCCTTGGCGGCATCATCAGGCAGGCAGAGGATGACGAGATCCACCTCCTCCATCAGCGCCTTCTTGGCCGCCGGATCCTTGCGCTTGTCGTCGGCGATGGTCTTCACCACGACATCGTTCTGAAGCTTGAGCCGCTCGTTGATGCCGAGGCCGGTGGTGCCGGAGCCGCCATCGACGAAGACGGTGGCGGGCCTGCTGGCGGCAGCTGACTTCGGGGCGTCCTTGGTGTCAACGAGGCTGGTTTCAGAAAGGCTCATGGCACGCTCCTTTCGAGCTTGTTCGTGTCGTCTGCAAAAGCTTGCGGCCTTGCCTGCCGCATCAACTGTGAAATCTGCTTCGCGTCGGTATCGCCCTCGCCGAGCGCAGTCGCGATCGCCGTATAATCGGCGTCGGACTTGTGCTGATTGAGCTTGAAGCTGCCTTCGACCTCTTCAACCGTCATGACCAGACCCACGATCGCCTTCTTCATCGCTTCGAACCGGGCCGCAGTCATCTTCGCCGAATTCCACGGCGTCTTCGGCAACAGCCAGCTCTCGAACTTGTCGCTCAGCGTATCGATCTGCACCACCAGCTCATCGTCCGACAACAGCCGCACCGAGCCGCTCAGATGCACCGACTGGTAGAGCCAGGTCGGCACCTGATCCGGCGAGACGTACCAGTCGGGCGATACATAGGCATCGGGGCCATTGATCGCGAGCAGCCAGGACGTTGCGCCGTCCGCAAGCTTTACCAGCGGATTGTGACGTGCAGCATGAAAGGCGGCCTGCGGCGTGCCGTCGGCGGCGTAGGTCAAATAGAACGGCAGCGGCGAGGCGACCGGCTTGTGGCCGTCGAAGGCGCACATGGTACCGAAGCCGCGGTCGCCTGCGAATTTCAGGCTTGCGGCGCGATCCGGCTTGAAAAAGGGTGGCGTGTACATCGTGGTCTCCTGCTGGGCCTCCTTGGGGGCCGCCGGATCAGATCGCGCTGACAGGAGAGAGAATGCCGCGGATCGGGTCCAGCGGCAAAGACGATGATCTCAAACGCGATCGACCGCCCAAACCGCTAAAGAGCGGCGGCGGCGACGGGCGAACAGGATGGTCGCGGCGTTGATCATGGCGCGGGGCTATAAGGCCAAACCGGCCTGGCGTCAAGGATTTGGAGCTGTCATTCCGCCCCGCCGCAGCCTTTGGGTCGCTACCACCTAGCCAGGCCGAGATGACTGAAGAGTGTCCCCCAGAAGGAACCACCGCGTGTCAGCTCATATAGATGAGCGCCTGCTTGCTCGTTTCCACGAGCCGACGCCTTGCTGTACCAATTGATTGCCTGCTGGGTGTCCTTCGGCACACCCGTGCCACTCTCATAGGCCCACCCCAAATTGTATTGGGCCCAGCCGTCGTTCTGATCGGCGGCCTTGCGCAGCAGGGAAATGCCTCTGGCAAGGTCCTGCGGCACGCTCTCACCCTTGATGTGCAACAGGCCGAGGCCCGTCTGCGCGTACGTCGAGCCCTGCTCAGCCGCCTTCGAAAACAGATCGAAAGCGAGGGCAAAGTCCTGGGGAACGCCTCGTCCGTCCCTGTACATGGCGGCAAGGCGGGTCTGGCTGTAGGCATTGCCCTGATCCGCGGCCTTGCCGTACCACTCGGCCGCCTGCTTTTCGTCGCGAGCCGTCCCTGTGGCCGTCTCGTAGAGGTAGGCAAGTTGCTCCTGACTGTAGGTATCGCCCTGTTCGGCGGAGAGACGAAACCACTTGATCGCCTCCGCGCGATTACGCTTCGTTCCATTTCCGTCCCGGTACATCGCGCCCAAATAGGACTGCGCGCGTGCATTGCCGATTTCGGCCAGCGGCCTCAACCGCTCGATCGCGCGTTGGAAATCGTGAGCAAGATATGCGTTCGCACCGTCGGTGAAATCTGCGCTGACCTCGACAACCGAGGCTGCTCCCTTCGGGGTCAGGCCGATCAGCCCGTACTTGAACTCGTCGAGCTTATCGAACCCCTTCTCGATAGCCGGACCAAACTCCGCCGGGCAGACCGGTGCGTCGAGCGTCAGGCGAAGAAGCGCATTGGAGCGGATAGTTCGGCCATCGACAGCGATGGTGCCATTCACCTCGATCCGGCCGTGGATTTCAGCGTTGCCCGTTCTGCCTTCGAACGTCGCCGAATAGGCGATCGGTGCCGGTTTCTCGTAGAAGAATGTGTTTTCGGGGACCGTGAGTGAAGCGACCTCGCGGTATTCCATCGGTCGGCAAACAAAAGGCCGTCCATTCGTCTGGCGCGCAACCAACCGCAGGAGCGATTGTCTTGGATCGGTCAGAGGCAACATCCTGATGCGCGCGGGCCGGTCGAGATCGACAGGTTTGCTGATCTGGAACGTTGATGTGATCGCGTAGTCGTCTGTCAGTTCGCGCGGATTTGGATAGGTGTAATCGCCGGTGCCGGTCAGACCGGCCTGCTCGATCAGCTTTCTGGCGGCCATACGCCGGTCTTCATCATCCAATCCCTGCGCGAGCGTGCGTCCTATTTGCGCGCCAACGCCAGTGCCAGACAGGATCGAGCGGACTTCGCGTTTCCCATCATTGCCGAGGACGTAGTCCGTTTCCGCAGCCATCCGGAAGCGCTCCGGACCAGCCATGGGAATGCGGCTCAAAGTGCCCTTGTCGATGTTGAGAACCGGCTTGCCCGCGAGGTTCGGCGGCAGGGAGCCGAAAGCGAACAGCGGCGCGGTCGGATCGAGATATTGGTCGATCTCCGGGACATAAGCGATCGCGTGGTCGAAATTCGGCGTGGCAATTTCGGTGAGCGTGTATCTTGCGTCGGCGTTCACCGCGACCAGATTGGCTTCGATGCCCTGGGCGGCAAGCAGCGCCTTGAACAACGTCGCGTGCGCCTTGCAATCGCCGTAGCGCGAGGCCAGCACAGCCGAGGCAGGCTGCGACGTCCAGCCGCCGTCCTCGAGTCCAATCCCGACGTAGCGGATGTTTCGAGCCACCCAATTGTAGAGGCGCTCGACCTTCGCGCGCGTGCCGACGGCGTCGCCGGCAATCTCCCGCGACAGTCGCGTCACCCTGTCGTCCGGTCGCGCCATCGGTGCGTTGCGTGCGTTCAGCATCGCCGCGAAAGCGGAATAGTCGGCAAACGTGCTGACCTCGAAACGCTCGGCAAATGCGAGCGTCTCGTCGTCGATCTGGCGGGGTCTGGGCGCGTCTTGCTGGAAGCGCACGTGATGGACGATCCGATCGTTCACCCTCTCTTCACGGTGCTCGACATTGCGCAACGCGACCCGCAAAGGCCTGGATGCCGGTCCATCAACGGTCACCTCGAGCAATTCGGGAGGCTGGCTCGCCGGCTCGCTCCAGGAGCGCGCAAACTCACCCGGAAATCTCGGCTGCTTCGCCTTGTAGACCAGACGCCCGCGGATGCTGTCGCCGGGAGCAACATGGGGATAGGCGATGATTCTGTTCCGAACCTCGTCGAAATAGGGCGACGAGGAATCTGTCGACGCCGGTTGATCGCGGATGGCGCGCTCGTCGACCTCGACCACGGTGCCATCGGCCTTGAGAGTGGCAAGCGCCATCGAGGACAAATCGTCAAAATAGCTGTTGTACTGAAAACTCTGCTGCGCGATCGCCTCGGCGCCCTTCTCGTCGAGCGCCTTGATTTCGAACTCAAAGACCTCCGTGCTCAGCCCCTTCTCGTCGAATGTCACGGCGTAGCGCGCCACCGTTCGCCGCCAGCCCGGATCGACCCAGCCGGGCCGATCAGCGGCGGATGATTCAGCGGCATACGATTTCATGCATGGCGACGCGAGGAGCAACGCCACCAGGAAAGCTGAACAAACGCGTACGATCATATGCTGAGCGCTCGGCCGTTAAGTCGGCAACTCAACTAGCAGGCGAAAATTACCAGCCGCACTCTCGAAAAGAACGACTTTTAAATTTCTTCCGCCCTGCGGGCGTCAACCTGTCCCGGTCTCGCTCAGATCACGCGCCAGAGCCATTCCATGATCGTCGCGATCACATCGCCGAACAGCAGGAGCGCCGCCGACCAGACCAGCGCGGAGGCGAAATTGGCGGCCTGAAAGCTCCAGTAAGGCATCTCGAAAATGCCGGCCGCGAGCGGCACGGAGGCGCGCAAAGGTCCGAAGAAGCGGCCGATGAAGATGCTGGGCACGCCCCAGCTCCGCACGAACGCCTCGCCCCTGGGCAGGATTTCCGGATAGCGCGAGAGCGGCCACATCTGCGCGACCTGCTCCTTGTAGCGGTAGCCGAACCAGTAGGAGACCCAGTCGCCGAGGGCAGCACCGATCGCGCCGGCAATCCAGATTGGATAGAAGCTGATGCCGCTCGCCCCGATCAGCGCGCCGATGGCGACCAGCGCCCCCCAGGCCGGGATCAACAGCGAGATGAAGGCCAGCGATTCCCCGAACGCCAGCAGGAACACGATCGGCGCAGCCCAAGCCTGATGGAGGCGCACGAAATCGGCCAGTGCGTGCGCGTACTGCTCCATTCCAGAATAGCCTTCCCGCCCCGCCTTGAGGTGCTGCTGGTGAAAAGCACTGGTAAGCCAGGGACTTGTGTGACATCAAGTCACAAAGCCGGCTCCGGCCGGACCGAAGCCTCAAATTGCCGGGATTTGGTTAGCTTGCGGCGTAAATTCGCCGGCATTAGCTCCCACCCACAGCGCCCGGCCGGCGCTGCGATAACCTTTCGAAGCCAGAAGTGGCATAGTCGGGCCAACCGATTCGCCGCCTTCGCGGCCATCAAAACGCATCAAGATATATGTCCAAGCAGTTGAAAACAAAAGCCAAAGACGACCTATTCGACGGCAATGAGCCGAAGGGGCGCACAGCCGCCGCGAAGGCAGCGCCGCGCGGAACCGGCGGCGAGGCCGATTACACGGCCGCCGACATCGAGGTGCTCGAAGGCCTGGAGCCGGTGCGGCGCCGGCCCGGCATGTATATCGGCGGCACCGACGAGAAGGCACTGCATCACCTCTTCGCCGAAGTCATCGACAACTCGATGGACGAGGCACTGGCCGGACACGCGACCTTCATCGGCGTCGAGCTCTCCGCGGACGGCTTCCTCACCGTCACCGACAACGGCCGCGGCATCCCGATCGATCCGCATCCGAAGTTTCCGAAGAAGTCGGCGCTTGAAGTCATCATGTGCACGCTGCATTCGGGCGGCAAGTTCGACAGCAAGGTCTACGAGACCTCCGGCGGTCTGCACGGCGTCGGCATCTCCGTGGTGAACGCCCTCTCCTCGCTGCTCGAGGTCGAGGTCGCGCGCGGCCAGAAGCTGCATCGCATGACGTTCGAGCGCGGCCATCCCAAGGGCAAGCTCGAGGATCTCGGCAAGGTCAACAACCGCCGCGGCACGCGCGTGCGGTTCAAGCCCGACGCCGACATCTTCGGCGCCAAGGCCGCGTTCAAGCCGCAGCGCCTGTTCAAGATGACGCGCTCGAAGGCCTATCTGTTCGGCGGAGTCGAGATCCGCTGGAACTGCGCGCCCGAGCTGCTCAAGGGCGTCGAGGATGTTCCGCCGGAAGCGACCTTCCACTTCCCCGGCGGCCTGAAGGACTATCTGGCGGCGGCGATCCACGCCGACACGCTGGTGCATCCCGACATCTTCTCTGGCAAGTCGGGCCGCAACGGCGCGCATGGCGCCTGCGAATGGGCCGTGGCCTGGACCGCGGATGCCGACGGCTTCCTCTCCTCCTACACCAACACCGTACCGACGCCCGATGGCGGCACGCACGAATCCGGCCTGCGCAGCGCGCTGTTGCGCGGCCTGAAGGATCACGCCGAACGCGTCGGTCAGGGCAAGCGCGCCTCGTCCATCACCTCGGAAGACGTGATGGTGGGCGCCGCCGTGATGCTGTCCGTGTTCGTGCGCGAGCCTGAATTCCAGGGCCAGACCAAGGATCGTCTCGCCACCGCCGAAGCGCAGCGCATCGTCGAGCAGGCGATGAAGGATCCGTTCGACCATTGGCTGTCGGGCAATCCGAACATGGCCAACCGGCTGCTCGATTTCGTGATCGACCGCGCCGAGGAGCGGCTGCGTCGGCGGCAAGAGAAAGAGACCGCGCGGAAAACCGCAGGCAAGAAGCTGCGCCTGCCCGGCAAGCTCGCCGACTGCAGCGATGCGGGCTTGGACGGCTCGGAACTCTTCATCGTCGAGGGCGACTCGGCCGGCGGCAGTGCCAAGCAGGCGCGCGACCGCAAGACCCAGGCCGTGCTGCCGCTGCGCGGCAAGATCCTCAACGTCGCCTCCGCCGGCAAGGACAAGCTGA
Source organism: Bradyrhizobium sp. S3.2.6 (assembly GCF_040546885.1). Lineage (NCBI taxonomy): Bacteria > Pseudomonadati > Pseudomonadota > Alphaproteobacteria > Hyphomicrobiales > Nitrobacteraceae > Bradyrhizobium > Bradyrhizobium sp. S3.2.6. Next base: position 170,977 of record NZ_JBEPOS010000008.1, on the reverse strand, counting down.
CGGCGAACACCCAACTCGCCGACCTGGTGCAGGCGATCGGCTGCGGCATGCTCGCGCAGTATCGTGAAGAGGATTTGCGCTATCAGCGCATCATCATCATGACCGACGCCGACGTCGACGGCGCCCACATCGCATCGCTGCTGATCACGTTCTTCTACCGGCAGATGCCGCGGCTGATCGACGAGGGGCATCTCTTCCTCGCAGTGCCGCCGCTCTACAAGCTGACGCATGGATCGAAGTCGGTCTACGCACGCGACGACGCGCACAAGGAAGCGCTGATCAAAAGCGAATTCAATGCCAACGCCAAGGTCGAGGTGAACCGCTTCAAAGGCCTCGGCGAGATGATGCCGGCGCAGCTCAAGGAGACCACCATGGATCCTGCCAAGCGGACCATGCTGAAAGTCGTCTTGCTCGCCGACGATCGCGACACCACGGCGGATTCCGTCGAACGCCTGATGGGCACCAAGGCCGAAGCGCGCTTCGCCTTCATCTCCGACAAGGCCGAGTTCGCGAGCGAAGAGCTGCTCGACGTCTGATGCGGCGATTCCCGCTGAAAAGCCCCGGCCCGAGGCCGGGGTTTTTCAATTGGGATGGCGAAAGCGCGACTCGGCCAACGACTCACAGCGGCCGGTCGGCAAGCCAAGGCTGAGGCAGGATCGCCTCCGTTTCGGACAAAGGCGAATTCCTAACAGAACCCTACCCGGGCAGGCGATGCGGAGACCGGCGTAATACATTGAAATTACGTCGCTTTTTGGGGACTTATTGACGGCACCTCAAAACCCGGATGGCGGGCGTTTTCCGGCGACTGTGCCTGCCCTGCAACAGCATTTCGGCGAGAACCGTCTATAGTCCGGGCATCAGATCACACGGACTTCAGAGCGCTCGCGCCTGCTACGGACCTAAGGTTGGGGATTTAATCATGAAGAAGATTGTACTCGCGCTGACCGCGGTTGCGGCGATGACCGGTTCGGCTTCGGCGGCTGACCTTGCGGCCCGTCCCTACGTGAAGGCTCCGATGGCGGCTCCGGTTGCCAACTGGACCGGCTTCTACATCTTCGGCGGTGGCGGCGGCGGTCTCTCGAACTCCGACCAGTCCGTCCAGTCGACCGTCGGCGCGGTTCCGCTGACCATCACCCAGCGTCAGGGTGGTTCGGGCTGGTTCGGCACCGTCGGTCTCGGCTACGACTGGCAGTTCAGCGGCACCTGGGTCGCCGGCGTGTTCGCTGACGGTCAATTCGGCAGCATCCGCTCCACCGTGCAGGATCCGATCCTCGGCTACACCGGCAACCAGAAGCTGGAAGACTCCTGGGCCGCCGGCGTCCGCCTCGGCTGGCTGGTCGCTCCGAACGTTCTCTCCTATGTCAACGGCGGTTATTCGGGCGCTCACTTCGGCAGCACGAGCTTCACCAATCTGGGTGGCGTTCCCGCCGGTGTCCATCTCGCCGGCTACAACCGCAACGGCTTCTTCGTCGGCGGCGGCGTCGAGAACAGCCTGAACATCTTCGGCATCTCCTCGCCCGGCTGGTTCATGAAGACGGAGTACCGTTCGGCCTTCTACAACGCCAAGACCCGGGATGAGCTCTCCGACGTCACCAACCTGCCGACCGGCGTCAACAGCATCCGCGCCAACAGCTGGAACCAGACGATCTCGACCTCGCTGGTCTACCGCTTCAACTGGACCGGCCCGGTCGTCGCCAAGTACTGAGCTGAAAAGTACTGATCTGATCCGAATTCAACTTCAGACGCTAAAGCCCCGGCATTGCCGGGGCTTTTTCGTGTTCGGAGGCCTGAGCGATTGATGCTCGCCTTCAACGAGCTGCTCGCGCCGGCGATGCCCGAGGTGGTCTCGGCGAACATGCGTTCTCGCGCGGCCTTGCATCCCTGCCCATTGTATCCGAACAGAAGCTACGGCTAGTCTGGCCGCAAGCTCTCGCGAAGTGCGGCCGTCCTTTTGTTCCGCAGGCCACGACAGAATCAGACCGACAGGGAGGAATGCATGCGCAGATTTCTGCTGATCGCAGGCCTGTTTGCCCTCGCTGTCGGGCTGCTCTGGATCGGACAAGGCACGGGCACCGTCGCCTGGCCGCGATCGAGCTTCATGGTCAACCAGCTGCAATGGGCCGGCTATGGCGCCGCCATGGCAGGCTTCGGGCTGGTGCTGATCTGGCAAAGCAACCAATAGAAGAAACCAGGAAGTGAAAGCATGACATCCAACCGGTTCGATCTCCGCGGCAAGGTCGCGATCGTCACAGGAGGCAATGGCGGCATCGGACTCGGCCTCGCCCATGGGCTTGCGGACGCCGGCGCCGATATTGCCGTGGTCGGACGCAACGAAACCAAGTCGGCGGCTGCCGTTGCCGATCTCAAGGCGCGCGGCGTGAAGGCGATTTCCGTCACCACCGACGTCACCGACAAGGACGCGGTCGCGGCGATGATCGACCGCGTCGTTGGGGATCTCGGCCGCATCGACATCCTGATCAACAACGCCGGCATGAGCATCCGCAAGCCGCCGCACGAGCTCGAGCTCGACGAGTGGAACAAGGTGATCGACACCAACCTCACCAGCGCCTTCCTGTGCTCGAAGCTCGCCTATCCGGCGCTGAAGGCATCGGGCAACGGCAAGGTGATCAACATCGGCTCAATGATGTCGATCTTCGGCGCGAGCTTCGCGACCGCCTATGCGGCCAGCAAGGGCGGCATCGTGCAGTACACGCGCGCCTGCGCGAATGCCTGGGCGCCCGACAACATCCAGGTCAATGCGATCCTGCCGGGCTGGATCGACACCGATCTCACCCGCGGCGCGCGGCAGCAGGTGTCGGGTCTGCACGAGCGCGTGCTGGCGCGCACGCCTGCGGGGCGTTGGGGCGACATCGACGACTTCGCCGGCATCGCGGTCTTCTTGGCCTCGCCCGCCTCGAACTTCGTCACGGGCACAGCGATCCCCGTCGACGGCGGGTTTTCAGTAATGGCGTGAGGCGCCTTTCGCGTAAAAAAAGAAGCCCCGGCGATGCCGGGGCTCTAAATTTTTGGCAGTGATCTTTTTTGCTGATTGGTCGTTTGTTGCTCAGTAGCGGCCGACGACCGGCGCATCGAACTTGTAGCTCGCGCGCACGACGGCCCACTGGATGTCGCGCGGCTTGGCATCGAACGTGTAATTGCCCGAGGTGCCGCCGAGCTGATAGGTCTGGCTGCCGAAGGCCGCGTAATTGTACTCGAGGCCGACGATCCAGTTGCGGGTGATGCCGTATTCCCAGCCGGCGCCCACGGTCCAGCCGTTGGCCCAGTGGGTCTGACCGCCGTTGCCCGTCGCCGGGCCGACCGTGTCGGTTACCGACAGGCGGTTGTTGACGCCGGCATAGCCGCCCTTGATGTAGAACAGGTTGTTCTGCACGGCAAAGCCAGCGCGACCGACGACGGTGGCAAGAACGTTCGCACGCCAGGAGAATACGTCGTCGCCCGCGCCGAACGCGCTGTTCACGACGGTACCTTTGTTGTTGAGGCCGGAGATCGTGCCTTCCATGCCGAACACGTAGTTGTTGGCCTGCCAGTTGTAGCCGATCTGGGCGCCGCCCATGATGCCGCTACCACGCTGACGATAGCCTTGGCCGGGCGTCAGATCACCGAACGGCGCCCCGATTCCATTGTTGATGAACTGCTCGTTGGTCCATGCGCCACCGATGTGGCCGCCGACATAGAAGCCGGTCCAGTTGAACAGAGGCTCGATATAGGCCGGCGCCTTGGTGTAGGGCCGCGCGCCGAGATCGGCAGCGGAAGCAGCGCCGGTCGAAACCAGAGCGGTCGTGCAGGCGAAGGCGGCAATCAATTTGTTACGCATGATACTGGTACACCCCGTGTCCTTTGATGGGTGCACGCTCACAGACAGTTCTTACTCAAATTTGAATCAAGAGAGTTAAGGCGCCGGATTGACGCATTGCGGTCTATAAATCCGCGTGCGCTGTTGCGCGAACGCAACGCAAAGCGCGCGATTTAACGCGACATTATCCCTACTGAATCCCTGACGCCGGCGCGGCCTTTGAACGCACGTGCTCGGGCCGCACACCGAGCGCAACGAAGCGCGCCGCAATCCCCTGAAGCCATGGCGATGCGGAGATCAATCGCAGGAGCAGCGGCACCTTGAGCGGGTGATCGCCGCCCTGCAGCGCGCCCCTGATGATGTTGTTCTGCACGATCACCTGCATCGCCTGGGTCATCTTCACCGGGAACTCGCGGCGGCGCCGCACGGTATCGAGCTCGTCCTCGGATGGACAGCCGCGCTGAAGCTTCTCCGCGAGCAGGTTTGCAGTCGCGACCGCGTCCTGTACGGCGAGATTGACGCCGACGCCGCCGACCGGCGACATCGCGTGTGCGGCGTCGCCGATGCAGAGCAGGCCCGGCCGTGTCCAGCGTGGCAGGCGGTTGATCGCGACCGTCAGAAGCTTGATGTCGTCAAAACTCTTCACGTCGGCAACTCCGGATCGCAGGACCGGCGCCATCCGCACGACGTCGTCGAGCAGTGCCTGCAACCCCCTCGCCTTCACCGCATCGTATTGCCCTTTGGCGATGACATAGGCGCACTGCCAGTAATCGCCACGGTCGAACGTGACCATCATCCTGCCGGGCTCGATCCGTGCAAACAGATTCTCGGTCTCGTCCGGCTTGCGGCCGGCACGGAACCAGAGCACGTCCATCGGCGCGCCGATCTCCTTGACCTCAAGGCCGGCGCGCTCGCGCACGGTCGAATGCCGGCCGTCGCAGGCGACGGTGAGATCGGCCTCGATGTCCACAGTGCCGTCTGGCGTTTCCGCGCGCACGCCGGCGATGGTCTCGCCGCGGCGGATCAGGTCGACCGCCTCCGTGCTCATCATCACCTTGAGCGAGGCGAAGCGCCCGCCTGCCTTGCGCAGGAAATTCAGGAAATCCCACTGCGGCATAAAGGCGATGAAGGGGTATTTCGTGTTGAGCCGGCTGAGATCGGCGATCCGCACCTTGGTGCCGCCGAACAGGCCATCCATCGTCTGCAAGCGCTGATGCGGCAGCTTGAGGAAGCCGTCGATCAGGCCGAGCTCGTCTATCAGCTGGAGCGTCGAGGGATGCACGGTATCACCGCGAAAATCGCGGAAGAAATCGGCGTGCTTCTCCAGCACCACGACATCGATGCCGGCGCGCCCGAGGAGATAGCCGAGCATCATTCCCGCGGGCCCACCGCCGACAATGCAACACCGGACTCTCACGGAGTGACCTACGGTGTGCTGAGGCGTATCTGTTTCAGCCATCAGATCCTCGCTTGCGACTTTAGTCCGCTGTGCGGTGCAACAAGTCCGAATTGGTTTGCCGTGAGAGCGAATGGTCCGTAGCGTTGCTGACGAGTTCGATTGATTTCAGGATGATCTTGCTGTGCGCACCCTCCTCATAGTGCTTAGCATCTGGTTGTTGATCAACGTGCTTTTTGTCGTGATCATGCTTCCGGCGCGCAAACCGCGAAGACTGGATCCGCGGGCGACGGGTGCGCTTGCACCTGTGCGGATCGATCAGCATGGCTATCCGTTTGAGGAGCAGGAGAAGCTCCTGCTCAGCCATGTCATCATCTCGATCGCCATGGGAACTTTCTTCTCGCTGGCGCCACCCCTGATCGAGGCCATCGACTCTGCCAAGCGCCTCTTCAGGAAGCGCCGGCCTTAGCGGACCAGTCCCCGCCCGCTTCGGAGCCCCCGAGACAGCTCAATTGTTGCTGCGGTTGGCCGTACGAAAACTCTTGACCTCGGAAACGCTGCCGTCGCGATAGGTCAATTCGACCGACATGAACTGCGTGGCCGGAGGCAGCTTCTCGTAGAGCAGCATGCCGGCCGTGATCGCCGAGGGATCGCGGAGGTCGCAAGGCGGCAGCTTCAGCACCTTGTCCGGCACCGCCGTGTCGATGCCGATCCGCGCCTCGCGGATCGCGCAGCGATATGACACCAGATGGGAATAATACACCAGCAGCCCGTTAAACTGACGGAACGACAGCCAGCTCGTGGCGGTCATGTCGAGGATCTTGCGCTGGTCCCGGATCAGCGCCGCTTCGGGATCGAACTTGATCGGGAACGGGCCCTGCATGTCACCGGACGCGTCGACGTAGCGGACCTCGATGGTGCCGGCCTGCGCGTCCGGGGGCAGCTCGATCGACGGGTTCGGCATCCGCTTGCGCGTGCGCGGATCGAGCGCGTCGATGAAGCCGGTCTCGCGGAAATCACCATTGCCTGCCATGCGCCAGGACACCCCGAGGGTGGGATCAGCGAAGGAGAACGTCACGCTCCAGCCGCCATTGTGGCGCGAGAAGCTCGCGATCGGCGCGTTGGTGGTCTCTTCCTTCGGCACGCGCGGCACCGAGACCGGCGGCAGCGCCGCGAGCTTCTGCGGCGGCGGGTCGGCCGGACGCGCGGCCGCGGCATCCTTCGCGGCTCCGCTGAGGAAGACGTCGTCGACCATCTGGTCGAAATAGACCGGCACCTGCTTGTGCTTGACGGTATCGGCCATCTCGCTGACCAGGCGGCGCGTGTGCTGCGCGACCTGCACGAGGTTCTCGCCGGGCTGCAGCAGCTCCTTGGCGAAGGTGCGCGTGAACACCGAATTGGGATTGGCATCATCGTTGGAGAGGCGATCGAGCGCGGTCTGGCGCGGACCTGCCGAGAACACCGAGAACACGCCTTCGGGCAGCTGCGTCATCGGCGCAAGCCCACCACCGCCGGCGACTGCGCGCGTGCCGCTGCGCTCGAACGGATTGTTGCGGCAGGCGTCGAACACCAGGATCGAGGTGCGCGCCTTCTTGTTCTGGAGGCGCTCGACGACACGATCTGCGAGAATCGAAGCGTCGCGCACCAGCTCTTCCTGGCCTTCGGCCGCCGCCGGCACGTCGGTCGGCAGCAGATAGTTCTGGCCCGCAATCTCGAACCCGTGGCCGGCATAGAAGAAGAACGCGGTGTCGCCGGGCTCGATCGCCCGGTCGAAGGCGAGCAGCGTCTCGGAGAATTGCTGACGGTTCTGGTTTTCGGCGACCATCACGGTGAAGCCGAGTTGCTTCAGCGTATCGCCCATAGTGCGGGCGTCGTTGACGGCCTTCAGGAGCTTCGGAACGTTCCTATAGTCATTGTTGCCGACGACGAGCGCGACACGCTTTTCGGCATGTGCGGCACTCGCGAAACCGCTGAGGCCCGCCGCCAGGCCAAGCGCCGCCAAAATTCTGAAAAACCGACGCGTCATCGTGATATTCCCGCTGCAGAACGGCTCCCCGTTGGCTCCATGCGGAACCTTACGCCGTTGATGTGATAGTCGGTCCAGCCGTAACGGCGGTTCAACCGGTCCGTCCCCGCGGCGCCATGATTTGGCCTATAGAAGATTCTCGTGGAATCTGCTTCTTCTTGGGCGGAATTCCGTTCGAGATGAGGGCTGCCGTGTATCGCTGGTGCACCGACGAGGTCGAGCCGCACGATCGCTTCGATTTCTGGCGCGAGGTCCGCGCCAAGGGGCTGTTCGGGGTCACCGCCGAGCTCGAGCGCGAACGGCGCGGCGACTTCTACGGCGAATTCTCGCTGAGCCAGGTCGGCAATGGCGCCCTCGTGGAGCTGAAGGCGTCTTCCTATGCGGTCGAGCGCAGCCAGGCCGACATCGGCTACGCGCCGGGTGACAGCATCTGCGTCTACCAGCAGCTCGGCGGCGGCGGTTGGTTCGGCGGCATGCGCTCGAGCGATTTCGCGATCGCCAATGGCGGCTTTGCCACCAGCCATACCGACCTGCCCTACCACACGAGGCCGTTGGGCGATTCCGGTTTCCATCTGCGGATCCTGAAGATCCCCGTCAGCGGCCTCGCGACACAGGACAAGCGCACGCGCGAGCTTGCGCCCAAGGTTTTCAACGATCCCGCTCTCGCACCTCTGCTCGACGCCTGCTTTGCCGACCTCGGCGACGCCGCCGCGAATGATGGTTCGTCCGGCGCGGTCCCGCTTGTACAGGCCTTGCTTGTACAGGCCTTGGGGCAGCTGGCGCTGATAGAGCGCGGCATCGTCAGGCCGGGCAGCCGGCGCGGACAGGCCGCGCTCCGGACCGGCCGCCTCTCGCTGGCGCGGCGTCTGATCGCGCGCCATCTGCAAGACCCCGATCTGGCGCCGACGCGTGTCGCCGACCTGCTCGGCGTCTCCGTGCGCCATTTGCACATGCTGTTCGAGGTCGCCGACCGCAGCTTCTCGCAGACCGTGACGGAAGAGCGGTTGAAGCAGAGCCGCCGCTTGATGTGCGAAGCGCCGGAGCGGCTGATCGCCGACATCGCCAGCGCCTGCGGCTTCGAGAGCCTGGCGACCTATTACCGGGTCTTCAACGCCGCCTATGGCATGGCGCCCGGCGATTTCCGGGCCCGGGCCGCAGGCGCGCGTTAACCACCGAGCTGGCTGCTGCGGCGAAAAGCCCAGCCGCGCCCGGTATTTGGGCAAAAACCTGAGGGTTTTTAGGGTCTTCCCGCGCCTGCTCCATTGACTTTGGCCGATTCCGCCCTATGTTCCGGGTCGACGCGGCTCGGTATCGAAGAGCGATTCCTGAGCTGGCGCTTTGTTCGCGTGAGTCAGCACCCCCAGCTTCTTTGAGAGCGCGCCGTTTCGGGGTGGAACGCGACAGCCTTATTACCCTCGATTCCGAACGGCGGTTTCGACCAGAGGCTCAATGTCCTTTTCCAATCTCGGACTATCCGAAAAAGTCCTCGCCGCAGTGGCGGCCACCGGTTACACCACCCCCACCCCCATTCAGGAACAGGCGATCCCCCACGTCCTCGCACGCAAGGATGTGCTCGGCATCGCCCAGACCGGCACCGGCAAGACCGCAGCCTTCGTGCTGCCGATGCTCACCATCCTCGAAAAGGGTCGCGCCCGCGCACGCATGCCGCGCACACTGATCCTGGAGCCGACCCGCGAGCTCGCAGCGCAAGTGAAGGAAAACTTCGACCGCTACGGCGCCGGCCAGAAACTCAACGTCGCCCTGCTGATAGGCGGCGTCTCCTTCGGCGACCAGGATGCCAAGCTGACCCGCGGCGTCGACGTGCTGATCGCCACCCCGGGCCGGCTGCTCGACCATACCGAGCGCGGCGGTCTGCTGCTCACCGGCGTCGAGCTGCTCGTCATCGACGAAGCCGACCGCATGCTGGACATGGGCTTCATTCCCGACATCGAGCGCGTCTGCAAGCTCGTCCCCTTCACGCGGCAGACCCTGTTCTTCACCGCGACCATGCCGCCGGAGATCCGGCGCATCACCGAAACTTTCCTGCACAATCCGCAGAAGGTCGAGGTTTCCAAGCCCGCCACTACCGCAGTCACCGTCACGCAGTGTCAGGTCCCGGCCGGGCGCGAGGCGCATGAAAAGCGCGAATTGCTTCGCCGCCTGCTGCGCGAGGCCAAGGATCTCCAGAACGCGATCATCTTCTGCAATCGCAAGCGCGAGGTCGCGGTCGTTCACAAATCGCTTCAGAAGCACGGCTTCAGCGTCGGCGCCCTGCACGGCGACATGGACCAGTCGGCCCGCACGGCGGCACTCGAACAGTTCCGCAAGGGTGAGTTGCCGCTGCTGGTCGCCTCAGACGTCGCCGCCCGCGGCCTCGACATTCCCGAGGTCAGCCACGTCTTCAATTTCGACGTCCCCCACCATCCCGACGACTACGTCCATCGTGTCGGCCGCACCGGCCGCGCAGGCCGGTCCGGCATGGCGATCTCGCTCGTTACGCCGCTCGACCAGAAGTCGATGGTCGCGATCGAGAAGCTGATCGGCCAGAGCATTCCCCGCGCGGAAGGCGATTACGAAGTACATGCGGGTTCGGGTGAGCAGGGCGACCGACCGCGCGAATCGCGCGGACGCGATCGCGAACGTTCCCGCGGCGGACGCGGCAAGCCGCAGCGCGGTCGTGACCGTGAGCGCAGCCACGAGCCGCGCGAGGCGCGACTCTCCTCGGAGGCAGCGCCTTCGACGGATGCAACGCCTGCCGCTGAAGCACGGTCTCCTCGCGAAGCGAGGCCTGTTCGCGAAGCAAGGCCTCCGCGCGAGGCAAGGCAGCCGTCCGAGCCGCGCGGAGGATCGCGCCAGCCGGCCAATCCGTCGCATGTCCCGTCGATCGGCCGTCCCGAGCCGCGCCGCCAGCGCGAAGCCGATACCGAGCCCGGCGATCACTCGCACCTCCCGGCCTTCCTGCTCCGACCGGTCCGCTCCCCCGCCGGGGCCTGAAACCACGATACACGCGTGAGTTGAGCGATCGACCGTTTACCGACCGTTCATCATCGTCCGTTAGCCTACGAACATAATTTAAGCATTGCTGCGGTCGCGAGCGCATCGACCGTTGTGGGGTATGTTCTGTGGTCAAGGTTCTCGATGAACATGAACGCACGATGGCGTTTGCCGAGGTGGCGCTCGGTCAGATCCGGTCGCTGAAGCAAACCGCAATTCCCCGCAATTACGAGATCTGGTACGTCTACGCGACCGGCTACAATGCCCCGCTCAACAAGATCATCAACGAGACGCTGGCACGTAGCGGCAAGCTGACCGAAGCCGATCTCGAGCAGATCTACGACACCTATCTCTCCCACATCAAAACGACCGACCGCATCGACAAGGTCGGTGCGCGCGTCATCGGCGAGATCGACGACGTGATGACGGTCTTGAGCGACGCGCTCGGGATGACCGGCGCCTACGACACCAGCCTGTCGCGCGCGACCGAGCAACTGTCCTCGGCCAAGAGCCGCGAGCAGATCAAGGCGATCGTCGAGACGCTGCTGCGTTCGACCGACGAGATGCGCGAGACCAACAAGGCGCTGGAAGGCCGGCTGACACTGTCGAAGAACGAGATCAGCAATCTCCAGCACAGCCTGGAAGCGATCCGCGCCGAGAGCCTGACCGATCCGTTGACCGGGCTCGGCAACCGCAAATATTTTGACCGCATGATCGGCATGGCCGTGCAGAACGCACTCGCCTCGGGCGAGCCGCTGTCACTGCTGCTGTTCGACATCGACCATTTCAAGTCGTTCAACGATTCCTACGGCCATCTCACCGGCGACCAGGTGCTGCGCCTGGTCGGCCTGTCCATGAAACAGACCATCAAGGGCCAGGACATCACTGCGCGCTATGGCGGCGAGGAGTTCGCCGTGCTGCTGCCCAACACCGCGCTGCGCCAGGCTCTCACCGTCGCCGACCATATTCGCCGCGCCGTGATGGCGAAGGAGCTGAAGAAGAAATCGACCGGCGAGATCCTCGGCCGCGTCACCATCTCGGTCGGCGTCTCCATGCTGAAGCAGGGTGACGACACCGATGCCCTGATCGAGCGTGCGGATGCCTGTCTCTACGCCGCCAAGCGCAACGGCCGCAACCGCGTGATCTGCGAAGTCGACCCGGAATACGCGGTCGAGACACACAACCGGGTGGCGTGAGGTGGGACACTGCGGGCCGAGAGACGCGGGCCGCGCTTGACATTCCAACCTGACGGACGACATCTTCCTCGCCACCTGCAACGTCTGATCGCGCGTATCGAGGACTTGTTGTCGTGCCCAATCCTCATGATTTTCACAGGCCACAACCGTCTTACACCAGGGACGAGCTGCTGAGATCGAGCGAAGGCGGCTATTTCGGTCCGGGCAATGCGCAATTGCCGGCGCCGCCGATGCTCATGATGGACCGCATCACCGAACTCAGCCTGAACGGCGGCGAGTTCGGCAAGGGCCATATCGTCGGCGAGCTCGACATTGTGCCGGACCACTGGTTCTTCGATTGTCACTATCGCGGTGACGCGATGATGCCCGGAAGTCTCGGCCTGGATGCGATGTGGCAGATGGTCGGCTACTGGCTCGGCTGGTCGGGCTCACCGGGCAAGGGCCGCGCCATCGGCGTCGGCGAGGTCGAGGTCACGGGCGCCATCACGCCGGAGACGCGATCCGTGCGCTACGAGGTCACCATGCGCATGGTCCGCCGCGGCAAGCTGGTGCTCGGGATAGCCGACGGCCGCGTGCTTGCTGACGGCACCTGTGTGTTCGTGGCGAAGGATATGCGGGTTGGTTTGACCAAGGCCGCGGAGTGACGTGCCGTAGGGTCGGCAAAGGCGCGCTTGCGCCGTGCCCACCATCTCTCCACACCGGGACTTCAACGGTGGGCACGCTTCACTTTGCCAACCCTACGAACCGACTTCTTGGCTGGCCGTTTTTTCGCAACGGGCTTCTTCGGCTCCGCCTTCTTCGCGACCTTCTTCCCCTTCGGGCGCTTCTTCACCTTGGCGCGCTGGGCGGCGGCGAGCGCCGCCCTCGCCCATTGCGCCAGCTCCTCGGAATCGTCGAACAGGCGCGCCGGCAGCTCCCAATAGGAGTTCACCAGCACGGTCTTGGCGCGGGTCGAATACTGGAAGGGCTTTGAGCCTTCCGCTTCAAAATCGGGAATGGTCACCTCGTCGGCGCGGAAGAACAGGCCGGCGCGAAGGGCGAGTGCGAAGTTGATGCCGTCGGCGGAGATGCCGTAGCCGGAGAACATCTTTCGGACGGCGACGGGGCCGAAATCGGCGAACAGGTCGATCAGGAATTCGCGGTCCATAGGCATGCTCTCTCGTGCCCCGGATGCAGCGCAGCGTGAAACGGTGCGCTGCTGAGCCGGGGCCCAGCCGTCTTTGTACTGGTGACTATAGCGTGGGTCCCGGCTCTGCGCAGCAGCACAAGCGCGCTGCAGCGCGTCCGGGACACGAGAGCAACGCGAGAAATCTACCCGTCGATCTGCGCCGGGCGCAGCTCGACCGATTCGCCGCAGCCGCAGGCGGAGATCTGGTTGGGATTGTTGAAGACGAACTGGGCCTGCATCTTGTCGGCCTTGTAGTCCATCTCGGTGCCGAGCAGGAACAGCACGGCCTTGGGGTCGACCAGGATCTTGACGCCCTTGTCCTCGACGACCTCGTCGGTCGGGCGGATATCATGGGCGTATTCGACCGTGTAGGACTGCCCGGCGCAGCCACCATTCTTCACGCCGACGCGCAGGCCAACGATCTCGGAATCGGCGCGCTGGGTCAGCTCGCTGATGCGCTGGGCAGCGGCATCGGTCAGCCGCATCACCTGCGGGCGCGGGCGCCGCGGCTTCGGGGTGGATGCTGGTGTCGAGCCGGACGATATCTGGGTCATGATATTTATGTGGTCCGTTGCGGAGCGAATTCAATATCGAGGTTACGCGTCACCACATGTTGAGGACGAGGCGCGCCTCGTCGCTCATGCGTTCCGGCGACCAGGCCGGCTCCCAGACGACCTTGACGTCGACCACGCCGATGCCGGGAACGCTGGCGACCGCGTTCTCGACCATGGTCGGCAGCTCGCCGGCGGCCGGACAGTTCGGCGTCGTCAGCGTCATCTGCACGTCGACGGAGCGATCGTCCTTGATCTCGACCTTGTAGATCAGACCCAGCTCGTAGATGTCGGCCGGGATCTCCGGATCGAACACGGTCTTGAGGCCGGCGATGATCTCGGTCGTGAGACGCTCGGTCTCCTCCGGCGGCAGCGCCGAATGGGTCTCCATCGGATTGGCTTTGATTTCGGCCGTGTCACTCATGCGAACAAATCCCGCGCCTTCAGTAGCGCCTGTGCCAGATGATCGACTTCTTCCCGCGTATTATACATGCCGAACGAGGCCCGGCATGTGGCCGTCACGTTGAACCGCTCTAAAAGCGGCATCACGCAATGGGTGCCCGCGCGCACCGCGATGCCCTGGCGGTCGATCACAGTGGCGACGTCATGGGCGTGCGCACCCCTAAGCTCAAAGGAGATCACCGGGCCCTTGCCTCGTGCGGTGCCGATCAGCCGCAGCGAGTTGATCTCGCGCAAGCGATCGTGGGCGTAGGTGACGAGATCGTGCTCGTGGGCAGCGATGCGCTCCTTGCCGATCGAATTGACGTAGTCGATGGCCGCGCCAAGGCCGACGGCCTCGACGATCGCGGGCGTGCCCGCCTCGAACTTGTGCGGGGGATCGCCATAGGTGACGACATCGCGCGAGACCTCGCGGATCATTTCGCCGCCGCCATTATACGGGCGCATCGCGACGAGGTGGTCATACCTGGCCCAGAGCACGCCGATGCCGGTAGGACCGTACACCTTGTGGCCGGTGAAGACGTAGAAGTCGCAGCCGATGTCCTGGACGTCGACGGGCAGATGCACGGCGCCCTGGCTGCCGTCGACCAGTACGGGAATGCCGCGGGCATGGGCGATCTTCACGACGTCCTTGACCGGCACGATGGTGCCGAGCGCGTTCGACATCTGCGTGATCGCGACCAGCTTGGTCTTCGACGTCAACAGCTTCTCGAACTCGTCGATGAGGAAATTGCCCTCGTCGTCGACCGGCGCCCACTTGATCACGGCACCCTGGCGCTCCCTCAGGAAATGCCAGGGCACGATGTTGGAGTGGTGCTCCATGATCGAGATGACGATTTCGTCACCCTCTTTGATGTTCGGCCCGCCCCAGGACGAAGCGACCAGATTGATCGCTTCGGTCGCGTTGCGCGTGAAAATCACTTCCTCGGTCCGCGCAGCATTGATGAACTGCGCGGCCTTGGTGCGGCCGCCCTCATAGGCTTCGGTCGCGGCGTTGGCGAGATAATGCAGGCCGCGATGGACGTTGGCGTATTCGGATGTATAGGCCTGCGTCATGCGCTCGAGCACGGCGCTGGGCTTCTGGGCGGATGCCGCATTGTCGAGATAGACCAGCGGCTTGCCGTAGACCTGCATGGCGAGCGCCGGAAAGTCCTGGCGCACGCGCGCAACGTCATAAGACCCGTTCATGACTGCGGGATGCGTGCTCATGACCGACGCTCCAGCCAGCGCTCGGCAATGCTGATCACATGCTCGCGCAAGCCGTCGTCAGCGATCTGCTCGATCGCTTCGCCCACAAAAGCCTGGATCAGCAGCGCCTGGGCCTGCTTCTCCGGCAAGCCGCGCGCCTTCAGATAGAACAGCAGGTTCTCGTCCAGCGCGCCGGCGGTGGCGCCGTGGCCGCAGGAGACGTCGTCGGCAAAGATTTCCAGCTCCGGCTTGTTGTCAGCCTCGGCTTCGTCAGAGAGCAGCAGCGCACGGGTCATCATCTTGCCGTCGGTCTTCTGCGCATCGGGGCGAACGATGATGCGGCCCTGGAACACCGAATGGGCGCGATCGTCGATCACAGCGCGAAAAACCTCGCGGCTGACGCAGTTGGGTACCGCATGATCGACGACCAGCGTGGTGTCGCCATGCTCGGTCTTCTGCAACAGGTTGACGCCGTTGATCGAGAGCTCGCTGCCCTCACCCGCCAGCGTGATGAAGCCTTGCAGGCGGCTGACGGCAGCTCCGGTGGTCATGTTGAAGAAATTCAACTTGACGTTGGCGCCGACCGTCACGAAATGCGAGGTTACGTTCAGCGCGTCGGGCGCGTCGTCCATCAGGCGGATATGCGCGACATCGGCATCGTCACCGACCGTGACGAGCACGGCGTCGTTGATCTGGTAGGCCTTGGCGCCAGCCGCCACGAAACTTTCGACGATGGTGGCGCGAGCGCCCTTCCCGATCGCGACCTGCGAACGGGTGAAGGCCGACGCGGAAGCTGCGGTCGCGATGTGGATGATCTGGATCGGTGCGGACAGCTGGGCGCCGTCGGCAATCGACAGCACCACGCCATCGGTCGCCATCGCCGCGTTGAGCGCGATCACGGCGTCGGTGGCAGCGGTCTTCAGGAGACCCGCATCCTTCTCCAGCGTCTCCCGCAACGTCTTGAAACTCGCCTCGGTGGCGAGCGCCTTGACGTCTGACAGATCGGCGGCGAACACGCCGTCGACCAGCACCAGCTTGCGGGCACCCTCGATCGCATGCGCCTTGATGGCATCCGCGGCGCGTTTCAGTGCGGCCGCATCGGGCGCGGCCGCAAGCGGCAGCACCTCGCCGACCAGCGCGCGCAGGTCGGTGTATTTCCATTCCTCGATCCGGCGGTGCGGCAAGCCGAGACGCTCATAGGTCTCGAACGCCTCGCGGCGCGCCGCGATCACGGATGGCGAACCCGGCAGCCGGCCTTCGGCGCTGGTGAAGAGATCGCTCACCGCGCGGCTCTTTCCGGTCTTTGCCACAGCAACGTTCATTGCAAGATTCCTTACGCGGCATCCTCGAACTGGGTGTAGCCGGACGCTTCCAGCTCCAGCGCCAGTTCCTTGCCGCCGCTCTTCACGACGCGGCCCTTCGACATCACGTGCACCACGTCGGGCACGATGTAGTTCAGCAGCCGCTGATAGTGGGTGATGACGACCATCGCGCGCTTGGGCGAGTGCAGCGCGTTGACGCCGTCGGCTGCGATACGCAGCGCATCGATATCCAGGCCGGAATCCATCTCGTCGAGGATGCACAGGCTCGGCTCGAACAGCGCCATCTGGAGCACCTCGTTGCGCTTCTTCTCGCCGCCGGAGAAGCCAACATTGACGCCGCGCTTGAGCATGTCCTGGGGGATGTTCAGCGACTTCGAGACCTCGCGGACCTTCTTCAGAAAGTCCGGCACCATCAATTCGCTCTCGCCGCGGGCCTTGCGCTGGGCATTCAGTGCGGTTCGCAGGAAATTCATGGTGGTAACACCGGGAATCTCGACCGGATATTGGAACGCGAGGAATACGCCCTTGGCAGCCCGCTCCTCCGGAGCCATCTCCAGGAGGTCCTCGCCTTTGAACAGGATCTGGCCGCCAGTGACCTCATAGCCGGGCTTGCCGGCAATGACATGGGACAACGTCGACTTGCCGGAGCCGTTCGGCCCCATGATCGCATGGATCTGCCCCTCGTTCACAGTCAGAGTGAGCCCATGGAGGATCTCACGCTCCTCGACACGAACCTGCAGGTCTTTCACTTCAAGCAAAGCCATCTTGGCATCCAGTTCATTCAATTGATGTTGGAGCGCCTGAGCGCACCGCGAGGGTCGGCAATTAGCCAACCGACCCTTCAAGCGAGATCGAGATCAGCTTCTGCGCTTCCACCGCGAACTCCATCGGGAGCTGCTGGAGCACGTCCTTGACGAAGCCGTTGACGACCAAGCCAACTGCTTCTTCCTGAGAGAGCCCGCGCTGGACGCAGTAGAACAGCACGTCTTCGGAGATCTTCGAGGTCGTCGCCTCGTGCTCGAACGTCGCCGAGGAGTTCTTGGCCTCGATGTAGGGCACGGTGTGCGCGCCGCATTTGTCGCCGATCAACAGCGAATCGCAGGCCGTGAAGTTACGCGCGCCGGTGGCTTTCCGGTGCGCGGTGACGAGGCCGCGATAGGTGTTCTGCGACTTGCCGGCGGCGATGCCCTTGGAGATGATGCGGCTCGACGTATTCTTGCCGAGGTGGATCATCTTGGTGCCCGAATCGACCTGCTGGTAACCGTTCGAGATCGCGATCGAGTAGAACTCGCCACGGGAATTATCACCGCGCAAGATGCAGCTCGGATACTTCCAGGTGATCGCCGAACCGGTCTCGACCTGGGTCCAGGAGATCTTGGAATGGTTGCCGCGACAGTCGCCACGCTTGGTGACGAAATTGTAGATGCCGCCCTTACCTTCCGAATTGCCCGGGTACCAGTTCTGCACCGTCGAATATTTGATCTCGGCGTCGTCATGCGCGACGAGCTCGACCACGGCGGCATGCAGCTGGTTCTCGTCGCGCTGCGGCGCGGTGCAGCCTTCGAGATAGGAGACGTACGAGCCCTTGTCCGCGATGATCAGCGTGCGCTCGAACTGGCCGGTGTTGCGCTCGTTGATGCGGAAATAGGTCGACAGCTCCATCGGGCAGCGCACGCCTGGCGGCACGTAGACGAACGAGCCGTCGGAGAACACCGCCGAGTTCAGCGTCGCGTAGAAATTGTCCGAGGTCGGAACCACCGAGCCGAGATATTTCTGCACCAGCTCGGGGTGCTCGCGGATCGCCTCCGAGATCGGCATGAAGATCACGCCGGCCTTCTTCAGCTCGGCCTTGAACGTGGTCGCCACCGAAACCGAATCGAACACGGCATCGACCGCGATCTTGCGGCGGGCCGGATCTTCCTCGCCCACCTTGGGCTCGACGCCCTCGAGCATGGCCACTTCCCGCAAGGGGATGCCGAGCTTCTCGTAGGTCTTCAGGATCTCCGGATCGATCTCGTCGAGCGAGGTGATCGTCTTCTTCGGCTTCGGCGCCGAATAGTAATAGAGGTCCTGGAAGTCGATCTTGGGATAGTCGACGCGTGCCCAGGTCGGCTCGGTCATGGTCAGCCAGCGCCGATAGGCCTCAAGCCGCCACTGGAGCATCCAGGCGGGTTCGTTCTTCTTCTCGGAGATGAACTTGACGGTCTCTTCCGACAGCCCCTTGGGGGCCTTGTCGGACTCGATCAGGGTCTCAAACCCATAACGATACTGGTCGACGTCGATGCGCTTGACGCGCTCGACCGTCTCTTGGACGGCTGGCATTCTATCCTCCGCTCGCGGTTTCAAGGACCGCGGTGGATCAAACTCGGACGAGTATTACGATGTTTCTCTGCGGAAAGCACGGGCTTAGAACCGTTCAAGCCGTGTTTCGTCGCTTAGCCTCTAAGTAGGGTATTACCGAGCTTTCGCCAAGCCTCCAGGCACCGATTGATGTCCCCCGGCTGCGTGGACCAGCCCAGACTGAGGCGCACCGCTCCCTGGGCCACGCTGGCGTCGTACCCCATCGCCGAGAGCACGTGGGACGGCTGGACCTTGCCGGAGGAACAGGCCGAACCGGAGGAGACGGCGATGCCTTCGAGGTCGAAGCCGATCACGGCAGTCTCGGCCTTGAGCCCCGACGCGGTGAACAGGACGGTATTTGGCAACCTCTTCACGTTTTCCGCGAAGATGCTCGCCCCGGCAATGCCCCGAATACCATTTTCCAAGCTATCTCTTAGACTTGTCATGCGCTCCGCATCTTCCGGCAGAGCCTCAAGGGCGGCTCTCACCGCTGCCCCAAAGCCAGCGATACCGGCGACATTCTCGGTTCCCGCCCGCCGGCCGAGCTCCTGTCCGCCGCCACGCAGCACCGGCTCCAACCCGGCAAGCCCCTCGGCAACGACCAGCGCGCCGACGCCTTTGGGGCCGCCGATCTTGTGCCCAGAAAAGCTCGCAAGATCCGCGCCTACCGCGTTAATATTGAAACCAATTTTGCCGAGCGCCTGGATCGCGTCGACATGCAGGAGGCCGCCCGCCTCGTGGACGATCCGCGCTGCTTCAGCCACCGGCTGGAGCGCGCCGGTCTCGTTGTTGGCGGCCATGATCGAGACCAGCGCCGGCGGGCCGGCGGCGACGAGCGCGCGGAGGTCATCGAGATCGACCGCACCGGAGCTTGTGACCCGGATCTGGCCGATGTCGTTGGCCGGGAATCGGCCGCCCGCCAGCACCGAGGCGTGCTCGACCGCGGAAACCAGGAGCCGCCGCACCGGCTCACCCGATCGGCTGCGCAAGCCGGGCGACAGCGCCAAGGCATTGGCCTCGGTTCCGGCGGAGGTGAACACCACGTTCCGCGGCAGCGCGCCGATGGCTGCCGCAAGCGAGCTACGTGCGTCCTCGACCAGCCGCCGCGCCTCCCGTCCCTCGGCGTGGACCGAGGACGGATTGCCGATCAGCTCGTAAGCGGCCAGCACCGCTGCACGCGCCTCGGCGCGCAGCGGCGTGGTCGCATTCCAGTCGAGATAGACGCGGCTTGGCATGCGTCCTCTTAGCACCTTTTCTCCTTGCGCCAATCAGCCGCCGCCGCACATCAGGCCGGCTGTTGCTGCGCAATTCCGCCAACGCCCCCAGGATACGCAGAGCATGCCGACGTGGTAGAAGATCAAGAGCCCGAAGGCTAAAATCCGCACCCAATCCAGATCGATGCGTCGTTCCGAAATCGAAACTTGCTGCGGTGTTGACATGGTTCTCTGCTCCTTGACGGGACGGCAAACGCGGTTTTCGGGCCATGACTGACAGCCAAGATGCCCCCGAAACGGAGCGCGTCGAAACGGTTTGGGATCAGGACCGGGCGCTAGGGGACGAGGCGCCGGCGTCCGGGACGAGCGGTTGGCGCGGCGGGATCAGTGGCGAATGGACGATGTTTGCTGCGATCGCAGCCGTCGCGCTCGCCATCGGTGTCGTCAATGCGCTCTCGGGCGCGCAGGACGCCGCCTGGCGCGGCGACAGCTATGACATTGGCCGGCGGCTGTTCTGGGAGCTGTCGAGCATCATCGTCATCCTGCTGCTGGTGCCGATCCTGACGCTGGCCGTGCGGCGCATGCGCCAGGCACATGGGCTGGCGATACGGATCGGAATCGCTGCGGTCGCCCTGCTCGGCTTCTCGGCCTTCCACATCACCGGCATGGTGGGCTTGCGGAAACTCCTGCTTTGGCTGGCGGGGGGCGGCTACGACTTCCACTTCTCGCCGGCGACGGTCCTGTACGAGTTCCGCAAGGATGCCGTGACCGCCTTGCTGCTGGGAGCAACGCTCTGGCTGATCGAAAGCCGGCGTGAGCTGAGGAAGGCCGCCCGCGTGGCCGCGTCCATGCCGGCCGCTGCGCAGGAGCAACCATCATCCGATCTGATCTGGCTCCGGGATGGCACCAACCGCGTCCGCGTCGCGCCGCGTGACATCCTCTGGGTCGCCTCCGCCGGCAACTACATCGAATACATCCTCGCCAACGGCACCCAGCACCTGATCCGCGGCACGTTGGCCGCAACCGAAAGCGAGCTCGCCCGCTTCGCCATCGTGCGCGTGCACCGGACCAGGCTCGCCAATCTCGACCGCGTGAGCGGCGTCGACTTCAAGCCCTCAGGGGACTTCGAGCTCACGTTCGACAACGGGCAGACGCTCGGGGGCAGTCGCCGCTACCGGCCCGCGGTCGCCTCGCTTGGAGGGCGTACCGCGCCTGTGTGAATCGCCACCGTCGGTCGCCCGACGGTCGATAAACGATCGTGATTCCAATTAGTTGCCGCCACAGATGCGAACCGGGCCATGCCCCCGCTCCACCCCGGCTGCCATTGGCATGACACCGCGATGATGAGCCTAAGTTCTTGAGCACATTGGCAGATGTCGAAGATGCTTGCTTTTAGCCCCGCAGCCTATGTTAGAACGCGGCCGTCAAGTCACCGCGCGCCATTTGCGCATCACCGCGAGGCGCACGCCTTCTCGTCCTTCCATTCGCGCTCTCGCCGGCGTCGCTGCCGATGAGGCCACAATCGGTTGATTGCGGAGAACCGCCTCTCCAGGACATCAATCAAGAGATCACCCATGCCTGAAGTTATTTTCACTGGCCCCGCCGGCCGCCTCGAAGGCCGCTATCACCCGGCCAAGCAGAAGAACGCGCCGATTGCGATGGTCCTGCATCCGCATCCGCAGTTTCACGGCACGATGAATCATCAGATCATCTACCAGTGCTACTACGCCTTCGCGCATCGCGGCTTCTCGGTGCTGCGCTTCAATTTCCGCGGCGTCGGCCGCAGCCAGGGCTCGTTCGACCACGGCACCGGCGAATTGTCGGATGCCGCAGCAGCCCTCGACTGGGCGCAGACGATCAATCCCGAGGCGCGCGCCTGCTGGGTCGCCGGATTCTCGTTCGGCGCCTGGATCGGCATGCAGCTTTTGATGCGCCGTCCCGAGGTCGAAGGCTTCATCTCCATCGCGCCGCCGGCCAACCTCTACGACTTCTCGTTCCTCGCGCCCTGCCCGTCGTCGGGCCTGATCGTGCACGGCGAGAAGGATGCGGTGGTGCCGCCGAAGGACGTCAACACGCTGGTCGAGAAGCTGAAGACCCAGAAGGGCATCGTGATCGACCAGCAGGTCATCCCCGGCGCCAACCACTTCTTCGACGCCAAGCTCGAGCCGCTGATGGAAACCATCACAGCCTACCTCGACATGCGCCTCGCCAACGTGCGCTGAAGCTTTCCGTGGGCGCGTTCGTGGCATTGCTGCGGGCCGTCAATGTCGGCGGCACCGGCAAGCTGCCGATGACCGAGCTCAAGGCGATGTGCGAGGAGCTCGGTTTCACCACCGTGCGCACCTACATTGCCAGCGGCAACGTCGTCTTCGCCAGCCGCAAGTCGGAAGCCGCGATCAAGACCGCACTCGAAAAGCGCCTGCATGCCTATGCCGGCGCACCGGTGGGCGCGCTCGTGCGCAGCGCAACCGAAATGGCACAAGTCCTGGCCGATAATCCTTTTCCAAAGGCTGCGCCCAACCGCACCGTTGCAATCTTCCTCGACGGTGCGCCGCCTGCAGACGCGCTCGCCGGCATCCGCGGCCAGAACAACGAGGAGGTTCGCCTCGGCCGCCGCGAGATCTACGTGCACTACGGCGACGGCATGGGGACGTCGAAACTGGTGATTCCCGCCGCCAAGGCCGGCACCGCGCGAAACATGAATACGATCGCGACGCTTGCGAAGATGGCCGCTGAGCTCTAGGCCAGCTTCAGCGCGACGATCCCCATCAGCACCAGCGCGATGCCCGCAAGCTTCATCGCGCTCAAGGCCTCGCCGAACAGCACGACGCCCATGGCGAAGGTTCCGGCGGCGCCTATTCCGGTCCATACCGAATAGGCGACGCCGACCTCGAGCACCTTCAACGCACGCCCGAGCAGGAAGACAAAGGCGGCGAGCAGCACCAGCGAAACGATGCTCCAGCCGATGCGCGTGTAGCCTTCGGCATATTTCATCGAGATTGCCCAGCCGACATCGAGTGCGCCGGCGATCACCAGCATCAGCCAGGCCAGAGACTGCGACATAGCTCAGGCCGCAAGCTTCAAGAGATGCGCGTCGTGGCGCACCAGGAAGGCGCGCAGCAATTGCGGATAGTCGGCGTCGACCGCAGTGCGCACGCTCGGACGTTTTGCGAGCTCGCTCCGCCACGCGCGCACCTTGGGGACATCGCTGAAGATGCCATGCTCGGTCAGTTCATCGAACAGGTCGAAATAGCGGAAGACCGGCGCGAACACCGCATCGACCATGCTGAACGCTTCGCCGGCGAAGAACGGGCCTGCGCCCAGCGCCGTCTCGACGCGCGCGAACTTCGTCACCAGCGCCTGACGCTTGCTTTCGAACGTCGCGGGATCGGTCGTGGTCTCCAGGCCCCAGAGATCGCCGAGGATCGCCGAGCCGAACTCCATCCAGGCGCGGTGCTCGGCACGCTTGAGGGCATCGGCCGGATGCAGCTTTGCGCCGGCTTGCGTCTCCTCGATGTACTCGCAGATCACGTTGCTCTCGAACAGCGCGACCTCGCCCTTGTCGGTCGTCACCACCAGCACCGGCACCTTGCCGAGCGGCGACAATTTCAGAAACCAGTCAGGCTTGTTGGCGAGATCGATATCGATCCGCTCGAACGGAACGCCCTTCTCCTTCAGCGCGATCACGGCGCGTTGAACGTAAGGGCAAAGCTTGTGGCTGATCAGTTTGAGCGAAGCGGTCATGACTAATCCCGACAGTTGGATGCAGTTGCATCAATATAGATGCATCTGCATTCATCCGTCAAGGTCGACCACCTCACTCAGGGCCGCGCGATCACCCCGCCCGTCATCGGCATCGGCACGCCTGTCGTGCTCGGATAGGACAGAGGCAGGCCCTTCAGGCCGCGCGCTGCGAGGAAGCCGAAGGCCTGCGCCTCGATCGCGTCGGAGGCCCAGCCGAGCGTCTCAGCTGCCTCGACGGTCGCCGTGCCGACCCGCTCCCGCAGCCTGCGCAGCATGGTCAGATTACGTGCGCCGCCACCGCAGACGATCCAGCTTCGCGGCCGCCGCGGCAGCAACGGAATGACGCGCGCGATCGCAGCCGCAGTGAAAGCGGTGAGCGTCGCGGCGCCATCGGCCGGCTGGACATCGCCGAGCTTCAGCGCGGCGAAGTCGTTGCGGTCGAGCGATTTCGGCGGCGGGCTTGCGAAGAACGGCAATTCCAGCGCGCGGGCGATCCAGGCCTCGTCGGCCTTGCCGAGCGCCGCAAACTTTCCTTCCGTATCGAACGCCTGGTTCATGGTGCGGTACATGAAATCGTCGAGCAGCGCGTTGCCGGGCCCGGTGTCGCAGGCGATCAGCGTGTCGATGCCGTCGATATAGGTGATGTTGGAGACGCCGCCGATATTGACCACGACGATCGGCCCTTCGCGCGCCAGCGAATTGGCGAGCGCCCGGTGGTAGACCGGCACGAACGGCGCGCCCTGCCCGCCGGCCTCGACGTCCGCGGCGCGGAAGTCGTGCATCACGGGGATATGGATGGCTTTGGCCAGCGCCAGCGCATCGCCGATCTGCACCGTCAGCCGCCGCTCGGGCCGGTGCAGCACGGTCTGGCCGTGGAAGCCGACGATGTCGATGTCTTCGGGCTTCATCCGGTTCTGGGCGACGAAGGCGGCCACCGCCTCGGCATGCGCCAGCGTCACCGCGCGCTCGGCCTCGGCCAGGATTCCCGGCCGGGCATCGCGTTGCAGCAGGTGCACAGCTTCTGAGAGGGCCTGGCGCAGCAGATTGCGCTCGGCTGGGTTATAGGGCCGGTAGCCGGACGGCCCGAACGCTTTCACCTGTTTTCCATCGGTTTCGATCAGCGCGACGTCCACCCCGTCCAGCGAGGTGCCGCTCATCAAACCGAGTGCCGTCAACATCATGGATCAGCGTCCTCAAAACCCTTCCTCCGGCATGCCGATCTTGTGCCAGAGGGACACATCTTATAATGCCACAGCGCCAAGTGGCGGGCAGCAATCCAGTTCCGGCGGAGGACCCTTAAATTGCTCCCAAAACAGTAAACCAAGAATTGTCAGGCATGCCGACAGATGACTGCATTTAAATCGGATTTCCTCAACACCCTGCAGGAACGTGGTTTCATCCACCAGTGCTCCGATTTCGAGGGGCTGGACGCGCTCGCCGCCAAGGGCGAGGCGATCGCCTATGTCGGCTACGATTGCACCGCTCCATCGCTGCACATCGGCAACTATCTGACCATGATGCTGCTGCACTGGTTTCAGCAGTCCGGCAACAAGCCGATCACGCTGATGGGCGGCGGCACCACCATGGTCGGCGACCCCTCCGGAAAGGACGAGACGCGCGCGATCCGCACCGTCGCCGAGATCGAGGCCAACAAGGCTTCGATCCGGGGCGTGTTCGCAAAAGTGCTGCGCTACGGCGACGGCAAGAGCGACGCCATCATGCTCGACAATGCCGAGTGGCTGACCAAGCTCAACTACATCGACATGCTGCGCGACGTCGGCCGGCATTTCTCGGTCAACCGCATGCTGACGATGGATTCGGTGCGCCTGCGCCTCGAGCGCGAGCAGGAGATGAGCTTCATCGAGTTCAACTACATGATCTGCCAGGCCTACGACTTCGTCGAACTGGCCAAGCGGACCGGTTGCCATTTGCAGATGGGCGGCTCCGACCAATGGGGCAACATCATTATGGGCGTCGATCTCGGCCGCCGCATGGGTACGCATCAGCTGTACGCGCTGACCACGCCGCTGCTGACGACCGCATCGGGCGCCAAGATGGGCAAGACCGCGCAAGGCGCGGTGTGGCTCAACGCCGACCAGTTTTCGCCGTATGATTTCTGGCAGTACTGGCGCAACACCGAGGACGCCGACGTCGCCAAGTTCCTGAAGCTGTTCACGACGCTGCCGATGAGCGAGATCAAGAAGCTCGAAGCGCTCGGCGGCTCGGAGATCAACGAGGCCAAGAAGGTGCTCGCCACGGAAGCGACCGCGCTGCTGCATGGCCGCGACGCAGCGAACGAAGCGGCCGAGACCGCACGCCGCACCTTTGAGGAAGGCGCACTCGCCGAGAGCCTGCCGACGGTGGAAATTCCGCGCGGCGAGCTGGAGGCCGGACTCGGCGTGCTCAACGCCTTCGTCAAGGCGGGCCTCGTCGCCTCCAATGGCGAGGCACGGCGCCAGATCAAAGGCGGCGGCCTGCGCGTCAACGACGGCCCCGTCACCGACGAGAAGATGGCGCTGTCGGCTGCCAATCTGACACCGGAAGGCGTGATCAAGTTGTCCTTCGGCAAGAAGAAGCACATCCTGCTCAAGCCTGCATAGGCGTATGAGCTTTTGATGCTTGTCAGGGCGCGTCGATGCGCGCTCCCTGACGGCAATGGATCAGAACACGCCCCGGGAAACGTCGACGGAACAAGGAAGCACGCAGCAGGACGCGGTGCGCACCGCGCTTGTCGTGCTCGCGCTGTGCTTCACGCTGGCCGTGCTCGGGCGGGGCTTAAGCGAAAGCTTCACCGTCTTCCTCAAGCCGATCTCCGAAAATTTCGGCTGGGATCGCGCGCAGGTGGTTTCGATCTACTCGCTGACCTGGCTCATCAGCGGACTGACTGCGCCGCTGGTTGGCCGCCTGTTCGATCATTCCGGACCGCGCATCGTCTACGCGCTCGGCCTGCTGCTGCTCGGCTCGGCCTTCCTGATCGCAGGCCATGCGCAGGCGCTCTGGCAATTTCAGCTCTCGATCGGATTGTGCGTCGGCATTGGCGTCGCCTTTATCGGCAACGTGCCGAACTCGATCCTGCTCGGCCGCTGGTTCGGGCCAAAGCTGCCGACCGCGATGGCGGTGGTGTACTCGGCGATGGGCGGCGGCGTGCTGGCGCTGCTGCCGGCCTCGCAGCTGCTGATCGATCATCTCGGTTGGCGCGAGACCTATCAGGTCTACGGCTTCGCCGCGCTTGGTCTGCTGGTGCCGCTCATGCTGCTGCCGTGGCGCCTGTTCGCGTTGGGCTCGCCTCATGTCGTCAAGAAGACCGATCCGGATTTCATCGACGACGGCTGGACGCTTCTGAGCGCGATGCGTCACCATGCCTTCTGGGCGCTGTTCTCGACCTTCTTCTTCACCGCCGTCGGCATGTATGCGATCGCGGCCCAGATCGTGGCCTATCTGATCGATGCGGGCTTTCCCCCGCTCCAGGCCGCAACCGCCTGGGGTTTTTCCGGCGTGGTGCTGGTGTTCGGCATGATCGGGGTGTCCGCGCTCGACGGGCTGATCGGGCGCCGGCCGTCCGTGCTGCTGAGCTACGCGATCTCGATCCTCGGCATCGCCCTGCTCTGGCTGTTGCAATATTCGCCGAACCTCATCCTGCTGACCGGCTTCGTCGTCTGCTTCGGCAGCATGATGGGCTCGCGCGGACCGCTGATCACCGCAACTGCGATGAAGATTTTTCGGGGCAAGCGGGTCGGCACCATCTACGGCACGATCTCGATCGGCAGCGGTTCGGGCTCGGCCTTCGGCTCCTGGAGCGGCGGCCTGATCCATGACGCCACCCACGGCTATAACGCGCTGCTCGTGTTCGCACTTGCGAGCGTGGTGCTCGGAATGATCCCATTCCTGATCGTGCCCGCCTTGCGGCGCTAGGTTTCCCGGAGGTAACCTGAACTCATTCGCGTCACCGGGGAACTACGGGCGGGCACGACGCGTAGATGCTCAGAAAATGCGGATGGCGCGCGGCTAAAATCACAGCCTGCGGTGTTTTGACCGATATGACAAAAATGTCAGCGCAAATTGACCTGGCGCAGCTTGCAGGGCGGAACCGAATGCGGTCCTAGTCGCAGCATTGGATGGAGGGCACAAACCAATGAACTTTCCTTATCTCACTCGCTTTCAGCCGGTTCTCTTGAGCCTGTTTCGCTTCATCACTGGACTGCTGCTGTTCCAGTACGGCGTTGCCAAGCTGTTCAAGTTTCCTGCGCTGCCCTACTTCGCCGACATCCCGCCGCTGATCTATGCGGCCGGCACGCTCGAGCTGGTGCTCGGTGCGGCCCTGATGCTCGGCCTGTTCACCCGGCTATCAGCTTTCATCCTGTCGGGCGAAATGGCGTTCGCTTACTTCATGGGCCACATGCTCAAGACAGGCACGCCGGTGCTCCTGCCGCTGCTCAACGGCGGCACCGCCGCGATCCTGTTCTGCTTCGCCTGCCTCTACGTCTCGGGAGCGGGCGGTGGTCCGGTCAGCGTCGATGCGCTGATCGGCAAGGAGAGTGACGCACCGGGCGGCGCCTTCGCGCGGCGCTGAGGCGCGCGCAACCGATCCGCAGACCCGGCACTGGCATTTCGCCGGTGCCGGTTCAGCGCGAGCCCAGCACGTTCCAAATGAGAACGAGGGCCGCCACAAGAAGCACGGACATGACGATGCGGTGAACGAATCGGTTCATTGCCCGTCCAGCCAGGCTCGATCACAATCAAAGTCTGAAATCTTTCTGTTCCCGCAAAAATACCGGCGCACGGCATCGCGTCGCGATTTGCCTGCACGATTGCGCATAGGGCTGCGAAGGATCACCCGCGCGGCGGCCGCGCGCACGCCTGTCTTCATGATTGGTAAGAACTTCATGTTAGCCATGAGAGCAATAACAAACATGTCGTAGGGGCTGTGATGAAGCTGCTGAGCCATCTGAAGATCCGCACCAAGCTTGCCAGCATGGTGTGCCTCGCAGCCCTCACAGTCACGGCCATCATCGCGGGATCGACCGTGCTCAGCAAGAGCCGCATGATGGACGACCGGGTCCAGCAGATGAAGGCCGCGGTCGACCTGCTCCACGGCCTCGCGCAGAGTTTCCAGGATGACGCCGCCGCCGGCAAGATGACGGCGGACGAGGCCAAGCTGCAGTTTCGCCAGCGTGCCCGCAACATGAAGTTCGGCGGCGGCCAGGGCTATCCTGTCGTCTACAATCCCGACACGTCGATCCTGGTCAACGGCGCCAATCCGCAGCTCGAAGGCAAGATCACAGGCGCCAAGGATTCCAATGGCGTCCTGATTGCCGATGCTCAGCTCAACGCCGCCAGGCAGGCGCCGCAGGGCGGCGTCACATCCTATCTCTACCCGCGTCCCGGCCAGACCGAGCCCGTCCGCAAGACCGTGTTCGTCCGCCAGTTCACGCCCTGGAACGCCACGATCAGTTACGGCCTCTATGTCGACGATATCGACGCCGACGTGCGCGCGCTCACGCTCGAGCTCGCCGCGATCGGCGGCGGCCTGATGCTGCTGATGGCAGCGCTGTCCTGGCTGATCGCCCGCGACGTGCTCAGCGCACTCGACCGCCAGAAGACCCGCATGCAGGACATCGCCGACGGCGCCATCGACAAGCCGGTCGAGGAGACCGATCGCGGCGACGAGATCGGCCGCATGGCCGAGACGCTCGAAGTGCTCAGGCAGACCGCCTTGACGGCGCGCACGCTGGAAGCCGAACAGGTCGCGGCCAAGGCCCGCGGCGAGCAGGAAAAGCGCGACGCTTTGATTTCCCTCGCCGACCGCTTCGATGCGTCGGTCGGTCAGCTCGTCGGCCTGATGGCCTCGGGCTCCGGCGAGCTGGAGACCACGGCCAAGTCGATGTCGTCGACCGCCGAGGGCACCAACCGCCGCGCCGCCGTGGTCGGCTCGGCCGCGACCGAAGCCAGCCAGCGCGTCCAGACGGTGGCGGCCGCCGCCGAAGAGCTCTCCTCCTCCATCACTGAAATCAGCCGTCAGGTCGCGCAATCGGCCGAAGTCACCGGCCGCGCGGTCGAGAGCGCACGCCACACCGACACCATCGTGCGCGCGCTGTCCGACGGCGCCCAACAGATCGAGCACGTCGCCGAGCTGATCTCTAGCATCGCCGCGCAGACCAATCTGCTCGCGCTCAATGCCACCATCGAGGCCGCGCGCGCCGGAGAGGCCGGCCGCGGCTTCGCCGTCGTCGCCTCCGAAGTGAAATCGCTGGCGAGCCAGACCGCGGAAGCCACCCGCGAGATCGGCGACAAGATCGCCCAGATCCAGGGAGCGACCAAGGAGGCCGTGGACGCCATCGGCGGCATCACCGCGACCATCGAGGAGGTCAGCCGCATCGCCACCTCGATCGGCGCCGCGATCGAGGAGCAAGGCGCGGCCACCGCCGAGATCGCCCGCAGCGTCTCGCAGACCGCCGAGGCGACCAAGGAAGTCACTACCAACATCACTGGCGTCAGCACGGCAGCCAACGAGACGGGCAATGCCGCGGGCATGGTCCTCACTGCCGCGTCAAACCTCTCCAAGCAGGCCGAGCAGCTCTCGGGCGAAGTTGGCACGTTCCTGGCGGGCGTGCGCGCGGCGTAAACGGCGCGGTCTCGATTGGTCCGGACCGTACCGTGCGACCGCATTCGTGGCCTATCCTTCGAGACGATCGCTTCGCGATCTCCTCAGGATGAGGTCGTGCTTATGGTGGGATTCGATATCTGGCAGCAAGACCTGACCTCATCCTGAGGGCTCGCCGGAGGCGGGCGTCTCGAAGGATGGCCACAGATGATTTGAGCCGCGACGAAGCGGCCTTCTGCGCTTAACGCTGCGAGAGCTTGCAACCGCTCGACAGCGGCCTTGCCGTGGTCGTCGGGCTGTCGCCAGACTGCGACGACGGCAGCTCGTCGAACGGCGTGTTCTGTTTGCCGGTGTTGAACTCGAAGATCTTGCGGAACACGCCGGGCACCATCGCGGAGATCGGATTGACGCGCATCACGGGAGCCGCAGGCGTGCCGACGACCTCGTAGGTGACGCCGATCAGCCCCTCCTTGTCGCCGCCGCCGAGGAAGAGGCCAAATAACGGGATCTGGCCGAAGATGTTGTTCACGCCATACATCGGCACGAAGGTGCCGCTCATGCACACCTGGTTGCCGGGATAATCGATCGACCCCTCGATGGTGGCGCCGATCATCGGCCCCTTGACCAGGCCATCGCGGACCGTGAGCGCGCCGTTCTGCCGGGTGAACTCGGCGCGCAAGGCGCTGAAGGAAACGCCGCTGCCCCCCGGAGTGCCGTTCGGCGCGCCCGCGGCGACGCGCTCCAGCTGCGCCTCGCCCTTCACCGTGAAGTCGCGCACGTTGATGAGACCTTCGCGCGCCGTGGTCGGCTCGGATGTCGGCGGCTCCATCGCCACCACCATCTGGCCGCCGATCGCCTTGGTATAGGTGTCGGTGAACTTCAGCAGCGATCCGGCATCATTGGTCTGGAGATAGATTACCTCGCGGCTGCCCTGCGCACGCCCGCCGCGCAAGTCCGCCGCTACCGGCGTGTTCTGGCCGATCCGGCCGCTCAGCGAGAACGCCTTGATCGCCCCGCTGCGTTTCGACACCTTGGCATCGACGCTGCGCATCGCCTCGCCGTTGAAGCCCGCGACCGTACCGAGTTTCACGTCGATGTCGAAATCGACGTTCTTCAGCTTGCTCTTGCCGTCGTCCTTGGAATTGCCTGAGATCGCCGACTTCAGGAAGCCGCGGCCGTCGAAGACGTCGCCGCGCATCGTGCCACGGACCACGCCGTCCTGACCGCGCTCCACCTTCAGCGACGTCTTGTCGCCATCGGACGGCGCGTAGATCGGGAAGTTCGCATTCATGAGGTCGCCGTTCGGGTCGACTTCCAGCGAGCCCTTGATCGAGGCGCCGCCGCCTTCGATGACGATGTCATCGAGCCGGGTCGACTGTGCCGTCGGCACCACCTTGAACGTCGCCTTGCTCGACTTGCCCGGCAGCTTGACCCAGCCGGGCAGGATGTTGTCGAGCTTGACCGAGGTGAGGTCAGCCTCGATGCCGAGCTTCGTGGTCTGGTCAGGGCCACCGGCAATCCTGCCCGACACCTTGACCGGCACCGACCCGCTGACGGCAGGACTGAGGTCGAAGCCAAGGCGCGCACGGCCGGCGTCGTCCAGCGTCGTCTGCAGCTTGACGTCCGCATCGCCATCGGTCGCCTTGCGGTAGTCGAGCGAGGCCGCCTGCCCGTTGATCTTGACGTCGCCCTTGACCTGGTAGCCCTGGTTGTTGGCGACGATCTTGAGATTGTTGGCCTCGAGCTTCTGGTTCATCACCAGCTTGTCGGCAGCAAAGCCGTTGAGATCGGCAGTGACGGCGTAGACGGTGTCCGCCCTGGTCAGCTCGCCCTTGACCGGCAGGCCGAGCTGGATATTGGCCGTGAAGGTGCCCTTGGCCGTGTTGGGATCGACGACGGTCGACGACAGATCGCTCAGGCGATCGTTGGACAACATTTCGGCCGCCGCCGGCACCGGACCATCGACACGGAATCGGGTCCGCGACGGCGAGGGTTTCGGCGCCATGTCCGGCACCTCGAAGGTGAAGTCGGAGATGGTGATCTTGCGGCCCGCGGGCGTGTCGGCAATGCCCTGAGCGATATTCACGGTGGCGGTGCGTCCGGTCACGTGGGCCTTCAGATCGGCGTCGTGCACAATCGGCATGCCGTCAACGGGACGAACCGCGACGCCGCTTGCCACGATGTTGACCGACAGGCCGTCATCGGGAATGGGCGGTCCCTTGCGCGGAAGGTTCCGCGTCGGCGAGTTGATGCCGACCTCGATGCGTTGAAGCGTGCCGCGCTCGATCCGCTCGATCACCCATTGGCGCAACTCGGGCACCACCAGTGTCGGCCACATCCGCTTCAGCGCGGAGGCCGACATCGGCGTTCCCGCAAAGCCGAGCGTCAGGCGCGGCTCGCCGGAATAATCGATCGCGCCGGTGCCGGCGACGCCGATCTCGCCGTTGGAGATATCAGCCTGCGTCAGCAGCATGCGCTTGTGATCGGTGTCGAAGCGGAAGCCGATCGCGATACGGTTGAAGACGAGCGGCGGCTCGTTGTCGATGCCACCGAGCAGGATCGAACCGCCGCTGAAGCCGAGCTGCCAGTCGTTGGTGGTGCCGTTGGGCGGCTCGAGGTGGGCGAGCAGAGTCATGCGATTGGCGCCGGAGATGATCTTGAACGGTGCGACCAGCACCCGCCGTCCCGCATCCCACTCGACGTTGATCTCGGCCGAGTCGATCGCCATCGGATAATCGGGCGTGTCGGTGTCGATGATATTGCCCGCGCCGATCATGACCTTGCCGCGGAAGAACGTCGGCACGCCGTCGCGGCCGAGCTCACCCTTGAGCTCGCCGGTCAGAGGCAGGTCGGCCGTATAGGTGAGGTCCTTGACGCGCAGCGCGAGCAGGATGTTGGCGGTCGAGACCTTGTCGGCGCGGATATCGATCGAGCGTACGCCATTCTCGCTCGGTCCGATCGTGGCGCGCAGCGACCACGGGCGCGCGCCCTCTTCGCCGAAGCTGAGCGCGACGCCGCCATGGGTCGGTCGGCGCAGGCTGAGCGTGATGTTCTCAAACGTCCATTTGCTGCCGCGCTGCTGATCGTCGACGATCAGATTGCCGTTCTTGAGACCGATCTCGTTGAGGTTCTGGCCGTCGAGGCCGGTCAAGCTCAGGCTGTCGAGCCAGTCGAGGCCCTGAAGAATTCCACTCTGCGCGACCGGCTGAGGTGCGGCCAGGGACGCGTCGGGGGTCGCAGGCGCCATCCCGAAGGGCGGCGGCGGAACGCCATTGCGCGGGAATGTCGGCGGCAGGCCCGCTTCCTTCTTGGACGCGACGCCGGTTGCGAGCGGCTTCGCCGTGTCGCCGGCTGACACCGTGACGGTCCCGTCAGGTGCGATCCGGATCGCAAGCTCGGCATCGACGAGGTTGAGGCTTTCGGCGCGCAGATGTCCGGTGAGAAGTGCTGCCCCCGACAGCCGCACCTCGGCCTTCGGTGCGCTGGCGACGATGGCATGGTCGTGATCGCGGACGATGATGTCGCGGATACGCACAGCAATCCGGACCCGCCCGGCGCGCTCGATCTGGGTGCCGCCGACCTCCACGGTGTTACCGTGGCCAATATTGTCCTCGATGGCAGCGGCGAGCCAGGGCGTCGCCAGGTCGAGATTGATCGGACCGGCACCAAGGCGCCACCACAGCGCTCCAAAGCAGCCGACGAAGATGACGATCAGGGCGCCGAGGACGAGAGCCATCCAGCGCAGCCAGCGTCCGCTCGGCAGCACCCGCCGAAACGCTGAGAAACCGTCACCGACGGGGATGCGCGAACTGGAACGCGACAACAGGCGGCGTGCGCGATGACCCGCCTCCTCTTCCTGGTCTTGATCCCAGTCGGCCTCGTCCCATTCCGGCAGCGTGTGATGACCGCCGCGCCGATCGACGTCCCGATTGTGATCCTGGGGCGACGTATTCCTAGCCATTGCCTCTCGATACAGGCGCCCGTCATAGGATCGAGCGCCGCCGGGACCGCAGCCGTCGACGGGAATCGACGCTTCCCGCCCCGGCATTGGCGCCATACCTCGAATGTTCCTGCTGTTCGTCATTTCGCCCCGGGAGCGCGTTCAACGAGCAGTGGGGTGGTGCGTGGAATTCCTTGTAACCATACTCCGTCGCCGCCAAAATTGCCCAGCCGAGGGCGCGAATCCGGCATACCGGACGAGAGCTGCAATACCGCTTTGGTTGACCCGTCGAAAGCGACGAAAGGAAGGCGTATGTCCAAGAAATCCCGAAAGAAATCGCCCAAAACGCCCTCCGGCAGTCCGACCGCTAAAAAGAAGACCCAGAAAACACGGGCGTCGACGCAAACACGTGGCGCGAAAACACATCCGACATCGGCAAGCAAATCAAGCAAAGCAGGCGCCAAGGCAGCATCGCATAAGGCCGCATCGAAACGGTTAAAATCTTCTGAAAAAACCTCTAAGCTCGCCGCGTCGGCGTCGGCCGCTTCAGCAAAGTCGTTGTCAGCAAGGTCCCTGTCAGCAAAGTCCTTGTCAGCAAAGTCCTTGGCCGAGGGCCAGAAAGCGCCGGCCTTCCGCCTGCCCCGCGACGGCGGCAACGTCGTCACCCTGTCGGACTATGCCGGCCAGAAGCTCGTCCTGTTCTTCTACCCTCGCGCCGACACACCGGGCTGCACCCGCGAGGCGATCGACTTCACCCGGCTCAAGGATGCCTTTACCGCTGCCGGCACCGCCGTTCTCGGCATTTCGGCCGATCCGTTAAAGGCCCAGGAGAAGTTCCGCGACAAGCACAGCCTCGGCATCCCCCTGATCTCGGACGAGCAGCATGAGATGCTGGAGGCGTATGGCGCGTGGGGCGAAAAATCCATGTACGGCAAGAGCTTCCTCGGGATTCTTCGCACCACGGTGCTGATTGGATCCGACGGCAAGGTGGCCAGGATCTGGCGCAATGTCCGGGTCGACGGACATGCGGACGAGGTGCTGCTAGCTGCAAGAAGTCTTTAACCAGCCCGTTAAAATCGAGCGTTCCCGTTTCCGAAAAATTAACCATGACTGGCCCAGATTGCTGCGGCAATTGAGCCGCAAGGAACCGTTCCGATCGGCGCGGGAGTGCCGATGTCGAAAAGTTCTGCCCAATATTCGCAGTACCCTCATCATCACCCCCACGACCACGGACGCGCCTTCCATCGCCGTGCTGCCCCGGCGGCCGCTGCGATTCCCCTGCCCGATGCCGACGACGCCTACACGATCCTGCATCACGGCAAGCAGGTTCGCCTCGGACCTGTCGTGTTCTGGATCGTGGTCGGCACCGTCGTGCTGCTGGGGCTGTGGTCAGCGGCGACCGCCACCTATTTCGCCTTCCGCGACGACGTCCTGACCCGGCTGATCGCCCGTCAGGCCGAGATGCAATACGCCTATGAGGACCGCATCGCCGAGCTGCGCGCCAAGGTCGACCGTACCACCAGTCGGCAATTGCTCGACCAGGAGCAGTTCGACCAGAAGCTCGACCAGATCATGAAGCGCCAGACGGCGCTGGAGTCCAGGGCCACGGCGCTGGGCGCCATGCCTGATGTCACCGGGTCAATCCCGCGCGCGGCGTCGCAGCGTGGCGACGCGAACCAGACGACGACGCAAGGCACACCCAAACCGTCGCCAATCAGCGACACCGTGATCTTCGTAGCGCCGCCTGACCGCGAAGCCCGGCTCGAATCGCGTGCGCCGGCCGTGATCGCCCCGCCGATCAATCAATTCGCCAAGAATCAGGGCTTCGACAATGTCCTGGTCCGGCTGACGAACTCGCTCGATCAGGTCGAGCGCCGCCAGGTTGCGGCGCTCAGCGCCGTCGAGGAAGGCATGGATTCGCGGATGCGGCGGATGCGCGGCGTGGTCAGCGACCTCGGCCTGAACCTCGCCAATCTCGAGGCCGCCGTGCCGCGCGCCGCGATGGGCGGTCCGTTCGTGCCGGTGAAGCTCACCGCGAACGCAGGTCCCTTCGAGAAGCAGCTCTATCGCATCAACGTCACCCGCGCCGACATGGACCGGCTCAATCGCACCCTGGCGCAGGTGCCCTATCGCAAGCCGGTCGTCGGCGAGGTCGAATTCACCTCCGGCTTCGGCGTGCGCAGCGATCCCTTCCTCGGCCGGCCCGCAATGCATACCGGCCTCGATTTCCGTGCCGCGACCGGCGATCCGGCGCGCGTCACGGCCAACGGCAAGGTGGTCTCGGCCGGCTGGTCCGGCGGTTATGGCCGCATGGTCGAGGTCGATCACGGCAACGGGCTGTCGACCCGCTACGGCCATCTCTCCGAGATCAACGTCAAGGTCGGTGAGATCGTGAAGATCGGCCAGGTCATCGGCCTCGTCGGCTCGACGGGACGTTCCACCGGCCCGCATCTACACTACGAAACCCGCATCGATGGCGAAGCTGTCGATCCGCAGAAGTTTTTGCGCGCCGGCGTGCGTCTCAGCGCGGGCTAGGCCCCTCGGACACGCCGCGCCGACAAGCCTCGAAGCGAGAAGTCGCAGCATTCACGCGCAATCCGCGCGATCTGCCCGGCCAGCGGATCGACGGCGTCCGCACGCGTCACGGCAAAATATCTGATCTGCGGGATGGCCGGCGACGTCCTGATCGTGCGCAAGAGACCGATCTCGATCTCATGCCGGAAATACTGCTCGGTGAGAAAGGTGATGCCGAGCCCGGCCACGGCAAGCGCCGAGAGGACACTCAGGCTGTTGCACTTGACGACGCGATTGAGCTTGATGCCGCTCACGCCCAGCCAATCCAGAACGAGCTTCTGCAAGCCTGATCCTTCCCCCTGGGTGAGGATCGGGTAGCGGGCGATCTCCTCCAGCGCCGCCTCATCGGCCTTGGGGCCGACGCCGGGCGCCGACATCCATTGCAGCGTAACGCTGTCGAGCGGCAGTGCGTTGAAGTCGGCACTGGCCGGCGGATCAAGACCAATCACGAGATCCAGGCGACGATCGGCGAGCTTGTCGAGCAGCACAACGCTGGACTCCACTTCGGGCTCTGGAATGACCGCCGGATAGGCTTCCTTCATGGCCACAATCAGCTTGGGGAGCCAGGTCAGCGCCACGAGTTCGGTGACGCCGAATCGGAAAGCACCACTGAAAGCCAGCGGGCCTGCCGCGACCTGGCGCATTCGCGCCTCGAGCTCCAACAGCTCAGCGGCGAGCTCGATCAGATTTTCGCCGCTGCGCGTCAGGCTGATCTTTCGACTGTTGCGATCGAACAGCGCGCTCCCGACCGTTGCTTCCAATTCGGCGATGCGCTTGGAGATAGTCGATTGCGCCAGGTTCAGCCGCTCCGCGGCGCCAACCACCCCGCCCAATTCGGCGATCCAGTAGAACGCTTCGACCTGCTTCAGCGTCAGACCCACCATGGCATCAATGCCCATCAATCGAAAAAAGCGATCCCAGACATAGAAAAATATTCACTTTTCTTCAAGCCCACCACAGGGCAGGCTTCAAGCGAAATCTGCGCTCCAGCGCACAGCCCATCGGTTTTGCCCATATGCTCCTGCCCGGTCATCGACTGCTTCCCTCACCGCCCTCGGTCCCGCCTGCAATCATCGCCGACTTTGCGGCGGCGCAGGTCGCGATCGTATCTGACAACATGAACCGGCTGCACGGCACCCGAACGCTCCGCCCGTTCCATGGCAACGGCCACCTGATCGGCACCGCGATCACCGTCAAGACTCGTGCCGGCGACAATTTCATGCTGCACAAGGCTTATGAGCTGCTCCGGCCAGGCGACGTGCTCGTGGTCGATGGCGGCGGCGATCTCAACCAGGCCCTGGTCGGTGAGATCATGATGACACGCGCGAAGGCGATGGGAGTCGCCGGCTTCGTCATCGACGGCGCCGTTCGCGATGTCGCCGCGTTCGCCGAAGCTGGCTTTCCCTGCTTCGCGCGCGGTGTCACACATCGCGGTCCCTACAAATCAGGCCCCGGAGAGATCAACGTGCCGGTCTCGATCGACGGCATGGTGGTGATGCCGGGCGATGTCATTCTCGGCGACGAGGATGGTGTCGTGGCCTTCGACCGATCCGTTGCCCCGGAGCTACTCGACCGAGTCAGACAGCAGGAAGTGCGCGAGGCCGGCGCACTGGCGGCCATCAGAGAAGGCCGCGTCGACAATTCCTATATCGGCACCGGCAACGCTCCTGCCCAAGGGGCAACGTCATGAGCCGTGCTGGTGCCATCGCCCTTGCCCCGAGGGTTCAACGGATCAAACCATCGCCAAGCATGGTCGCGCGGGATCGGGTCCGCCAGCTCCAGGCCGAGGGACGCGACGTCATCGATCTCACGGCCGGCGAGCCTGATCTCGATACGCCGAAGCATATCCGCGAAGCGGCTGCGGCCGCGCTCGAAGCGGGAGAGACGCGCTACACGCCAGTCAACGGAACGCCGACACTGCGCAAGGCGATCATCGAAAAGCTCGCCCGCGAGAACGGCGTTCGCTATGCCATGAACGAGATCTCCGTCGGCGGCGGCGCCAAGCAAGTCATCTACAACGCACTCGCCGCCACCCTCGGAGCTGGAGATGAGGTGATCATCCCCGCACCCTATTGGGTCTCGTACCCCGACATGGTCGAGGCCTGCGACGGCACGCCGGTGACCGTGAGCTGCGGCGAGAACGCGGGCTTCAAGCTATCGGCCGAGGCTCTGGAAACAGCGATCACGCCCAAAACGCGCTGGCTCATTCTGAACTCTCCGTGCAATCCCACGGGCGCGTTCTATTCCGCCGCCGAGATCGGCGCGCTCGCCGATGTGCTGCTGCGGCATCCCCATGTCGCGGTCATGACCGACGACATTTACGAGCACATCCGCTTCGACGGCGGGGCAACTCCATGCATCGTTGCCGCCGAGCCTCGGCTGAGGGTACGGACTCTGCTGGTCAACGGCGTCTCCAAGACCTATGCCATGACTGGCTTCCGGCTTGGCTACGGCGCGGGGCCCGCAGAGCTCATCGCCGCCATGAACACGATCCAGTCGCAGTCGACGTCCTGCACGTCCGCGATCAGCCAGGCGGCGGCGACCGCAGCGCTCGAAGGCGATCAGGGTTTTGTCACTGAGGCCCGCGAGATGTATCGCCTTCGCCGCGATCGTGCGGTCGCCTTGCTGAACGGCATTCCCGGCCTTTCTTGCCTTCCGCCCGACGGCGCCTTTTATGTGTTTCCGTCTTGCGCCGGCCTGATCGGGAAGACCACGCCCGAAGGCAAGACCCTGAAGACCGATCTGGACGTCGTCATGCACTTCCTCGATGCCGCCGGCGTCGCAGTGATCGATGGCACGGCTTATGGCATGTCATCCTATCTGCGCATGTCCATCGCGACCTCATTGCCGAAGATCGAGGAAGCCTGCACACGGCTGGCGCGAACCTGTGCGGCCTTGCGCTAGTTGCAGAAGGATGAAGGAAACAGCCATGAGATTGTTCCAGATCGCCGCCGCCGGACTCCTGTTGATCACCGGGGTCGTCGGCGTGGCAAAGGCCGACGAGCTTGCCGATGTGAAGGCCCGCAGCAAGCTGGTCTGTGGAACGCTCGGCACGGCCGAGCCGTTCAGCTTCCAGGATCCGAAGACGCGTGAAATCGTCGGTTACGACATCGACATCTGCCGCAAGGTCGCGGAGTCGCTCGGTGTCGCGCTCGAGATCAAGCCGATGGCCGTTGAGGCACGTATCCCCGAGCTGATACAGGGCCGGGTCGACATCCTCGCGGCCAATCTCGGCTGGTCGAAGGAACGCGCGCAACAGATCGACTACAGCTATTCGTACTTTGTCAGCGAGCAGAAGGTGCTGGTGTCTGCCGATTCCGGCATCGCGACGCTCGATCAGCTCTCCGGCAAGCGGGTTAGCGCCCTCAAGGGATCGTCCTCGGAACAGGGCGTCAGGCGTGTCATACCAACGGCAGAAACTGTGACTTTTCAGGATTCATCCTCGGCCTTTCTTGCGGTCGTTCAGGGAAAGGTCGATGGCTTTTGCGCCTCGGAGCTGATCCTGGTGAAGCTCCGCAAACAGGCGCAGGCGTCCTCGCCGATGTCGATCGTCGAGAAATCGGTCTTCCTCGAACCTTGGGGGCTCGGCGTCCGCAAGGGCGAAGCGGCTTTCAAGGATCAGGTCAACAAGGTGCTGGCCGATCTGGATGCATCGGGAGAAGCCGGCAAGATTTTTGCTAAGTGGTTCGGGCCGGGAACCGTCTATGACATGAAGCGGGATTTCAAAATCGAGGAGATCAAGGGCTGATCCCCTCACATCGAGCGCGAAACTGAACATCCGGAGTGCATGACTTACGATGGGCTATGTCTTCGACCCGGCCGCAGTCCTGACCGGCCAATATCTGGACTGGTTCATCTGGGGACTGGCGACGACGATCGCGCTGACCGTGGCGGCCTGGCTGCTCGGAATGACGATCGGGATCATCCTGACGCTGGTCCGCATGCTTCCGTTCAGGCCGCTCGAATGGCTGGTCGCGGGTTACGTCGAATATCATCGCAACGTTCCGCTGCTGGTTCAGATCCTGGTCTGGTATTTCGGCGTCCCGCAACTGTTGCCTCGCGCCATCCGCATGTGGGTCAACAGCCACCACAGCGAGTTTCTTCTCGCGATGGTGGCGCTGGGCCTCGCCAGCGCGGCCTATATCACCGAGGATTTGCGCAGTGGAATTCGCTCGATCCCGAAGACGCAATACGAGGCCGCGCGCTCGATCGGGTTCAACTACCTCCAGGCGATGAGCTACGTGATCCTGCCGCAGGCGCTGCGCATCGTGATCCCGCCGCTGATCAACCAGACCCTGCTTCTGTTCAAGAACACCAGCCTCGCCATGGCGATCGGCGTCGGCGAGCTGACCTATCGCACGCGTGAGGTCGACAGCTACACGTTCAAGACGTTCGAGGCGTTTGCCGTCGCAACCATCCTTTATCTAGCGATCTCCTTCGCGATCATGGCGCTCGGCAGCTTCGCTGACCGGCGGCTGAAACTCGAGATCCGCTGATGCTGGAGATCCTCGAGGACAACTGGCTTCTGTTTCTGATCGGGCAATATCCGCACGGCCCCGTCGGTGGCCTCGCCATGACGCTGCTCCTCGCCGTGGCTGGTTTATCTCTCAGCTTTCCCGTCGCGATTGCGCTCGCGCTGGCGCGTCTCAGTGCGCGTCGCTGGCTTCGCGGACCGGCCACCGCCGTGGTTTACATCGTGCGCGGCCTGCCGCTGATCATGTTCATCTTCTGGACCTATTTCGCGCTGCCGCTGTTGATTGGACACACGGTCGGAGGCGTCGAGACGCTGCTCTTTGCACTTATCGTCTACGAGGCGAGCTATCTGTCGGAAATTATCCGGGCCGGGATCGAAGGCCTGCCGAAAGGCCAGGCTGAGGCGGCAAGGGCCCTGGGCCTCGGCTACTTTCCGACCACCTTCAAGATCATTCTGCCGCAAGTCCTGCACAACATGATGCCAAGCTTGGTCAGCCAGTTCGTCTCCACGATCAAGGAGACCTCGCTTGGCTACGTCATCAGCGCCAACGAGGTGACCTTTGCGGCAAGCCAGGTCAACAACCAGCTCATGACGCAACCGTTCGAGGTGTATGGCTTGCTTGCGCTGACCTATTTCACGCTTTGCTTCACCCTGACATCGGCGGCGCGCTGGCTGGAACGACGGCTGACCGCCGAACGCGGTGGGCTCGGCGCCCAGCCGGCATGAGGGCAGCCATGATCCGCTTCGAGTCCGTCGAAAAATGGTTTGGCCAGCACCAGGTCCTGGCCGGCGTGACGGGCGAGGTGAAACGCGGCGAGGTCGTCACACTGCTCGGTTCATCGGGCTCGGGCAAATCGACGCTCATTCGTGCGGTGACGCGCCTGGAAGCCATTCAAGGCGGACAAGTGCTGTTCGAGGGAGCGGACGTCGCCGGGCGTGGTGTCGATATCAACCGTTTGCGTCAGCGCGTCGGCTTCGTATTCCAGGCGTTCAACCTGTTTCCGCATCTCACTGTCCTCGGCAACATCACGCTGGGGCTGGAACGTCTCCGAAAGATGGGCAAGGCTGCGGCCAGAGACCGCGCCATGAGCGAGCTCGACCGCGTCGGCCTGGCAGACAAGGCCGACGCCTTGCCGTCGCGCCTGTCCGGCGGACAGCGGCAACGCGTCGCGATCGCGCGCGCGCTCGCGATGGATCCGGACGTCATGCTTTTCGACGAGCCGACCAGCGCGCTCGACCCGGAAATGGTCAACGAGGTGCTGCGGGTGATGAGGACGCTGGCGCAGGATGGCATGACGATGGTTGTCGTCACGCACGAGATCGGTTTTGCGCGCGAAGTCGCGGACACAGTCTGGTTTCTGGACAAGGGCCGGATCGTCGAAAGCGGTGCACCGGCCGAGGTCCTTGATGATCCGCGTCACGACCGTCTGCGCTCCTTTCTATCGAGGGCGCGTTAGGGCCCTCTTATTTTCATCCCTAGCGCCGGCCGCCGCCCATCCCGCCGCCGGGACCGCCTAAGCCGCCACCACCCATTCCGCCACCGGGGCCCATCGGCCCACCGGGCGCGCCCATACCGCCGGGGCCTGACGGGCCGCTCGGTCCTGTTGGCGCGGGGCCTGGGTTTGCACCAGGATTAGATCCGGGCGCAGCCGGTCCGCCCGGCCGGCTGTTACCCGGGTTCGGCGTGCCGCGGTCCGGATGCATGATCGAGCCGCCGGGTGACCGGCCGGGACTGCCGCCGCCAGGCTGAGGCGTGCCCGGTCCCGGGCCGATCGCTTGCGTCGATTCGACCTGCAAGCCGCGCGAGCGATCGAACACGCCATTGACGACCATGCGCGCTTCACCGGCGGCCGGCCCGAAGCGTGAGCTGTCGCGGGCCACCAAGCCGGAGCCGAGCTGCAGGCTGGAGCCCGCACGCTGCACATAGGCCTCGATCGAGAGCCGGCTTGCGCCGACGAGATCCGAGAAATCGTCGATGCGCATGCGCGCAGCCTGCATCGCGCCCTGGCTCGCGCTGCCCTCGATCTGGACGCGCTGGCCGACCAGCAAGGGATCGACGCCGCTCAGCTTCAACCCGCCAATATGCAGCCCGTCGGGCCCGCGCTCGACCAGGCCCGTGACGCGTTCGGCTGCGTCCTTCCGAGGCTCGACCAGGCTTGCAACGATCACGCCGTCGGTCCGGCGCAGGCCGTAGACGGCGACCTGCGTGCCGGCGCGGAGCTTGCTCTCCTTGCTGCCCGCGACGACCTTCTGGCCCAACACCGTCAGCTCATTGCCCTTGACCTGCTCGATCGGCCCGGAGACCTCGCTTGCGATCGCGATGTTGCGCGTGACGAGGGTGCCGTCGGCCTGCCGCGTCGCCACCACGCGGGCGAGCTGGCCGATGCGCAGCGCCTTCGGGCTCGCCGCCTCGCCGTCGATGCGCACCGGCACGTCGCTCGCATAGGTGACCCGCTCGCCATTGACGTAGATGCTGCCGAAACGCTGGATCACGCCGACGATGCCGGTGCCGCCGATGCCATGATCGTCACCGCGCGTGAATCCGGTGCCGCCGATGCCTTGATCCGTGCCGCGCTTGACCTGCGCACGCGCGATCGCCGTTCCGGCGAGCCAGAATCCGGTCAGCAGCAGTCGGCGCGAGATCAGCGGCGGCCGGCTCATCAGGAGCTGCCCTCTTTGCCATCATCCTTGCCGTTTTCCTTGCTGACGTCCTTGGCCTCGCCCTCATCGGCGTCTTCGCTGTAGATGTAGATTCCGAAATTCCAGCGCGCGTCGCCGCCCTTGTCCTTGGCAAGCGCGCGATTGGCCTCGCGGTTGGCGGTTTTCAGCGCATCCATCGCGAGCTCGCGCGAGCGTGCCTCGAGGCGCCTCGCAAGCTTCGGCGAGATGTTGTTGTAATGCACCGCGCGTTCGAGGAAGCGCGGCGCCGGCCCCGATACGTTTTCGGCGGCGGCCGCAATATGGTCGTGCAGATTGCGGCCGAGATAGTGCCACTTGCTGTCGTCCGCGCCACTCGGGACGAAAGCCGCCTCCACAAGCTCGATCTCGTCGGCCGCATTGATGGTGACGAGCTGGCGGTCGACCCATTCGTCGAGCACTGCGCGCGGGCGCACGTCCTTGGTGACGGAGGCGACGAGCTGCTCGAATGACGGCGCATCGCCCTCGGCCGTGCGCGGCAAGGCCAGCGGCTCGCCTCTCGCATCGGTGAACTCAGGCGCGGCGAGCCAGCGCGCGATCACCGCGCTCGTCAACGACAGCGCCGCCGGCGTCTCGTGCACCGGTGCGCCGGCGCCGCGCAGCCGCGCCACCTCCTTGCGGTGGACGCCGGTGAGCAGGCTGACGCGGCTGTCGGTCTGCTCCTTGCCCTCGAGCGCGAAATCATGCTCGGCGACGTTGACGAAGAGCTCGCGGAGCAGCTGCGCCAGTGCCGGAAAGGTCATGCCAGTGCGGATACAGAGCCGCACGAGCGGGCGCAGCAGCCGCGCCAGCGGCGCGTGCAGCTTTGCTGCGGCATTCGGCTCTGGAGCCGCCGCTTTGGGCCCGGACCTGGCATTCATGTCTGAATTGTACCCGCGCCATAC
Organism: Bradyrhizobium sp. S3.2.6; assembly: GCF_040546885.1. NCBI lineage: Bacteria > Pseudomonadati > Pseudomonadota > Alphaproteobacteria > Hyphomicrobiales > Nitrobacteraceae > Bradyrhizobium > Bradyrhizobium sp. S3.2.6. Next base: position 126,395 of record NZ_JBEPOS010000008.1, on the reverse strand, counting down.
GTGGGACACAATCCCACATTTTCCAGTTTTGCAATTGACGTGGTAAATTTTCCCACATATACGGAGCCTCACTGAGGGCGCGACGTAAAGGGACAACACCATGGCTGACCGCTTGGTCCGCAATTCCAGTTCACTGCGTGCTGTGCCGTTTCCCGACCGGAGCCCGGCCGGCGCAATCGAGCCGATGCTGCCGGCGCTGCTGCGCGGCGTGATCTTCATCTCGGTGCTGGCCGCACCGTTCGTCGCAGCACTGCTCGCGGGCTGACGCCATCATGCATCACACAAGCGACACCCCGCGCCGTCCGTCGGTGCTGCACATCTTCAAGATCTACTATCCCGACCTGTTCGGCGGCACGCTCACGGTGATCCGTGACATCTGCGCCAGCCTGAAGGACACCTTCGCCTCCGCCGTGCTGACCTGCTCGAAATCGGCCGACCGGCGCGAGATCATCGTCAATGACGTGCCGGTCGAGCGCGTCCGCTCGTACGGCAACGTGATGTCGCTGCCGGCCGCGCCCGCCTATCCCTGGCGGCTGTGGCAGAAGATCGCCGAGCACGATCTGCTGGCGCTGCATGCGCCCTTTCCGCTCGCCGACCTCGTCTTCGCCCTCGGCTTCGGGCGCAACCGGCCGCTGGTCGTGCACTGGCATGCCGACATCGTCACCCATTCGGGTCTGCGCTGGCTCATCGAGCCCCTGATGCGGCGGACGCTGCGCCGCGCCAAGGCGATCATCGTCTCCGACCGCGTCCTGGTCGACGAGACGCCGCTGCTGCGGGAATTCGAAGACAAATGCCATGTCGTGCCGTTCGGCATCGACACCAGTGTTTATGACTGGCCGAAGATCGAGCCACACCACGTCAACGATCGCGGCCGCCTCGTGCTCGCCTGTGGCCGGCTCGTGCCCTACAAGGGCTATGACGTGCTGATCCGCGCAGCCGTCGACCGTAAGTTCGAGGCCTGGATCATCGGCGAAGGTGCCGAGCGGCCCCGGCTCGAGCAGCTGATCGCCGAGCTTGGCCTCGGCGACCGCGTTCGCCTGCTCGGCTCCGTCAGTGACTGCGAGCGCATCAAGCTGATGTGCCTGGCCGACGTCTTCGTGATGCCGTCCGTCACCAATGCCGAGACCTTCGGACTCTCCCAGCTCGAAGCCATGGCCGCCGGCCGCCCCGTTGTGAACACCGCGCTCGAGACGGCGGTGCCGCGTGTTGCCCGTCACGGCATGGAGGCGATCACCGTGCCGCCGGGCGACACCGAGAAACTCGGTGAAGCCATCGACGCACTGATCAGCGATCCCGAGCGCCGCCGCCGCATGGGGCTTTCGGCCCGGACCCGCGCCGTGAGCCGCTATTCCGCCACCGCCTTCAGGGAAGGCATGGAATCCGTCTACCGCGCGGCCGTCACCGCCCCCTGCGGCGATGCCGCGCCCGTCGCCGAGGCGCCGCAGCCAACGGGCTGGCTCGACAGCTTGCGGATCGCTGCAGCGCTGGCCTGGTCCGACATGCGCCACCGCTATGTGCGCTCGCTGCTCGGTCCGTTCTGGATGTCGCTGCAGATGGCGATCGTGGTCGCGGTGCTCGGCTCGGTGATCGGCCAGATGTCGAACGCCGACATGCTGGCGCGGCTGCCGATGCTGGCCCTGTCGATGACGGCCTGGACCTTTCTCAACAGCGTCGTGCTCGATGCGACCACGGCGCTGCAGAACTCCGCGAGCCTGATCCGCGACCGGGCGCTGCCGCCGGTGATCTTCCTTCTGCAATGCACGTTCCGCCAGGGGCTGTTCGCCCTGCACAATGCCTGCGTCCCGCTCCTGCTGTGGCTGCTGCTGACGCCGCACGATCTCTCCGGCGCGCTCGCAGCGCTCCCGGGCCTGTCGCTGTTCGTGATCTGCACCTTCGGCCTGAGCCTCGTCCTCGGCGCGCTGGCGACGCGGTATCGCGACCTCAAGCCGATCATCGAATCGACGTTGATGCTCGCCTTCCTCGCCTCGCCCGTGATCTGGTCCGCCGACATGATCAATCACCGCTCCACCGTGATGCGGCTCAATCCGCTGACCCATCTGTTCGCGGTGTGGCGCGAGCCGCTGGCCGGCGGCCATGTCGATGCGACCAGCATCATCTATGTCCTGGTGGCGCTGGCGCTGCTGCTCGGTGCGAGCGTGCTGACGCTGGTCCATCTGCGCAAAGCCGCGTTCTGGATCTGACCGATGGCCTCGATCAACCTGCACAATGTCTGTCTCGATTATCCCCTCTACGGTGCCTACGACTTCTCGCTGAAGCGGCGCCTGCTCGGCCACCTCATCCGCGAGAAGGGCGAGACGCGGATCATCCGCGCGGTCGACAATGTCACGATCGAAGCCGAGGCCGGCACGCGCATCGGGCTTGCCGGCCCCAACGGCTCCGGCAAGTCGACGCTGCTGCGGCTGATCGCCGGGGTTTATCCGCCGAGCAGCGGCCGCGTCGCGGTCAGTGGCAATGTCGTGCCCCTGCTCGGCCTCAATGCCGGCGTGAACCTAGACTTCATCGCCGAGGACAACATCGCCCTGTTGCTGCGGATCAGCGGCCGCAAGCCGACACGCGCCGTGCTCGATGAGATCTGGGCCTTCACCGAGCTCGAAGAGCGCATGCAGCGGCTGCCGTTGCGGATGTTCTCCTCGGGCATGCTGATGCGCGTGCTGTTCGCGACCGCGACCGCCTTTCCGGCCGACATCCTCCTGCTCGACGAATGGCTGAGCGTGGTCGACGAGCATTTTGCCGGGAAGGCCGAGCGGCGGCTGCAGAACCTGGTCTCGCAGGCCGCGATCGTGATCATCGCCTCGCACGACCAGCCGCTGCTGCGCCGCACCTGCACCAGCATCATCAATCTCGACCACGGCCGCATCGCCTCGACCGTCGCGGTCGAGCCACCGTCGCCCTTTTCCTTCGAGCTCCGCGAGCAACGCGCATGAAACAGAACATCCTTGTCGTGTCCGAGGCGCTCGGCGAGCCCAACCACAAGCGCGGCATCTTCCATTTCACCCGCGAATTGATGCGCTCGCTCGCAGCCGAAGGCCATGAGCTTACGCTGCTGGTCGAGACCACGCGGCGGTACCGCAAGCTGCGCCGGCGCGAGCGGCGCACAAAGCTGTTCCCGACGCAGTCGCGCAATATCGAGCTCCTGGCGCTCTATCGATTCCTCGACGAGATCAACATGAGCGAGCCGGCGACGCGCAGCGGCTTGCGGCGCACGCTCGACTGGGTCCGCCACAAGGCCACCATGTCGGTGTCGTTGGACTATATCGCCTGCTTCCTGCGTGCGATCGGCCTGCGCGGCCTGCACGCGCGGCTGATCGAGAACAGCACCGCGGCACTCGAATACATCCCGCCGGATCTGCGCCACCTCGAGCTGTTCCGCGACTTCCAGCTCGAGCCCGGATTCTACAGCTATCAGGACTCCTCGGCCTTCTTCCTGCTGCCGCCGCCACGGATCGACGCGCGCGACTATGACGTCATCGTTATCGACACGCCGACACGGGTGTCGGTGAAACGCAGACCGGATGCCAAGGTGATCTGCGTCGTGCACGATCTGCTGCCGCTCACCGATCTCAAGCTCAGCGACGTCGCAACGCGGCTGTTCCTGTCACGGCTGCTCACCAGCCTGCGTCAGGCCGACGAGCTCGCCTTCGTTTCAAACTATAGCATGATGCGGTTCAGGAATCTGTTACCGCAATTTGCGCACCTGCCGGCGCGGGTCGTGTATCCCCGCACCCGGTTCGACGCCCCGGATGTCCTGCACCTCCCAGCCCCGTCGGGGCGTCCGGGGCGGCCGAGCTTTGTCGTCATCGTCTCGAACGAGCCGCGCAAGAACGTCGCCACCGTCATTCGCGCGTTCCGCAACATCCCCCAGGCCGATCTGGTGGTGATCGGCCTGGCCGGCCAGATCAGCCGGATGCGCAACCTTCCGCCAAACATTCGTTTCGCCGGCTATGTCGACGAGCACGAGAAGGCCGCTTTGATCGCGGACGCGCATGGCCTGATCATGCCGAGTTTCGCCGAAGGTTTTGGCGTGCCGATCATCGAGGCGCTGGCTGCAAACACGCCGGTGCTCTGCTCCGACATCGCCGTGTTCCGCGAGGTCGCGGGCGAGCTCGCCGATTATTTCGATCCGTTCGCGACCGAGTCGATCGTGGCCTCCGTCACCCGCGTGCTGGCGCGGCAGGAGGAATGTCGTGGCCGAATCCGCGCGCGCCGCTCCGAGCTTGCCGAGCGTTTCGGCTACCAGACCCAGGCCCGCGATTTCCTCGGGCAACATTTGGCCCCGGAACGCCTCGTCGCGGCGCAATCGGCATGACCGTCGCCACGCTTCGACCGCGCAACGCCCGACCCTGACTACTGGCTGCGTTCGTGACCGACCTCGCCGGTGATGACGTCGCCGAACAGCTCCCAGGCTTGCCCATTGAAGCGCATCAGCTGCATCTGCTCGATCGGGAAATAATCGTCCGGCGAGGTATTCACCATGATGCCGGGCAGCATCAGGTCGGTGTGGAAGTTCTTCAGGTTGGCCGCCTGCTTCATGACGTTGTCGCGCGTGAGCGTGTCGCCGCACTGTTTCAGGACCTGCGCCATCGCCTCGGCCTGCACGTATCCGTAGATGTTGTTGGAATTGGCCTTGTCGCCGTCAGGGTAATATTTGTCCATGAATTCGCGCCATTTGATCACGGCCGGATCCTTGTCCCAGGTCGGATCGGTCGGATCCTTCAGATAGACGGTCGAGATGATGTCCTTGGCATAGTCGAGGCCGGCAGGCTTCAGGACCGAGGCGACCGAGGTCGCGGTGTTGGCCAGGAAGAACTTTGGCTTCCAGCCGAGCTCGCCGACCTTCCGGATCGCCTGCGCCGAGCCCTTTGGCGCTGCCCATGAGAAGAAGATGTCGGCACCGGAATCATGCAAGGCGACGATCTGCGAGTCGATCGAGGGATCGCTGACCTCATAGGACTTGTCGGCGATGATCATGCTGGCCTTGTCGCCGAGCCCGTCCTTCAGGCCCTTGAACTGGTCCTTGCCGGCGTCGTCGTTCTGCCAGAACACCGCGATCTTACCGTTCGGGAAATTGTCGCGAATGTACTTTGCGTAAATCCGCCCCTCGCTCTGGTAGTTCGGCTGAAAGCCCATGGTCCACGGAAAGTTCTTCGGGTCCCCGAACTTGGTGCCGCCGGAGGCGACGAAGAGCTGCGGCACCTTCTTGGCGTTCATGTATTTCATGATCGCGGAATTCGAGGGCGTGCCGAGTGCCTGGAAGATCAGCAGCACCTCGTCGCTCTCGACCAGCTTGCGCGCCTGCTCGATCGCCTTCGGCGGCGAGTAGGCATCGTCATAGCTGACGAAGTTGATCTTGCGGCCGTTGATGCCACCCTGATCGTTGATCATCCGAAAGAACGCGGCCTCGGTCTTGCCGATCACGCCATAGGACGACGCCGGTCCGCTATAGGGCATGATGTTGCCGATCTTGATTTCGGTGTCGCTGGCGCCGGGATCGTATGTCTTCTCTGCCACGGCCGGTGTCGTGACGAGCACTCCGGCAGTAAGCATGGCAAGGGCAGCAAGGCTTTTGCGACGACCCGGCATCGTTCTCTCCCCTATGTAGTCTTGTTTTGAGGGGAGTGTCGCAAGGCGGCCGGCGACTGGCAAGCGGCAGGATTTTCCGCGGAGTGAAACGCTGGCTCAGGAACTTAACCCACGCGCTGCAGCATTCTCACAGCCCGTCCGTCGATCACGATCAACGCGCTGCCGATGACGACCGCACCAGCGATCTCTCGCATGGAGATCGGCTCGCCCAGCACCAGCCATCCCAGAAGAATGGCGGTCACGGGAATGAGCAGCGTCACTAGCATCACATTGCTCGCGCCTGAGCGTCGTATGATCTGAAAGAAGACGATGTAGGCGAGCGCCGTCGAGAGCGCCGCGAGGCCCAGCACGGCAAGCCAGGTCGCCAGACCCGGAACAGGAAGACGCCACGGCTGCTCCACTGCACCGGCGACGATCGCCATCATCACAGTCGACGCCATCAGCTGAAACGTGGCCGTTCCCAGTGGCGGTGAGTCCTTCAGCAGCCTCCGCGCGGCGAGCGCCGCAAAACCATAACTGAGCGCGCCGCCAAGGCAGAGTAGGATGCCGAACCCCTGCCCGGCGCGCGACTCGACACCCCACCCACGCAGGATGACCACGCCGGCGAGGCCCAGCGCCACGCCGGCCACCCGCCGCGCCTGCAACGCCTCTTCACCCGCCGCCGCCATCACCAGCACAGTGAACAGCGGCGTGGTCGCGTTCAGGATCGACGCCAGTCCGCTCGGAATGAAAGTCTGGCCGGCCACGATCAGCGAGAACGGAATGACGTTGTTGAGCAGCCCGATCACGACAAAGGCTCGCCAGCCCCTCGCGCCCTTGGGAAAGCTGATCCCCTGCACACGCAGCAACGGCAGCAGGATGACCGCGCCAAGCGCAACGCGCAAAAACACCAAGGTTAGCGGCGGCAGCTCCCGCAGCGCCGCGCCATTGAAGAAGAACGACCCGCCCCAGAGGATCGAGAGCACAGCAAGCAGCGACCAGTCTCGCGCGTCGATCCGATTGTCGTTCGGCGGCATCCATTTCACCTCGGCGGACGGACTAGTTCAGGCTGACGGATGGCGCCACCCGATTTCCGACCAGATGTGGACTCGGAACCAAGGCTCGGCTCAATCGGTGCACAATTTGCGGATCAGAGCATTGTCCGGTGCAGGTTCGAAGGCCCATTCGGCGGCGATGCACTCAAATGTCTCATCGCGAAAATAGAAGAGGAAGTGACGGGACGAAGTTGAAGCTCCACCCGTCATCCTCCAATCCGTCGGGTCCATCGAATGCGGATCAGGACCTACGATCTCGTAGAATTCGCCCCAGCTTGGCGCCAACTTACTGTAGCGGCACCGCCCGCGAGACCACCCCTCATCGTTCGTTGCTCCCAAGCGATAACGGGCGCAATTCACGAAACGAAGGACGCCTTCATCTCCCTCCGCAAAGGAGGTGAACTGAAACGGATTCAGCACGAAGCGTAGAAGCACATCATGACCTGATACGGCCACGTGAGGATACGGGGCGTTTGGCTCCGCATTCCACCCTTCGTTCAGTTTTCGAAATGACAACCGCATCAACATGCCGCCTCAGACGGTGGCGAGTGAGACATCATTCATCGGGTCTGTAATCAAGCCGAAGACGGGCTAAAACGGCTTCTTCGGCCGCGACACCAGCTCGATCATCCTGCCTTCGTCGTCGTCGGGCATCGCGGCCTTGGCCTGCGCGTAGGACTCGACGGCGGCGCGCGAGACCAGCGGCTTGTCGGCCAGCAGGCTCTCGGCGAGCTTGACGGCGTAGGCGGCATCCTTGTGCCGGAGCGCGGCCGTGAACGTGGCACCGCTGAAGTCGCGGGCGACCATGCGCTTGGAATGGCGCTGCACCTGCGGGCTGGCGGCGACGCCCGCCTGGATCGACTCCAGCACCAGCTTCATGTCGAGCCCGGCCTGCTCGGCGATCGCGAGGCCCTCGGCGAGGCCCGCGATCTGGATCGCGCCCAGGAGATTGTTGATGAGCTTGTAGACCGTGCCGGATCCGACCGCGCCGAAATGGCGGATGGTCGAGCCGATCGGTTCGAGGAACGGGCGCGCCCGCTCGAGGTCGGCCGCGTCAGCGCCGGCAAGCAACGTCAGCTTTCCGGCCGCGGCCGCATCCGGCAATCCCGTCACGGGGCAGTCGATGTAGATCAGCCCGCGCGCATTGAGCTCGCGGCCCATCTCGCGCGCATGATCATAGGAAACGGTGGAGCACTCGATCGCAATGGTGCCGGCCTTGGCCGTCTTGGCCGCGCCGTTGAGCCCGAGCCAGACGGCGCGCGAGGCCTCGTCATCGGCGACCATGGTCACGACCGCGTCGGCATCGATCGCGGCATCCTCGGGCGAAGTCGCCCAATGCGCGCCGCGCGCGATCAGGTCTTCTGCTTTTGCCCTGCTGCGATTCCACAGCGTCACCGTAAAACCGGCATCGAGATAGCGGCCGGCCATGCCATGGCCCATCCGCCCCAATCCGATGAAGGCAACGCGGGGCATGATCAGTCCACGTCCTCGATGTCGGCGCCGGTGGTGCCGAAGGCGCGCTGCGCCAGGGTCGCGGCCATGAAGTCGTCGAGCTCGCCGTTGAGCACGCCCGAGGTGTCGGAGGTCTGCACGCCGGTGCGCAGGTCCTTCACCATCTGATAGGGCTGCAGCACGTAGGAGCGGATCTGGTGGCCCCAGCCGATTTCGGTCCTGGCGGCCTGGTCGGCGGCGGCCTTCTCCTCGCGCTTCTTCAGCTCGATCTCGTAAAGCCGCGCGCGCAGCATATCCCAGGCCTGCGCCCGGTTCTTGTGCTGGGAGCGGCCGGCCTGGCAGACCACCGCGACGCCGGTCGGGATATGCGTCAGGCGCACCGCGGATTCGGTCTTGTTGACGTGCTGACCGCCGGCGCCGCCCGACCGCATGGTGTCGACGCGGACGTCGGCTTCCTTGATGTCGATCTTGATGCTGTCGTCAATGACGGGGAATACCTGCACGCTGGAGAAAGACGTATGCCGCCGCGCGTTGGAATCGAACGGCGAGATGCGCACCAACCGGTGCACGCCGGCCTCGGTCTTCAGCCAGCCATAGGCATTGTGGCCGGAGACCTGGATGGTCGCGGACTTGATGCCGGCTTCTTCGCCCTCGGACTCTTCGAGGAATTCGACCTTGAAGCCGTGCGTCTCGGCCCAGCGCGTGTACATGCGCAACAGCATCTGCGCCCAGTCCTGGCTCTCGGTGCCGCCGGCGCCGGCATGGACTTCGAGATAGGAGTCGAAGCGATCGGCCTCGCCCGACAGCAGCGCCTCAAGCTCGCGCCGGGCGACTTCCTTCTTGAGGCTCTTGAGTGCGGCTTCAGCTTCGGCCACGACACCGGCGTCGCCCTCGGCCTCGCCGAGCTCGATCATCCCGATATCGTCCTCGAGCTCCTGCTCGACCTTGCCGATGCCCGAGAGCGAATCCTCCAGCGAGGTTCGCTCCTGCATCAGCTTTTGGGCTTTCTGGGGATCGTTCCAGAGATTGGGATCTTCTGCGAGCTTGTTCAGCTCAGCGAGGCGCGCCGTCGATTTCTCGACGTCAAAGATGCCTCCTCAGCAGCCCGACCGACTGCTTGATCTCTTCTACCAACCGTTCGATTTCGGCGCGCATGTCGTTCTCTGGTCTCGCGGAATCCCGCGTGCAATTGAAAAGGGGATGTAACGGCGGCGGCTGCAAAGCGCAACCGCCGGCCTCGTCTGTCTGCCCCGTTATCCGCTAGTACAGCCCGCCGGTGCCCGGCCGCATGAAGAAGCCGGAATCCGGCTGCTGCTGCGGCGCCCCCGGCGCGCCGCGGCCGTCAGCATCAGCGACGCCAATGACGGAGTAGTTATCCGGCGGCGCCGTACCCGGCTTGAAGGCTTCCAGAATGGTTCCGCCGGTCTCGCCGGGGCCGGCGCGCATGCCGGTCTTGGAGACGACGCGAACCAGCTTAATGCCGGCCGGCACCTTGAACGGGACCGCGGGCTTGTCGGCAAGCGCAAGCTTGAGGAAATCGCGCGCGATCGGGGCAGAGAGATGGCCGCCGGTTGCGGCATTGCCTCTGCCGAGCGAGCGCGGCTTGTCGTAGCCCATGTAGATGGCAACTGCGATGTCCGGCGAGAAGCCGACGAACCACGCGTCCTTGGCCTCGTTGGTGGTGCCGGTCTTGCCGGCGATCGGCTTGCCGACTTCCTTCACGACGGTCGCGGTACCGGCCTGGACCACGCCCTCCAGCAGCTCGGTGATCTGATAGGCGGTCATCGAGTCCAGCACCTGCTCGCGACGATCGATCAGCTGCGGCTCGGCCTGGTTCTTCCAGCCGCCGGGCGCGTCGCAGCCGCGGCATTCGCGCTGGTCATGCTTGAAGATGGTGCGGCCGTAGCGATCCTGGATACGGTCGATCAAGGTCGGCTTCACGCGGCGGCCGCCATTGGCGAGCATCGAATAGGCCGTGACCATGCGCATTGCCGTGGTTTCGCCGGCGCCGAGTGCATAGGAGAGATAGTTCGGCAGCTCATCGTAGACACCGAAGCGGCGCGCATATTCGCCGATCAGGGGCATGCCGATGTCTTGCGCAAGCCGCACCGTCACCGTGTTGCGCGACAGCCGCAGCGCATTGCGCAAGGTCATCGGACCCATATACTTGCCGGCATCAAAGTTTTCCGGCCGCCACACACCGGCGCCCTGGCCCTGATCGATTTCGATCGGCGCGTCGAGCACGACGGTCGAGGGCGTGTAGCCGTTGTCGAGTGCGGCCGAATAGACGATCGGCTTGAACGACGATCCCGGCTGCCGGTAGGCCTGGGTGGCGCGATTGAATTGGCTCTGGTCGAACGAGAAGCCGCCGACCATTGCGAGCACGCGACCGGTCCAGGGGTCCATCACTACCATCGCGCCCGATACTTCGGGTATCTGGCGCAGGCGGTATTGGCCTTCGACCGGTTGTCCTTCCTTGGTGTAGAGCGGATCGGCATAGATCACGTCGCCGGGTTGGAGCACCTGCGACACACCCGTGGCAGCCCTGCCCTTCCCGGCTCCCGAAGCCGCCTTCGCCCATTTGACGCCGTCAAGCGTGATCAGGCCGGTCTCGCGCTGCTTGCTGACGGCGCCGCCTAGCTCGCGGTTCGGCTGGAAGCCGATCCGCGCCGACTGGTCGCTGGTTTCCAGCACCACCGCCATGCGCCACGGCGAGATGTCGGAGAGCGACTTGATCTCGGCGAGCTTCACGCCCCAGTCGCCCGAAATATCGAGCTTGCTCATGGCGCCGCGATAACCCTGCTGCTCATCATAGTTGACGAGGCCGGCAACCATGGTCTTGCGCGCCATGACCTGGATCTTCGGATCGAGCGTGGTGCGCACCGAGAGGCCACCCTCATACAGCTTCTTCTCGCCATAGCGCTCGAAGATGTCGCGGCGGACCTCTTCGGCGAAATATTCGCCGGCGAATGTGTGGGCACCGTTGGAGCGGTTGGTGACGGCCAGCGGCTCCTTGCGCGCCTTGTCGGCGTCGGCCTGCTTGATCCAGCCGTTCTCCTGGAGGCGGTCGATCACGTAATTGCGGCGCTCGATGGCGCGGTCGCGGTTACGCACCGGATGCAGCGTCGCCGGCATCTTCGGCAGCGCCGCGAGGTATGAGGCTTCCGCCACGGTGAGCTCGTTCACCGACTTGTCGAAATAGACCAGCGAGGCGGCTGCGATGCCGTAGGCGCCGAGGCCGAGATAAATTTCGTTGAGATACAGCTCGAGAATCTTGTCCTTCGAATAGGTCTTCTCGATCCGCATCGCGAGCAAGGCTTCCTTGATCTTGCGCGCGAACGAGACCTCGTTGGTCAGAAGGAAGTTCTTGGCGACCTGCTGGGTGATCGTGGAAGCGCCCTGCGGACGGCGGTTTGAGCCGTAGTTCTGCAGATAGACCAGGCCGGCGCGGGCCATGCCGGTGTAGTCGATGCCGCCATGCTCGTAGAAATTCTTGTCTTCGGCGGCGAGGAACGCGTTGATCACGAGTTTCGGCACCGCCTGGATCGGGAGGTACAGCCGCCGCTCCTTGGCGTATTCGCCGAGCAGCGAGCCGTCGACCGCGTGCACGCGGGTCATCACCGGCGGCTCGTAATCCTGAAGCTGAGAGTAGTCGGGCAAATCCTTGGAGAAATGCCAGATCAGGCCTGCCACGGCACCGACACCGACAAGGAACACCACCGTTCCCGCGGCGAACAGGAAGCCCATGAACCGCACAAGCAAGCGCATTATGTGTTTATCCGTTTAATCCCTGGATCGGCCCAAGAGCAGACCAAGATCAGCCTCAAGGCGCCCCAAACGGACGCCATCCTCACGTCGCGAACTCCCCGGCCTACTCAATACCATCGATGCCGGACCGAAAGACGCTTGCCGAAACGGGATTCTCGTCGATTCCGGAACCCCCTGCGCCGGTTTTATAAAGCGTCCGCTGTGGCCAAACTAGGGCTTAACATCGGAACCGGCGTTTCCTGTTTAATTGCTGGCCCCCGCCGTCGCCATCCGCTTGGCCAGGAACGTGTCGATCGCCTGGGCCATCGAACCCACCGCGCGCGACCGCCAGCCCTCGGACACGAGGTGCTCGAGGTCGCCCTTGTTGGAGACGTAGCCGATCTCGACCAGCACCGAGGGCACGTCGGGGGCTTTCAGCACCCGGAAACCGGCCGACTTCAGTGGATGCTTGTGCATCCGCACGGTCGACTTCATTTCGCCCATCAGCAAATGCGCAAAACGGTTTGAAAAGGTGCGGGTTTCCCGCTGCGTTAGATCGATCAGGATGTCGGCGACGTCGGTCGGCTCTTCCGCGAGATTGAAGCCGGCAATCGCGTCCGCGCGATTTTCGGCATCGGCCAGGCGCTGGGCCTCGGCGTCGGAGGCCTTGTCCGAGAGCGTGTAGATGGTGGCGCCCTGCGCGTCGCCCTCGGCTTTCGGCAGCGCATCGGCGTGGATCGAGACGAACAGCGCGGCGTTCAGATTGCGGGCGACTTTGGACCGGTCATTGAGCGGAATGAAGGTGTCGTCGTCCCGCGTCATCACCACCCGGTATTTGCCGGCCTTTTCCAGCCGGTCGCGCAGCGCCAGGCCAAAGGCGAGCACCAGATTCTTCTCGCTCTCGCCGTTCGACTGGGTGCCGTTGTCGATGCCGCCATGGCCGGGGTCAATCACAACGACCGGACGGCCGTCGGACGGTGCCCCTGGCTTTTGCGGCGCCGATTCGGGCGCGACAGCAATCGTTGCCGGAGGCGCGGCGGCAATCGCTGGCCGCAGTTCGGGTCGATTCTCCGGGGCGGGCGTCTGCACGAAAGCCGCGCGGTCGACCTCCTCCAGCTCGAGCACGAGCCGGGCCGGCTGGCCGTTGGCCGCCTCGAGCACATAGGAATTGGCGATCTTGGCGGGCCCGGTCAGGTCGAACACGATTCGGGAGCCACCGGGCATCACGAGCCCGTAGCGGAAGGCCTTGACCAGCCCTCGCCCGGACCCAGTGCCCGGGCCCAGCTGAAAATTGACCTGGGGAACGTCGACCACGACCCGGTAGGGATCGGCGAGCGTCGTGGCGCGGAAGCTGACGGTCTGGTCGAGGTCGAGAATGAAGCGGGTCTGCTTGCCGTCACCGGCCAGGCGCGCGGCGGTGGCAATCGGAAAATTCGTCGTCGCAACAGAGGGTTGCGATGGGGTTTCGGCCGCGTTCAGACGCGAGGAATCGGCGCACGGCGACGCCGCGGCACACAGCAGCGCAACCCCCAGCAAAACCCTTTGATTTGTGCGGCTCGCCACCGAATCCGTGCCTCCGAGCGGCCCTCTTTAACGCAATAGAACCACAGGGTTAAACGATCCTTAATGACGGAAACACGAAACTGTCCGACTGTGACCGGCGTGCGACGCTCCCTTGCACGGATGGCCCATTCCTCGTATGTACGGATTGCTGACGGCCAATAATTTCCGGTTGTGTCGCATTCAGCCTCCCGGTGCAGCGCCGGAACTCCCAAGGTTTGGGAATTCCAGCGTTTTTCTGTTCCCCTCTAAGACCAGCGCGGTGCGCGGCAGCGAGGTGGAGCGGGGCAAGCCCCGGCGGCGGACGGTTTCCGGTTACCAACTGTTTCCGGAGCAGTTTTGACAGCGACGCGGCCAGTTACCCGATCCCTTAATCCCAAGGGGGCGGTTCTTGATCCAAGGCGAGCGCGCACGCGCCATGCCCGGCCAGCAGCAACTGATTAGGGGCGGCCCCGCCGCCCGATGTTTCATACGGGCCGACGCTTGATGCGCCAGACTGTGCCGACGAATTCTGAAGGACCTTTCGCGACGCTGCGGAGTGACGCTCCCGCGCGCCGTTTCGGTCCTGAAGCTTCCGGTTCGGCAAGGCGCGAGAGACGGCGTTTCGGCCTTCCCCTCACCCCCGAATCAGGTGGACCGTCGCGTCACCCGGCAGCGCTCTTCGCGCCCACGGTCGATCGCGCCCGCCGCCGCCAAGAGTTAAGACATGCCCAACAAGATGTTGATCGATGCCACCCACCCGGAAGAGACCCGGGTCGTCGTGGTCCGCGGCAATCGCGTCGAGGAGTTTGACTTCGAGACCGCGCAACGCAAGCAACTGCGCGGGAATATCTACCTCGCCAAGGTCACAAGGGTCGAACCCTCGCTCCAGGCCGCTTTCGTTGAATATGGCGGCAACCGCCACGGCTTCCTCGCCTTCAGCGAAATCCATCCCGACTACTACCAGATCCCGGTCGCCGACCGGCAGGCGCTGATCGAGGCCGAAGAGCAGGCCCATCGCGAAGCCGAGGAAGAGAGCGAGAACCGCTCCCACGGCCGCCGCCGCTCGCGCCACCGCAACGCCCGCCGCCGCGGTCAAGGCGAACGTGTCCGCAGCGAGATCGTCGAGGGTCTCGCCGATCCGGCCGGCCAGCCGGTCGAGGGCCAGGCCCTGCCGGAGCTCGCCGAGGGCGCTCTGCATGGGGGCGAGCATCTGCACGCCGATGCCGAGCATCACGGCGAGCATGAAGGTCACGACCACGATCATCATGACCATGATCACGACGATCACGAGCATGACGATCATGAGCACGATGATCACCATCACGCTCACGATCATGACGACCATGGCCATGACGACGCGCACGATCATCACGACCATGATCATGCCGACGAGACGCCCGCGCCTGTCGCGGCGATCGGCGCCGAGCCCGCCGTCGTTGCCGAGCCTCAGGAAGCTCCCGCCTTCGAAACGCATGACGAGGAAACGCATGGCGAGGCTTTTGCCGAAGCCGTGACCTCCGTCACCGAGCCGGCCGATGCCGTCTACGCCGCCGGCGAGAGCACTGAAGCGCCGCATCAGGACGCCGAAGCGAGGGCCGACGAAGACGACGAGGACGATGACGACGGTGAGGAAGCCGAGGAGGAGCACGTCGAATCCGTCGGCGGTGACGACGTGCTCGAGGAAGTGCCGGAGCGCACGTTCCGCCCGCGCCGCCAGTACAAGATCCAGGAAGTCATCAAGCGCCGCCAGGTGATGCTGGTGCAGGTGGTCAAGGAAGAGCGCGGCAACAAGGGCGCGGCGCTGACGACCTACCTCTCGCTCGCCGGCCGCTATGCCGTTCTGATGCCGAACACCGCCCGTGGCGGCGGCATCAGCCGCAAGATCACCTCGGCCCAGGACCGTTCGCGCCTGAAGGAAGTGGTGCAGGATCTCGACGTGCCCGAGGGCATGGGCATCATCCTGCGCACCGCGGGTGCCGCCCGCACCAAGCCCGAGATCAAGCGCGACTTCGAGTACCTGATCCGGATGTGGGAGACGGTACGCGACCTGACGCTGAAGTCGCAGGCCCCGACGCTGGTCTACGAGGAAGGCTCGCTGATCAAGCGCTCGCTGCGCGACCTCTACAACAAGGAGATCGACGAGATCTCGGTGGCCGGTGAATCCGGCTACCGCGAAGCCCGCGACTTCATGAAGATGCTGATGCCCGCCAATGTCAGCGCGGTGAAGCAGTATCGCGACGGCCAGCCGCTGTTCTCGCGCATGGGCGTCGAGAGCCAGCTCGATGCGATGTTCTCGCCGACCGTACAGTTGCGCTCTGGCGGTTACATCGTCATCAACCAGACCGAGGCGCTGGTCTCGATCGACGTCAACTCCGGACGATCGACGCGCGAGCACCATATCGAGGACACCGCGCTCAAGACCAATCTGGAGGCGTCCGAAGAGGTCGCCCGCCAGCTCCGCCTGCGCGATCTCGCCGGCCTGATCGTCATCGACTTCATCGATATGGACGAGAAGCGCAACAACCGTGCGGTCGAGCGCAAGCTGTCCGACTGCCTGCGGCAGGATCGTGCACGCATCCAGGTCGGGCGCATCTCGCATTTCGGCCTGCTCGAGATGTCGCGCCAGCGCATCCGCGCCAGCGTGCTGGAATCCTCGACCGATCCCTGCCCGCATTGCGGCGGCACCGGCCATGTCCGCTCGGTGTCCTCGGTGGCGCTGCAGCTGCTGCGCGGCCTCGAAGAGATCCTGATGAAGGGCGCGACCCACAACCTCGTGGTCCGCACCCGCACCGACGTCGCGCTCTATGTGCTGAACCACAAGCGTGGTCATCTGCGCGATCTCGAAAACGGCTTCAAGGTCTCGCTGTCTGTCATCGCCGACCCCAGCGTCAGCGGACCGCAGGCCTATGTCATCGACCGCGGCGAGCAGGTGCATACGCTCGAAGCCGCCAAGGCGCTGCTGGCGGCACAGGCGGCCGCAAGCCCGCCGCCGCTGGCCGAAGAGGCCTATGACGACGAGGAGCTCGATACGGAGCTGGAATCCGAGGTCGAGACCGAGGAAACCGAAGGTCTCTCCGAAGAGCAGGCCGCAGGCGATGCTTCGCCCGAGCAGGACGGCCAGCGCCGCAAGCGCCGCCGCCGCCGGCGTGGCCGCGGCGGTCAGCGCGACGGCGAGGCGCGCGAGGATGGTGCTCCCGCTTCTCCTGAAGGGGCCGTAGCGGTCGCAGGCGAAGGTGAAGAGGACGCCGAGGCCGAACAGGACGGCGAGGAAGGCGAAGAACAGGCCGCCCGTGGCGAGCAGCAGGGTAGCGGCGACCGCCGTCGCCGGCGTGGTCGCAGGGGTGGACGTCGTCGGCGCGGTACCGGCGAGGAGGGTCTCGCCGGCTCCATCGGCGACGAGCTCACGGGCAATCCGCCGTCGGAAGCAACCGAAGCGGTCGCTGATTTCGATAGCTCCGGCAGCGAGACAGCTCCCTCGATTGCGCATTCGGAGCATATCGCGCCGGTCGAAACGTCCCAGCCCGAGTTTCGGTTGCAGGCGCCGGTTGAAACGCCGGTGCAGCCCGCGCCCTCTGAGGAAGAGCCCGCATCCGACGACAAGGCGGCACGACGCCGCTCCACCGTCCGGGAGAAGGTGAGCTTCCTGTCGAGCAACTCGAGCGAGCCGGCAACCCCGGTTGCAGCAGCGCCGGAGCCGGTTGCTCCGCCCGCGCCTGAGCCTGCGCCGGAAGCGGCAAGCGAGACGCCGGCCGCGCCGCGTCGCGCCGGCTGGTGGTCGCGCCGTTTCGGCGGCGGCGAATAGAGCCCGCGTCCGAATAAAAAACGCCCGGCCTGGCCGGGCGTTTTTCATTTCACGCCTCGCCTGAAGGTTACGGCGGCGGCAGTTCGTCGTCACCGAGCGGCGCCACCTCGCGCGAAGCGATCTGGCGAAGCTGGTCGTAGAGATCAGGCGCCTCGCTGGTGCAGAGACAGACGCCCTTGGCGGACGGTGCCTCGCCGGCGTTGAGATAGGCGTGGCCCATGGTGCTATCGAGATAGATGCCGTCGCCCTCGCCAAGGATCTCCGGCGCGTAGAACTCGGTGTGAACCGCGACGCGTCCGCTCGTCACCAGAAAATACTCTTCGCCGGCATGGCGCAGCAGCGGACCGAATTCGTCCAGCGAGCGCGCGCGGACCTCGGCCACGATCGGCACCATGCGCTTGCCGATCAGGTCGGTGCATTGATAGGTGTAGGTGTAGAATTTCGTGGCGATCAGCTGCCCCTGCCCGGCCCGGCTGATGCTCCGCCGCGCGGTGACCGGCCTGCCTTGCGTAGGCGCTGCGACCGCCGGATTGAACAGCTCCGCGATCTCCATCTTCAAGCCGGAGGTAAGCTGGAGCAGCTTGTCGTAGGTCAGCGACATCAGGCCATTCTCGACCTTCGACAGGGTCGACAGCGCCATGCCCGTTCGCTCCGCCACCTGCTTGAGCGTCAGGCCGCGCGCCTGGCGCGCCGCCTTGAGGCATTGGCCGAGCTGGGAGTTGGCACCTTCGGGCGTCGTGATCTCGCTCATGCGGTATGTCTATCACGCTGCGGGGAAAAAATATTGGCCGATCGGCCTAATCTTTTCGGCGTGATCCGCCGCACAATACCTCTCCAGGGTGCCTCCCGGGCACACACGCCAAGATTTGTGCATGAATTGCCCCGATTTGGCGAATATTGGTGCGCTGAACGCGGTTTCCGATATGCTAAATCGTTTTCACAATTTGAAAGGGCCTGGCGTTGTCCGAACTTTGCGACACGAGTGCCGTCGAGCTGCGCCGTCTGCTGACCGCACGGGCGATCTCGCCCGTCGAGCTGCTCGACGCCTGCCTGTCCCGCATCGGCGCCATCAATGCCGCCGTCAATGCGGTCGTGACGCTCGACGAGCCGGGTGCACGTGCCGCCGCGAAGAAGGCTGAGGCCGCGATCCTGCGCGGCGAGGATCATGGCGCGCTGCACGGGCTCCCCGTCCTGATCAAGGATACGCAAGACACCGCCGGAATGCGCTCGACCTACGGCAGTCCCCTGTTGCGCGACAATGTCCCTGCCGCCGACCAGGGCTCGATCGCGCGGCTGCGTGCGGCGGGCGCCATCATCTTCGGCAAGACCAATACGCCGGAATGGGCGGCGGGCGGCAACACCCGCAATCCCGTCTTCGGTGCGACCGGCAATCCCTTCGATCCCATGCGCTCGGCGGCCGGCTCCTCCGGCGGATCGGCGGTCGCGCTCGCCTGCGGCATGGCACCGCTTGCCTCGGGCTCCGACACCGGCGGATCCCTGCGCAATCCCGCGGGCTATGCCGGTATCGTCGGCATGCGTCCCTCCTACGGCCTGGTGGCGAGCGAAAAGCGCGCCTTCGGCTGGTCCAATCTGTCGACCGACGGACCGATGGCCCGCAGCGTCGCCGATACCGCGCTGATGCTATCGGCGATGGCGAGCGACGATGCCCGCGATCCACTCGCCTACACGCTTCCCGGCGAGCCCCTGCGCGGGCGCGCCGAGCGCTGGTCCGCGCCGCGCCCGGCCGAGCTTGGCAAGCTGCGCCTTGCCTTCACCGAAGACTTCGGATTCGCACCGACCGAGCAAGCCATCCGCCGCGTGTTCCGCGATCGCGTGAAGAGGCTTGCGCCGCTGTTCGCCGAAAGCCGAGAGGCGACGCCGGACTGCACCGGCGCAGACGACGCCTTCGCCGTGCTGCGCGCCGGCCTGTTCCTGGCGATGCACGGCAAGAACTACAAAGAGCGGCCCGAGATGCTCGGCCCCAATGTCCGCGCCAATGTCGAGGAAGGCCTGAGCTACACGCTCGAAGATCACGGTCGTGCCGCGACGACGCAAACTCGGATCTATCGTGCCTATCAAAGCTTCTTCGAGACCTGCGACGTACTGATCAGCCCGACGATCACACTCAGTCCGCGGCCGTGGTCGGAGCTTTATCCCGCCGAGATCGACGGGGCGCCTACGAAATCCTACTTCCACTGGCTCGCGCTCGCCTATGCCGTCACGCTTCCCGGCCATCCCGCGATCAGCATTCCGCTCGGCGTCGATGAAGCCGGCTTGCCCTTCGGCCTGCAGATCGTTGGCCCGCGCGGTGGCGATGCCATCGTGCTCGCCATTGCCGCAAGCCTGGAGGCCGCGTTCGCGGGCGATGCGCAATTGTGCCGGCCGGTGCCTGACCTGGCGCGACTTGCGACGGCGCCGCCGCTGGCGTCCGCGCCCGGCTTCCTCACCTGGGAATAGACCAAGCAAACAGGCAAGCCCGCCGGGTCGCCGGCAAAGCGGAGATCAGCATGGCCGAATTGTCGAACCGAAAGACCGGCATCATCGCCTTCGTCCTGCTCTATATCGCCTACTGCATCTCCTACATCGACCGCGCCGCGATCTCGCTGGCGCTGGCGCAGATCGGCAAGGACTTCAATCTCCAGGCTGCCGATCTCGGCATCGTCATCAGCGCGTTCTTCTTAGGGTACGCCGCGATGCAGGTGCCGGGCGGATGGCTCTCCGACCGCTTCGGCTCGAAATATGTGGTGATCGTCACCATCGTGATGTGGTCGCTGTTCACGGCCTTCACCAGTCTCGCCTGGTCGCTGACCTCGCTGATCGCGATCCGCTTCGTCTTCGGCATCGCCGAGGGCGGCTTTCCGCCGGCAAGCATTCGCGCCATCGCCGAGGTATTCAAGAGGGACAGCCGGCCCAAAATGTCGGCGCTGCTGCTGTCGTCGAACTATGCCGGCAGCATGGTCGCACCGCTGATCATGGCGCCGTTGATCGTCTGGCTCGGCTGGCGCCACGCCTTCAACGCGATCGGCATCGCCGGCATCGTCTTCGCGGTGATCTATTTCGTCTTCGTCCCGTATCTCGGACGCCCGGACAAGGCGCCTGCGGGCCCATCGGCAAAGGCCGTAGAGCGCGCGCCGATGCGCGAGCTCATGAAGAATCCGCTGCTGTGGCAGCTGATGGTGGTGTGGTTTGGTCTTAGCTGCGTCAACAAGGGCCTGGATTCCTGGATGCCGCTCTATCTGCTGCAGCAACGCGGACTCGACCTCAAGACCGTCGGCGTGGTGGCTCCGATCCCGTTCGTGATGGCGACGTTCGCGACGGCGATCGGCGGCTGGGTCATGACCACGTTCTTCGCCGAGCGGGAAAAATATCTGCTGATCGGCAGCTCCGCGTTGACCGGCATCTTCCTCTACGCCATGTACAAGGCGGAGACGATCACGGTGCTGATCGCCTATCAGTCGCTGGTCTACTTCTTCAAATCCTTCGTGCTGGCCGCTGTGATTGCGCTCCCGACCAAATTGCTGCGCGACGACCAGATCGGATCGGGCGTCGGCATGGTCAATCTCGGCGGCCAGAGTGCAGGCTTCGTCGCACCGGCGGCGATAGGCTTCATCGTGACCGGAACCGGATCGTTCGATGCCGCCTTCGGCTTCCTGGTGGCGATGACGGCGCTGTCGGTCGTCGTCGCCACGACCATCAACACGGCGCAGCCCAAGCTTGCGCCGAAGCCGGCCTGACAGGAGAGTTCTGCCGATGCAAAGCGCAATCATTCTCGGCGGCGGCATGGTGGGCGTCGGCGCCGCCTTGCATCTGAGGCAACGCGGTTGGACCGTCACGCTGGTCGACCGCAGGGAGCCCGGCCGCGAGACCAGCTACGGCAATGCCGGGATGATCCAGGCGGAAGCGGTACGGCCCTATCCGATGCCGCGCGATCTCGCCTCGCTCGTGAAGATCGCGACCGGCCGCACCAACGACGTGCGCTACAGCTTGTCCTCGCTGCATCGCCACGTCGAGCCCCTGCTCCGCTATTGGTGGCATTCGGCTCCGAAGCGGCATCGCGAAGCGATCGCGGCCTGGGCGCAGCTGATCGCCTATGCGACGCCCGAGCACGACATCCTCATCCGCGAGGCCCATGCCGACAATCTGATCCGCCGCGCCGGTTATCGCGCGCTGTTTCGCGACGCCGCCGAGCTCGACCATTCAATCAAGGCCGCGGAAGAAGACCGCCGCGAGTTCGGCGTCAATTTTCATGTGCTCTCGGGCAGCGAATTGACCAAGGCCGAGCCGATCTTGCGCGACGATCTCCCCGGCGCGATCCATTGGCTCGACACCTGGACCGTGTCCGACCCCGGCGCCCTGGTCACCGCCTATGCCGATCTGTTCGAGCGCCTCGGTGGCACCATCGTGCTCGGCAATGCGCAGTCGCTGCAGCAGACCGCGATCGGATGGTCGGTCGACACCGACAATGGCCGCATCGATGCCGCCAACGCCGTCGTGACGCTGGGGCCGTGGTCGCCGGATCTCCTGCACAAGTTCGGCTACCGGATTCCGCTGGTGCGCAAGCGCGGCTACCACATGCATTACAGCGGCGGCGCCTCGCTCGATCTGCCGCTGGTCGACAAGGGCAGCGGCTATGCCATGGGGCCGATGGCCAAGGGCATCCGCATCACCACCGGTGCTGAGTTGACCGGCCCGGATGCACTGGCAACGCCGGTGCAGCTCGCCAGCGCCGAAGCCTCGGCGCGCGAGCTGATCGATCTCGGCAAGCGCGCCGAACCGGAGCCGTGGTTCGGCACCCGCCCCTGCACACCGGACATGGTGCCGGTGCTCGGTCGCGCCCCGCGCCACCCCGGCCTCTGGATGAATTTCGGCCACGGCCACCAGGGCTTTACGCTCGGCCCCGCCACCGGACGCCTGCTCGCGGAGATGATGAACGGCGAGACGCCCTCGATCGATCCGACGCCGTATCGGCCGGAGCGGTTCTAGCTCTCGGCTTTCGCGGCGAGGACTGAGAGCGCGGCCGTCAGACGCATTAGCGGACCACCCCATTCGCGCGGCTTGCGCTGACGGAACAGCCGCATGGTTGGATACCACGGGCTGTCCTCGCGATCGCGCAGCCAACGCCAGTCGAGCGCGTATGGCGTGAGCATCCAGACCGGGCGGCCGAGCGCGCCGGCCAGATGCGCAACCGAGGTGTCGACGGCGATGACGAGATCGAGCGCTGCCACGGCCGCCGCCGTGTCGGCGAAATCCCCGAGCGCAGGCGCGAGATCGATCACGTCGTCGCCGAGCGCCGCCAGCACCGCACCGTCTTCCGCGCGCGGCTCCTTTTGCAGGCTGTAGAGCTGCACGCCCGGCATCACGAGCCGCGGCAACACCGCCGCGGCCGACAGCGAGCGCTGCCCGTCGCCCTTGTGCCTGGGATTGCCGGCCCAGACCACGCCGACCTTCAGACGCGTCTCGCGATCAAGCACGGCTCGCCAGCGCGAGAGCTTGCCGGGGTCGGGGTGCAGATACGGAACGTCCGCAGGCAGATTGTCGAGCGTGGTGCCGAACAGGCGCGGCAGGTTCATCAGCGGCAATTGCAGATCGAATGGCGGCAGCGCCTCGCCGCGCGGAATCACGGTGACATCAGGCAACTGCCGCAACAGCGAAGCGAGCGCGGGCTGCACCTGCAGGATGATCTTGCCGCCCTTCCCCGCCACCATCGGCAGATAGCGTACGAAATGCAGGGCATCGCCGAGGCCGTATTCGGCGAATACCAGCAAGGTGCAGCCTGCGAGCGGCTCGCCCCGCCATTCCGGCTCATTGAAAGTCGGATCGCCGTCCGACAGCGTCTTGCATTTGCGGCGCCACCGATAGGCCTCGAACCCCTCGGCAAAATGGCCGTTCATCAGCAGGAAATGCGCGTGGTTGTATTGCGCGAGCGGCTGCTCCGGATCGAGCGCGACCGCGCGGGCCGACGCCGTGAGCGCCTCGTCGATCTCGCCGGCGTTGCGCAGCGCGACCGCGAGGTTGGCGTGGCCCTTGGCATAGGACGGATCGGCCGCAACCGCGCAACGATGCGCGGCGACCGCATCGGTGACGCGCTGCTGCTTCTCGAAGATGATGCCGAGATTGGTATGGGCCGGCGCATGATCGAACTTGAGCAGCAGCGCGTGCTCGCAGGCCGCAACGGCGTCGTCGAGCGCACCGAGATCGGAGAGGCAGGCGCCGAGATTGGTGGCGATGGTGTGATCGGCGGGATCGCGCGCGAATGTTTGCCGGTAGATCTCGGCGGCCTCCTGCAAATGGCGGGCTTCATGCAGGATAAGGCCAAGCAGGCGCAGCGCCGCGACATTGTCGGGCGCGAGCGCGATGGCACGGCGATACTGGACGATGGCCTCTTCGCGCAATCCTTGCCGATAGAGCGCCGCGCCGATATTACAGATCAAGCCGACATCGTTGGGATCAAGCTGGAGCGCGCGGCGATAGGCGGCCACGGCATCGCCCGACCTGTTCTGGTCCGCAAGGACGTTGCCGAGATTGAGCCAGACGCCGCGAAAAGCAGGCTCGCGCGCGATCACGGCGCGATAGGCGTCCTCCGCCTCGATCAATCGCCCCTGCTCGGCGAGCGCGACGGCGAGATTGAAGCACGCGCGCGTCAGATGCGCATCGAGCGCGATTGCGCGGCGATAGGAGGTCTCGGCTTCGCCGAAGCGCGAGAGTTCGCCAAGCGCCACGCCGAGCTTGTTGTGGAGACCGGCATCGTCCGGCTTCCGGCGCAGCGCGCGCTGGAACGCGGCCACGGCGCCGGCGTGCTCGCCTTTCACCGCGAGCGCATCGCCGAGCGTGGCCAGCGCCGGCGCATGGTCGGGATCGATATTGAAGACCCGGTTGAGCAGCGCGGCGCCGTCGGCGGCGCGGTCGGTGACGAAGGCGGCAACGGCGGCCAGGTGCAGCGCCGGCACATGATCCGGCTCAACCTTGAGCACCTCCGCGCAGAGCACGTCCGCCTGATCCGGCCGCCCGGCCGCAAAATGCTCTGCCGCCTCCAGCATAATCCGATTCACAGCCACGTTGCCCACGATACCGCCCACCCCTTCGGCGTCAGAGATGCCAGTTAAACGGGCGAGATCGCGAAATCCGTCAGTCGGATTGCTTGGCGAGGACAGCCTTGATGCGCGCGGCATCGTCCGGCGTTGCCGGATTGTAGACGACCATGCCGAGATCGGGCCGGCCGTCGACGGCGAAGGCCGAATATTCGAACGAGATCGGGCCGAGCACGGGATGGCGCAGATGCTTGACGCCCTCGCCATAGCTGCGGACGTCGTTGTCGCGCCACAGCCTCGCGAAGTCGGGGCTGAGACCGCACATTTCGTCGACGAAGTCGGCGACATGCGAGACCGCGCCGGCGCGCGCCGCGTCCGCCCGGAACGCTGCGACCACGAAACGGGCCACGCTCTCCCAGTCGTACTGCGCGGCGCGCACGCGAGGCACGGAGAAGATCAGCCGCAGGATGTTGCGTTGCTCCGGCGGAAGCTTGGCGTAATCGGTCAGCACCAATGTTGCCGCGCGATTCCAGGCAACGACATCCCAGATCAAGGTCCTGATAATCGCCGGGCTGGTCTCGAGCGCATCGAGCACCCGTTGAAGCCGCGGCGAGACGCCTTCAGATGCCTGGTAGCGGATCTCGGGCGGGCGGCCGAGCCCGATCAGGAACAGATGCTCGCGCTCGACGTCGGTGAGCATCAGGGCCCGGGCGATCCGGTCGAGCACATCGGCCGACGGCGCGCCGCCGCGGCCCTGCTCCAGCCAGGTGTACCAGGTCGGGCTGATATTGGCCCGCTGCGCCACTTCCTCGCGCCGCAGCCCCGGCGTGCGCCTGCGGCCGCCGCCAAACCCGAAGGCGGTCGCGTCGAGCCGGGTGCGACGGTCCTTCAAATAGGTCCCGAGCAGGTTCTCGCTGGAGGTCTCGCTCATCCTGTTAGCTATTATACCCTGATAATGTCCCTACTTTACCCGGATAATCCTAGCGCAGATGCTGCCTCCTACCAACCTTTTTGCCGATCTTTGGAGAACTGCTCATGCGTGTATTCGTCACTGGCGCCACCGGCTTCGTCGGCTCCGCCGTCGTTGCCGACCTGATCGCTGCCGGCCATAGCGTCACCGGCCTCGCCCGCTCCGATGCGGGGGCCGCATCGCTCGCCGCGATGGGAGCAAAGGTCCACCGCGGCTCGCTGGAGGACCATGCCTCCCTGCGCAGCGGCGCGGCCGCGTCAGACGGCGTGCTGCACCTCGGCTTCAATCATGACTTCTCGAAATTTTTGGACAATTGCGAGCTCGACCGCCGCGCCATCCTCGCGCTCGGCGAGGAGCTCAAGGGCTCTGACCGTCCGCTCATCGTCACTTCCGGCGTGGCGCTGCTGGCGCCCGGACGGCTTGCGACCGAGGACGATGAGACGGCACACCGCTTTCCACGCGTGTCGGAATCAACGGCGCTGTCGCTGGCCGGCGTCCGCACCGCCGTGGTCCGGCTGCCGCCGACCACCCATGGCGCAGGCGACCACGGTTTCGTGCCGATCCTGATCAACCTCGCACGCCAGAATGGCGTGGCGGCCTATATCGGCGACGGGATGAATCGCTGGCCGGCCGGCCATCGCTTCGACGCCGCGCGCGTCTATCGGCTTGCACTCGAGCAAGGCGCAACCGCACCACGCTATCACGCTATCGCCGAGGAAGGCATCCCGTTCAAGGCGATTGCGGACGTGATCGGCAAAAGGCTTGGCGTGCCCGTGGTCTCGAAATCGCCGGACGAAGCGGCCGAGCATTTCGGATGGTTCGCGCAATTCGCAGGCGTCGACGTGCCGACATCGAGCGCGAAGACCCGCGCGTTGCTCGGCTGGGCACCAAAAGAAATAGGGCTGATCGAGGATCTCGACCAGCCCTACTACTTCAAGGTCTGACGGCGCGCCGCCGCCGGATGCAGCTTGCAGATCAGTCCGTCGTGACGGCGGTTTCCATGTCCGTCGGATCGATCTGCTGGTTCAGCCGCGCGTTGAGCTTGTCGCGATCGAGCTCGCCCTCCCACCAGGCGACGATCACGCAGGCGACGCCGTTGCCGCAGAGATTGGTCAGCGCGCGGCACTCGCTCATGAACTTGTCGATGCCGAGCACGATCGCCATGCCCGGCACGAGCCGCGGATCGACCACCGCGAGCGTCGCGGCCAGCGTGATGAAGCCCGCACCGGTGATGCCGGAGGCGCCCTTCGAGGTCAGCATCGCCACCACCAGGATCGTGAGCTGCTGGCCGAAGGTGAGATCGAAGCCGAGCGCCTGCGCGATGAACAGGGTCGCCAGCGTCATGTAGATGTTGGTGCCGTCGAGGTTGAACGAATAACCGGTGGGCACCACGAGGCCAACCACCGACTTCGAGCAGCCGAGCCGTTCCAGCTTCTCCATCAAGGACGGCAGCGCGCTTTCCGACGACGAGGTGCCGAGCACGATCAGCAGCTCGTCCTTGATGTAGGCCAGGAACTTGAAGATCGAGAAGCCCGCAAAGCGCGCGATGGTGCCGAGCACCACGATCACGAACAGTGCCGCGGTCAAATAGAACGTCGCGATCAGGCCCATCAGATTGAGGATCGCGCCGGTGCCGAACTTGCCGATGGTGTAGGCCATCGCACCGAACGCACCGAGCGGCGCCGCGCGCATCACGATGGAGATGACGCCGAACACCGCATGCGCGGCATCGTCGATGAAGCTGCGGATGGTGTGGCCGCGCTCGCCGAGCCCCATGATGGCGAAGCCGAATAGCACCGAGAACAACAGGACCTGGAGGATCTCGCCTTGCGCGAAGGCGCCGACCACGGTGTCGGGAATGATGTGCAGGATGAAGTCGACCGACCTCTGGCCCTCGGCCTGCTTGGCGTAATTGGCGACGGCTTGCGCGTTGGCCGCCGCGTTGCCGAAGCCTGCGCCCGGCTTCACGATGTTGCCGATGATGAGGCCGATGACGAGCGCGAAGGTGGAGACGATCTCGAAATAGACCAGCGCCTTGACGCCGATGCGTCCGACCTTCTTGGCATCCTGGATGTGGGCGATGCCGGAGACCACGGTGCAGAAGATGATCGGGGCGATCACCATCTTGATCAGCTTGATGAAGCCGTCGCCGAGCGCCTTGATCCAGTCGTTGGTGGCAATCGTCGGCCAGAGCCAGCCGACGATTGCGCCGAGCACGATCGCGATCAGCACCTGGACGTAGAGGATTTTATACCACGGCTTGGCCGCGCTCGGTGCGGCCGGCGCGCCGGCCATCGTTGTCGTTGTCATTGTTCGCTCCCCCCTCAAAATTTAGAGCCAGCCAAGATCAACTTGGCCGGCTCTGTCAATTGGAACCATTCCGTATGGTGAGTTCTAGACGCGGCTGTCGACGATCCGGCGTACCGCCGGCATCAGCGCGGCGCCCAGCGCGTTCTTGACCACCGAGGCCGCAATGAACGGCGCGACGCCGACCGCCCAGGCCTTGGTTGCACCAAGGCCGATGCCGTAGGCCAGCCAGCCGAAACCGGCGATGAAAATGACGACATGGCCGACCGCCATTGCCGCAAACAGCAGCACGACGTTGCGATCCCAGCCCCGTTCGGCGAACCAGCCGATGACGAAGGCAGCCAGCACGAAGCCGTAGAGATAACCGGCAGTCGGGCCGAGCAGCGGTGCAATTCCACCGACCGGACCTGCGAACACCGGCAGCCCCATCGCGCCTTCGGCGAGGTAAGCGATCATGGTTGCGCTGCCAAGGCGCCAGCCATAGGCCGCGCCAATCATCAGCACGACCAGGGTCTGCAACGTCATCGGCACATAAGGCAGCGGCAGGTTCACCTTGGCCGACAACGCCATCAGTGCGGAGCCGAGCGCGACCAAGACGACGGCGCGCAAGGCGCCGACGGTCTCACCCGGTCGGGTCGGCCACATCACTGCGGCAAGAGGAGAATGCGACGTGGCGGCGGACTGTACGGTTCGGTCAGACAAGATGCACTCCGGAAGGCTGTTTGAAACTGGCGGCTATTTAAGCCAGTGAGCGATCCGGTCAACTGCCTCCCGCATCTCCGCGGCCGAACGTGCATAAGAGAATCGGATGAACGAGCGGCCATGGATCGGATCGAAATCGACGCCCGGCGTTGCGGCAACCTGGGCCTTCTCCAGCATCTGCTTGGCGAAGTCGAGACTGTCGGAGGTGAAATCCGAGACGTCGGCATAAAGGTAGAACGCGCCGTCCGCAGGCAGGAATTTGCTGAGGCCCGCCTTGGGCAATCCCTCGATCAGGATGCGCCGGTTTTCCTGATAGCCGTGCTTGATCTCCTCCATCTCGGCCGCGCCGTCGAAGGCGGCCTCTGCCGCAATCTGCGACAGCGACGGCACCGAGATCGAGAGGTTCTGCTGCAGCCGTTCGATCGGGCGCACCAGGATCTCGGGCACGACCATCCAGCCGACGCGCCAGCCCGTCATGCAAAAATACTTCGAGAACGAGTTGATCACGAGTGCGTGCGGCGACAGCTCTGCCGCCGTCACCGCCGGAAAGGCATAGTCGAGCCCGTGATAGATCTCGTCGGAGATGAAGCGGATGCCGGCATCCTCGGACGCCGCGATCAGCCCGGCGAGCGCCTCGCGGGACATCATCGTTCCCGTCGGATTTGCGGGGCTGCCGACCAGCACGCCTTTCAGCGGCGCCTTGCGATGAGCGGCGAGCAGCGCCTCGCCGGTCAGCGCGTGACGCGTCTCATTGGTGGTCTCGATCAGCACCGGCTCGCAGCCGAGCGCAGTGAGGATGTGCCGGTACGGCGGATAGCCGGGCACTGTCACCGCGACACGATCGCCGGGCTCGAACATCGACAGGAAGGCCAGGATGAACCCGCCGGAGGAGCCCGTGGTCACCACGATTCGCTCCGGGCTGACGTTGCAGCCATAGGCATCGCGGTAATGCCGCGAGATACGCTCGCGCAACGAGGGGATGCCGAGTGCTGACGTATAGTCGATCCGCCCCGCCTCAAGTGCGGCCTGTGCGGCCGCGATCGCGGTCTTCGGCGCGCCGGCCGCGGGCTGGCCGACCTCCATGTGAATGACATGGCCGCCAGCCGCCTCGATCCTGGCCGCCGCGGCCATCACGTCCATCACCATGAACGGGGGAACATCACTGCGGCGGGAGGGCTCGAGCCACTGCGCCACCCGGTTCCTCAATGTCGCATCGTGCATCGATTTCTGCTATTTCGCTGGCGGAACGGTCCGTTCGGTCCGGAAAACAGGGCGCTTGCGCCCCAGACTAGCCGCATTATACGGCTCATAAGGGCATATCGCGTATCCGGTCCGCCGCCAATCGCCAAAACCAATCACAAGAACCGCATTCCAGGTCCGCTTGCCAGGTCCGCTTGCAAAGCCCGTTTGACCCAGATCGTTTGATGTTGCTCCAGATCGCATTGCGCAAGAAGGCCTCCGCCCTCACCGCCCTCGTCACGGCTGCTGCGATCGCGCTGCTGCCGGTCCCGGCGACGCAGGCGCAGGAAGGCCGCGGACCGCCGGTCCTGCGCGACACCGAAACCGAGCAGCTGTTGCGCGAATATACGCGCCCGATCTTGCGGGTTGCCGGTCTGGAGAAGCAGAACATCCAGATGGTGATCATCAACGACAACTCGTTCAACGCGTTCGTCGCCGATGGTCGCCGCATCTTCGTCAATTTCGGCGCGATCCTGCAGTCGGAGACGCCGAACCAGCTGATCGGCGTGCTCGCGCACGAGACCGGGCATCTGGCCGGCGGCCATCTATCGAAGCTGCGCGAGCAGCTCGCCAATGCCCAGACCCAGATGATCATCGCCATGCTGCTCGGCGCGGGCGCGCTGGTCGCGGGCGCCAGCCGCGGCTCGGGCAGCTCCGGCAATAACGGGCTCGCCAATGCCGGCGCGGCTGCGATCGCCGGACCGCAGGAGATGATCCGCCGCTCGCTGCTGTCCTACCAGCGCCAGCAGGAAGAGAACGCCGACCGCGCCGGCGTGAAATTCCTGACCGCGACCCAGCAGTCGCCGAAGGGCATGTACGAGACGTTCAAGCGCTTCACCAGCGAGAGCCTGTTCGCGGCACGCGGCGCCGACCCCTATCTGCAGTCGCATCCGATGCCCGCCGAGCGCGTCGCGGCGCTCCAGGAATTCGCGAGCACCAGCCCTTATTGGGACAAGAAGGACGATCCCGCGCTCCAGCTCCGCCATGACATGGTGCGCGCCAAAATCTCCGCCTTCATGGAGCGGCCGGAACTGGTGTACCGCCGCTATCCCCTGACCAATGACAGCATGCCGGCGCGCTATGCCCGCGCCATCAGCACCTATCTGCACGGCGATTTGCGCAGCGCGCTGACCCAGATCGACGCGCTGATCGCGGTGCAGCCGAACAACCCGTACTTCTACGAGGTCCGCGGCCAGGCCCTGCTGGAAAGCGGCAAGCCGGCCGACGCGATCGCCCCCCTGCGCAAGGCTGTCGCACTCTCGAACAATGCGCCCCTCATCGAGATGTTACTTGGGCAGGCTCTGGTTGGAACCGATAATAAGGCCTACACGGACGACGCCGTTCGGATTCTCCGTGCCGCAGTGGCGCGGGAGCCCGAGGCCCCTCTCGGCTACATGCAGCTCGCGATGGCCTATGGCCGGAAGGGAGACTATGCCGAGGCTGATCTCGCCTCCGCCCAGGCCGCCTACCTGCGCGGCGACAACAAGACCGCTCGCGAGCTCGCCACGCGTGCGAAAACCCGTTTCGCCGTCGGCACGCCCGGATGGGTCAAGGCCGACGACATCGTGGCGTCGAAACCGCCGCGCAACTAGCCTGATCACGACATCCGCCACCTTGACGTCACGACACTCCGATTAAGTCCGCCGGGACGTTTATTCGAAACCTGCTCTGGATAAGAGGATTTGCCAATGCCTTCGTTGCGCCTGCTTGCTTCCGCGCTGTTTGCGCTCGCCATCTTCGGCGCAACGGGACCGGCTTCGGCCGAAAGCTTCTCGGATTCCCAGCGCACCGACATCGAGGCGATCATCAAGAGCTACCTCGTCAGCCATCCCGAGGTGCTCGAGGAGGCCATGACCGAGCTCAGCAAGCGCCAGGCTGATGCCGAAACGAAGAAGCACGAAGCCAGCATCGCGCAGAACTCGAATGCGATCTTCAATTCGCCGCGCCAGGTCGTGCTCGGCAACAAGGACGGCGACGTCACCTTCGTCGAGTTCTTCGATTACAATTGCGGCTACTGCAAGCGCGCGATGAGCGACATGCTCGACCTGATGAAGGCCGATCCCAAGCTGAAGGTGGTGCTGAAGGAGTTTCCGGTGCTGAGCCAGGGCTCGGTCGAAGCCGCGCAGGTTGCGGTCGCCGTGCGCATGCAGGATCCCTCCGGCAAGAAATATCTCGACTTCCACCAGAAACTGCTCGGCGGCCGCGGCGCCGCCGACAAAGCGCGCGCGCTCCAGGCGGCCAAGGAAGCCGGCCTCGACACCGCGAAGATCGAGAAGGACATCGCGAGCCCCGAGGTGCGCGCCACCATCGAGGAGAACTTCAAGCTCGCCGAAGCGATGGGCATGAACGGCACGCCGAGCTACGTGATCGGCAAGCAGATCGTGGTCGGCGCCGTCGGCCTCGACGGCCTCAAGGAAAAGATCGGCGTCGCCCGCTGCGGCAAGGCGACCTGCTGACAAGGCGACTTGCTGGTCAAGCGTGTCTGGCCAAGCGTCTTACAACTTCACGCATGTAACCAGGCCGGCTGAAAAGCCGGCCTTTTTCGTTGGCCAAAGCCCTACACAAATCCTGGCGTGGATCCGGCACGGACGTTCATCCCGTGTTTAGGAAACAAATGCCGCGGAACAGCAGATGTTCCGGAACAACTCAAATCTCCTTTCGTTGGTGGCGCGGGCAATGACGCAAGGAAACACGTGAGGAGAATACGATGTTGAACCGCTTTATGATCTCGGTTGCCGCACTCGCGCTCATCGCAGGCACCGGTCTGGCGAACGCACAGGGCACGATGAAGAACGACAGCGGCGGCGCCGGCGCACAGCCGATGCAGCACTCGCAGTCTTCGGGCGGCGCAGCCGAACATGGCGCGACTGGCAAGGAATCCGCGAGTCCGCAGAAGGGCACAGTCGGCCAGGCCGGCGGCTCCATGAAGCCGGGCGAAGAGAAGTCCTCTGGCGCGATGGAGAAATCCGGCGGAGCGGAGAAGTCCGGCGGGATGGAAAAGTCCGGCGCGATGAACAAGAACGCGGCTGACGAGAAGGCCGGCGCGGCGAAGGGTGAGCACGCCCAGAGTGCGCAGGACAAGGGCGCCCAGGACAAGTCGAAGAGCATGAGCACGGATTCGACGACCAAGTCCGGCGGCAAGGACATGAAGGCCGAGGACAACAAGTCCGGCGGCGCCGCCAAGAGCAATAATGCCGAGAACCGTCCGGCTGCGACCGACAGCAAGTCGCAGACCACGACCGGCAATGCCGCGACCTCGGCGACCGCTGCTCCGCCGCCGGAGAAGCGGACCCAGATCGTGTCGGCGATCAAGTCCGAGAAGATCGAGGAAACGACCAACGTCAACTTCAACATTTCGGTTGGCACGGCCGTCCCGGCAAATGTCCGTTTCCATCCGCTCCCGGCACGGATTGTCGAAATCTACCCGGAATGGCGCGGCTATGACGTGATCTTCGTGCACGGCCAGTACATCATCGTCCGTCCCCAGACGCGCGAGATTGTCTACATCATCGAAGGCTAAGTCGCTTCGCTGATGCCCGAATGAGCCCTTGCCGAGCGATCGGCAGGGGCTTTTGGCCTATTGGACGGCCTCCCCGCCGGTCCGGGCCGGCAGCCACGCTTTGGACTGGTTAACAAGCAATTTCCGTAGTTTCCGCACAGGTTTTTGCACACCGGATGAGGTGCCTGAAGCGGTCCTGGAGGCCCTTCAAGGCTTCCCCTGGCTCATTTTGTTACCTATAACCCCCGCCACGCCGAAACACGCGCCGGGACAGGAATGGCCGAACCAGCAACCGACACGATCCTCGTTCTCAACGGGCCGAACCTCAACATGCTGGGGACGCGTGAGCCTGAGAAGTATGGTCATGCGACGCTGGCCGACGTCGAGGCGCTGTGCCGGGAGACTGCGGCGACGTTCGGCCTCAAGGCCGACTGCCGGCAGTCCAATCGCGAAGGCGAGCTGATCGACTTCATCCACGAGGCGCATGCCCGCGGGATGAAGGGCATCATCATCAACGCCGGCGGCTATTCGCACACCTCGATCGCGCTGCACGACGCGCTGCTTGCGGTGCAGATTCCGACGGTCGAAGTGCACGTGACCAACATCCACGCCCGCGAGAGCTTCCGTCACCATTCCTACACCGCGCGCGCAGCCTTCGCCTCGCTCTGCGGCTTCGGCATCGAGGGCTACCGCCTCGCCATCCAGGGCCTTGCCGCCAAGGTCGGCATCAAGCCCAAAGCCTGACGCTCCCTCATCACTCAGAACATTCGGATCAAAGGACATGGCGCGCCAGCCAGACGACAAAGCAGCCGCAAAGTTTTCCAGCGAGGATTCCGCACTCGTCCGCGAGCTCGCTCTGCTGCTCGATGAGACCAGCCTCACCGAGATCGAGATCGAGCGCGCGGGCCTGCGCCTGCGCGTCGCCCGCAATATCAGCGTCGCCGCGACCATGCCCGTTCCGGTGGCGCATACGGCCCCCCTGCCGGTTGCGGCTGCCGCACCCGCGGCCGCTGCGGCCGACATGTCGAAGCATCCGGGCGCCGTGTCCTCGCCGATGGTCGGCACCGCCTATTGGGCGCCCGAGCCCGGCGCCAAGCCGTTCGTCGAGGTCGGCTCGAAAGTCTCGGTCGGCCAGACCCTGCTGATCATCGAAGCGATGAAGACCATGAACCAGATCCCCTCGACGCGCGCCGGTACGGTGACCCAGATCCTCGTCGAGGACGGCCAGCCGGTCGAGTTCGGCGAACCGCTGGTGATCATTGAATGAGCGAGTGGCGAATGGCGAATAGCGAATGGTCGCCGCATCGCCATTCGCTATTCGCTACTCCCTATTCGCCAGTTGAGGCACCATGTTCGACAAGATCCTCATAGCCAATCGCGGCGAGATCGCCCTTCGCATCCTGCGGGCCTGCAAGGAGCTCGGGATTGCGACCGTCGCCGTGCACTCCACCGCCGACGCCGACGCCATGCATGTGCGCCTGTCGGACGAAAGCGTCTGCATCGGGCCGCCGCCGTCGAAGGACAGCTACCTCAACGTGCCAGCGCTGCTCGCGGCCTGCGAGATCACCGGCGCCGACGCCGTGCATCCCGGCTACGGCTTCCTCTCGGAGAATGCGCGCTTCGCCGAGATCCTCGGCGAGCACAATCTGCAATTCATCGGCCCCAAGGCCGAGCACATCCGCCTGATGGGCGACAAGATCGAGGCCAAGAAAACCGCCAGGAAGCTCGGCATCCCCGTGGTGCCCGGCTCCGACGGTGCGGTTGGCCCCAACGACGATGCGATAGCGATCGCCAGGAAGATCGGTTTTCCCGTGCTGGTGAAGGCGGCTGCCGGCGGCGGTGGCCGCGGCATGAAGGTCGCGCAGACCGAGGCGGATCTCCAGGTGGCGCTGTCGACGGCGGCCAACGAGGCCAAGTCCGCCTTCGGCGACGCCTCCGTCTATCTGGAGAAATATCTCCAGAAGCCGCGCCACATCGAGATCCAGATTCTCGGCGACGGCCGTGGCGGCGCGATCCATCTCGGCGAGCGCGACTGCTCGCTGCAGCGCCGCCACCAGAAGGTCTGGGAAGAAGGCCCCTCGCCCGTGCTGGCCGCGGCTGCGCGCGCCAAAATCGGCGAGACCTGCGCGAAGGCGATGCGCGAGATGAAATATCTCGGCGTCGGCACCATCGAGTTCCTGTTCGAGGACGGCGAGTTCTACTTCATCGAGATGAACACGCGCATCCAGGTCGAGCATCCCGTCACTGAGAGCATCACCGACATCGATCTCGTGCTGGAGCAGATCCGCATTGCCGCAGGCGGCGAGCTGCCGGCCAAGCAGAGCGAGATTCAGATCATCGGCCATGCGATCGAGTGCCGCATCAACGCAGAGAACCCGCAGACTTTCCGCCCCTCGCCGGGCCGCATCACGCAATATCATCCGCCGGGCGGGCTCGGCGTCCGCATCGATTCCGCGGTCTATCAGGGCTATACGATCCCGCCCTATTACGATTCCCTCGTCGGCAAGCTGATCGTTCACGGCAAGACCCGCGCCGAATGCCTGATGCGGCTACGCCGGGCACTGGACGAGATGGTGGTGGAAGGCATCGAGACCACCCTACCGCTGTTCCGTGACCTCGTGCGCCAGGACGACATCATTAACGGCGATTACCACATCCACTGGCTCGAGCAGTACCTCGCCGGCAAGCCGGAACCGGCCGCGCAGTAATCCGTCCGTGGAACCCTTTGGCCCCAATCGCATTATGGACGGTTGGGGGCAGTTCCAAGGGGGCGTTTTGAACTCCGCTACACCTAACAAGGCGAGACCGTCGTGACGGCTGGGGGACAGCGGCGGCGTGCATTTTGGCAGATCCTGCTGTTCGCTGCAGGACTTCTGGTGCTGACCGTGATCAGCGCCGGCTCCGTCTATCTCGTCAATCAGGCCCGAGACGACAGCAAATGGTTGGTTCATACCCTCGAGGCAGAGAACCAGATCAATGCTCTGCTGCTCGAAGTCCGGCGCGCGGAGAGCGCCCTGCGCGGCTATGTCCTGACGTTGGGACCGGAATTCCAGGACGACCACGAGAAGGCCGTCGCCGCAATCATTCCTGCGCTTGACCGGGTCACACGCCTCACGGGCGACAATCCCGCGCAGCGCGACAGCATCGAGAAACTGAGTGCGGCGATCGAGACCCGCCTCGGCCAATTCGCGCGCGAGATCAAACTGATCGGGCAGGGCCAGCAAGCCCAGGCCGCAGCGCTGGCTCGCGAGGCGGCCGCCGGCAACACCACCGCCACGATCGGCAGTGTCGCGGGCGCAATGATGGCCGAGGAGGAGCGACTGTACCGGCTCCGCTCGGCGAATGCCGACCGCAGCCAGACGCTCGCTGCCTCGATGACCGGCATCGGCTCGGGCCTCGTTGTGCTGCTGGCCCTGATCGCGGTCTGGCTGGTGCGGCGCTCTGCCCGCGCCCGCGACGACGCCGAGACACGCCTGCGCGACGCCAACCTCAATCTGGAGGCCACCGTCGATGAGCGCACGGCGGACCTGCGCGAAGCCAACGACGAGATCCAGCGCTTTGCCTATATCGTCAGCCATGACCTACGATCACCGCTGGTCAACATCATGGGCTTCACCAGCGAGCTCGACGAATTGGGCAAGGACATCTTTCGACGGATCGGAGCGCTTACGGGCGTGCCGGCAGGCGGGCCGTCTGTCGACGTTGCGGAGATCGCGCTCGACGGCCCCGATAAGCAGCTTTCTGCGGATTTTTCCGAAGCGCTCGGCTTCATCAAATCCTCGATCGCCCGGATGGACCGGCTGATCACGGCGATCCTCGACCTCACCCGCGAGGGCCGGCGCGAGTTCCAGCCTGAGAGGATCGATGCGCGCGCGTTTATCGAGACCATCGTCTCGTCGCTGGCGCATCAGGCGGTCGAGGCGCAGGCCGAGTTCCACATCGAGCCGCTGCCGAATATCGTTAGCGACCGCCTTGCGCTGGAGCAGATCTTCTCCAATCTGATCGACAACGCGATCAAGTATCTGAAGAGCGGGGTGCCCGGCGAGATCAGAATTCGCGGGCGCACCAAGCTCGGCTACGCTATTTTCGAAATCAGCGATAACGGCCGCGGTATCGATCCGAAGGATCACCAGCGGATTTTCGACCTGTTCCGCCGGGCGGGAACCCAGGACAAGCCCGGCCAGGGCATCGGTCTCGCCCATGTGCGTGCACTTGTGCGCCGCCTCGGCGGCACGATGTCGGTATCGTCGGAACTGAACGCGGGCAGCACTTTCACAATCACGCTGCCCATCTCGTGGAAGGCCAGCAACCGGAACGCTGACAAATGACATTGCCCGTCACCATCATCATGATCGAGGACGACGAGGGCCACGCCCGGCTGATCGAGCGCAACATCCGCCGCTCCGGGGTCAACAACGAGATCGTGTCGTTCGCCAACGGCACTGCGGCGATGAAGCATCTGTTCGGCGCCGACGGCACCGGGCTGAACCAGAAGGGCAACGCGCTTCTGATCCTGCTCGACCTCAACCTGCCCGACATGAGCGGGATCGATATCCTGAAGCAGATCAAGGAAAACAAATATCTCAAGGCTTCGCCCGTAGTGGTGCTGACCACGACCGACGACAGCCAGGAGATCAAGCGCTGCTACGAGCTCGGCTGCAACGTCTACATCACAAAACCCGTCAATTACGAGAATTTCGCCAATGCCATCCGGCAGCTCGGCCTGTTCTTCTCGGTTATCCAGGTCCCGCCCGCCGCCTCATGACCCAGCGCATGCCAACCCTGCTTTACATCGATGACGACGGCGCGCTGGCGCGCCTGGTCGATCGCGGCCTGACGCGGCGCGGCTACAAGGTCATCCACGCCGCGAGCGGCGAGGAAGGCCTTGAGCGCATCCGCCGTGCGGGAGCCCAGGAAAGCATCGAGGACTGCATCGATGTCGTGGCGCTCGACCAGTACATGCCGGGTCTCGACGGGCTCGATACGCTCGAGCAGATCATGGCGATCCCGGACGCCCCGCCGGTGGTGTTCGTCACGGCCTCGCAGGATTCCAGCATCGCCGTCACCGCGCTGAAGGCGGGCGCGGCCGATTATCTGGTCAAAGACGTCAAAGGCGACTTCATCCCGCTGCTGCATGTCGCGGCCGAGGGCGCCCTGCGCCAGGCCGAGTTGCAGCGCGCGCGCGAGGAAGCCGAGGCCGAGATCCATGCCTCGCGCGACCGCTACGCAGCGCTTGCCGCCGAGCGCGAGCTGTTGCTGCGCGAGGTCAATCACCGCGTCGGCAATTCGCTCCAGATCATTGCCTCGCTGCTGCATCTGCAGGCGAGCTCCGCAGCACAGGAGGAGGTCAAGGCCGCGCTGACCAACGCGATGGGCCGCGTCGCCGCCGTCGCCCAGGTGCACCGCCGGCTCTACACCTCGCAGGATCTGAAGAGCGTCGTGCTCAATCAGTATCTGGATTCCCTGCTCGAGGATCTCCGCCGCTCCGCCGAAGGCGACCGGATGTCGCGTCTGACGCTGAAGGCCGAACCGATCGAGATCGACCCGGACCGCGCGGTCGCCGTCGGCATCATCGTCAACGAGCTGGTGATGAACGCGGTGAAATACGCCTATCCCGACGGCGCAGGCCCGATTCACGTCGAGCTGACTTCACAGGGCGACGATCTCCTGCTGTCGATCACCGACGACGGCGTCGGCGACAACGTCAGGGCCGATCCGCGCTCCACCGGCATGGGCCAGCGCATTGTCGCGGCGATGGCGACCAAGCTCGATGCCACCGTCGAGCGCGATCCCGCACATTCCGGAACCCGCATCATCCTCAGGTTCCGCCGCACCCCCGCGGCACCCGGCAACGCGAACAGCGCTGCGACAGGTTGATCCTCGCATCCGGTATCGCCCCCATCGCACGCGCAGCGCGATCCTGCTATGATCAGGTGCTATGACTTCGCGCGACTCCGCCTCGTCTGAAATCACGCCGGCCGTGCTGCTGCGCGCCTATGCCTGCGGCATCTTTCCGATGGCCGAGAGCGCCGACGACCCGACCCTGTTCTGGGTCGAGCCGGAAATGCGCGGCGTGATCCCGCTCGGCGGCTTTCGCGTTGCCTCGCGCCTTGCGCGCACCGTGCGCTCGGATGCGTTTCGCGTCACCGTCAACACCGCGTTCAAGGCGACTATCGCCGGCTGCGCCGCGCCGCAAGCCGGACGCGAGGACACCTGGATCAACAAGCGCATCCGCGACCTCTACGGCGGCCTCCACGAGCTCGGCCATTGCCACAGCGTCGAGGCCTGGCAGGGCGACGACCTCGTCGGCGGCCTGTACGGCGTGAGCCTGGGGCGCGCCTTCTTCGGCGAGAGCATGTTTCACGCCGCGCGCGACGCATCGAAGGTTGCGCTGGTGCATCTGGTCGCGCGGCTGATCCATGGCGGCTTCGAGCTGCTCGACACGCAATATGTCACCGAGCATCTCAAGAGCTTTGGCGCGGCCGAGATCTCGCGGCGGCGCTACACCGCGCTGCTCGACAAGGCGCTCGCCGGCGAGCCCGGTGATTTCCTGCGATTGTCTTCGGGGGATGCGATCCCGGGCACCCGCGCGCTCGAGATCATCGCCTCGCGGCAATAAATCAGATTACCGGCCGAACCCGGGGATACCGAACAGGCCCGGCCGCTGCTCCGGCGGCGGCGGTGGTGGCGCCGGCTGCTGCGGCTGGATCGGCGGCAGAGGCTGCGGCGGACGCTGCTGCACCTGCTTGGGTGCGGCTTTCTTCTGCGCGGCAGGCGGCGGTGGCGGCGCAGGCTTGGTCGCGGGATCGGGCGCGGCGGTCGCAATGGTCTGCTGCGGCTCTTTGCAGTCGGTGAGCCAGATGTCGTAGATCGGGTGCTCGACGCCGTGCAAGCCGGGGCTTGCGGCATACATCCAGCCGGAGAAGATCCGCTTCACCTCGCCCTGCAAGGTGATCTCGTCGACCTCGACGAAGGCGTCGGTGTTGGTCGCTTCCGTGGCGGGCCGCGTGTAGCAGGCGTCGGTCTTCACCCGCAGCGCGCCGAACTGCACGGTCTCGCCGATATCCTCGTCGAAATTGATGATGCGCCCGGTGATCTTGTCGAGGCCGGAGAAGGTCGCCTTCTTGTTCACGATCTTCTGGGCCGGCGGCTCGGTGACGACCTCGTCGCCCGGCTGGAGGGTCGCAGGCGCCTGCGGCACGGCGCCCTGCTGGGTTCCGCCCTTCTGCGGCGGCTGACGCTGGCCGGGAGTTCCGCCCGGCTGAGCAGGCGCGCCCGGCGGCGCCACGGCGACGGGGGGCGGCTGGTTCGGCGGCGCGATGGTGGTGCCCGGCGGCGGCGCCAGCGGCTGGCTCTCGACCGGGCCGGGCATGGCATTGCCCTGTCGGCTCGACGGCGGCATCGGGCGCGACGGCAGCACGCGACCCTGCGGCGGCAGCTCGGGCACCTCTTCGTCGTCCTCGGGGGTCGGCTGCGGTTGCGGCTGCCCGCCACGGGGAATGCTCCCC
This sequence comes from Bradyrhizobium sp. S3.2.6, assembly GCF_040546885.1. Taxonomy (NCBI): domain Bacteria; kingdom Pseudomonadati; phylum Pseudomonadota; class Alphaproteobacteria; order Hyphomicrobiales; family Nitrobacteraceae; genus Bradyrhizobium; species Bradyrhizobium sp. S3.2.6. The sequence goes on along the minus strand of NZ_JBEPOS010000008.1, from coordinate 85,964 downwards.
GGCGGCCGCAACGGCGGCGGATCGGAGAAGATCGTGCCGATCTGCGCCTGCGCGGGCGTCGCCACCGTCAAAGCGGTAGCGGCCAAAAGCGCCGCAAGACCTGTCAGGGTAAGGGTTCGAAACATAATCTCGCGCGGCTTCAACAGCGAATCGGGCTTGCTGGACATTCTACAGGGGATACCGCCGCTCGCAGGCCATCCGGTTAACACGCCGAATACGGCGGGGAAAGGGCGGCATCCCTGCCCGCCCCGCCTCCGGCGTGACAGGCCGGCGCCCGGATGGGATAGTTGTAGGCCCCGTACCGGGGCCGAAGCGGGCATCGCCTCCCGAAAATGACGTCCAACGATAACCAGGACCTCTGGGGTACCTGCTCATGCCCGTGAAGGCACTGGACTGAGAACGCCATCATCCGAATGTCGTCTGCGCTCAAACCTGTCTTCGCGCTTCCCATCCGCGGCCTGACCTGGCTTGGCGGCCAGGGTACGCGTGCGGTGGCGGCCGTGGTGTTCATCGCCGCCGCAGTGCCGCCGCTCGGCGCGCTGCTGCGTCCCTACGTCACCGAAGCGATCCTCGTTCTGCTCTGCATCTCCTTCTTGCGGGTGGACCTGGCGGCGCTGTACGGACATCTGCGCCGGCCGGCGCTGGTGGCGACCGCCACGGCCTGGACCACGATCGGCGTGCCGCTGATCGTCGGACTGATCGCGCATGCGACCGGGCTCACCGACCGCGCGCCCGGCCTGTCGCTGGCGCTGATGCTCCAGAGCATGGCCTCGCCGATGATGGCCTCTCCGGCGCTCGCAGCCCTGATGGGCCTCGATGCGACGCTGGTGCTGGTCACGCTGGTGACCGCGACCGCAATCGTGCCGTTCACCGCGTCGCTGTTTGCGAGGCTCTTCCTCGGCGGCATGCTGAGCATTTCGCCGCTCACGCTCGGCCTGAAGCTGCTCGGCATCCTCGCAGCGTCGCTGCTTGCGGCAACCGCCATCCGCTGGATTTTCGGCGCCGATGCGATCCGGCGCCACAAGCAGCCGATCGACGGCTTCAACATCATCATCCTCGTGATCTTCGCGTCCGCGGTCATGGGCGATGTCGTGAGCGATCTGGTGGCGCAGCCGGTCTTCACGATCAGCCTCGCAGCTCTGTCCTTCGCGATCTATTTCACGCTGCTCGCCGTCACGACCTTGCTGTTCCGCCGCATCGGCTATGAGCGCGCGCTGGCGCTCGGGCTGATGGTCTCACAACGCAATCTCGGCCTGATGCTGGCCGCCACCGCCGGCGCGCTGCCGCCAACGACCTGGCTCTATTTCGCGATGACGCAGTTTCCGATCCACCTCGCGCCCTACATGCTGATGCCGATCGCGCGGCGGTTGGCGGCAAGGGCGGATACATCCAGCACGGCGGCTGCAGGCGAGACGGCCGCATCGAGCTGACAGGCCCCCGCAAGGCCCGAGAACGTCAACAAGGTTAGCTTCAACTCAGATGGCAGCTCCGGCCAGCAAGGACGCGGCGCCAAGCGCGACCAGTGAAAGTCCAGGCCAATTCGATTTGATCCCAAAGCCCGTAGCCGGTCTTTCAGGTTCAAGGCTGTCACTGGGTCGCCCGGAGCGAAGCCGCCTTCCGCCACTTAGGCGGCCTCGCCAGATCGGCTGATAGGCCATCTGGAGCACGCCGCCGAAAACCAGGAGCACACCGAGCCAAATAAGTGTCATGTTCGCCTCCCGCACCAACGAATGCCCGAGAAGTTGTCTTCCACGGAAGACCCTCGTCCATTTCGATTGACTGTTTTTCAACGTCTGACCCGTGCTTTCGGTCCATTCGTGTCATCTGCTTGGATCCCACTTGGCCTGGCGGGCAGGCCTTTTGGCGGAGGATGATCGGCTGGTCGTCAAAGCGAACCCTCCCCAGATTGATGAGTCCGCTTTAACCGGCGCGCGCCGCGCGGCGCAGCGCCTGCGGCGGCTGGCCGAAGGCGCGGATGAAGGCGCGGCGCATGCGCTCGGGATCGCGGAAGCCGGTCGCTTCCGCGACGAGCTCGATGGCCTCGCGCGAGGACTGCACACGCTCGCGGGCGACCTCGATCCGCAACCGCTCGATCGCTTTCGATGGCGTCGTGCCGGTCTCGGCGGCAAAGGCGCGGGCGAAGTGCCGCGCGCTCATGCCGGCGCGATCGGCGAGGTTCTCCACCGTCAGCGGCGCGTCGAGATTTTCCCGCGCCCATGACAACAGCGCGCCGAAGCGTCCGTTCGGTGTCTTCAATTCCAGCAGCGATGAGAACTGCGACTGGCCGCCGCTGCGGCGATGGTAGAGCACAAGCTGGCGCGCGGTCGCCTGCGCGATCTCCTCGCCATGGTCCTCGGTGACCATCGCGAGCGCGAGGTCGATCCCGGCGCTGATGCCGGCCGACGTCCAGACATTGCCATCGCGGGTAAAAATCTGGTCCGGCTCGAACTTCACCTGCGGATAACGCGCGACGAAATCGCGGGTGCGGCCCCAATGCGTGGTGGCGCGGCGGCCGTCGAGCAGGCCGGCCTCCGCGAGCACATAGGCGCCCGAGCAGACGCTGGCGACACGCACGCCGCGTTTGGCCAGCCGCTGCACGAAGGCGAGCGTCGCCGGACAGCGCGCCGCCGCCGAGACGCCCGCACCACCCGCAACGACCAGCGTCGTGATCGCGTTCGCCGATTTGAAATCGCGCGCCATCATCTCGACGCCGGAGGACGAGCGCACCGCGCCGGCGTTCACCGCCAGCACGCGGAGCGCGAGCGGCTTGCCGCTGGCGCGTGCCGCGATCTCGAACACCGAGATCGGGCCGGCCGCATCGAGCAGCTGAAAATCCGGGAAGATCAGGATGCCGATCATGCTCATGTCCGAAAGTGAGGGAAATATGCCATTTTGGACAGGATGGCATCATGCCAATCTGCGGGCGTCAAGCACTTCATTGGAGGCTCTCATGTCGGCACCGCTCCAGATCGGACTTCTGGTGTTCCCGCGCGTCACGCAGCTCGACTTCACCGGTCCGTTGCAGGTGTTTTCATCTGTGCCCGGCGCGAAGCTGCACCTGGTCTGGAAGCGCATCGAGCCGGTGCCGAGCGATTCCGTTCTCACGCTGACGCCAACCACGACGTTTGCCGACTGCCCGCAGCTCGACGTGATCTGCGTACCCGGCGGCGGCGGCACCGACGACCTGCTCAACGACGAGGAGGTCCTCGATTTCCTGCGCCGGCAGGCCGAGGGCGCAAAGTACGTCACCTCAGTCTGCACGGGATCGCTGGCGCTCGGCGCCGCGGGCCTGTTGAAGGGCTATCGGGCCGCGACCCATTGGAGTGCGATGGAGATGCTCGGCCAGTTCGGGGCGACGCCGACCAAGACACGCGTCTGCGTCGACCGCAACCGCATCACCGGCGGCGGCGTCACCGCAGGCATCGGTTTCGCGCTGACGCTGGTCTCGATCCTGGTCGACCGCACCACGGCGGAAGCGATCCAGCTTCAGCTCGAATACAATCCGGCGCCGCCGTTCAATTCAGGCTCGCCCGACACGGCATCCGCAGAGGTGCTCGCCTTGCTCCGGGAGCGCGGCGCGCCAAGGCAGGCCCGCCGCCTCGAAGCGGTCGCGCGTGCGTCAGCGCGGGTGATGTAGCGCGCCCCACAACAGAAAAAGGCCGCCCGGTTTCCCAAGCGGCCTTTCCTGTCTTACGACGGCGCACATTCTCATCGGGCGATTTCGGAACTTGCAGACCGGGGGCCTATCTCCCGATCGAGTCCTGGTCGGCGGCCGCTGCATTTCGGGACAGTCGCGAACTGTTGCCCGAACCGAACGCGATGGTTTCCCATCTCCGTAAGATGGGTTGATTGAGCCGCATCGCACGCGCAGGCGCAATGGCCACGCAGCCAACATCCCCGCTGTTCCCATTGTCCACAGCGATGTGAGGCGGATGCGTGTGCATCCAATCCAGTGATGGAAGAGCGCGCGGCCTAGCCGGGCGTCCAGGGCTGGTAGTCGCCGGTCGCCTTGGGGCGCTTGCCGCTGGCCAAGGTCGAGCCCGAGGGCCGATAGGCCTTCGCCGTGCCGGTGAGATTCGGCAAATGCGGCTTCTCCCACTCGCGCGGCTGGTAGTTCTCCTCGGTCGGCGGCACGTCAACGGTGTGATGCATCCAGCCATGCCAGGACGGCGGAATACGGCTCGCTTCGGCATAGCCGTTATAGATCACCCAACGCCGCTCGAAGCCGAGCGTGGGGTCGATCTTGCCGCCGGTCGTGCGGTAGTAGCGGTTGCCCTGCTCGTCCTGGCCGACCAGCTCCCCGAACCGACGGGTCCAGAGTTGGGTGCCAAAGGTCTGGCCGTTCCACCAGGTGAAGAGCTTCAGGAAGAATTGTTTCATGCGGCAAGGGCCCTGCTTCGTGGAGTCCTGATGCCATCCGGACGGCCAAATGTCCAGTTCGCCCCGTGCGGCCGTGCCCCACGCCAAGGGGACGCCAAGGGGACGTCAAGCGCGGTGCCTCGGCCCGAGCGCCGCCGCAAAGCGAGCATGGTCCGTTCATGCCGGGTACAGCTGCCGCATGGAAATCTGCCCCTTCACGCGCACACCGGCGTGAACCCAGGAACAACGGCCGTTTCGGTGGGTTTGATCCCGGGAAAAAGGAGTTTGACCATGAACAGTCTGAGAGTTTTGAGTGCCGCCGCGGCGCTGGCACTGGTGCTTCCGATGGCCACCCCAAGCTTCGCCCAAGGCCCTGGCGGTCGTGGCGGGGGCGGTCATTTCGGCGGCGGTGGCGGTGCTCACATCGGTGGGGGCGGCGGTGGTGCTCACTTCGGCGGCGGCGGCTTTAGTGGTGGCGCCCGGATGGGTGGTGGCGGCGGCAATTTCGCGGCCGGCGCGGCGGCGCGCCCGAGCGCCGGACCTGCCGCCGGACCTGCCTTTAACGGCGGTGGTCGCAACTTCGCAGCGGCCGGAGGCCACTGGAATGGTGGCGGAGGGAACTGGCACGGCGGCGGCTGGCATCGCCGCGGTGGCGGCTTCTGGCCCGGCGTTGCAGCCGGTGCCGCAATCGGCGCGATAGGCTCGTCCTACGCCTATTACGGCGGCGGCCCGTATTACGGCGATTCCTATTACGACGATAGCTATTATGACGACGGCGCATCCGTCGCCGTGGTGCCCGACACAGGCGGCGACTCGTCTGGCTATTGCGCTCAGCGCTATCGGTCCTACGACCCGGCGTCCGGCACCTATCTCGGCTATGACGGGCTGCGCCATCCCTGCCCGTAATACGGCCTGAAGGGAATCATCTGTGAGCGGCGCCGAGCAACGGCGCCGCTCATTTATGTAGGCCGCCGCGCTGAGCTCTTGCACGCCTCGTCGCGAACGCAGTCCATAACGCGCGGCGCAGCAGCTTTCGTTGGATCGCACGGATTTGTCTCAACCTGTCATAGAAATCCGAGGGAATTCACCTGCCACCGGAACCTGCAGAGGCGCTATGCATTCCGCCGTGCATATGCAGTTCGGTCCGATCCAAAATTGACCCGGCGCACGATTCGCCTATATCACCAATCACTGTGGGGACTTCGATCTACTAGGGAAGGTCATGCCGCGTATTCTCGTGGTCGATGACGATCCGATGGTCGGCGCGACCATCGAGGTCCTCCTCCTGCGCCAGGGCTTCGACGTCACGCTCACCGACGGCGGCGAAACGGGGTTGGCTGCGCTGGAGGCGCAGACGTTTGATGTCATGCTGGTTGATATCTTCATGCCGCATATGCGCGGCTTCGAATCCATCCGCATCTTTCACGAGCGTGCGCCGGCGATTCCGTTGATCGCCATGTCGGGCTATGCCTTCGCCTCATCCGCCTCGCCCTCCCCGGACTTCCTTCGCATGGCGCTGGAGCTCGGCGCCTCGCGCTGCCTGCGCAAGCCGTTCACGCCCGAGACGCTGTTAGTGACAATCCGGGAATGCCTTGGCGAGAGCGCGCCGCCGAAGGACCAGAAAGAGGCCCCTTGATTCCCTCGCAGCGCGTCATTCTCGGTGCCGGACTCGCCATCCTCCTGCTCATCACAGCCGCCTCGATCGGGCTCGACGTCAAGTCGCGCTCGGACGCGGCCTGGGTCAATCACACCGTCCAGGTCCTGAAGAAGATCTCCGATCTGCAGGTTCTGATCCGGCGCGCCGAGAGCGCCGCGCGCGGTTACGAGATCTACCGAAATCCCAGCTTCAGCGACGAGTTCCAGGAGGTGCACGCCCGGATCGCGCCGGCCCTCGCCGACCTCAAGCGCAGCGTGAACGACAATCCCGACCAGATCGCGCTGCTCGAGGGCATGGAGCCGCTGGCGCTCCGCCGGCTCGATATTGCCGCCGAGGCGATGCGCCTGCGCGCCACCAACGACGGGGCCGGCATTGCCGCGCTCCAGGGCAAGGGCGAGGGTCGCGGCCTGATGGACACGGTGATGGGCAATCTCGACCATCTGAGCGCAGAAGAGGAACGGTTGCTCACCGCGCGCTCCCAGGATTCGCGCCGCACCGGCATCGTGCTGCTCGGTATCGACGTCGCCGGCGCGCTGGTGATCCTGCTGCTGGTCGTGATGGTGATGCGCGAGAGCCAGCGCACCACGGTCGCGCTGAAGAGCACGCTGCTGGAGACCACGGCAGCCAACCAGCAACTCGAGGCGGCCGTGGCCGAGCGCACCGAGCATCTCGTCAACGCCCATGACGAGCTTCGCGTGTCGATCAACGTGCTCCAGAGCACGTTCCACAGCATGGCGGAGGCCGTGCTGGTCATCGACGCCGAGGGCAATGTCCTTTTGTCCAATCCGGCCGCGGAGCGCATGCTCCTGCATCGCGCCGGCATGAACCTGCGCAATCTGCGCGCCCTGTCTGACGTCTTCCACGGCGACGGCGTCACGCCGCTCAAGTCCGACGAGCTGCCGTCCGTGCGCGTGCTACGTGGCGACGAGTTCGAAGATCTGGAGATGATCGTCCGCCCGCACAGCGGCAACAGCGCGCGCCATCTGATGATCAGCGGCCGGCCGATGCGCGACGGGCATGGCAACATCTCGGGCGGCGTGCTGGTCTATCACGACGCGACATCGTCGCGCGAAACCGAGCGGCAGTTGCACCAGTCGCAGAAGCTCGACGCCATCGGCAAGCTGACCGGCGGCGTCGCGCACGATTTCAACAACATGCTGACCGTGATCTCGGGCAACACCGAGACGCTGGTGGCGAGCCTGAAGGAGCAGCCCGAGCTGCAGCGCGCCGCGCGCCTGATCGACGATGCCGCCGGGCGCTGCGCCGAGCTGATCCAGCACCTTCTCTCGTTTGCGCGCAGGCAGCCGCTGCAGCCGCGCAATGTCGACATCAACGCAGCGATCGCCGATATCGCAAAACTGTTGCGCCCCACCCTCGGCGAGCAGATCCAGATCGAGACCGTGCTGGAACAGGAACCGATGACGGCGCATATCGACCCGTCCCGCCTCACCAACGCCGTGCTCAACATGGCCATCAACGCCCGCGACGCCATGGCCAACGGCGGCAAGCTGCTGCTCGAGACCCACCGTGTCGTGCTGGACGAGGCCTATGCGAAGGCCAATGCCGACGTGCGGCCCGGCCCTTACGTAATGCTCGCGGTCAGCGACACCGGCACCGGCATGCCGCTAGATGTCCAGGAGAAGGCGTTCGAGCCCTTCTTCACCACCAAGGAGGTCGGCAAAGGCTCAGGTCTCGGCCTCTCTATGGTCTACGGCTTCGTCAAGCAATCCGGCGGCCACATCAAGATCTACAGCGAGCAAGACCACGGCACCACGATCAAGCTCTATCTGCCGCCGGGCGAAGGCACGGCGGAAGCCACGGCCGCGATCGCACCACAGGCCGAAGGCGGCGCCGAGACCATTTTCGTGGTCGAGGACGACACGCTGGTGCGCAACTTCGTCACCGCGCAGCTGCAGAGCCTCGGCTACAAGACGATCGCCGCCGGCGACAGCCGGGCCGCGCTGCAATTGATAGAGGCCGGCCAGGCCTTCGACCTGCTTTTCACCGACGTCGTCATCCCCGGCGGCATGAGCGGCCGCGAGCTCGCCGACGAGGTGGCGAAGCGCCGGCCGGGGCTCAAAGTGCTCTACACCTCCGGCTACACCGACAACGCCATCGTCCACCACGGCAAGCTCGACGACGGCGTGATGCTGCTGACAAAACCCTATCGAAGGAACCAGCTCGCGGAGATGATCCGGAAGGCGCTGAATGGCGGGGGAATGGCGGCGTCTTAAACAGGAGCGTGCCCGTGCGGACTCAATCCGGCACGAGAACCCGGCCGTGATCGACGAGGATCCTGTCGCCCTCGGACGGGGCAGCGGATATTGAGGGCACGTTGACGGACTGAAGCATGAGAGCCTTCCCAGGCTCGCCTCCGCGTGGCGTTGTCCGAACGACCTGGCTCGGAGGCAGCGGCGTCTTTCGGGTCAAGTGGGCCCACATCAGGTCGAGGGCACGCAGATGATAGAGGACGAGCGGAATCATTCTCGTGTCGAAGCCTGGCAGGTCGGTACCGAAATGCTCCGCATTCGTGACCTCGATATAGTGCAGGTTCGCACTTTCCCCATCAACGATATTGTTCAAGCCCAGATACGGGCGCGACGAGAAGCTGACGGGAACACGGTCGTCATTGCGGCCATGCACGATAATCGTCGGCAACCCGTGCAATTGACCTGATGCCAAAAATTCGTCGATACCGGTCTTCACGCGCTCCGATCCGGAGGAATTTCCGGTCACGAGCTCACGAATACAGACGGCTCCATCCAGGTTGAAATCCTGCCGCCCCGTGCTGGGCGATACCGAGAGCCAGCTTCGCCGTGCCCCCGTCGGATCGTTGTCGTTGACCACATCGATCGTTCCGGCCGGAGCACCTCCAGGCGCAACGGAGAAGATCGTCGCAGCCAGATCGGGAGGAACCGCAACCGGCCTTCCATCAGCATCCGTTGCAGCGTAGCTGTAACCGCAAACACGGTCGCGAACGTCGAAGCGGCCGTGATCATTGACGTACTTGGTCGCGGTTGCGTCCGGTGCGACGAAATATCCGAATGCGTGACCGACGTCGGTCTCGTCGTCCCAACCGTAAGCATGCATGCGATCGAGCGCTTCGCGTGCCTGGGCGTCCAGGGTCGCAGACGTCAACAAGCCCTTGTCGTGAAGGGACTGGCATCGGTTCGCCGCGAATGGCACACGGTCCCGCAATGGAATATCAGTCACCGCGAGCACCGCGCATGGCTGATAAAGGTTCCCGAAGCTGAAATAATCGAGCAAGCTACGGCCTGTGCCTCGCCGCTCAAGAGTCCCCCGCTTCACGACCACCCTGTCGTCGGGCTTGAGCTGGACTTGCGGCTCGCGCGCGACGACACCGTCCAACAGGTGCGCTGCGTCTTTTTCCGCGCCGTAGAGGACGGCCCCTCCGCCATTCGAGCTTCCCGTTGCAATAACGATCGTATTCTCACGGGTGAAGCCCGGGTCCCGCTTCGCCAACTCGACGAATGCGAATTGCACCGACCGGAGCAGATCGGTGCCCCAATCCTTCTCGGGGTTCTGCTTCGAATGTGCAGCCTTGAATGCAACGCGATGAGGCCATGCAGCGAGGAACGAGGTCCGCGCCGCTTCGTCAAGATCGGCGCGGAAGTGAGCTTTCGATCCCGCCGCTTGTGCCGGCACTTGTGGGCCGTCGATCAGATTGACCGTATCGTTCTCGAGAAGATGGAAGCCGTTGCCATGTCCTTTATCGTTGTAGACGACGGCGCAACGATGACGCAGTCCCCAATAGCCGAAATCGACGATGTCGCGAAACAAGCTCGCTGAGCCCGCGACCGGAATTGCGATAAGGCATCGCCGCTCCGTCGAGAGGTCTGACGGAATCTGCAAGAGCATCGCGATGTTCTGCCTGCCGTCCCCATCGTCCGCATAGGCAAGAATTTCGTCGCCGGCAATCCTGCCCGCATCGTCAAATGATTGACCCGTCTCCTGATCGACATGGGGGCCAAATAGCCGGCCATAACCCTGCCCTTTGCTCGCGCGGTAGAATACCGAAGCGCGGCGCAGCTCTTGTGCTGTGGGATGCAAGGGATCCGCGAAACGCGGAGCAGCCCCGGTCATTGCCTCGGCACCCATTCCCGCGGTGACAAGGTCGTCTGACGTGCCGTTATAGTGGGTTACTTGTTCTTCGTGCAGCCAAACCGGAAGCTCGCCCGCGCGAGCCACTCCGATCGACATCAGCACGAGAGAAACGGCGCAGAAGGTTTTCATCATGGCTTACTCGTACGAACCGGAGCGGAGGTCATCGGGAAGGTCCATGTTCAGCAGCGCCGAGCTGAGTGACTTTCCATGCGCATCGATGGCCAGGGATCGCGTCACGCCGCCGCCAAGCGCCTCGGTCATGACGAAGTTCAGGGCTCCGATGCCGGGCAATTCGTATCGCGTCACCTCGCCATTGACGATGCCATCGAACAATTGCTTGACCCGATCGGTTGTCACGTACGTGCAGAGCACGTCGTAATCGCTCGGGTCGTACGCGATCACGGAGACGTTTGACGTATTGCCCTTGTCCCCTGTGCGCGAGTGCGCGATGTCCCGTAGTTTCATGGAGTCATTCTCCCCTGTGGCAGGCGTGCGGCGTTCCCGGGCGTCTTCTGCTTGGGCTCACGCTTCGAAGTATTGGACGGCCGTCCTCACGTCAGCCTCTGGAATCAGCGTGGATGCCACTGCGACGACCTCGCGGGCCGACTTCCAGGCTCCGCCGCCTCCGGCTGGGCCATTGGTGTAGAGGGTCTCCACCTCCTCACCGATGCGTCTGGCTTCGGCCAGCGTTTCGGTGCGTCCAATCACACGAACCCGCACTTCATAGGGTTGACATCCTAGCGATAGATTTTCGCCGTGGAGCGCGTTCGATCCGATGAGATCGCTCCTTAACTCGCTCGTCTCCACGCCTGAGAGCGCAAGCCGTTCCCGAACGATCTCGATCGCCAGCCGTCCACGCTCATGGGCGCCCGGCCCGGCATAGGAAATCTGGCCTTCGCCAACATAGCTGTCGATGTAGCCGACCGAGACTTTCAGTTCGCCTGTCTTCGGCGTGCCGCTCGCGCCGATGACGCGGACGCGATCCTCACCGATTTCTTCCACCTGGACACGAGAGAAGTCAGCGACCACATCCGGTTGGAAATAGCGGGCAGGATCGTGGATCTCATAGAGCAATTGCTCCTTGACCGTCGCGGCCGTCACCCGCCCCCCGGAGCCCGCCACCTTGGTGACGATCAAATCCCCGTCTTCCCGAACTTCGCCGATCGGAAAGCCGAGACGGGCAAGGTCTTTGACGTCCTTGTATCCGGGATCGGCGAAATATCCGCCGGTGACCTGACCCGCGCACTCCAGAAGATGGCCGACCAGAATGCCTCTTCCCAGCAACGGCCAATCGTCCATCGCCCAGTCGAACTCGTGGATCAACGGACCGAGGAAAAGCGAGGGATCGGAGGCCCGCCCGGTGATGACGACATCGGCCCCATCGCGCAAGGCTTGGGCGATCGAAGCGCCACCGAGATACGCGTTGGCGGAAGCTATTCGATTGCCGAGACCCTCGACGGTACAGCCGATATCGAGGTGGCGATCGGAGTTTTTCAGATCGCCGAGGACATCATCGCCCGTGACGGCAGCGATTTTGAGCCCACGAAGTCCCAACTGCTGCGCAATCGCCGTAGTAGCCCGCGCGGCGGATACCGGATTGGCGGCTCCCATATTCGTGACGATGCGGACACCGTTCGCACGACAGGCCGGCAGCACAGCCTTCATCCGGGCCTCCAGCAACGGATCGAACCCCGCGCTCGGATCCTTCAGCCTTGCGGCTTGCGCAAGCGCGATCGTGCGCTCGGCAAGACATTCGAACACCAGGTAGTCGAGCTTGCCTTTCTCCGCGAGCTCGACGGCCGGTTCGATCCGGTCACCCGAATATCCGGCGCCTGCTCCTATTCTGATCGTGCGCATTCGTCACCTCGCTACAGCGGGAAAATGCCGAGACAAACGCAGGCTATGGTCATCACCACCGAGGCCGCAAAGAGGAACGGTATCGTGAACCTCTGATGATCGGCCAGATCGATGCCGGTCAAGCCGACGACGAGAAACGTCGCAGGCGTCAATGGGCTCACGGGAAAACCGGTGGTCATCTGTCCCAGCAAGGCGGCCTGCGCGAGCTGAACTTTGGGAACGCCAAGCTGCCCCCCAACTTCGGCCAGGACCGGAAGAACCCCGAAATAGAACGAGTCCGGATCGAACAAAAGGCTTAGTGGCATTGCAACGATACCAAGCGCGATCGGCATGAATTTCGCCGCGCCCGGCGGCACGAATCCGACGGCATCCTGCGCCATCGCCTTCAACATCCCCGACCCCTGCATGATGCCGGTGAACACGCCCGCCGCGAGCAGGATCGAGGCCATCAACAGTGCGGCCCTCGCGTGCGCGTCCACACGCTGCCGTTGATCGTCGACATTGGGATAGTTGATGAGCAGCGCCAGACAAGTGCCGATCATGAACACGATGGCAGGCGTCAGCCTGTCGCCCAGAGCGACCATGGTCCCGAGCACGATCACTGTCAGAACGATGTTGATCCAGAAGTTCCGCGGCCGCCGCAGCTTGAGCTCGGCTTCGCTCAAGGTTCGCTGAGCCTCGACATCGACGGATGCCCCGGCTTCCAGGCCGAGCCGTTTCTCTTCCCTGCGACCCAGCCAATAGGAGACGGCAAAGATGAAGACGATGCCGGCCAACTGAACCGGCACCAGCGGGTTGAATATCTCCGGAATCGGCAGCTTGAGCGAAGCGGCGGCCCGTATCATGGGGCCGGTCCAAGGCAGGAAATTCACACCGGCAGCCAGGGACGCCGCGCAGGCGAGAATGCGGCGATCGATGCCGAGGCGATCGTACAAGGGAAGCATCGCCGGAATCGTGATGAGAAAGGTGACAGCGCCCGATCCATCGAGGTGGATGAGCAGAGCCAATAGGGTGGTGCCCATGACGATCCGCGTAGGCCGTGTACCGACGGTGCGCAGGATGCGGTCGATGATCGGGTCCAGCATGCCCGCATCCGTCACCACGCCAAAGAAGAGGATCGCGAACACGAACATGCCGACGACGGGTGCGAGGCTCTGGAGCCCGCTGACGATGAACTTGCTCGTATCCCAGCCGAAACCGCCGATCAGACAGGCGATCAGCGGTATAAGAATGAGGGCGATCAGCGGCGACATCCGCTTCGTCATGATGACCAGAAGCAGCACCGCAATGGTGGCAACGCCAAGCAACGCCAGATTGTGCATTTCCCCGCCTGATTGTTCTTTTCGGGGATCTCTCCCGAACACTTGTCGCAAATTGAACGCGGCCCGCGCCATTAGGCAATTGAAATGATTCAATGGCAGCGATAGAGAAACTCTATGGATATAAACGTGAGGCAACTCCGCTCCTTCGTCGCGGTCGCGAAGTTGGGCAGCTTCACCCAGGCGGCGGCGGCGCTGCATGTGTCGCAGCCGACCCTTTCGGTCCAGATCCGGCGGCTGGAGGAATCGCTCGGGCTTCGGCTGTTCGATCGCAACCCGCGTTCGGTCGCGTTGACCCGCATGGGACGTGAGCTGCTGCCCGCGCTGGAACGGACCTTGCAGGATCTCGAATCCCTTCTCAGCGATGCCCGGGATGTCGCGAGTGAGCGACGAGGCGTCGTCCGCATCGCGGCCCTGCCGTCCTTCGCTGCTGGAATACTCCCCGACGTGATCGGCGGATTCCGGGGGCAAAACCCCGGAGCTTCCTTCGCATTGAAGGACGTCATTGCCAGCCGCGTGCTGGCGCTTGTTCGCTCGGAAGAGGTGGATCTCGGTCTGACGGGCGGAGACGTGTCGTTCCCCGATATCGAGACCATCTTCGCGGCGCGCGACGAGATGAGCGTGGTCTACCCCGAATCCCATCCGATCGGAACTCAGCGTCGCATCACGGCGTGCCTGCTGGCCAAGTATCCGCTGGTCATGATGGACCAGGGCACCAGCGTGAGGGCAGTCACCGATCTCGCCTTCAACCGCGCGGGGCTGCTGCCGGCGCCGGCGTCGGAAGCCACCTATATGATGACGGCGATCGGCATGGTGCGCGCCGGCATCGGCCTCACCATCCTGCCGACGTCAGCGCGGGAAATCTTTGCCGAACCTTCGCTGCGAAGCCGCAAAATCAGCGACAACAACTTCGCGCGGCCCGTCGCGCTGATCAAGAAGGCGCATCGAACCCTTCCGCCACTCAGTCGATTGTTCGCGGAGTTCCTGCAAGCCAACAGGCGCGGCCTTTTCGCGGGAAACCGACCCTGACGCCATGGCAGGAATTCGATGCGGGCCGAACGCTTGATCGGCGCACTAACGCGTCGCCAGCACCACCGCCGCCAGCGTAAAGATCAGCCCGGCGATCTGCCCCGGCCCGAGCGGCTCTCCCAGCGCAAGTGCGGATGCGACGACGCCGATCACCGGCACCGCCATCGTCCCGATCGCGGCGACCGAGGCCGGCAGGCGCGAAAGCGCCGCGAACCAGCTGACATAGGCGATGCAGAACTGCACCACGGTCGAATAGAGCAGCAGCCACCAGCCGACCGGCGTCACCCTGTCCAGGTGCGAGGTCTCGATCAGGAGGCCTACGATGGAGACCGGCAGGCAGCCGATCCCGATCTGCCAGGCGGCGGCCGTGATCGGCGGCAGATGGATCGGGTACTTCTTCGAGAACACCGTGCCGACGGCAAAGCCGATCGCGCCGCACAGCGCCATGATGATGCCCGGCAGCTTCTCCGCGCTGGCGGCAATGCCGTTGCCGCCCATGATCGAGGCGAGGCCGGCAAAGGCCATCACCAGGCCGAGCGTGCGCAGCACCGTCGGCCGCTCGCCTAACGCGGGCCAGGCGATCAGCGAGGCCCAGACCGGCATGGTGTAGGCAATCAGCGCCGCCTCGCTCGCCGGCAGCCAGAGCAGCGCCAGCCCCATCAGCACCATCCAGCCGGTGACGTTGAGGACGGCGGCGGTCGCCAGCCGCGGCCAGATCCCGGGCGCGACCTTCAGGCTGTGGCCACGGACCAGCGCGAGCGCGGCCAGCAGCACCGCGCCAAGCACGCCGGTCACCCCGCGCAGCGTCAGCGGCGGCAGCTCACCGAGCAGGAATTTGGTGACCGGCCAATTGAAGCCCCAGCCGATCGACGTGATCGCGAGGAACATCAGGCCGGCCGGGGCGATGCGCGGTCGCGCATCCCGGCGGGTCGAATCAAGCATGTGGGCAATCCGGCAAGATCGAGCCTCAGCTTGGCGCGGATTCGCGCACCTTTCCACCACCCCGGCGGGCATGCCTGCCCTCAGCTTCCGTACCGCTACGTGAGTCCCAACGGTGCAACCCCGGACCTCAAAAATATACCTGCCCTGTGAACAGCGGGATGAAGGGTCCGTATCGGCACCGAATGCAAATTTTTTCGGTTGGGAATCCCTGAGGACTCACTGATACTTGGCTCAACAACAGGTGAGGCCTCGCCCCCTGTTATCCCCGGCAATCCACCATATTTAGTATTTGATTCAGGAACTCGCACTAGTTCTTGACGGGCGCAACGGAGAGTCCTAGCTTTCGGTCCGTTCGGCGCGAGTGTGTTTGCGTCCCGCCGGCACTCCCCCAAAGGGTCCGCAAAACTGCACTCCGCCAGGCCAGACGAAGGCAGCGGGATGAGGGCTTGTCTGCCCGCGGACAGTGGACTTTTCGGGCGCCAGAACGGGCCGGCAACAGGCTCGGATGGCATCGGTAGACGTTGTGACGGTGTGGGGCGTTTGAACGCATGTCGGGCTCATCGCTTTGGGGCGGATGGGCCTGGACATGCCGGCGGATGATCGGTGCGCGCATCGACCAATCGCGTCGGGAGAAACTGGGCCGGATCCACCGGCTGAACTGCGGTGCCCAAGGGCCGATCGGGCCCGGGTGGAAACGCGAAACGTAATGTCGACCCGGATGCCTGAACGGAGGCAGTCCGGTCAAAGAATAGGACGGGGCAAGACCATGCGGATTGAGCGGCGCCACACCACTTCGGGACAGTCACCTTACGCCGGGATCGATTTCCGGCTGACCACGTCGGAAATCAGGAATCCCGACGGCTCGGTCGTGTTTAAAATGGACGGCGTCGAGGTCCCGGCCGAATGGTCGCAGGTCGCCTCCGACGTGCTGGCGCAAAAGTATTTCCGCAAGGCCGGCGTCGCCGCGTGCCTGAAGAAGGTCGAGGAAGAATCCGTCCCCTCGTTCCTGTGGCGCTCCGTGCCCGACACTGATGCGCTCGCCGCGTTGCCCGAGAAAGAGCGTTTCGTCAGCGAGCTCTCGGCAAAGCAGGTGTTCGACCGCCTCGCCGGCTGCTGGACCTATTGGGGCTGGAAGGGCAACTATTTCTCCTCCGACGAGGACGCCCAGACCTTCTACGACGAGCTCCGCTACATGCTCGCCATGCAGATGGTCGCGCCGAACTCGCCGCAATGGTTCAACACCGGTTTGCACTGGGCCTATGGCATCGACGGTCCCGGCCAGGGCCACTATTACGTCGACCCCTTCACCGGCAAGCTGACCAAGTCCAGGTCGGCCTACGAGCATCCGCAGCCGCACGCCTGCTTCATCCAGGGCGTCGGTGACGACCTCGTCAACGAGGGCGGCATCATGGACCTCTGGGTCCGCGAAGCCCGCCTGTTCAAGTACGGCTCCGGCACCGGCTCCAACTTCTCGCGCCTGCGCGGTGAGGGTGAAAAACTGTCCGGCGGCGGTCGCTCGTCCGGCCTGATGAGCTTCCTCAAGATCGGCGACCGCGCCGCCGGCGCGATCAAGTCGGGCGGCACCACGCGCCGCGCCGCCAAGATGGTCGTCGTCGACGTCGATCACCCCGATATCGAGACCTATATCGACTGGAAGGTGAAGGAGGAGCAGAAGGTCGCCGCTCTCGTCACAGGATCGAAGATCAACCAGAAGCATCTCAAGCTGGTGCTCAAGGCCTGCGTGAACTGCGAAGGCTCGGGCGACGATTGTTTCGACCCGGAGAAGAACCCGGCGCTGCGTCGCGAGATCAAGCTCGCGCGCCGCAGCCTCGTGCCTGACAATTACATCAAGCGCGTCATCCAGTTTGCCAAGCAGGGCTACAAGGACATCCAGTTCGACGTCTACGACACCGACTGGGATTCGGAAGCCTACCTCACGGTCTCCGGCCAGAACTCCAACAACTCGGTCTCGCTGCGGGACGACTTCCTCCGCGCCGTCGAGACCGACGGCGACTGGAATCTGAACGCCCGCACCTCCAAGAAGGTGACGAAGACGCTGAAGGCGCGCGACCTCTGGGAAAAAATCGGCTACGCCGCCTGGGCGTCGGCCGACCCGGGCCTGCACTTCAACACCACCATGAACGACTGGCACACGTGCAAGGCGTCCGGCGACATCCGCGCGTCCAATCCGTGCTCGGAATACATGTTCCTGGACGACACCGCGTGCAATCTCGCCTCGGCGAACCTGCTGACGTTCTACGACACCACGACGAAGCAGTTCGACGTCGCCGGCTACGAGCACCTCTGCCGGCTCTGGACCATCGTGCTCGAAATCTCGGTGATGATGGCGCAGTTCCCGTCCCGCGCGATCGCCGAGCTCTCCTACGAGTTCCGCACGCTCGGCCTCGGCTACGCCAATATCGGCGGCCTGCTGATGACCATGGGTCTGTCCTATGACAGCAAGGAAGGCCGTGCGCTCTGCGGCGCGCTGACCGCTGTGATGACCGGCATCACCTACAAGACCTCGGCGGAGATGGCGGCCGAGCTCGGCACCTTCCCGGGCTACAAGAAGAACGCCGCGCACATGCTGCGCGTCATCCGCAACCACCGCCGCGCCGCCCACGGCCAGTCCAATGGCTACGAGGCGCTCAGCGTCAACCCGGTGCCGCTCGACCTCGTCTCCTGCCCGCAAGGCGACCTGGTCGCGCGTGCGCAGGCGGCCTGGGATGGGGCGCTCGAGCTCGGCGAGAAGCACGGCTATCGCAACGCCCAGACCACTGTCATCGCGCCCACGGGCACGATCGGCCTGGTGATGGACTGCGATACGACGGGCATCGAGCCGGACTTCGCGCTGGTCAAGTTCAAGAAGCTCGCCGGCGGCGGCTACTTCAAGATCATCAACCGCGCGGTCCCCGCAGCGCTGCGCGCGCTCGGCTATCGCGAGAGCGAGATCGCGGAGATCGAGGCCTACGCCGTCGGCCACGGCTCGCTCTCCAACGCCCCCGGCATCAACGCCTCGACGCTGAAGGCCAAGGGCTTCACCGATGAGGCCATCGCCAAGGTCGAAAAGGCGCTGCCGACCGCCTTCGATATCAAGTTCGCCTTCAACAAGTGGACCTTTGGCGAGGACTTCATTCGCGACCAGCTCGGCATCGGCGCGGAAGCCATTGCGGCTCCCGGCTTCGACCTGCTGCAGGCCGTGGGCTTCACCAAGCGCGAGATCGAGGCGGCCAACGTCCACATCTGCGGCGCGATGACGGTGGAAGGTGCTCCGCACCTCAAGGCCGAGCACTATGCGGTGTTCGACTGCGCCAACCCCTGCGGCAAGGTCGGCAAGCGCTATCTGTCGGTCGAGAGCCACATCCGCATGATGGCGGCGGCCCAGCCCTTCATCTCGGGCGCGATCTCCAAGACCATCAACATGCCGAACGACGCAACTGTAGAGGACTGCAAGTCCGCCTACATGCTGTCGTGGAAGCTGGCATTGAAAGCCAACGCGCTCTATCGCGACGGCTCCAAGCTCAGTCAGCCGCTCAACTCGCAGCTCATCAGCGATGACGAGGACGAGGATGATGCGGTCGAGAGCCTCTACGAGAAGCCAATGGCGGCGCGCGCCACGCAGGTCTCGGAGAAGATCGTCGAGAAGCTGGTCGAGCGCATCATCGTGATGCGCGAGCGCGAGAAGATGCCGGACCGACGCAAGGGCTACACCCAGAAGGCGGTCGTCGGCGGCCACAAGGTTTACTTGCGGACCGGCGAGTATGACGACGGCCGTCTCGGCGAGATCTTCATCGACATGCACAAGGAAGGCGCCGCACTCCGCTCCTTCATCAACAATTTTGCGATCGCGGTGTCCCTCGGTCTGCAATACGGCGTGCCGCTCGACGAATATGTCGACGCCTTCACCTTCACCCGCTTCGAGCCGGCGGGCCCCGTGCAGGGCAACGACAGCATCAAGTACGCGACCTCGATCCTCGACTACGTCTTCCGCGAGCTCGCGGTGAGCTACATGTCGCGCTTTGATCTCGCCCATGTCGATCCGACCGAGTCGAATTTTGACGCGCTCGGCAAAGGCGTGGAAGAAGGCAAGGAGCCGGACGCCCACCAAGCGACCAAGCTGGTCTCGCGCGGCCTCACCCGCTCCCGCACCGACAATCTGGTGGTGATGCGCGGCGGCTCCGCCGCGGTCGTCTCCGGCAGCGACAACGCGCCCGCCGGCGGCAGCAAGGTCACCTCGCTCGCCTCCCACGCCGCCACCGCTCGCGGCGCGGGCGATGCCCTGGAAGGCGCGGTCGCGCTGAAGCAGGAAGCCAGCCACGACCTCTCGCCCACCGAGAAGCTCGAAGCCCTCCAGTGGAGCAAGGCCGGCAGCGCCGCAACCGTCGCCGCCCCCAGCAAGGCCGAGCGCCGCGCGGAAGCGAAAGCAAAAGGCTACGAAGGCGAGATGTGCAGCGAGTGCGGCAACTTCACGCTGGTGCGGAATGGGACTTGTATGAAGTGCGATACGTGTGGTTCGACGACGGGGTGTTCGTGAAATCTGAAAGCCCGGGCTTGCCCGGGCTTTTTCTTTCTAAAGCGAGATAACGTTATGAAAGAAGAACTCCGACGCGCAATAGCGGTGAATGCGGCCGCCAAGATCAACAACCGCAAGCCGTCAGGCGTTTACAGCTATGACCGAGAACAGCACTCCAGTATGACTCCCAACTATGACTATGAGACGGGAGCTCACATTAGCGGTTCTGGCTCTGGCTTGTATCACTACGGCGTCGGCAACCACGTTTCGTTAAAGGTAAACGGCAACAGTTTCTCTGGCTATGACTACGATGGCGGGCACCACTTCAGCGGTCGCGTCAACGGCAATTCGGTTCAGATATACGACTACGGCGAAGCAAGTTATTTCAACTATTCTGTCTGACAACTCAGCTCGTAGGGTGGGTTAGCGAAGCGTAACCCACCTCTTTCGTTTGCTCCGAGGCAGGCAGTGGTGGGGTACGCCTTCGGCTAACCCACCCTACGAGTTCTGCGACAGCGGGGGGACTGAATACGATAAAGAATATTCAGCGCATTATCCTCCACCCTGACGGGACGAAAACGGAAATGGCTTCGCGCATCATCCTCGACCCGACAACTGTCGCGCGAGAGATGGCGCTGCGCAAGGTTGAAGTCCAAGGCTGGAAGCGCTTGATCCAGATCGACCTTGATGCAGCGATAATGTTGCTTGCAAACCTTATCTGTGAGGGCAGCCCGCGCACGAGAGGGCTGCTCGAGGTGTTTCACGAACGGGCACAGTCCAAGGCTGCCTTTGAATATCTCTCTACTCAGGAGTTTGACGACAGCGCCCGCCAAGCATTTCTGTTTATCTGGGCCGCGGTCGCTCATGATATTCGCCGTGGAGTCGCTGATGACGATATTCTCTTGGATGCCCTATGGAATCTATTGCCCCGATATTCGGGACCGTCACTTCGACTGTATCGTGGCGAGCCGTGCATCGACTTTGATGCTGGCCGACGTGGTATCTGCTGGTCGAGTGATCGTAAGGCAGCACTAATATTTGCACAGGGCAGGAACGCGATTGCGGGAGGCGGAGTACTTGTGGAAACCGACGCACCGCCTGACGCGATTATCGCCTAAGTCTCCACTGAGAGCACAACCGGGTGGGAGTTCGAGCATATCGTAGACCACCGCAAACTAGGCGAAATTCGACAACTCGAATCGTTTCCAGAGATTACGTAAGGGAATTACGATGCCAGTGCACTAAATTCACTCGCTCCGTCCTACGGATCTGCGGCTTCGGCTCTAGTTTGGCGGACGACGTCAATCTAGTGGACTCTCACCGTAATCGTACCACCGCATCGCAGTTTGGTTCCAAGCTTCGATGGTCATCAATACGTTGCCGGCGAAATTGCCTTTGCGATCGAGCCCGTCCCCCCTAAACTCCCAACCCCACCCGCATGCGTTCCGACGGGCCCGGTAGAAGCGGAGTCGAGTTATGCCCAAACCGGAAAGCTTCCCGATCGAGAAGATCTTCGTTCCCACGAAGCAGAAGAAAGCCATCAAGCCCGAGATCGTCGGGGAGATCGCGGAAAGCATTCTGGACATCGGACAACAGGACCCCATTTCCGTTCGGCACGACGGAGACCGCCTCGTTCTGGTCGAGGGACTGCATCGGCTCGAAGCCTGCAAGGCGCTCGGCGAGACAACCATCATCGGCGTCCTGGTCCCGGCCGAGCTTGCTCAACACAAGCCGCTGCTGTCCGAAAGCCCCGAAGTCGAGGCAGAGCGCATCAAGATGGCGCGATTGAAAAAGCTGCGCCTCGAAAAGGAAGCCGCGGAAGCATCGACGGCTGCCATGAAGAGCGTCAACGCGACGGAAGCGCCGCTCACCCGTCCGACGAAAGGTGTCCGCAACAATCCGAAGGCATCACTGGGCCGGACTGCAAAATCGACACCGAAAACATTGTCGGACTGGATCACGCAGCAAAAGCACAACGGCGGCCGCTATTGATCGCAGGCTCCGGAATTACGGAATTGCAGTGACAGTGCTGGACTGCACCCCTCAAGCCAGAGAACCGCCCCTGATCTATCCCTTGCGCTATGCGCCCTCGTGCAGCCCTGAGAAGATTGGCTCGCGAGTTCTCTGCCCTTCAATTGCGCGCCACATTCGGGTACTCTTCAAGCCATCCGCCCGATCCGCGATCTGCTTGCAAAGGCACGGCATGACCACTGCGCCCACCAACGTAAGCTTCGATGACGCCACCATGTGGGTCGAACTGTCCGATGGTCGGACACTGGGTATTCCGCTCGCGTGGTTTCCGCGCCTGCTGCATGCAACGCCTACCGAACGCGAGCAAGTCGAACTCAGCCGGGTTGGACTGCACTGGGAGGCGCTGGACGAGGATATCTCCATTGCCGGCCTCCTCGCAGGACGCGGCGACGTCGCGCGATCGACGGAACACACCGCCTAGCGCCCCGCGGACGCTCTGCCCACACACGCTCGAGCATTCCAATGACACGTCGATTCCGGCATAGTGGTTCATGGTCGTCTCTCCTCGATGCTTGGAGCGAGGTCCATCCTCGACTCCGTCACACCATCAGTGTGAGGGACGACCGCCTCCCAAGCCAACCGCGCGACGCGCGCCATCACGCGCCGTAGCTAGCGCGGTTGGCTTGGGAGGCCTCGGGGCCCGTTACCCCATCTACGAGCTTGGGGACGAACAGTCGTAGGATACCCCACCTCATTCCATCCCACCCACTCCCACATGACCACGCCAAGGAAAAGAAAGAGCCTCCTCCTTCGCCTTCGTAGCGTCCGGCGGGGCGTTCACCGGATCACGACGGTTCTTTTAGGATTGGTGCACCCAGCTCGTCGAAACGAAAGAGCTGAAAGATGCGCTGGCCGTCGAAGTCGAGGACTCTCAAATCATCGGTCTCCTGCAGATTGCTTTCGACCGCTTGAAAGTGCCCGCCGTAGCGCGCCTTGGCGAGCGACAAGGGAACCTCGAACGCGACGAACTTGCCGATCCCCTTGTGCCTGAGCACGTCAAGGAGCTTCTGGTCGTGCAGGGACTCGTGGGATGTGAGAATGAGCAACGGACCGCTCGCCGTGAGCAGCAAAAGCGATTTCATCGGATCCTCCTTTGCAGGAAGCGTAGCCCACAACCCACCTCCTTCATTTCCTCCTAGGCAAGCAGTGGTGGGTTGCGCCTTCGGCTAACCCACCTACGGGCCGCGTAGACGACTTTGCCCGCCGCAGGTTCAACGCGCGAAGGTGAAAGCAATACCCATCAATCCGGCAGAGCCGGAATTAGCCGCGGGCGTAACCCGCCAATCGGGTCTCGCGAATGGCGGGTTACTGTTGTGGCCGTCAGTACTTCGGCGATGTGCTCGTGCCCGACTTTGGCATCGTGCTCGTGCCCGTGGTTTGAGACCTGGTGCTCGCGCCGGTGGTTTGGCCGGGCGCGGAATTGGACGCGCCGGCGCTGGTCTTGTTCGAGGCCTTGGCGTGGTGCGTCGCATGGTGCATCGCATGGTGCTTCTTGTGTCCCGGAGCGTAGCTGGAAGCGCCCGGCTCACCCGTCTTGGAGCCCATCTGCTGCGTCTCCTGGCCCGGCGTCTGGCTCGATACGCCCTGAGCAAACACGGCTGGTGCCGTTGCCATGAGAATAGCAGCAGAGAGCGCGATGATCTTCGATTTCATGTCGTCCTCCTCCCGATAAGCCCCTCAATGCAACGAAATGAGACCGGCCCTGTTCCCCTGAACGAATGTTCATAATGGGCCGGGCGACTGATGGGGCGAAGCCCGTAGGATGGGTGGATTGGAGCGAAGCGATGCCCCATCATCAGCCGATCGGCAAGGCGATGGGCTCAACCCGTCCTACGAACTCGATCCGCCCCGCCCCCGAGCCCGCCATAATTTCTCCCTCGCACGCGCGTTGTGTTGGACAGCGGCGAGACCTATCCTTCCAGCGATCGGATTGCCGCACGCCCAGTGACGCCCGACTGGATGGAGAGCGCATCGGTGCCTGAAGCGGACGACCCCAAGGCTGATACCCAAAAGACCGATACCCAAAAGGCTGATTCCCAAAAGGCTGATTCCCAAAAGCCTGGTATCCAAATGCCTGATACCCAAAAGCCGGACGAGATGCGTGCCGATGGCGGGCTGGCGCGGGCCTTTGACCAGATCAAGAGCGCAGAGGACGACCTTGCGCGGCTGGACCGGCTGGTTTCCGCAATGGAACGCGGCAGCGAAGGCCCGCGGGCTTCGCAAGCAAGCGCCGCTGCGGCGGCAGCCGAGGACAAGGCGCCGGATAGCAAGCTTCGCGATCAAGGCCTGAAGGGAGATCGGCCCATGCTGCGCGCTTTGGTTGGCCTCGTGCTGGCGATCGGCATTCTCGGTGCTGCCTTCGCTTCGCAATATCGCGATGAGGCCAAGTCGATCAGCAAGTCGATCAGCAAGTCGATCATGGCGCGCTGGGCCCCGCCGGCCACGAATGAGCCCCCGCAAGCGTCCGCGGTTGCAAGTCCGGCGCAGCCGCCGGCACTGCAATTGTCTGCTGTGGATCAGCCTGGTCCGCTGCCCCCGCCGCCGGTCGGCAAGGAAACGGAAGGCGCTCCAAAACCTGACGTTTCAAGACCGGACGCTCCAAGCACTGGCACCACAGCGCCTGACCAGCCCTCGTCTGATCTCGCGCAATCGCTCAAGACCATCACCAACGAGCTTGCGAGCATCAACGGAAAGCTCGAGCAACTGAAGAGCCGCAACGAGCAGACGCTGCGCGAGCAGGCCGACACCATTCAACAGCTCAAGGCGGTGCAGGAGAAGGATGCGGCGGACAATGCGCGCCTCGCCGCGCAGGTCCAGGCGCTGCAAACGCAACTGACGGCTTCATCAGCATCTGCATCCGCGAAACCCGCCGTGCGGAGCGTGCTCAACAACGATACGGCTGCGCCTGCACGGCCGCACGTCCAAGCGGCCGCACCCCGGCGACCCAGGCCACCACGAGGACCGTGGATGCCCCCGCCCTATATGGTCGACCCCTACGGCGATCCGGATTGGTAGGCGCGCAAGGGCGGATGAGCCGACGGGGTGGAACGCCGCTCGTGCGCTTGACAGGATGCGGATCTATCGTGTCGGCCCATCCGCCCCACACTCCTACCCTCGCGCCCGACGAACCGCCTCCTCCAGCTTGACCCTCTGCTTGTGCCAACGCGTGTCCTCCGCCCCGGCACGCGCGTCCAGCCCAGCCCGCTCCGCGTCGATCTCATCCACCCGCGCCTGGTGGTCGCGCTTCGCCTTGTCCAGCGCCGCCTGGGCGGCCGCGACCGCCTTGTCACGGCGCGCGCGCTCGCGGGCGCGGGCGGCCTCTTCCTTGCGGCGCGCGCTGTCGCGGCGCTGCTCTTCCCGGGCGAAGGCGGCGGCGGCCTTGCGCGCGTCCTGATCGTCGATCTTGCGGGATTTCTTCGCCGCACGCCTGGCGGGACGCTTCTTTGGCCTGGACCTGGCTTTTGTCTTGCCCTCATCGCCGGCGAGATCGGTCGGCAGCTCGGCGTGCTCGGTGAACGGGCCGTCCGATCCGACCGGGCGCCTGAGCACCACGCCCGGGCTCGCCATGGTCGCGGCGACGATATCGGGGTCGTCGGTCTCCTTCGCGATGCCCTGATGGAACAGGTTGGACCTGGCGCCCCAGGCGTCCAGCGCCGCCTTCATCGAGGGAGCGGCGACCGCCTGATCGTAAAAGCCGAGCGAGGTCTGATACGTCTTCAGTTTTCTTTTCAGTGTCCTTGGCATGACGCCTCTCGGCTTGGTATTCCCGGTGCGGAGGGGCCGCGGATCGTCGCGCAGCCCCGAAGCGATATAGATCAACCCGTCGGACCACGGCTTCCGCAACGGCTCGGCCCATCCTACCGGCTCCCACAAGCCCCATGCCAAGGAAAAGCAAGCGCCTGCTCACTCGCCTTCGCAGCATCCGCCAGGGCGCTCGGTGTTTACGAAAAAAGTTCGTGCGCGCACCGCGGCTGGTTCGGATCGCGGCCGGCTTGGCGATGCTGCTTGCGCTCGCGGCGCTTGCAAACATCCTCTATCAAATGGTCCGCAAGCCGACCGAGCTGTTCGTCTTTCTCGGCAATTCCCTCGACAAGGAGCCTGCCGAGAACTGGCGGCAATACGGCCCGCTCTTCCGCACCTACTCCACTGCGACGATCTCGCCCGAATTGCTGGCAGCACTTGCGCAGGTCGAGAGCTCGGGCAATCCGGTGGCGCGCACCTACTGGCGCTGGCGATGGAGCTTTAATCCGCTGGCGATCTACCGGCCCGCCTCGTCTGCCGTCGGGCTCTACCAGATGACCGATCCGGCCCTCAGCGAGGCCGCGCGGTTCTGTATCCGCGGCAACGTCGTGACTGATACCGGCTGCGGTTCGACCTTCCTCTACACCCGCGCGATCCCGAGCCACGCCATCGAGCTGGCATCGGTATATCTCGACCGCAATGTCGCCGACGTTCTCGCCCGCGCCGGCGACGTGAAGGCCAATGCGCAGCAAAAGCAGGATCTCGCCGCCTTCATCCATCTCTGCGGCGGAGGTCCGGCCACCGCCTATGCGCGGCGGCACTTTCAGATGGTGGCCACCGAACGCTGCGGCGATCACCTCGTCGCGAGCTATGTCGCCAGGGTCAACGCGATGAAGCGGCAGTTTCAGCGCCTTGGGGCGGGTGACGGCAATTAGCGGCTACTTCGCCACGCCGACCATCGCCGTCGCCATCTTCTTGTTGCCCTCGACGCTCAGATGACGCCCGTCGGGACCGACGCTGCCCGGTTGCCGCCAAACTGACATGTAGGTCCCCCAGACGTCGACGACCCGGATGCCCCGCGCCTTCAACTGGCTCTTGATGGCCGCGATGTTCTCCATGGCTTTGACCGGGCTCATATTGTGCCTGACGTCATTGGCCGGATTGTCGCAGAGAATGACGAGCTTCGTCCCAGCCGGAACGACGCTCGGCGTACGTGCAAGCGTCGCATCGGTGGTCTCACCCCACACGCCGGCATTGGCGACATGGACCTGAGACCCCTTGGCGCGCAGCAATCCCTCCAGCACGGCCGGCCACATCTCGGATTCCGCGACGTTGCCGTGGACCGCGCTATGGCCGAGCGCCACGATCTGCGCGGACGAAGGATTGACCGAGGCAACAACCACGGCCGCAACAGCAAGGAGAAGAATTCGGAAATTCGAACAATCCATGGCGCCCTCCAAAATATTTTCAAAATCGACTCAGACGGGGCCGAATGAATGCCCCGTCGAGATCCGCAGCCAATGTTCGCTATTCCGTCTGCGTTTGGCAACTCTCCATCCGGATATCCGTAGTCCGTAGGATGGGTAGAGCTCTTGCGAAACCCATCATTCCGCGAGGGATTCTTTGATGGGTTTCGCTTTCGCTCTACCCATCCTACGGCTTCAGACCGTCGCTTCGGTATCCGGCATTGAACTCTTGCCGCCGTCCGAACCTCGCTGCCGGCTTCCGGCCGAGAAAATGTCGTGCACGAGCCCAAGTTTGCCAAGCCCCAGAATAATCAGGCCGTTGATGTCGATCTCGTACCAGGCGTGCGACAGATAGGCGTCGCGCGGAAACCGGTGATGGTTGTTGTGCAGGCCTTCGCCGAAGGTGAGGATCGTGGTCACCAGCTCGTTGGTGGTGCCGTCGTTGAGCTCATAGCGGCGGTAGCCGTAGCGACCGTCGCTATGGCAGACCGAATTGACCAGCGAGGTGGCCATGGTCATGAGGTAGCTGCGGAACAGGCCGGAGAACAGCACGCAGCCGATCATCGTGTGCACGCCGCCGAACGCATAGCCGATAGCGCCCGGAATGACGATCGCGGACAGCGCGTACCAGTACCAGCGCGTCCTGGTGAAGAACATCGCGATCGGGTCGGCCAGAATATCCCTGGCGTAATATTCGGAATCGGTGGTCGCGAGGTCCCACACCCAGTTGCCTTGCGCGTGCCCCATCCCCTTGGCGAAGGAGGCAATGCGGTTTCCGAAGCCGTCATAATAGGGGCTGTGGACGTCGCCGGGCTTGTCGGAGTGAAGATGGTGCCGGCGATGGTTGCTCACCCATTTCAGGATCGAGCCCTGCACCGCCATCGTGGCGATGGCGGCGAGTATCGTCCGCATCACCGGACCGCAGCGGTAGCTGCGGTGCACGAAGTAGCGGTGCATGAAGCCGATCCCGATCGTGGTCATCGCAAACAGGCCGACGAAGACCGAGATCTCGACACGCCCGATGCCTTGCGTGAAGGCCCAGACCAGCGCCCCGATCGAGCCCAAGATCATCATGGCGAACGAGATGTAGGAATCGCGAAATTTTGCGTCGACCACCGGGCCTTCGACCAGCACGCCCGGCGGCATTTTTGGCGGCAGTTCCCGATCGGAATCCTGCTCCGGAAGCACGCCCTCGATTGCAGTCATTTCAGTCCGTCCGTTGATGGAAAGCCAACCCTTCTGCAACGCAGGGTACAGACGCCGGTTATGTTGAGCAAGCCATGCAAAGCACGGGGGTTAACGCGACCAAGCAGTGGTTTTAATTCCGCATGCCTCCGGCGGCCTTCACCACCAATACGGCCAGCGCCATCCCTCATAACGAACGTATGACGGCACTAGCGGCGGACCGTACGGATCGACCCGGTCGTCTTCAGGGCGATAGCGATAACGCGGAACTACATTGTAATCCCACGGCGTTGGCCTCAGCACAGGCGCCGTGACGATGAGCCTCTCTTGTGGTGCGCGAACGACGACGGCTCTCCGCGCCCTAGCCTCGGCACCCGAAATCCCGAGGCTGCACAGCACCACGGCCGCTCCGAGCGCACACGCGACAGTCTTGATCTTCATGCAATGGTCTCCTTCCCGACGAAGAGTGCAAAAGGACGCAAAGCAAGGCAAGCCCATTTCGATCACGACTTGCATGAATGACGGACGTCGGCTCCGGCGACTTGGCCCTGGGCGCAGGGCTATCGCATGTGGGAGCGATTCCCATGTGGCCATCCTTCGAGACGCCCGCCGTTGGCGGGCCCTCAGGATGAGGACCGAGTGTGCGTCCGTCGTTTTTGACGAGCACCGGTGCCGCTTAGCCTCATCCTGAGGAGACCGCGAAGCGGTCGTCTCGAAGGACGAGGCGCGCAATCGAGCAGTCAGCCTAGGCCGCGTGTGTTTGCGGGCCCGCGCTCTGGGATACGTTGATATCCTTCAAGCACACATCGCTCTGATGGATGGCGAGAATGTTGATGCCGAGACCCATCAGCCGGTAGCCGTTGTCGACGAGCCATTGCTCGAGCTGCCGGAGATCTGTCTTGATCTTCTCGATCAGCAGGATCGGACGGTATGTCCTAATCGTCTCGCGGGCGCCGCTGAGAGCCTCCATCTCCATGCCCTCGATGTCGATCTTGATGAAATCGGCACGCGGCAGATTGAGCTCGTCCAGCGTCATCTTGCGCACGACGACGGTGTTGTCGGTGTAGTCGATCGGCTGACCGATGAATTCGTTGCTCGGGCGCGGCCGCAATTCCAGGCTGCCGAAGCTGGACGGCATGAAATAGTTCGGATTCGGGATTTGCAGCGTGCCGGATTCGGAGGACACGGCCGCATGCACCGCCAGCGCATTGAAGCAGTTATTGATGGCGATGTTGCCGGCCAGCGCATAGTAGATCCGTTCCTGCGCCTCGATCGCGATCACCGAGCCCCAGCCAGTCATCGCCGAGGCCCATTCGATGGTGTGCACGCCGATATTCGCGCCGCAGTCGATCGCGATGACGCCGTCACCGTGGTGCTTGCGCCGCAAGGCCAGCAGCTCGAGCGCGATCTTGACTTCGCCGGGATCGAATGCGGCGGCCTCGAGGATCTGATGCCCCACGCCATAGCCGCGGTCGGGGGCGACCATACGATAGTCGAAGCGATTGACGATCATGGTTCCATGGCTGGATGAGGCCATGACAAAGGCCAGCTTTTGCCCCGCGATCGGCATTGCAGAATCTCCTCGAACCCAGAGTAGAGGCCACTATCCCCATGCCGGCTTATGCGAGGCTTGTCCCGATCCCGTAGGATGGCTAGAGCCCTTGCGAAACCCATCATTCCACAACAGCTATTTGATGGGTTCGCTTGGGCCCATCCGGGCTGCTTGCGGCAAACAGGATCACCGCCGCGAGGACTCTGGATTCCCCCGCCCTATATGGTCGATCCCTACGGCGATCCGGATTGGCGAGCCCTTAGGGCGAAAGCGATACCATCACCTTGGCTCCGCCAAGGTGATGGATATCACAAAGGGGTAAACCCATCCTGCGGATTATCGCTCCGTGGCCGGTATCTCGTACACCGACACCTTGGCGGCGATCCCGGTCAGCTGGCGCTCTTGCGTCGCAAGCTCCTCATTGGAGGACTCGCCGACCGAGACGTCCTTCATTCTGCGCTTGACCTCTTCGCATGTCTTGCGGACGTCTTCGGTGAAGAGCGCACATTCTTCGATGCGCTTGAAGATCTTCCGTCCCTCGTCACGATACCCCGCGGCCGTTTCGCGCATGAAGGCAATCGCATCATGGACCTGGACTGTCAGCGCTTCGCACTTTTGCGCGGCGTCGATCAACTCGGTGCCCATGGCCTCGATCTCTTTTGCCGCGGACTCATAGTCGCGAATGACCGCCTCTGCACTGAGCGCACCGACGCGCGTGACGCCCTCGGTGTGCTCGACGTAATCAGGCAGAGAAATTGAAGCGATCGAACTTCCCGTGCGAACCGATGCAATATCCGCCTCGAGTTGAACCAGGTTCACGCCTTCCCGCCTGCGCAATTGCTCAACACTTGCCATGATTGATCCTCCCAATACGCACCCCGAACCCCAAAGGACATTCAGTGTATTACGGGGATAAGCGGCAGTCCTAACCCGATCTTCTATTGACAGCCTCAGCTTTGCCATTTTGTCCCAGCTGCCAACGCGGCACGCAGCGATGATGGATGCCATAAGCGCTCAACCTCTCATAATTGCGGCTCGTGAAGATGATAGGTTTCGCATGAGCGCAACCCATCCTGCGGCAAATGAGATCGATCCCATGACACCAGTGCTTCGTATCGCGGCATTTTCAGACGGCGGCCGAGGCGGCAATCCCGCCGGGGTCTGGATCGGCGACGTATTGCCGGATGCCGCGACGATGCAGGTGATCGCAGCCGAGGTCGGCTTCTCGGAGACCGCCTTTGCCGCGCCCGAGCGTGACGGATGGCGGGTGCGTTATTTTTCGCCGGCGATGGAGGTGCCGTTCTGTGGCCACGCCACCATCGCGCTCGGTGCCGCGCTCGCGCATCGCTTCGGCGATCGCAGTTTCGGGCTGCAGTTGAACGATGCGGTCATTTCCGTTTCGGGGCAGCGCCAGGGCAACACCATTGCGGCCGCGCTGCAGTCGCCGCCGACGCGCAGCGCGCCGCTGGATGCGTCGCTGCGGGATGCGCTGCTGGACCTGCTCGGCTATGCGAGCGGCGATCTCGACCCGAAGCTGCCGCCCGCAAAAATTCACGGCGGCGCCGATCATGCCCTGCTGGTTTTGCGATCGCGCGACGCGCTCGCGCGCATGACGTACCAGTTCGAACGGGGCCGCTCCCTGATGGAGCAAGCGGGCTTGGTCACCATCGCGCTGGCGACGGTGGAGACGCCGCGCCTGTTCCATGTCCGCAATGCCTTCGCCGCCGGCGGCGTGGTCGAGGACCCCGCGACGGGCGCTGCCGCCGCCGCGTTCGCGGGTTACTTGCGTGACATCGACTGGCCGCATGGCGGTGCGATCGACATCGTCCAGGGCGAAGACATGGGCGCGCGCTCGCTGATCCGCGCCGAGATCGGCGCGGCCAAGGGCAGCTCGATCCGGGTCTCGGGGACGGCGCGGTTCATGGACGGCTGACGCGTTTTCGGCACCCTGGCATCATGCGCCTGTTTTGCCCGACGGGTCAAACATTATTCTGATTCGCCGAAACCAGAAATTCCGTAGGCATTTCTACTGTGCATGGGGTTGTTTTCGCGATCTTGATTATGGGAGCGAGCGACTTTCCCTTGCATTTGCCTGCCTCGACCCTACGGTGCGCCGCGCACGCAAGCCGGAGACCAGACTTCATGACCGACGCCACCAAATGCCCGAACTGCCAGTCGGAGCATGCCTATCAGGACCGGGATCTCTGGATGTGCCCGGAATGCGGCCATGAATGGAGCGCTGCGGCTGGAGCCGCCGCAGATGCGCCAGTGGAGGCGGGCGTGCGCGATGCCCATGGCAACGTGCTCACCGACGGCGACAGCGTCATCGTGATGAAGGATCTCAAGGTCAAGGGATCGTCGTCGGTCGTCAAGGGCGGCACCAAGGTCCGCAACATCCGTCTCCAGGATGCCAGCGACGGGCACAACATCGCCTGCAAGATCGACGGCATCGGCGCGATGAATTTGAAGTCGGAGTTCGTGAAGAAGGCGTAGCTGCATCGGGTGGATTGCGTTGCGCTCATCCGTCCTGCGAGCCCAGCAACGCGTCATACCCCTTCGCGCTGAACGCCAGCAGACAAAACCCGTGCCCGAACGGATCGGCCAGCATGGCAATCCGCCCATACGGCGCATCGCGCGCCGGGGCTTCGAGCACGGCGCCGGCGCGCAGCGCGCGCTCGACTGCGGCATCGACATCGTCGACGACGACGTCGACATGCAGCGGCGTCCAGTGCCGGTCGTAGCGACGGCGGTCGCTGCCGGCGCCTAACGACCCGGCCGGCTTGGTCAGCAGGTACACCGGCGCCGGCCAGCCCACGAGCTCGACGAAGTCGCTGCCGAAGCGGCGGCCGACGGTGAGCCCAAACGCGACGGTGTAGAAAGTCGTGGCGGCTTCGATGTCGGGGACGTCGATGTTGAGCAGGACGGTCATGGCTTCATCAGCTCCCTGATCGCGCGGGTCGGCCTCAACTACCACTTCGGCAACTCCTCGTCGCGAGGTCCCTGCGCGGTGGATCGCAGCACTGGCGTCGCCCTGCTGCCGGCGCCGTTCTCTGCCGCGGGATTTGGTGCTATGCTCTCGTGGAACGGCCGTTGGTCTCGCATCAGGAGGTTCGCACATCGGCCGACGTAGGAGCGCATGATGAGGCACCGACTTCCGCTGGTCTTTGCACCTATGATGCTGCTGGGCGCGGTCAGCGCCGCCAACGCCGACGGCCTCTGCGGCCCCGGTTGCCACCCGACCGTGACAGGCGCCTGCGTGGTCGACGGCTGGGGCACCGGCGCGCGGGTCTGGAACGAATGCCCGGCCACCACGCGTCCACGGCCGCCCTGCGGCGGATCGGACTACGTCTGGAGCGCGCGCAAGCGCGCCTGTTTCCCGAGAGTGAAGGACTGGATCTAAAGCGTGCTGCCGAGGGGGCAGCCCGCCGGCGAAGAGCGGTTAGCCGCGGCGCGCCCTACCTCTGCCTTTGCGGCAGTACGTCGGCGGACGTTAAGGCTCAACCCACGTCCCTGCCAGGCAGGCGCGCGGGAGAACGCGGATTGAGGTCCGCTCAGAAGAAGCCGGGGCTGAGATCGAGCCCATAGGTCAGGCTCAGCACGAACACGAACAACGCGGCGGCTGCGAACATTGCGAGATGCCGGACGATGAATTCGCGCGGCGAATTGGCGACAACAACGGCTTTCTGCGCAACAGGCATGACAGTCTCCATTATGAAAACGATTCTTGGCCGCCAATATGCGGCGCCCGCATCAAGCGCCGCGATCTGCAAAACAACTATTAAAGAGATCACACTCGTTTTGAACGCCGGTACACAAGTCGCGCGTTGCGAGGAGTTTTTCTGCCGAAGCATTCTCAGTCAGCGCATCAACACGCGACATGAGGTGGAACACACTCACGGTGTGATCGATCAATTCGTCGCGATGACATGACGGCCGCGGATAAAAAAATGGCCGGGACAAGCCCGGCCATGACGTCGTGACGGCTTTGGTCTCAGCGGGCGGAGCCCGTGGTCACGGTCGCGGTTTTCAGCTTGCGCGGCGTCAGCACGGCGGCCTGGAGCGCCGTCACGCTGGTGGCGGGCGCCGTCACCTGCTGCTCGACATGGGCGGCGCCGAGCACGCGAACCTGCACGGGCGAGGCCGGAATGCCGTTGGCCTCATAGGCCGGCAGCTCGGCGGCGAAGGCGGCAGTCGTGCCCGCAAGAGTGAGGACAGCGGCCGCGATCGACAAAGTCTTCTTGTTCATGGTGATGCTCCAAAGAGAAAGGTCGGAGCACATGTAAGTCCGATTTGCTGCATTGCGACATGCATTGCTGCAACGCAATATCGCGCGCCGTGCATAACAGTATGTTTAACGCGCCGCGCCCTTTCGTACTGCTCGCAAAGAGGAGGCGACAACGCCCTATTTCAAAGCGGTCGCCAATGATTGCAGCTTTGCGACAAGATTGGTGCCGAGCGCATAAATGACTTCAATAATCGCGAGCGCAATGCCCGCTGCGATCAGGCCATATTCGATCGCTGTGGCACCGGATTCATCGGACGCGAACTCAACCAACAAGCACTTCAATCTCACAAGCATATCCTTCCCAGATCTACCGGACGTTGCCGGCACAGCACGCGAGCAATGCACCTCCACAATCCAAGATTGAGTAAATCCGGATAGTTCAATTTTATGAGCATCCGAAGGCGATTTTGCCTGGCTTTTCCTGTCCACGGACCGCCGGCCCCTGCGGGAACCAAAGTTGCATTCAGGCAACACCTGGCGCGAAAAGCCCTTTTCAGGGGATTTACGCCATTGCACCGCCACATCGTCCTCCGAACAATTGACGCGCCGCGTGCTTGGCTGTGCAATCTGGTTCGCTTACGAACCTTGGAGGCAGGGATCATGAATGATCGGCGGTCTCTTCTTGTGGCGGTCTCGTGCCCCTCGGCCGTGATGGTCGGCTGGCTGGCGCTCTCCCTCTCCGCCTATGCCCCTGCTTTGATCGAGAACAGCGGCGCCAATGCAGCCGCCGTCTCCCGCGCCAAAGATCTCACCCACCTTGAGCTTGCCGATATCCCGCGCGCTGCGACGATCGACGATGGCATCGCCCTGACCGCCGACATCGCCGCCGCCGCGGCTGCGACACCAAGCGCAGCACTGGTCGAAGCACCACCGCCCGGGGCACCCGCCCCCGCTGTCCAGCTCGCCTCGGCCGATCCAACTGACATGGTTGCAGCGGCCTCACCCCCGCTCCAGATCGCACCTGAACCGGCTCCGGTCGCAAGCGAGGCTGCCGCCGTCACCAACGAAGCTGCTCCCGTCGCAAGCGAAGCTGCACCCGCACCCGAGCCGACCGTCAAGCTCGCGTCCGCCGATCCCGGCGACGTCGTGCCGTCGGAGGCTCTGTCGCCCTCGGCGATCGCGAGCGGGCCCGTGGCCGAGAGCAAGGCGTCGCCGCCCGCCGACACCGTGGCCGTGCTCGATGAATGCTTCGTCATGGATGCCTGTATCGACCGCTATCTCTGGGCGCTCTATCAGCGCACGCCGAAGGAAGATTCCATCAAGGTCGAGGACCGCCGCGCCGTCACCGTCAAGCGCAAGGGCAAGATGGTCACGGTGATGCGGAGCTTCACGAAACTCGTCGACGAGGATTTTGCCTGGAAGGATCCGAAGGCGGCCGACCACGCCAAGATGACGCTGATGGATTACGTCATCGGCGGCATGGACAAGAGCTTCAAGCAGAAGCTGTTTCGCATGCTGCTCACGGCAGAAGCTGCCGGTCTCTCGCCGGGAATCACCAGCGCGTTCCGTGACGACTATCGCCAGGAGATTGCGAGCGGCCTGAAGGCAGCCTCCAACCGCTCCTATCACGGCGGCAGCCTTCGCGGCGGCTACGGCCACGGCATGGCGGCCGACATCGTCAGCACCAAGGGCGACAACCGCGCGCAGCGCTGGGTCTCGACCGAGGCGTTATGGAAGTGGGTGGATGCCAACGGCAAGGCGCTCGGCATCGGCCGGCCCTATCTCGACCGCGATCCTCCGCATGTCGGCCCGATCGACGGTCAGGAATATATCTCGAAGCGCGGCGTTGCGAACGACCGCAAGGAAGCTGCCAACACCAAGCCGAAGAAGGCGCGCGCGGTGGCCAGCGCCAGGCCGCCGAGGGCCCAGGCGGCGCGGGAGAGGAGCCCGGCAAAGCCGCAGAAGGCGGCGCAATCGGCCGCGAAGCGAACGACCTGAGCCGTCGCTCAGTTTCCTGAGGCCGGCAACGGCACGAGACGCATCTCGGCCGATCCTGCCTGCTGGGTGCGAACGAGCACGGCAAAGATGGTCTCGACCGCAAGCCGCACCGCCGCCTCGACTGCCGTACCTTTGGCAAGGTGCGCCGCGATCAGGCCAGTGAGGAGATCGCCGGTGCCGTAGGGGCGGATCGGCAGGCGCGGCGTCGCAAAGCGCGACAATTGCCCGTCAGCACACAGGATCGTCTCCACCTGCCCCGCCGGCGTGTCGACGAGGGTGCAGCCGGTGGCGACGGCGTCGATCCGGTGTTGCGCCGCAATCGCAGCCGCTGCAGCACGCAGGCCGTCCGTGTCTGCGATCTTGACGCCGGAGAGCAGCTCGAGCTCGAACTGGTTCGGCGTGATCAGGTGTGCCGCAGGCAACAAGCGGTGCCGCACCACATCCAAAATACCGTCGGCGACATAGACGCGGCCGTCGTCGCCGATGACGGGATCGCAGAGATAGACGAGCTTCGAATTGCGCGACAGCGCGCGCTCGACAAAATCGGCGATGACGACGGCGTTGTCGGGCGAGCCGAGATAGCCGGTGACGAGCACGGCCGCCTCGTCGACAAGGTCCCGCTCCTCGACACCTCGCAGCAGATCGGCGACCAGCTCAGCGTCGAGCACCCGCCCACGCAAGGTCGGATAGCGCGGATGGTTCGACAGCAGCGTCGTCGGCACCGCAGCGACATTGACGCCCTCCGCCTGCATCGCGTGGACCGCCGCGCTGTTGCCGACATGGCCGTGGACCACCTGGCTTTGAATCGAGATGATGAGCATGCAGAGGTCCGTAGGGTCAAAAGCTGGATGTGGCAAGCATAGCCCGGATCACGAAGCGTCGTACCCGAGCCCTGGCCGCAGCGCTTGCATCTTCCGCGCCAGCCTTCGGTGCCCGGTCACCTCTGACCGCCCGCTAACCCATGATCCCCAGTGGTCCGAAACGATATTGGGCTGCAAACGCAGATGTCAGGAATGACTTCCGCGTCGCGCAAGCTCACCGAGGTAGGCGCAGAACATGTCAGCCAGCCCGTCGGCGTGGCGCGCGATCTCCGCCTCGCTGTGCGGCGTCTCCGAGAACCGCTTTCCGACCTCGGCCAGCGTCGTCTTGACCAGCTCCCCGGCGAGCTCGCGCGTCGCCTCCGAGGCCTTTGGCAGCACCTCGCGCATGAAGGCTGCGACAATGCCCTCGCCGGCCGCGCGCGCCTCCCGTGCCTCGGGCGCATCACGATACAGTGGTGCAGCATCGCTGAGCGCGCCACGGATCGCAGCCTCCTCGCATTCGGAGCGTATGAAGGCGTGGACCAGCGCGCGCAGGCGCACCGGAGGCGACATCGCACGCTCCGCGAGAATGCCGCGGAGGAGCTCGCTCGTGCTTCGCCACTCGTCGCTCTGCAGGCGGAACAGGATCGCCGCCTTGTTCGGAAAATACTGGTAGAGTGAGCCGACGCTGACCCCGGCCCGCTCCGCCACCCGCGCGGTGGTAAAACGCTGCGCCCCCTCCTTCGCTAGGACCTGAACAGCGGCATCCAGAATGGCCGCCACCAACTCGTTGGAGCGGACCTGTTGCGGCAATTTTCGTGAGGAAACTGAACGGCTTCGACGATCGGCCATAGTGCGCCCGGGGGAATGCGAATAGGAAATGCGATGAATTAGTCGTATTTCATTTCGCACGCAAGCCCACGCTTTGCCGCGAACTCTGGAGACACGAAATGACCATCCCAACCATCGCCTCGCTTGCGCCGCTGCTGGATCGCCTGTTCGACGAGGACGCAGCAGCACGCGGCGTAACGCGAGCCGCCTTCGCCGACGTGACCGACGCCGACCGCACACGGATGATGCAGAGCAAGACCGATTACCGCGACCTCTACGCACGCCTGAAGGACGCACCGCTCGCCGTCTCACGCGAGACCGGTCACCTGCTCTACATGCTGGCGCGCAGCTCACGTGCCAGAACGATCGTCGAGTTCGGCACCTCCTTCGGCATCTCGACGCTGTACCTTGCGGCAGGCTTGCGAGACAATGGCGGCGGCCGTCTCATCACCAGCGAGTTCGAGCCATCCAAGGCGGCGCGGGCGCGCGAAAACCTCTCGGCCGGCGGGCTGATCGATCTCGTCGAAATCCGTGAAGGCGATGCGCTGAAGACGCTGAGCAGGGACCTGCCCGATCAGATCGATCTCGTGCTGCTCGACGGCGCCAAGGCGCTCTACCCGGATATCCTCGATCTGATCGAAGACCGTCTGAAGCCGGGCGCGATCATCGTCGCCGACAACGCCGACTTCAGCCCCGACTATCTCGCGCGCGTCCGTAAGCCCGGAAACGGCTACATGTCCACGCCCTTCGCCGAGGACGTCGAACTCACCGTACGGATCAGCTAGGGCCGCATCGAACGCTTCACGACGGCTCGGAGCTGCCGCGCGATCCCTCGCGCGGCGGCTATGTGTGATCGGCCCCCTGAGGTGGTCAGACCCGCTGTCGCAGCCTCGTCACTCACACGTGATATTTGCTCCCGACAAAAGCCATGTTGCGCGTGCTAAACATACCTACCGCGCGGTATCTTTCGCGCGCCACGACCGAGACCGCCATGACGCCCGCTTTCACCTCCTATGTCGCACTTGCCCTCGCCATCATGCTCGAGGTGACGGCGTCCGCCTTCCTGCAGCAGTCCGCGCAGTTCACCCGGCCCTGGCCGACGCTGGCAATGGTGTTGTTCTATGTCGCCTCGTTCTACGCGCTTTCCGTCGCGATCCGGGTCATCCCCTTGAGCATCGCCTATGCGATCTGGGGCGGGGTCGGCATCATCCTGACCGCCACCGTCTCCTTCGTGCTGTTCCGCCAGATGCTGGACGCCGCCGCTTTCGTCGGTATCGCCCTGATCGTTTCCGGGGTCGTGGTCATCAACCTGTTCTCGCAGACCACGGCGCATTGATGCCGGCGAGTGCCTATACCCGCGCCAAGCAGCCCGAGCAGGTGCGGCGCGCCCTGCTCGACCACGCCGCGGCGATCGCCATGGACCACGGCGTCTCCGGCGTCACCGTGCAAGCGGTGGCAGCGGCGGCCGGCGTCACCAAGGGCGGGCTGTTTCATCATTTCGGGAGCAAGCAGGCGCTGATCGAGGGCCTGTTCGCCGATCTGCTCGCCCGCGTTGACACCGAGATCGACGCGGCCATCGAGGCGGATCCCAGGCCGCTCGGCAGCTTTACGCGCGCTTATGTGAATGCGGTGTTCACCGGCAAGGCGTTCGGCTTTGCCACGCCTTGGGCGGCGCTGAGCATGGTGGTCGTCACCGATCCGTCGCTGCGCAAGCTCTGGAACGACTGGATGAAAGCGCGCCTGAAACGCCACCGTGCAACCGATGCGGCGCCAGAGTTCCAGATCGTGCGTCTGGCCGCCGACGGCGCCTGGCTGTCTTTCGTCACGACGGGACAGACCCGCATGAACGCAGATTGGCGCGCCGTGCACGACCGCCTGATCGCGCAAACTTATCGGCGCGGGTAGCCGGCGACGACTACTGGCTCTGCACCGGCTTGGGCGGACGCGGCTTGGATCGGCCTGACTTTGCGCCAGATTTCGCCGAAGCACTTGCGGGCGGCGTATCGACCGACACCAGATAGGCCGCGAGCGCCTTGGCGCTGTCGGAGCTGGCCGAATAATGGTCCTGCAGGAACCAGGACAGCGTCAGGGTGTAGCGCCCTTTCGCAAGCCCCCGCGGGCTGCGATGGCAGGCTGTGCAACCGTCGGCGAAGAGCTTTTCGGGCGATTTGCCGGCGTCGAGATTTTGCGCGGACGCAAGCGGTGTCGTCAGCACGATCGCGGCTGCGGCCATGGTCCCAAGAATCACCAGAGGCGCGACGAATGCGCGCCCCGGTCGAATTTGCGATCTCAATGTCGTCCCCTAGCCCGCGCCTCGCGATCACGCCGCCAGCAACTGATCAAACTCCGGCGGCGCATAGGCCTTGCCGTCCTGATCGGTGATGACGACCCGCCACCCTTCGCTCGCCCAAACCTTTGCCTTCGCCACGATGAGCAACCGGCTCTCGCGGGCAAAACTGTACTTCTCATTGTCGCGTTCTGCGATCATTTTATAGGCCAATGCTTGTCCCCTTGCGTTGCCCTGCACCCGTTCTCCCTCGTGGCAGCGGGCTTTGGCGGCAATTCGCCGGGAGCGTGGCAATTTGGTGCCCTCCGCGGCAGCATTGTGCGCCGGCACCGGTTCCGCCGAGCGACGGATGTCAACCATGCGCAGCGTCATGAGCGCGATTCTGCTTGCCGGGAGCTTGTTCGCCGCCATGCCCGCAACCGCGCAGACCTGAATCCGCGACGGCCGAGTGCCGTGCTAACCCTTATGCGGTGCAGAGCCGCCAGCCTGGCGCCGGCCCATCGCCGCCGCGACGGAACCGATAATGCCGAGCCGATCCGCTCAGTGGACGCGGATGATGTGTGGACGGCCGAGATCAATCAGACCCTGCACAGCCGACAGACGATCGTCCAGGGCAGCAATGGTGAGCAACAAATTGTTGCGGCGCTCGTCGAGCAGCCCCATCTCGGCGCCGGAAAGCTTTGTGCTAGTCCGCTCCTTGTGGATGCCGTCGAGGGATTTGCGCAAGCCGGCAATCAGGCCGGCCAGTTGCTTTGCCTCTTTGGTCATCGACCGCTTCGCGACATTTTGGCGACGCGACTCCGCCTGACTTTGTCTCATCTTCATCCTCCCGTGCCCCGCTGCCCCGAGTGGATGCTTACAGCTTTGAATACACATATTACGATCGATGAAATCTGCCCGCGAAGAACTTTCTTAAATTGTACGCGCACGGAACCGGGTTAACCCAAGCAAAAGCCCGGCGCGAAGGCCGGGCTTTCATTGCTCAATGCTCGTGCTTCTGCGGGCCGCTGGGCGCGCCGCCGCCATGCGGAGCCGCATTGACGTGCGGAGCGCCGCCGCCTCCACCGGGATGCGGCATCGCAGGCGCGGCCGCACGCGGCGCCGGCATCTGCGCATGAGCGTTCATCGGCGCAGCGTGGCTGACATTCGGCTGAGCCATATGCGGCGTCACGGGCCGGGCCGCCGGCGCAGCCGACATGCGCGGCGCTTCATGTGCACGCGCCACAGGCTGCGCGTGGACTGCGGCGCGGCTTGCCGCCTGTTCGTGCATCATACGCGCCTGCGCATCACGGGGATTGCGACCCTGCACCGCGGTCCGCTCGTTGACGAAACGCTGGCTCCGTTCGGCACGATTGCGATCGACGCCAACCGCAGCGTCGCGCTTTGCGATGGCCGCATCATGCCGCGCCGTCGCGGCATCACGGCCGGAGACCGCGACATTACCCTTAACGTTATCGGTGGCATGCGCGTCGCGGCCCAGCGCGACCGCAGCGTCACGCGTCGCCGCGCGTCCGATGCGAGCGGCGCGCGGATCGATCGTCATCCGCGTCGCAAAGCGCTCATGCGAGGTCCAGTAGTTGTTCCAGTAGGCGTGACGGCGATACCAGGGACGCCCCTCATAGTAGCTCGACCAGTACGAGCTCAGCACGAAGGGGACGACGGGCACGCCGACCTCATCGGCATAGTCGGGAAGATAGACGTAGTGATTGCGGTAGAGGTATTCGAGATATTGCGACGACACCCAGCCGCGATCGTCGGAAAAGCTCACGTCGCACCAGGCATTGCCACGCAGGCAACCATGGATGTTGACGGGGGCGCCCTCGGGGACGCGGTCGACCAGCGGAAAGCCCTCCCCCGGGCCGGCGCGCAGGCCGGTCGAGACGGTGACGATGCCCGGCGCGGCCAATGCGGCCGTCGGCGCGAGCAGCAATGCGGCAACTAAAGCGGTTTTCAATCTCATGGCGAAGTCCTCCTCTGAGAGGCGGAACGCACGAACGGAACGAAGCGTTCCGCGCGCAAAGGTCGTATCAGCCAAAAAGATTGAGAAGCACGCCGCGCACGCAGTTCAATATTCATCCGCCATTCATCCGCGGAGCACGCTTCAGTTCACCTGCAACATGAAGGCGTCGAAATACCCGGCGAGCGCCGCAAAATCATCGAGCGGCAGCACCTGTGCAACGTATTGATCGGGACGCACCACGACCATGCAGCCGGCCTTCCGATCGATGCCGCGCATCTCGAAAACGTCGTGACCACTCTTGAGGTCCGGACAAAACATCTTTTCGTAGTCGAGCAAGCCGTAGCGCCCTTTGCGCGGCAGCAGCAGCGTTGGCATCGCCTCGATCGCGAGCGCGCGATGGTCCTGCTGAAACACCGCACGCAGATCGATCACGGCGTCGATGTCGGCACCGGCTGGCGTGTATCGCCTGAGCGGCGATTCCCTGGCCTCGGCGAGGAAATTGCACAGCGCGCGAATGGCGGAGCCGGCAGCGGCGGGGTCTTCGGCGCCGGAGAACGCGTAGATGCGGAAACGGCCATCGGCGTCCGCCGCGTGGCCGAGATGAACAGGCTTCGCATCCCCGAGCCGGATCACTGGCGCCGAGTGGAAGCGCGAGCCGACGACGAGGCCTTGCGCGAGATGCTGATGGGAGGCCGCGCCGGTGAGGATCGACGGCGTGTAATGCGTCGCCGTGCCCGCGGTGTAGCGGCCGTGCCTGACGAAATAATCCTGCGTCTTGGCGGCATCGGCGCCGCCTGCCTTGGCCGCGGAAGCGAGAATGCCCGCCCATTCGCGATCGAATTCGATCAGCTCCTTGGCCACCGCCTGCCGCTCGGCCGAGTAGGAATGCAGCAGGCTCGGCGTGCTCTGCTTGCGAAGGACGGAGGCGAGCTTCCAGCCCAGATTGAAGGCGTCCTGCATCGAGACGTTCATGCCCTGCCCCGCCTTCGGGCTGTGGGTGTGACAGGCATCGCCGGCGATGAAGATGCGCGGCTGACGCGTGTTGATCTCGGTTTCCGGCACGTCGTCGAACTTGTCGGTCAGGCGCTGGCCGATCTCGTAGACCGACCACCAGGCGATCTCCTTCACCTCGAGCGTATGCGGCTTCAGGATCCGCTGTGCTTTCGCAATCACGTCGTCGGCCGTGATGTCACGGTTGGCGACGCGCTCGCCGACGTCGAGCTTTGCCAGCTCGACATAGAGGCGGACCAAGTAGCCGCCTTCGCGCGGAATGATAAGAAGGCTGCCGTCCTTCGCCGACTGGATCAGGGCCTTGAAGCGGATATCAGGAAAATCGGTCACCGCCAGCACGTCCATCACGCCCCAGGCCTGGTTGGCCGAATCGCCATGCAGCTCGCGGCCGATCGACTTGCGCACCGTGCTGCGCGCGCCGTCGCAACCGACGACGTAGCGCGCCCTGATGGTTTCGACCTTGCCCTCGTTCGCAGCATCGACGCGTTCGAGGCCCACCGTCACGGCATGGTCGGCGGGCCCCGCGACCGCATCGACCTGGAGGTCGAGCAGACGCCTGTCGTAATAGGGCTCGAGCTTGGCCGGCGACCTTCGCATGACGTCGAGAAAGCCGTCATGGATGCGCGCCTGGTTGAGGATGACGTGCGGAAATTCCGACAGCCCGTCTTCGACATCCTGCACCCGGCCGCTGCGGACGATCTTCTCCGGCGCCTGCCCGTCCGGCTTCCAGAACGTCGTCTCATTGACCCAATAGGCCTCCTTCAGCACGCGCTCGCTAAAACCGTAGGCGTGGAACATCTCCATGGTGCGGCAGGCGACGCCGTCGGCCTGGCCGACCGTGAGCCGGCCCGGCTTCTGCTCGACGATGCAGGTCTTGATGTCTGGGAATTGCGCGAGCTGGGCCGCGAGCGTCAGGCCCGCGGGGCCACAACCGACGATGAGGACATCGACCTTGTCAGGCACGGCGCCCGCAGCGCCCGAGGCCTGAACGCGTTCGGCGGGATCGGCAATCTCGGGGTCGCCCGGCTGGAATCCATTGAGATGGAATTGCATGAGCACCTCTCCCGTTGACGTCTTGTCCGATATTGCTCAGTATGCTGACTATCAGTATACTTGTCAATAATGGCCGTCGTCCCGGCTCGCGGAGAATTCGGTGAAAGACA
Organism: Bradyrhizobium sp. S3.2.6; assembly: GCF_040546885.1. Lineage (NCBI taxonomy): Bacteria > Pseudomonadati > Pseudomonadota > Alphaproteobacteria > Hyphomicrobiales > Nitrobacteraceae > Bradyrhizobium > Bradyrhizobium sp. S3.2.6. The sequence continues at coordinate 41,913 of NZ_JBEPOS010000008.1, read as the reverse complement.
ACAACGATATGCCCGGCCATCTGGCGCGGCGGTTCCAGCAGATCGCGGTCGCCGTGTTTCTGGCAGAGGTCGGCGAAGCCGGGTTCGATCTCACCCCGGTGCAGTACGCGGCCCTTGCGACCATCAAGGCCAATCCGGGGCTCGATCAGGTCACGCTCGCAGGACTGATCGCCTATGACCGTACCACCATCACCGGCGTGGTCGATCGCCTCGTGCAGAAAGGCCTCGCTGAGCGTCGCGCCAGTAGCCGCGACCGCCGCGCCCGCGAGCTCGAGATCACCGACGAGGGCCGCCGCACGCTGCGCAGGATCACGCCCGCGGTCGAATCCGCGCAGCAGAAAATGCTGCGCGGTCTCAGCGCGAAGGAAGGCGAGGATTTGATGCGGCTCTTGCGCAAGGCCATCGCCGCCGGCAACGAGCTCAGCCGCGCTCCCCTGCGCGAGGCCTAAAGCGCTTTCGCGCGAAGCGGGTACCGGTTCGCGTCAAGAAAACGCGACAGACAAAAAGCCATAACCCCGTAGTTTTGCCCGCATTTGTCGCAGTGCTGCGAAACGTGGAACTAACCTTCAGTTGCTACCGTCGTCTCCAATTCTGCGCTTAACGCGCGATTAACTTTGCCGGTTTGGAGCTTCGGATGTTCAGGTTCGTCATTGCCGCCGCGGTCATCGCCCTGTCTACCGGTCATGCGCTCGCGAATGGGCATGGCGGCGGCGGCGAAGCCCCTGCTGCGCCGAAGGCCGAGGCGGTGCCCGTCCCCGCGCGCTACGTTCTGACCAAGCAGGGCCCCAAGCTCGTCGATCTCAAGGGCATGACGCTCTACTTCTATGAGCGTGACACCAGCGGCAAGACGTCGAGCTGTGACGGCAAATGCGCTGAGGCCTGGATTCCGCTTGCTGCGCCCGCGAATGCCCAAGCGACCGGCGATTTCACGCCGATTACCCGCAACGACGGCAGCAAGATGTGGGCCTTCCGCTACCGTCCCCTCTACACGTCAGTGGCCGACAAGGCGCCGGGCGAAGCCAATGGCATAGCCACAACGTTGCAATGGCGCGTCGCTCGGCCAGAGGATTAGGGCCGGAACGGCGCGCGTCCGTCGCCGCCCGCGGCGGAAGCGACAGGTCAGATCGGCCGCCTCACCCGCGCCAGCTCGGCCCTGCCTCGACCCGCGCGTTCTGCCCGGGTGGCAGCACCACGACGGTCGCGTTGAGCTTCACCCGGTCGAACAGATCGATCACGTCCTCGTTGCGCATCCGGATGCAGCCCGAGGAGATCGCTTGCCCGATATATTCCGGCTGGTTGGTGCCGTGAATGCGGTAGAGCGTGTCCTTGTTGCCGACATAGAGATAGATGCCCCGCGCGCCCAGCGGATTGGCGGGACCACCGGCCACGCGCGCCGGATACGGCCCCAACCGCGCCTGGATCTCTGGCGTCGGCACCCAGTCCGGCCATTCCGCCAGACGACCGACACGCGCGACGCCCGAGAACGCCATCGCCTCTTCGCCGACCGCGACGCCGTAGCGGATCGCCTTGCCGTCGGGCAGCACGTAGTAAAGGTAGCGCGCATCGGTATCGACCAGGATCGTGCCCGGCTGCTCCTTGCGCGGATAATCGACGATGTGGCGGAGATATTGCTCAGGCACATTCGCCTGGGCGTAAGGCGTGTGCGCCAGCAACTGGCGGTCGCGCACCGTCATGCTCGCATCCGTCGATGGCGAGAGCGTCGTCTGCATGCAGCCGCCGAGCGGCAGCAAGGCAAGCACGAACAAAGCGAGTAGAGATTTTGGCACCGCCGGCCCCCGATAGCGGATAGCAGCGCCCCCAGCCCCCGTAGATGCTGCCCAAATCGTGCTGAAAACATGGCAGCACGGAACACGTGGCCGTGTTCGGCTGCCCGGGTTCCGTCACCACAAACGGCGGAAGACCGTCGCGATGTCTCCATCGCCTCGCCTTGCTTTGGTCAAACCCGGCTGGACTCGTGCCACATCGGGCCAACCTGATTAGATTTGGGGTGAGCTCATGCAACAGATCGGCTCGCGCCAATGCGGACGACCAATCTTCAGAGGAGCTGCGATGCTCGCGACGTTGAACAGCCGGCAGATTGTCGATGAGATCGTGAAGGACACAGTCAGCAACAACGATCCGCACGACGCCGTCCAGATTTCACCCGAAATGGTGCGGGGTTCGCGCGTGAGCAGCGAGGCGGCCACGCTTGCACCCGCGTTCACGGCCCGTCCTGAGCCGAAGTTCGTGCCGGAACCCAAGATTAGTCCGAAGATTAATCCGGAGCCGAAATTCATTCCCGTCTCGAAGCCGCAAGCGGCAGCGCCCTCGGTCGACACCGCCGTGCGCGTGACGGCCAGCGATGGTCGCAGCCGGCCGAAGCGATCGACTGCTGGTAAGTGGTTGCGCGGCGCGTTCGTCACGTTCCTGTTTGCAGGTGGCAGCGCCGCTGCCACGATCGCCTGGGAGAAGCACGGCGACACCGCGACGCAGATGCTCGCGGAATGGACACCGGCTCTGGCGTCGCTGTTGTCTTCGACGTCGCTACTGCCTCCGACGCCGCAGACAGCGCCGGTCGCAGCCGCGCAGGCAGTCCCGCCCGTCGCACAGGATCAGGCCGCCGACCAGACTGCGGCAACGCCCGCAGCACCGATTGTCACGGCCGCTGCCGCGCCCGCCGCGACACAAGCCGATGCCACGCAAGCAGTGGAGTCGCAAACAGTGGAGTCAATGACGCGCGACATCGCCGCGATGGCGCAGCAGATCGAGCAGCTCAAGGCGAACATCGCCGAGTTGAAGGCCGGTCAGGAGCAGATGGTGCGCGAGATGGCGAAGCCATCAGCGCCAAAGCCGATCGCCGAAGCGAAACCGCCGCTCGATCCACGCGCGCGCGTGTCTGCGCTGCCACCGCGCGCTCCGGGGTCGATGCCGCCGCCTGTCCGCAAGCCGAAGCCGGTCGTGTCGCATACCTACATGCCGGCTTATTCGCCGCCGCTCGCACCTCCGCCGTCGCAAGCTGCCGCCGTCCCGCCGCCGGTGGCACCACCGGTCGCGACGACGCAAGCCGTTGCCGATGATGACGGACCTGTCGTGCGTCCACCGATGCCGGTGCACTAGGCCTGCATCGAACGACAACGCAAGCTGTCAGACTCGATGTGACGATGTGAGTCCGTGCAACTACGGTGATACGCAGCTCGGCGCGATGAGAAAAGGCCGTCGGGATTTATGCCGCCGGCCTTCTCTTGCAGCTGCCGGTTCCCGGAGCCCGGTTCTGCTGCAATTCGATGCCTTATGATCAGGCCGACATATTTAATAAAATCTTAAAGCACTCGGATGTTGCACATCATTTCTGCGCCATAAGCACAGAGATTGCGCGCTCCGTTCATCGGATAGATATCGACTCAGTGGTATGATCGCTCTCGTTTTGAAGACTTCCGTTGAAGGCTTCGTCTGAGGATTTGGGTCGTCACACCGGGGAAATTCGGATGCCGTACTACTCCTTCGATCTCGTGGTTGGTGAAGAGTTCAAGAACCAGGGCGGAATCATCCTCGAGGACATCGAGGTCGCCTCCGATCGCGCCGTTCAATTGGCCAGCGAGCTGTCGCAGGTGAAGCCTGAGCTGCAGCGCAAGGGTTGCGCGGTGCGCGTCACCGATCGCGATCACAACGAGGTCTATCGCACGCCGCTCGATCCCGTGCCGGCCTGGCGCCGCTAGCCCGGCCGTAGCGTTTTTGAGCGAAGTGAACGTGCCGGTTCGCGTAAAGAAAACGCGTCGAAAAAGAGTGTCCAGCACCGGCGCTTCGAACCAGTTCGTCAGCGGCAATCCGCCGGCGACCATTGCGCTGCGGCGCGCCGGACGCTAGCCTCCCAAAAAAACGCGGAGGACCCTAGGATGCGCGCCCCTTTCCTGATAGCAGGCCTGTTGCTGATCGCGGCTCCAGCCCAAGCGGCTGACGAGCATCCGCGCTCGACCTACGTGACACTGGTCCTGCAGGCCTTTGCCGCCAAGGTCCAGTGTCCGGGTACCGACGTCGTCTATCAGGATCTGGTGCAGAAAGCGCAGCAGATGCAGCTGCCCGACGGCACCACCGAGCAGGTGCGCAAGGCGATCGCCTTCATGCATACCGGCGGCAAGATGGGCGAGAAGCAGGCCGACGACGTCATGGCCGAGGTCGCGGTGGCGACGCAAGCGACCGATCTCGACCAGCGCCGGCTGGGCATGAGCAATTGGTGCGAAAAGCAGAAGACGAGCCTTGCCGGCCTGATCCGCAGCAAGGGCGGCTAGGCACTCCCTCGCCGTTAAGCACGCCGCGACGGAACCGCCGTCGCGGCCAATAATCGTCACAATCCTCGCCAGCATGCGGCTTCTTCGAACAGGAGACCCCCATGCGAATTGCCCATCTCGTTTTCGCCGGTGCTCTCGCGACCGGCGCCGTGCTGACCGCCCCGGCCGTCGCGAAGAATTCCGATGCCCAGAAGGGTGAGGACAAGGCGATCTCATCGTCATCGTCCTGCAGCGCCTATCAGCAGGCGGCGGACGGCTCTTGGGAGCAGCTCCCCTGCAAGGAGACCGGCGAGCGCGCGCAGCCGCAGACGCAACATAAGCCGATGACGCAAGGCGCCGACCAGGGCGAACACTAGGCTCCCGAGCGGGAACCGGCAGGCTTTAACCTGCTTGATCGCGGATCAGCTGTGGGCAGGACCGCGCATGATCTTCATGGCGTCGGCGATATGACGCCATTCCCTGGCCTCGTCGGCTTCGCCGCGGCCCTCGCAAGCCTGCGCCTGCTCCGCGGCCTTCGCGATCGCAGCAAAGCCATGCCGTTCCAGCATCTGCCGCGCGACGGTGTGGACCTGGACCTCGGACATCATGAGCGCTCTCCCGTTTGACGTAGCCCCGGTGCATCGCTCCCGCGCGCCCCCCGGAGTGCTGACAACGACCGAGCCGCGTGTCGCGTTCCGCTCACGCGGCCCGCAAAAACAAAGGCGGTCCGCCATGCCCGGCGGACCGCCTTCTCACCCACCCCAGATCATCCACTCAGTTTCAGTCGCGTCCCCTACGCGACCGCCACGCGCTTGCGCTCGAAATCGTTGGGCACTTCGATATCGACCTCGAGGGTCGAGACCTCGTCGCCGCGTTCGAGCCGCACGATCACCTTGGTCGGATCCAGCGTGACGTGCCTGGAGACGACGGCGAGAATTTCCTCGCGCAGCACGCCGAGCAGATCGGGCTGGCCGCGCTGGCCGCGTTCATGGGCAAGCAGGATCTGCAACCGTTCGCGAGCGACGGGTGCGGACGCCTTGTTGCCACGGAGAAGCCGGAGCAGACCCATGCTCATGCAGCCCTCCGTCGCAGCAGACGATCCATAAAGCCTTTGCGCTCGGTCGGCACCTGCATCGGCACAGTGTCGCCGCACAGCCGCCGCGCCGCGTCGATATAGGCCCGCGCAGGCGCGCCTTCGGCGTTCGATAGCGTCACCGGCGTGCCGACATTGGAGGCCTTCAGCACGTCCTGGCTCTCCGGAATGATGCCGAGCAAGGGCGTTGCGAGGATTTCCAGAATGTCGTCGATGGTCAGCATCTCACCGCGTGCGGCGCGCGAGGGATCGTAGCGGGTGATGAGAATGTGCTTCTCGACCCGCTCGCCCTTCTCGGCCCGCACCGTCTTGGAATCGAGCATGCCGATGATGCGGTCGGAATCGCGCACCGAGGAGACTTCCGGATTGGTGACGATCACGGCTTCGTCTGCAAAGCGCATCGCCATCGAGGCGCCGCGCTCGATGCCGGCCGGGCTGTCGCAGATCACCCAGTCGAAGCGGCTGCGCAGGTCGTCGATGACCTTGCCGACGCCTTCCTCGGTCAGCGCGTCCTTGTCGCGGGTTTGCGAGGCCGGCAGCAGCCAGAGGTTCTCAAGCCGCTTGTCCTTGATCAGCGCCTGCGGGAGTTTCGCCACACCCTGCACCACGTTGATGAGGTCGAACACCACGCGGCGCTCGGCGCCCATCACGAGGTCGAGGTTGCGCAAGCCGACGTCGAAATCGACGACGACGACCTTGTCGCCGCGTTGCGCCAGTGCGGCGCCCAGCGCGGCGGTCGTCGTGGTCTTGCCGACCCCGCCCTTGCCTGATGTCACGACCAGTACCTTACTCATCTGAAATGTCTCCTTTGCTGGTCAGTTCAGTGCTGTAATTCGCATGGTATTCCCCTGCAGCCAGGCCTGCGCCGGCTTGCCGCGCAACGCGGCGTCGATGTCGTCCGCAGTCTGATAAAATCCATCAATCGCAAGCAGTTCAGCCTCGATCTTCTGGCAATAGATGCGCGCGCTGGTGTGGCCGTTCACGCCCGCCATGGCGCGGCCACGGAGCGCGCCGTAGATGTGGATGGAACCGCCGGCGACGACCTCGGCGCCGGAGCCGACCGAGCCCAGAATGGTGACGTCGCCTTCGGGGAAGATCACGGTCTGGCCGGAGCGCACGGGGCTATCGAGCAGCAGCGAGGTCGGCTTGGTCTCGACCTTTGCCTCGGGCTTCTTGGGCGCGCTCGGCTCGATCACGCAACTGCGCCCGCCCGAAAGCAGCGGCGGCATCGACGGCGTCAGCCGCGCCTCCTCCACGCCCTCGATGCCGAGCACGCGGATATTGCGGTCCTGCAAGCTGGTGAGGAGATGACCAATGCCGGACTGGCTGAGATCGACCGAGGACAGGTCGATCACCACGGGCCGGCCGGCGAAGAAGCCCGGCGAGCGCGCGATGGTGGTGTCGATCTCCAGCAGCCAGTCCTGGATCGGAACCGTCGGCACGAACACGAAGGCCACATAGGAGCGCCCGCGCAGGCGCACCATTTGGCGTTGGACTTTTGCTACAGCCTCCATAGCGACCGACTCGTTCCCTTATTGAATAGTTAACGATGCCGCCGATATGGTTAATGGCTAGTTAATTTCTCCGTGCGGTTACGTGGGCGGGATGGGCTGGGCGGGCGCTCTCGCCGAACAGCATTTAGACGATGTGTGGCACAACTGCCCCAACGCCGTCATTGCGAGCGAAGCGAAGCAATCCAGACTGCCGCCGCTGAGAGACTCTGGATTGCTTCGCTTCGCTCGCAATGACGAGGAGAGAGCCTAGCCCCCCTACTTCTTCACCTTGCTCGCATCCATCTTGATCGCGGAATCCAGCATCTTCGTCGAAAACGCCGTCGTCACGTCGAACGGCTTCTCCATGCCCAGATACGTCTGGACCAGCTCATAGTCCTTCTTCATCCGCTCGCCGTCGATCCAGCCGAGACCCTTGGTGGTCGTGAACTCGTCGGTCATCAGGTACTTGATGCGCTCCCACTGGCGCTCCTGGTTCTCCTTGTCGAGACCGGAGACCTGGTCGAGCAGCGCTTTCAGGCACGGCGTGACGTCGGCGACGCAGGCCGCAAAGGCCTTCTGCGAGATGCGCACGAACTCCTCGACCAGCTTCGGATTCTTCTGGAGATAGGCACCGTTGACGATCAGCGAGTTGCCGTAAGGGTTGAGGCCGATATCCTTCCAGTTGACGTAGCCGAGGTCCTGTCCGAACTCGATCACCTTCAGGTCGTGCTCGTTGTAGAAGTCGCTGATGATATCGACGGTGTGGCTCTTCAGCGCCGCGATCTTCGCGGTCGGCCCGATATTGACGAAGCTGACGGAGTCGGGCGCGAGACCGGCGGCCTTGGCAAAGGCCGGCCACATCACGCGCGAGGCGTCGCCCGGCGGATTGCCGATCTTGTGGCCGGCAAAATCCTTCGCGCCGTTCACGCCGTAGCTCTTCAGCCAATAGAACGTCTGGCCGGTATTGGCGTAGATGCTCATCAGCGCGACGTCGTCGGCGCCCTTGCTCTTGGCGACCAGCATGGTGGCGAGATCGGCGATGCCAAACGGCGAGCCGCCGGAGCCAACCTTGGCGGCGGACACGCCGGAGCCCTTGCCGACCTCGATGGTCAAGTCGATGCCGGCCTTCTCGTACCAGCCCTGCGCCTTGGCATAATAGAACGGCGAATGGTCGGCCGTCGGCGTCCAGTTCAGGATCAGATTGACCGCCTCGCTTGCGCTCGCCGGCATTGCCGGCAAACCCAGCGTCAGAGCCACAATCGCCGCCTGCAAACGCTTCATCGCCTGTCTCCCCATTGCCGCGACCCGGCTTGTCGCTCTCCCGATGTGAGGCTACCAATGCAACAAGCCCGTCCTCAACTTGTCAACTGTTCGGTTGGAAATGCCCGCAAAACGATCCGGCGACACCGTGCCGCAGCGCCGCGACCCCGTCGCCACCCGCAAGAAACTGCTCACCGCGGCGCGGCTGGAGTTCGCCCGGCACGGTTTTGCGGGCGCCCGCGTCGACGAGATCGCGGAGCGCGCCGGGGTCAACAAGCAGCTGGTCTACCACTACTTCGGCGACAAGGACGCGCTCTACCTCGCCGTGCTCGAATGGGTCTATGAGGACATCCGCGAGCAGGAGCGCAAGCTCAATCTCGAGGGTCTGCCACCGGACAAGGCGATCCGCCGGCTGACCGAGGCCTCGTTCGATCATCTCGCGGAAAACCCCGATTTTATCGTGCTCTTGAACGACGAGAACCGCGGCGGCGCCCGCCACGTCCGCGGCTCGACACGGCTGGAGGCGATGCATTCGCCGCTGGTGAAGAGCGTCTCCCACATCCTCCACGAAGGCGTGCGCGCCGGGATGTTCCGCAAGGGGATCGACCCGCTCCAGCTCTACATCTCCATCGCGGGCCTCAGCTATTTCTTCTTCTCCAACACGCCGACCCTGTCGGCGATCTTCGGCAAGGACCTGTCGAGCCGCACCGCCCGCCGCGCCCGGCGCCGGCATGTCGCCGATCTGGTGCTGCAGTCGCTCCGGCCGTAATCAACCAACTGGTTGAAACTTGCACCAAGGCCGGTTAGGCTCGGCGTTGCGGCAGTGAGGCCCAGGCAACAGGGAGCAGACGGTGGCAGGTGACGGAGCCAGCAGTCCGGCGCGCAACTTTGCGATCATCCTGATCGTGCATCTGGCCGTGCTCGTGCTCTGGCAGGTCCTGGTCGATGCCTTCCACGTGCCGAAATTCATCCTCCCCTCGCCGCTTGCGACGGTGCAGACGCTGGGAACCGCGAGCTATGCCTGGGGCGCCAACACGCTGGTGACCGCGGTCGAGATCCTCGGCGGGTTCGCGCTCGGCGCCTTCGTCGGCGTCGCACTCGCGGTGATCTTCAGCTGGGCGCCGCTCGTGAGCCTCGTGCTGCTGCCGCTGTTCGTGACGCTGAACATGATCCCGAAGGTCGCGCTCGGGCCGCTCTTCATCGTCTGGTTCTCCTACGGCATCCTGCCGAACATCCTGATCGCCTTCAGCATCTGCTTCTTCCCGATCCTGCTCACGACCGCGCGCGGCCTGCGGGAGGTCGAGCCGGATTTGCTCGATCTCGTCAAATCGCTGCGCGGCTCGCGCTGGACGCTGTTCCGCAAGATCCAGCTGCCGGGATCGCTGCCTTACGTGTTCTCAGGCATGAAGGTAGGCGCCATCCTTGCGGTCGCTGGCGCCATCGTCGGCGAGTTCATCGCCTCCGAGCGCGGGCTCGGCTACCTCATGATCCAGGTGCAGTCGTCGCTCGACACGCCTGCGATGGTGATGGCCGTCGTGCTGCTGACCCTGCTCGGCGTCACACTCTACGGCCTGGTGCTCGCCCTCGAACGCATGTTCGTCGTCGGCGATGCCAGGCAGACCTGAAGACCAAGGACGAAATTCATGCTGCTCACCCGCCAGACGCTGCCGAAGACCATTCCTGATATCGCAGCCCTCGACGATCTCCTCTGCCGTCCGACCCAGGCGCTGATCGACGACCTCAAGAAGGTCGAGGGCGACATCATGATCCTCGGCGTCGCCGGCAAGATGGGGCCGACGCTGGCGGGGCTTGCCAAAGCCGCCGCCCCCGAACGCCGCGTCATCGGCGTCGCCCGCTTCAGCGATCCTGATGTCAAGGACTGGCTGCACGCGCGCGGCGTCGAGACGATCAATTGCGACCTGCTTGATGAAGCCGCGATCAAGGCGCTGCCGAAGGCGCCGAATATCGTGTTCATGGCCGGCCGCAAGTTCGGCGCCGAGGGCGATCTGTCGCTGACCTGGGCGATGAATGCGCATGTGCCGGCGCTGGTGGCACAGGCCTTCCCGTCGTCGCGCATCGTGGCGTTCTCGACCGGCTGCGTCTATCCCTTCGTGCCCGTCGACGGCAAGGGCTCGACCGAGGACATGGCGCCGAACCCGCCTGGCGAATACGCCCAGTCCTGCGTCGGCCGCGAGCGCATGTTCGAGTATTTTTCGCACAGATTTTCAACGCCGGGCCGCCTGTTCCGGCTCAATTACGCGATCGACATGCGCTACGGCGTGCTGCACGACATTGCGATCAAGGTGCTCAGCGGCACGCCGATCGACGTCAGCCTCGGTCACGTCAATTTCATCTGGCAGGGCGATGCGTCGGCGCAGGCGCTGCGCTGCCTGGCGCATTGCACGGCGCCGACCTCGCCGATCAATATCAGCGGCCACGAGATTCTGGCGGTGCGCGACCTCGCGCAAAAATTCGGCGCCCGCTTCGGCCGCGCGCCGGTGCTGACAGGCACGGAAGAGCCGACGGCGTGGCTGACCGACACGTCGAAAGCCGTCGAGCTGTTCGGCCTGCCCGTCGTCGACACCGAGCAGTTGATCGCCTGGACCGCCGACTGGGTCTCCCGCGCGATGCCGAGCCTCGGCAAGCCGACCAAATACGAGGTGCGCGATGGCCGCTACTGACGGGCCTCCCGTCCTCAAGCTCGGCCTGGATGATGCCATGGCCGGGCTCGTGCTCTCGACGGAAGCCCACTGGAACCAGACCGAGGAGGACTGGCGCATTTTCCTCCGCGACGGCGTTGTGTTCGGCATCCGCACCGGCGTGCTGCTGGTCGCAACGGCGGCGCTGCTGCCCTACTCCGGCAACAACGCCTGGATCAGCATGGTGCTGGTGACGGCCAGCCACCGCCGGCGCGGCCTCGCCACGCGCCTCGTCGATGCCTGTCTGGAAACCGCGCGCAAGAACGGCTTGACCAGCTGGCTTGACGCCACGCCGGACGGGGTCGCGGTGTACGGGCCGCTCGGCTTCACGCCGACGCTGCAATTGCGGCGGTTGAAGCTCGCGAAGCAGACGCGGGCCGAAGCGCCACCACCTTCATCCGCGAGCATCGATGCGCTTCGCGCGCGCGACCGGCGAGCCACCGGGTTCGATCGCACCGCCCTGCTGTCCGCCTTCGCACAGCGCTCCGGCTCGCGTATCGTCTCCGCGAACGGAGCCATCGCGCTGGTTCGCGACGGGCGGACCGCCCGCCACATCGGCCCGCTATTCGCCGACAATGCCGCGGCAGCGCTGGCCCTGGTGCAAACGATCGTACGCTCCGAGACCGGCCCTCTCCTGCTCGACGCCGTCGCCCCGCAGGCCGCGTTCCTCGAAGGATTGACGGCCTCGGGCTGGACCATCGAGCGGCCGTTCCAGCGCATGCGGCTCGGCCCCGCCACCGCCATGGCCGAGGAAATGCCATTCGCCGTCGCCGGCCCCGAATTCGGATAGGACATCATGCACCACAGCCAGATCAACAGCGAGATCCGCAAGCTGATTGCCGAGGGCACCGTGCTGCCGGCGCATCCGCTCGCGCTCACCGCCGAGCGCCAGCTCGACAAACAGCATCAGCGCGCGCTGACGCGCTACTACATCGACGCCGGCTCCGGCGGCCTTGCGGTCGGCGTGCACACGACGCAGTTCGCGATCCGCGACGTCGGCCTCTACCGCCCCGTGCTGGAGCTTGCCGCCGAGACCGCAGCGAGCTGGACCAAGCGTCCGCTGGCGATGGTCGCGGGGCTCGCAGGTCCGACGAAGCAGGCAACTGCCGAGGCGCGCACCGCGCGCGACATCGGCTATCACGCCGGCCTGCTCAGCCTCGCCGCGATGAAGAGCGCTTCCGAGGACGAGATCATCGCGCACTGCACCGCCGTCGCGGCCGAGATTCCGCTGGTCGGGTTCTACCTTCAGCCGGCGGTCGGCGGCGTCATCCTGTCGAGCCGGTTCTGGCAGCGCTTTGCCTCGATCGACAATGTGATCGCGATCAAGATCGCGCCGTTCAACCGCTACCGGACGCTCGACGTGCTGCGCGGCGTCGCAGCCGCCGGCGCGCTCGACCGCGTCGCGCTCTACACCGGCAACGACGATCACATCCTGCTCGACCTGATGCTGCCGTTCGATTTGCGCGACAGGGGCGTCACCACGCGCACTTATTTTAGGGGCGGCCTGCTCGGCCACTGGTCGGTGTGGACGGCGAGCGCCATCCAACAGTTCGAACGCTGCAAGGCGGCGCGGCACAAGGACAGCGTGCCGGCTGATCTGCTCGCGCTCGATGCCCGCGTCACCGACTGCAACAGCGCCTTCTTCGACGTCGCCAACAATTTTCACGGCTGCATCGCCGGCTGCCACGAGGTGCTGCGGCGCCAGGGCCTGATGCAGGGCCTGTGGTGCCTCGATCCGAACGAGGGCCTGAGCCCGGGCCAGAAGGACGAGATCGACCGCGTCACGCGCGAGCACGCCGACCTCAGTGACGATGCCTTCGTCGCAGCCAATGTGGATAAATGGCTGGCATGAGCTCAAAACCCTTCATCAGCCTGCAAGGCGTCCGAAAGGTCTATCGCAGCGGCGGCACGGAGTTTCTCGCGGTGTCCGACGTCACTATGGACGTGCAGGAAGGTGAGCTGGTGTCGCTGGTCGGCCCGTCGGGCTGCGGCAAGACCACGGTGATGAAGATTCTTGCGGGCCTGCATGGCGCCGACGGCGGCACAGTGACAATCGGCAACGCCAAAAGTCTGTTCGACCCGACCCGCGACATCGGCATGGTGTTCCAGCAAGCGTTGCTCCTGAAATGGCGCACCATCCTGGACAACGTGCTGCTGCCGGCCGAGATCGTCGGCCTGCCGATGAAGGCTGCGCGCGAGCGGGCACGCGACCTGCTCAAGCTGGTCGGGCTTGCCGGCTATGAGCAAAAATATCCGCGAGAGCTGTCCGGCGGCATGCAGCAGCGCACCGCGATCGCGCGCGCCTTCATCCACGATCCAAAGCTGATCCTGATGGACGAGCCGTTCGGCGCGCTGGATGCGCTGACACGTGAGCAGATGAATCTGGAGATGCTGCGGATCTGGCGGGAGAGCGGCAAGACCATCATCTTCGTCACGCACTCGATCCAGGAAGCCGTGTTCCTGTCCTCGCACTGCGCCGTGCTGACCGCGGGCCCGGCGAAGATGGCCGACTACTTTCCGATCGACCTGCCCTTCCCGCGCGACCTGACGCTCAAGACCACGGATGCGTTCGGCGCGTATGCGAGGCGTATCTATGCGAAGCTGGGATTGGGCGCGGCGTGATATTCGGTAGCCCCTCGGCCGTCATTCCGGGGCGCGACGAAGTCGCGAGCCCGGAATCCATCGGGCGGCAAGACACGCGGTGAAATGGATTCCGGGTTCGCGACTTCGTCGCGCCCCGGAATGACGGCGTCCTCAGCCCTTGCGCATCTTCCTGAGCAGATAGTTGTCGGCGCCGCGGATCGCTCAGGCATCGCCGACAAAGACCGATAGCGCCCGCTGCAATTCCTTGTAGGCGCGCGGTCCGATCTTGGCTGCGAGTGCCTTGTCGCTTTCGGCGGCCGCCGGCCTCAGCCGGCCCAGCAGCGCCGTTCCGGCCTCGGTCAAATAGAGCACGTAATAGCGACGGTTGATCGCCGACGCCGTGCGCCGCACCAGGCCACGAGCCTCCAGATGATCCACCAGCCTTCCGAGCCCGGCCCGCTCGATCGACAGAAGCTGCGCGACCGCGAGCTGGTTGACGCCGGGATTGGCGTCGATCACGCAGAGCACGGAAAATTGGGCGGGACTGATCTCGAACGCCGCCAACTGCCGGCTGAATTCCTTGAAGATCCAGAGCTGCGCCCGGCGAATGCTGTAGCCCAGCAGCTGCGAAAGGTCCCCGAGCGCAAGCGGTTTCACCTTAGCCGTCTTGGTGCCGGGTACCACGCGCGGTGCCGGTCGCGATGGTTTTGTCACGCGTGCCGCCCGCCGCGGTCGCGCGATCCGTTTGCCGACCCGTGCCTTGCCTGGCTGCATCGCCGCGCATCTTTCGCAAAGCCGGCATAGGCGCATCCGGCGGTATCCTCAGGGATTCGGACAGCGAGTCTAACGCAACGCAGCCGGATCGAGAAGCCGAGCGCGATCCCACGCTCGCGCCCTACACCTTCTATGACAGGTTGCACGGCAATATCGCGCAATGCGTCATGTTGACACGGCAACATGGCTCGCCTAAGGATCGTGAAAGCCTGCCGTTTCGCGAGCAGGTTCAAGGGGAGCGAACGTCCGTGCCGTCATCAGGGGTGGGCGACGATCCGCGTGCCACAGCGCATCGCGGAAGAATGGTTTTGCGCGCAACCGCAACTGCGTCATGGCTCATTGCCGGCGCATGCGCATGTCTCCCGACAGCAATTCAGAAAACGTCTCTGACCACGCGACGCCTCGTCAGCTCGCGGCGCGTCGGGTGCTTTCGTTCAATCATCAACGTTGAAACTGGGAGGGCATGACATGAAACGATTTTTCCTCGCCTCGACGATCGTCGCCACATGGGCCTCTCTCGGGCCGCAAGCGGCCGCACACGGGCTGCCGCCGGGCGGCGTGGCCCCGCGCTCGTCCTGCACCGCCCTCACCGGGCTCACTCTGCCGAACACGCAGATCCTGAGCGCGACGCAGAAGTCGGGCTATTGCAACGTGATCGGCATCATCAACAAGCGCGTTTCCACGCAGGATCCCGATCACTTCACCTACGGCATCGGCTTCGCGCTCAACCTGCCCAACACCTGGCATGGCCGCTTCGAGATGATGGGCGGCGGCGGCACCGACGGCAGCCTGCAAAGCGATCCGCAAGGTGCTGCCGGCGTCGAGCTCGGCCAGGGCTGGGCGGTGGCGGCCGATGACGGCGGCCACGAGGACAGCGCGACCAATGTCCTCGGCGGCTATCAGGACGACGACGCCAATGCCGGCGGCTCCGCGCATTTCGCGATCGATGCGCAGGCACGCCGCGACTACGGCTATAACGGCATCGAGAAGACCGCGACGACGACCAAGCAGATCATCTCCTATTTCTACGGCCTCGACACCGTCTATTCCTACATCATGGGCTGCTCGAACGGCGGCCGCGACGCGATGGTCGCCTCGCAACGATCGCCCTGGCTGTTCGACGGCGTGATCTCGCAAAACCCCGGCTTCAACCTGCCGCAGGCGGGCCTCGCGGAGGCCTGGAACGAGCAGGTGCTCAGCACGCTTTCGACCAGCAAGGACATCAACGGCCAACCGTATATTCCCGACACGTTCCCACAGCAGGACCTTCAGGTGGCCTCGGCTGCGATCCTGAGCGCCTGCGACGCGCTCGATGGCCTCGTCGACGGCATCGTCGACAATTACCACGCCTGCACGGCCAGGAAGGTGTATCCGGCACTCGCGAGCTACACTTGCGGCACCGGCTCGCACGGCAGCACGCCGCATGGCGGCACCTGCCTCACCAGCGCCCAGGTCGATGCGCTCAAGAAGATATACGCCGGACCGGTCAATTCAAAGGGCGAGCGACTCTATTCGAACTGGTTCTGGGATGCCGGCATCTGGACGCCGCCGACCGCGCCGGGCGCAGGCTGGCAATTCTGGAACGTCGTCACCGCGCCGGTACCGGGTGTCAACACCGCGATCAACCTGACGCTCGGCGCCGGCGCAATCCCGATGATCTTCCAGACGCCGCCCGTCGTCACGCCCGTCAACGGACCGACCGGCCAGGAAGCCTTCGTGTTCAAATTCAACTTCGACACCGACGCGCCGAAGATCTTCACGAAGACCGCGGCCTATCCGGAAAGCGCGATGGATTTCATGGCGGCGGTCGCAACCGATTTGCGTCCGTTCAGGGCGCGCGGCGGCATGCTGATCATCTCGTCCTCGGCCAATGACGGCATCTTCTCGGGCGCCGCAATCGCCCGCTGGTACCGCAAGATGAACCAGCGCATGGACAATCACGCCACCGATTTCGCGCGGCTGTTCATGGTGCCCAACATGGCCCATTGCGGCGGCGGCGCAGCGACCACGAGCTTCGCCACGAACGAGCTCAAGGCGATCACGGACTGGGTCGAACACGGCGTCGCGCCGGAACGCATCGTCGCGGCCAATACCAACACCACCTCGCCCTACCCGGCCGGCGGCGTGTTCGATCCGCGCATTGCCCAGAACTTCCCGACCGGAGGCACGCGGCCGCTCTGCGTCTATCCCAGCATTCCCGCGTACAAGGGCAGCGGCCTGACCAGCGATGCCGCGAGCTTTGCGTGCGTCGACCCCGGCTTCAGCCGAGGCGGCGACCACGACTTCCACGACGATGACGACGGCCACGGCAACGACAGGCACTGAGCGTAGCGGCTCAGTCTCGTGTCCCGGACGCGCTGCAACGCCCCATAGCGCGTCGAAGACGCGCGTAAACGCGCTTATGGCGTTGCCGCGCAGAGCCGGGACCCAGGGGCGACGAATTCCTATGCAGCATGGGCCCCGGCTCGGCAGCGCACTGTCGAAGAGACGCTGCGCTGCGTCCGGGGCACGAGAGGAGAGTGAGCGAGCTCGAAGAGAACAACGTTTGCTTCAGAGCAGCTTCGCGCTCACGAACAACGCGCGTATCGCGTTCGTCGCCTGCACCACGAGCATGGCATTGTCGGCGGCACCCTCCAGCGCGTGGACGGCATCCTCATGCAGCGAGCGGAATTCCATCCACTCGACCGATTTGAAGTTGGTGAGGAATTGATAGGCCTGGCCGACGGTCGCAATCGCCAGCGTGTCACCGTTCAGCTTGATCTTGAACGTCGTGCGCAGCGGGGTCTCGGAGCTTGCTGGATCACTCATCGGCTGGTTCTGGACGACAACGGCTTAATGAAGGGAAAACGGCAGCCCCGCCGTCCGACGAATATCAGGAATCGGTGCTGGCGCGTTGCGCGACAGTTGCCGGGCTGCTCAGGCTCGGCACCACGACCAGGCGGTTGAACTCGCCATTGTCGTAGGCCTTGAGGAAGCGATCATAGTCCTTGATCGAGACGCAACCGTTGGAATCGCCGCGCGGCCCGAGCATGTAGGTGTGGGTGAGCAGGCCGACACGGCCGAGTGCGCTGGTGCCATCCGCCGGCGTCATGCGCAGCGCGCGAACGCCGTGGAACAGCTTTTCGCGCGGCTTGAGGTCGTAAGTCGCAGGCGGGGTGGCACCGACCATGCGCTGGTCGACATGATCGGGGTCGTCCATCAGCGCGCCCATGCCCGAATGGGCCTCGATCGTGGCGCCGTTCGGCAGATACAGCGCCTTGGCTTTGATGTCATAGACCGCCGTCCGCGAATCGTAGCCGAGCGCGGCCAAATCCGGCGCCTTGCCGAACAGGCCGCTGTCGGGCGTCAGCGAGGCCAGCTTGATCTTGTCGGTGAACTTTTCGAAGAAATTGCGGTTGTCGGCCCTGGGCGTGGTGTCGGCATAAGCCTGGCTGGACGCGATCTGGGCGCTGAAGTCCGCCTGGACCGGCCGCGAGCGCGGCACCGGCACGGCGTCGGCACGTTCCGCGGGCCGCCTCTCGTCAACCGCGGTCCGGTCGTCATCGGTCAAGGTCGAGCGCCAGTCATCGCCCTGGAGCTTTTGGGCGAGCATCGCCTTGGCATCGCGAAGCTTGAGCTGGACTGCACTCAGGGCGGAGCGCTCCATCGCCCGCAGGCCGAGGTCACGGGCGGGCGGGCTGCCGGACAACGAGGCGAAACGGTCGTCGAACGAGGGAGAATTGGCCGGCGGCAGCGCGGCGGTGACCAGCGGGGTGGAATCGCCGATATCCGCGACCCAAGCGGCGGCGCCCAGCGCCAGCGCGATGGCAGCCATAGACAGCAATATTGTCTCGGCTCGCCCAATTCGGCGGCGCGGCAAAAGCCCCTCGGCGCTTGCGCGGTCGGAAACCATCAGATCCCCAAGTCGACACCTCCGGGGGACCCAACCCCCACCCGGAGACTCTCTACCAGCTACCACATTGGGAGCCAAAAGTTAGGCATAATCGCGGCCGGCAAGCCCTCCTGAGGGTATCCAATGACCGATCCTTTCGATCTAGAGCGCTTCCTCAGGGCCCAGGACCCTGTTTTTCGCGACGTTCTGGCGGAGCTGGCCTGCGGCCGGAAGCAATCTCACTGGATGTGGTTCGTCTTCCCCCAGATCGCCGGCCTCGGCTTTAGCGCCATGTCTCAGCGTTACGCCATTGGCTCGCGGACGGAGGCCGATGCCTACCTCGCCCACCCCGTGCTCGGCCCGCGCCTGATCGAATGCACCAGTCTCGTGCTTGCTCTTGAAGGACGCACCATCAACTCGATCCTCGGCGCGCCTGACGATGCCAAATTCCGCTCGTCGATGACGCTGTTCGGCGCGGTCTCCGACGAGGCCGTTTTCGACGGGGCGCTCGCCCGGTATTTCGCCGGCGAGCCTGATTCGGCGACGCTGGAGATCCTCGCTGTGCTTGACCGAAAGGCTAGCTAGGTGACCACGGCGGCCGGCCGCCACCAACGTAAACCCGGGATTAACATCGCCTGCCTATCTTCCGTGCAATTAATTCTCCCGCGCCAATTGCCGGATAGATCATGAAAATCGGTACGCTGCTGACCACCGCCATCGTCTCGCTCTCGACCGTCGGCGGCGGCCTCGCCGTCTACGTCGCCGTGACGAAGTACCAGACGATGGAGCGGATCACCGAAGCGCAAGGGCGGCTCGCAATCGTCCGCGCCGTCAGCGACATCCCGCGCTATCTCAACCCCGAGCGCGGCTTTTCCACCAACATTCTCTATGGTCCTGCCACTGTCGACCCGGCGCTGCTCGCCGAGCAGGACAGGCTGCGCAAGCAGACCGACGGCGCCCGTGACAGGATGAATGCGCTGCGCAAGGAGCTGCCCGGCCCGTTCGACGACGGCAACATCATCGGCGGCAGCATCGACGGCATCAATTCGAAATTCACCGGCTTGCGCGACGCCATCGACAAGGCGTTGGCGGGACCGGCGGAGGCGCGCAAGGACGCCGCCAAGAAGATCGTCGCCGACAATGCCGTGCTCAACGCCGGCGTCACCGCGCTGCTCAACGAGCAGGTCCGCCGCATGGCGATTCTCAACGGTGACGCCTATCGGCAGGCCAGCTACGCCAACATCGCGATGACGCTGCGAGACGTGGGCGGCTTCAATTCCAGCCTGCACAAGAATCTCGTCGGAGGCAAGAAACCGGCGACGGACGCCGAGAAGGCCGAGATCAGCCGCTCACAGGGCCGCAACGACCAGATCGTGATGGCGCTGCAGGAGTTGCGCGGCAATCCGGCAACTCCGGCGAACGTCGCCGCTGCGCTGGAGAAGTTCAACTCGGTCTATATCGAGGAGTTCGGCCGCGAGCTCAAGCTGGTGAGGGACGGTGCGATCAGCGGCAAGTACGAACACGACATGGATACCTATTACGCCGCCACGCAGCGCGGCCTCGGCACCATCATCGAGGTCCGCGATGCGTTCTACGACAATGCCGAGCAGATCCTTTCCGGCGCGTCCGCTGCCGCGCGCACCAGCTTCACGATCGCGCTCACCGGCCTCCTCGCGATGCTGGTCGCCAGCGGCGGCCTCATCGTGATGGTCCGCCGCCGCGTCTGCGCTCCGATCGTCAGCCTGACGACCCGGATGTCGCGGCTCGCCGACGGCGATGTTGCGGAACAAATCCCCGGCGCCGAGCGCTCCGACGAGATCGGGGCGATGGCCGCGGCGGTGCAAGTGTTCAAGGACAACATGATCCGGGCCGACCGGCTCGCAGCCGAGAAGCAAGCCGAGAACGACGGCAAGATGCGCCGCGCCCAGGCGCTCGACGAGCTGACCCGCGCCTTCGAGGCCAAGGTCACCGAGCTCGTCGGCGGCCTGTCGCAGGCCTCCTCCACCATGGAGACGACGGCGCAGTCGATGACCTCGACGGCCGCCCAGACCAACAGCCAGGCCGCGGTGGTGGCCGCCGCCTCCGAGCAGACCTCGACCAACGTGCAGACGGTCGCAAGCGCGACCGAAGAGCTGACGTCGTCGATCGCGGAGATCGGCCGTCAGGTCGCCCAATCGACCGAGATCGCGGCCCGCGCCGTCGACAACGCCCGCCGCACCGGCGACACTGCCCGTGCGCTCGCCGAGGGCGCGCAGAAGATCGGCGACGTCGTCACGCTGATCCAGAGCATCGCCGAACAGACCAACCTGCTGGCGCTCAACGCCACCATCGAGGCCGCCCGCGCCGGCGACGCCGGCCGCGGCTTTGCCGTCGTCGCGTCCGAAGTGAAGTCGCTGGCCGGCCAGACCGCCAAGGCGACCACCGAGATCTCCGAGCAGATCACGGCGATCCAGTCCGCCAGCGACGAGACCGTCACTGCGATCCGCAACGTCGCCGACGTCATCGCCGAGATCGACCAGATCGGCACCGCGATTGCAGCCGCGATCGAGCAACAGGGTTCGGCCACCCGGGAGATATCCCGCAGCGTCCAGGAAGCCGCCCGCGGCACCCAGGAGGTCAACACCAACATATCTGGCGTGCAGCGCGCCGCCGACGACACCGGTGCGGCCGCTCAGGAGGTTCTGGGCGCGGCCGAGCAGCTCTCGACGCAGTCACGCGATCTCGCCGGCCAGTTCGACCGCTTCCTCGGCGAAGTCAGGGCGGCGTAAGGGGCGCGCGCCTAATAAGGCGGCGCCTTGCGCGCGCGCTGCGCCTTGGCCGCCTCGATCCACCAATTGAGATCATCGGCGAAGCGCGGAAACGAGCGTTCCAGCGCCTTGCCGCCCTCGCCGATCGGCTCGCTCTCGGCTGACAGCGTCTGCGCGATCGGCCCGACGCCGATGGTGCTCGAGATCACCACCATGCCCATCTCCGACAGCGTGCCGTGCCACGCGGTCGAGGCCCGCGCGCCGGACAGGCGCCCGGCGGAATAGCTCACGATCGCGGCCGGCCGCCAGAACCACTCTTCCAGGAAGTGGTCGGTGAGGTTCTTCAGGCCGGGTTGAATGCCCCAATTATATTCGCCGGTGACGAAGACGAAGCCGTCGGCGCCGCGGATCTGGCCGGCCAACTTCTCCAGCGCCTCGGGCGCGGTGCCCGCAGGGTGTTCCTTGTACATGCGGTCGAGCATCGGCAGGCCGATCGCCTTGGCGTCGATGAACTCGACCTCCTCGCCGCGACTGCGCAGGCGATCGATGACGAAATTCGCAAGGCGAATGCCCATGCGGTCGGACCGGTAGGAACCGTAGAGGACGAGGATGCGATTGCTCATGGCCGGCAGGCTAGCACGAAACGGCGGGACGGCCCCAACCGATTTGCCGCACTATCGTTTTCGCCCGAATTCCAGCGTCTGCGACGGCGTCTCGCCGAACTGATCGCGATAGCTGCGCGAGAAATCGCTGAGATGCCAGAAGCCGAACGCGAGCGCGACGGCCTTGACGCTGTCGGCGCCGGCAAGCAGCCGCTGCCGCACCAGCCACAGGCGGCGTAGGCGCAAATAGCGGTGCAGGCTCATGCCGCGATAGCGGCGCACGACATCGTGCAAGGTGCGGACGGACAGGCCGAGCTTGCGCGCAATCTCCTCGCTGTAGATCGGCTGCGAGAGGTCGTCGGACAACAGTGCGCGGATGTCCTGGAACAGCTTGAACTGCCGCTCGTCGTTCGGACGCCGGGTCCAGCGCGCGGGCACGACATCGGCGAATACGGCATCGACCGCACCGAGCAGGGACTCCTTCATCGCTGCCGCCTTCAGCGGCACCTCGGCTGCATCGATCGGCTCGGGCGCAGCCGCCAGCACTTCCCTGACCAGCTTCCGCAACCTATGCAGCGCCAATGGACTGGTCTCGAATATCTTGAAGCTGGAGTTCGTCTCGGGCCAGCCGCGATCCCTCACCTCGGGGTGGAACACGACCGAGGCGATTTGCCGCTGCACCTCCTCGATCGTGTTGTAGGCCGCGCCGCTGCTGCCGATGACGATGACGGCGCGGTCGCGCTGCGCGCCATTGAAGCGGATCGGGATTTCGAGGTCGTCCATCGCGAAGCCCACCGCCGTGCAATCGGCAACGAGCTGCGCGTCCACGACGCGCGGAAATGCCCGCGTCATATTCACGTCGCAGCCGGGCAATTGCAGAATGGTCTGCTCGGCCGCAATCCTTCGCACAAGCGGCGTGAACTCGAAATTCAGGCCGCGGATCGCGTTGCGAAACTCGTCGACGTCTGCAAAACGAAATATCTTGGGCGCCAGCGCTGGCGCAGCATCACTGTTGTTCATGACAAATGAAAAACCGCGCCAGGAAACGACGCGTGTCCGGCACTACGCCGGTCTGAATTCCCCCTTTCGGTTTCCCCTGAGACCGAGAGACTCATGCGAGCCTCCCTCGATCAGTTGGCGAGCGTCCAATGCAAAGGACAAGAAGGGTGTTCGCCTCCTGCCAAATTTCGATAGCGTTTCCAGTCAAGCAGGCGGTGCGCTGATACCCGGAGGGGCGGGGTCTAAATTTCAAATTAACGCCTGTGGTGCGGAATGAAGGGCATTGCTTAGTCGAATTTTATTTGAGTACAGGCCCCTGCCATGATGGCAAATTTGCCTGCTGATATTTTGGTCGAATTGGAAGAGGCGGTCGCAAGCTGCCCGCTGGACCGCTGCGCTCGCATTCTCTCCGGCCTTGTGCAGTTGCTCACCGGCAGCCGCGACCGCTCTCAGGAACTGCTGTCCGGTGTGGTCGATGGCGTTCTGCTGCGACTAACGGAACGGGTTGAGGCCAGTGCGCTAATTCAGCTCAGCACGACGCTTGCCGACCTGAAGGTGGCTCCGCCGGAAACATTGCGGCGCCTTGCCTCCCATGACAACGCCGACGTGGCGTGTCCTGTGCTGCTCAGATCGCAGGCACTCTCCACGGCCGATCTTGCGGCAGTCGCGGCCTCGTGCGGCGAGCGGCACCAACGCGCGATCGCGGCGCGCGACTGCATCGAGCCTGCGGTGACCGAGGCGCTCATCAAGCGAGGCGAGCAGATCTGCCTTGTGCTGATAAATAACCCGGGAACAAAATTCTCCGAGGCAGCTTACGCCACTCTTGGTGGGGCCGACCAGGACGGCGAGATTGCGAAGGCGCTCGTGCTGCGGCCTGGCACCCCAGACTTGATCGTACGGAAGCTGCTCTCCGCCCGCCCTGCCAAGTCAGCACCCGCCAAGCCCAACCCCTCCGCCGCTCCGCCCGCGCAAGCAGCCGCGCCGATTCCGCCAAAGCCGCCCACCCTCGCCGACTATGCGAGCGCCAGACCGGAGATCGTGGCGCTCAGCCGCGTCGGCAAGCTCAACGATTCCACCGTGAACCGCTTCGCCATCCGCGGCGAGACCGCCAATCTGTTCACCGCCCTGTCGGTGCTGTCGGGGGCTCCGATCGAGATCGTCGAGCATGTCATGAGCGATGACGATTGCGAGGGCCTGGTGATGGCCTGCCGGGCTTCGCGCCTGAACTGGACGACCACGCTCGCGATCCTCAGCAATCGAGGTGGTACGCGCCTCTCCTTCGCCCAGCGCGAACGCGCGCAACTGATTTTCGAAACGCTTCTTTTGTCGACCAGCCAATGGACAGTGCGCTGGGGGGAAATTGCAGCCAGCGCCAGCACAGGCGATCCGGGAAATCGCGGCGCGAAAATGGGGGTTAGCTGATGAAGTTCGACGGTCGCAAGGCGCTTCGCGTACGGATGGACCACAAGCAGTCCGTCAACCTGATGGGCTCGGACGGCACCTGGCGGCGCAGCTGCGTGCTGCTCGACGTGTCCCAGACTGGCGCCAAGATCGAGGTCGAAGGTACCCTCGACGTGCTGCAAGCCAAGGAGTTCTTCATGCTGCTGTCCTCGACCGGGCTCGCGTACCGGCGCTGCGAGCTGGTCTGGATCGATGGCACCATGGCCGGTGTTCATTTCGTGAACGCAGACAGCAAGAAGAAACCGGCGAAGGCTCAGAATACCGCCCGGAGCAAGTAGGCTCGAAACTCCATCAACCGATTACCGCGATCGCATCGATGTTCACGGCCGTCACACTTGGCCAGCCCCTTGCGAGAGCATCAACGACATCGTGCGCATTCTCACGATCTCGGATATCTTCGCCGCGCTGATCGAGCACCGGCCCTACAAGCCGACGATGCCGCGCACGGAGGCCAATCATATTCTCTGCGAGATAACCGGAAGGCTGGAGAAGGCGCTGGTCAGATCCTTCAAGGAGGTCGCACTCTCACGCTGAGCGCGCGCCAAACCAGCGGGCGGGCAACGACGTCACGGGTGCGCCTAGTGCGTCGCCCGGTATTTGATGCGGCGCGGGATCGAGCGACAAGCCAGTCCTTCGGCGAGCAGCTTCATGTCCTCGTGCCGGCCGCTGCGGACCAGCCTGCTGAACTCTTCAGGCGTAAAAGGAAGGCTGGGATCATCATCGATCGGACGCCGCATCCGCGGACCGAAGAACCATCGAACCAGGCTAGCCAGCCGCCGCATGTCAATTCCCTCGCGCCAGCAACAAACCTTGAGTCCGCGTATTGTTCCTCCTGCACGGTAGAGATTGCAAGGGGACGTAACGAGTCCGCACGAAAAATTTCGTGAGGGAATAATCTCCTCCGGCCTTTCCGCGTCAGTCGGCGAAGCCGACGTAGCGTACGAACTCTGTGTTGCCCTCGCGATCGGAACGAACGGCATTCGCGGCAAAGTTGTCGTCGGGATAGCCCATCGCAACGCAAGTCATGATGACCTCGTCCTCGGGATTCTTTGCGACCTCGCGCATGATGTCGGAGCGCATGATGCCACATCTGCAACACCTGGCCGGTTGCCGATGCGGCGCGCGAAATCTATGCTAACCACCAAGAACCCCCGTAAGGACCCGATCATGGCCGCACCGCTCGATCCCGTCATCGCCCAGATCATTCCGCTGCTGCCGCTGCGCGATCCCGCGACGATGACGCCACAGAGCACCCGCGATTCCTTGCGCGCACTGGCTGCCTCGCGCGCCGCCGTGCCGCCGCCGCCCGTCGATACCGTGCAGGATATCAAGGTGAAGGGCGGCGCCGACCCCCTGAATGCACGCGTTTATCGCGTCGGCAGCGCGCCCGCGCCGACCGTGGTGTTCTTCCACGGCGGCGGCTGGGTCGCGGGCGACCTCGAGACCCACGACCGGCAGGCGCGCAATCTCGCGATCGAGACCGGCGCGGTCGTGGTCTCCGTCGACTATCGCCGCCCGCCGGAAACGCGCTTTCCCGGCGCCTTCGAGGATGCCTTCACCGCGACCAGCGACGTGTTCAACCGCGTCGCGGAATTTGGCGACGACGCAAAGCGTCTTGGCGTTGCCGGTGACAGCGCCGGCGGCAATCTCGCAGCCGTCACCGCGATCGCCTGCCGCGATGCCGGCATCAAGCTCGCCGCTCAGCTGCTGGTCTATCCCGTCACCGACGTCGTGGGCGGCTATGCCGACGCGCGCGAGAACGCGCGCTTTCCGTCGCGCGCCGAGAATGCCGAAGGCTACTTCCTCTCGCGAGCCGTCATGGAATGGTTCGCCGGCCACTATCTCGCTGATGCCAGTCAGGCCGCCGACTGGCGGGTCTCGCCGCTGCGTGCCGCCTCGCTCGCAGGCCTCGCGCCCGCCATCGTGACCACCGCCTGGTTCGATCCGCTGCGCGACGAGGGTGCCGCCTATGCGCGGGCGCTGGAGACCGCCGGCGTGAAGGTGAAGCATCACGAGGGCGCCGGCCTGATCCATGGCTATTTCGGCCTCGGCGACGCCTCCGAGGTCGCCCGCGCCGAAGCGCAGCGTGCACGCGCCGACTTCAAGGCGTTGCTGGAGCGGGCTGTCTGAACCACGGATGAATGGAAGAAGCTGCGATCGACCTCCCGGCGCGCGATCCTGCTTGATTGCGCCACGATTTCGGGCTCCAATTCGCGCGCCATCTTTTGGTTTAGGGAGACACCCATGATGAAGCGAATTTTCCTGGCTGCGATCGTTGCCACCTTTGCAGCAGGCTCGGCGCTTGCAGACGACACCTGCGAGAGCAAGGCGGTCGGCAAGGACGGCAAGGCGCTCGCCGGCGCGGCCAAGACCTCGTTCATGAAGAAGTGCAAGGAAGACGCCTGCGCGCCCAAGGCGGTCGGCTCCGACGGCAAGCCGCTCGCCGGTGCCGCCAAGAACAGCTTCATGAAGAAGTGCGAGATGGGCGCGTAAGGCGCGCTGCGAATTCGCTGCTTCTTTAGCGAGCAATCAGCGACCGAACTCCGTCATGGCCGGGCAGAAGCGCGAAGCGCGTCTTCGCGCTAGATGTCCCGGCCATCCACGTTCTTGCGCGCGCCGAGCGCCCAAGCCATATCATCCGATGACGTCACAACCCTAGACAGAAGCCGTCGGCTGACGGATCATGCAATGCTGAGCGAATTGGGGCGCGTCGAGAAGGCTTTCCAGCAAGAGGACGTCAAGATGTGGCAACTTCGAGTGCGTCATCGGATATTGGCAACATTGAGCTTGCTGTTCGCGCTGCTCATCAGTTTTGACGTCGCGAACGCGAGGGGCGTCGGTCTGCCTAACGTCATGGTTCTGGCAACCGGCGGCACCATCGCCGGCTCCGGAGCGAGCAGCACCACCGTGGTCGGTTACACCGCAGCCACGGTGGGCATCGAGACTCTCCTGAACGCCGTCCCCGAGCTGAAGACGGTGGCCAGCGTCAAGGGCGAGCAGGTCTTCCAGATCGCCAGCGAGAACATGAACAATGACTACTGGCTCAAGCTCGCCAAGCGCGTCAACACGCTCCTCGCGCAGGACGACGTCGACGGGATCGTGATCACGCACGGCACCGATACGATCGAGGAAACCAGCTATTTCCTGAACCTGACCGTCAAGAGCAAAAAGCCTGTCGTCGTCGTGGGCGCGATGCGGCCGTCGACAGCGATCAGCGCGGACGGGCCGATCAACCTGTTCAATGCGGTGATCCTCGCAGGCAGTGAGGAGGCGGTCGGCAAGGGCGTGCTCGTCTCTCTCAACGATCAGATCAACGCGGCTCGCGACGTCACCAAGAACAACACCTCGACGGCAGACACCTTCCGCACACCTGAGCTCGGCTTTCTCGGCTATATGCAGGGCAACAAGCCGTATTTCTATCGCCAATCGACCCGCCGGCACACGGCGGATTCCGAGTTTGACGTCTCCAACCTCGATACGCTGCCGCAGGTCGATATCGTCTACGGCTACGCCAACATGAACCGGGTCGCGATCGATGCTTTTGTCGCCGCCGGCGCCAAGGGGATCGTGCATGCCGGCACGGGTGACGGCAGCTTGGCCCGGCCCGCGGTCGAGCCGGCTCTCGACGAGGCCCACAAGAAGGGTGTCGCGATCGTTCGCAGCAGCCGTGTCGGCAACGGCATCGTCGCGCGCAATGGCGAAGCCAAGGACGACGAGCACGACTTCATCGTCTCGGATACGCTCAATCCGCAGAAGGCGCGCATTCTGCTGATGCTGGCGCTGACCAAGACGACCGACAGCAAGGAAATCCAGCGGATGTTCTACACCTATTAGAGCATCCGCTCTATTCGCGCCCGAAGCGGTAATCAAAGGCCGCGCCGAGCGGCTTGATCAGGCCGACGGTCGGCGCCGGAAAATGGATCGGCAGGATCAGCGTGTCGGTGTCTGCGACGGAAGCGAAGAACTTCCGCCGCGACACCGCCGACTGCTTTGCATCCCAATCCGGCTTCGCCGACCAGTCCGGCTCGCGGCACTGGATCTGGTGATGCATGAGGTCGCCGGTGACCACCGCGCGTTGTCCCCCGGAGAAAATGTTCACGCAGCAATGGCAGGGCGAATGCCCCGGCGTCGGCGTCAGCGTCACGGTATCGTCCAGCGCATAGTGGTCGTCGACAAGCAGCGCCTGCCCCGCCTCGACGATCGGCAGGCAATTGTCACGAAAGACCGTGCCGGGCGGATTGTTGCCTTTGGCGTTCTCGGCTTCCCAGGCCGTGTACTCGCCCTTGTGGAAGACGTATTTCGCGTTCGGAAACGTCGGCACCCAGCGGCCGTCGCGCAACGTCGTGTTCCAGCCGGTATGGTCGATGTGCAGATGCGTGCAGAAGACGTAGTCGATCTGCTCGAAGCCGATGCCGAGTGCGAACAGCTCGTTCCGCCAGCGCTCCTTGCCGGGAAAGTCGAACGGCGGCGGATGCCCCTTGTCCTCGCCGGTACAGGTATCGACCAGGATGGTGTAGCGCGGCGTGCGCACCACGAAGGTCTGGTAGGTGATGACTATCATGCCGCGCGCGGCGTCGAACACTTCCGGCTCCATCGTCGGTAGATGGTGCTTGAACACGTCGTCGTCGTAAGCCGGGAAAAAGTCCTGCGGCCGCCGCCACGGCCCTTCCCGCTCGATCACCGCATCGATGGTGATGTCGCCGATCCGGAGTTGTTTCATGGCTGTTAGCTCCTTTTTTCAGGGAAGCGTAACGGGCAGCATTGGACGGTTCAAGCC
Source organism: Bradyrhizobium sp. S3.2.6 (assembly GCF_040546885.1). NCBI lineage: Bacteria > Pseudomonadati > Pseudomonadota > Alphaproteobacteria > Hyphomicrobiales > Nitrobacteraceae > Bradyrhizobium > Bradyrhizobium sp. S3.2.6. The sequence continues at coordinate 13,289 of NZ_JBEPOS010000008.1, read as the reverse complement.
GTGAAGCGCGTCCACCTCCCATGCAGGGCGATTGCCGCAAATCGACCCAAAACGCCGACAAAGGTGTCCGTGAAATGGGAAGGAATCGGTGGGCAGGAAACTGAGATTCGCGACGACAGCTGTGCTTGTCGTTGCTGCGGGCATCTACATCAACAACACGAATCTGCTGGCGCCGCATCGCGACGGCAAGCCGGTGCTGCTGGCCCATCGCGGCATGGCGCAGCGCTTCGATGAGCGCGATCTGAAGAACGACACCTGCACTGCCGCGCGGATGTTGCCGCCGTCGCACGACTATCTGGAGAACACCGTGCGCTCGATGCGCGCGAGCTTTGAGGCCGGCGCCGATGTGGTCGAGTTCGACGTGCACCCGACGACCGACGGCGAGTTCGCCGTATTCCATGACTGGACGCTCGACTGCCGCACCGACGGCCAGGGCGTCACGCGCGAGCAGAGCATGGCGAAGCTGAAGATGCTCGATATCGGCTATGGCTACACCGCCGACGGCGGCAAGACCTTTCCGTTTCGCGGCAAGGGCATCGGGATGATGCCGACACTGTCGGAGGTGTTCGCTGCGTTTCCCGACAAGAAACTCCTCATCAATGTAAAGAGCCGGGACGCTGGCGAAGGCGAGAAACTCGCTGCCGTGCTGAACGCGCTCACGGCCGATCGCCGCCGGACGATCATGGTCTATGGCGGCGATGAGCCGATCGAGGTGATCCGCCGCCTCGCCCCGGAAGTCCGCACGATTTCACGCGCGGCCATCCGAAGCTGCCTGATCCGCTATATCGGCTATGGCTGGACCGGCCTGGTCCCAGCCGCCTGCCGAAACGCGATGGTGCTGGTCCCGATCAACGTTGCACCCTGGCTTTGGGGCTGGCCCGATCGCTTCCTCAATCGCATGAACGGCGCCAACAGCGCGGTCTTCGTGCTCGGCCCCTACAGCGGCGGAGAGTTCTCAACCGGCATCGATACGCCGGAATTCTTCGCCCGGCTCCCGCAAGGCTATTCCGGTGGGATCTGGACCAACGAGATCGAGACGATCGCCACGATCTCCGGCAAAAGCAAAGATTAGCTCCGCAACCCCGGCGCTTCCTGGCCGGTGCGCGCGACATACTCCGTGTAGCCGCCGCCGAACTGGTGGATGCCGTCCGGCGTCAGCTCCAGCACGCGGTTCGACAGGACGCTGAGAAAATGCCGATCATGCGAGACGAACAGCATGGTGCCTTCGAAATCCGACAGCGCCGTGATCAGCATCTCCTTGGTGGCGAGGTCGAGATGGTTGGTCGGCTCGTCCAGCACCAGAAAGTTCGGTGGGTCGAACAGCATCTTCGCCATCACGAGCCGCGCCTTCTCGCCGCCTGAGAGCACGCGGCAGCGCTTCTCGACGTCGTCGCCGGAGAAGCCGAAGCAGCCGGCGAGCGCGCGCAAGGAGCCCTGCCCCGCGGTTGGAAACTGGTCTTCCAGCGACTGGAATACGGTGCGCTCGCCATCGAGCAGATCCATCGCGTGCTGGGCGAAATAGCCCATCTTGACGCTGCCACCCAAGGCGACCGTGCCCTCGTCCGGCTCGCTCGCGCCTGCGACGAGCTTGAGCAGCGTCGACTTGCCGGCGCCGTTGACGCCCATCACGCACCAGCGCTCCCTGCGGCGGATCATGAAATCCAGCCCGTCATAGATCCGCTTGGCTCCATAGCCCTTGAACACCTTCTTCAAGGCGACGACATCCTCGCCCGAGCGCGGCGCCGGCAGGAAGTCGAAGGCCACCGTCTGGCGGCGGCGCGGCGGCTCGACCCGCTCGATCTTGTCGAGCTTCTTCACGCGACTTTGCACTTGAGCGGCATGCGAGGCGCGCGCCTTGAAACGCTCGATGAACTTGATCTCCTTGGCGAGCATTGCCTGCTGGCGCTCGAACTGCGCCTGTTGCTGCTTCTCGTTCAGCGCACGCTGCTGTTCGTAGAACTCGTAATCGCCGGTGTAGGTCGTCAGCGAGCCGGAATCGATCTCCACCACCTTGGAGATGACGCGGTTGATGAACTCGCGGTCATGCGAGGTCATCAACAGCGTGCCTTCGTAATCGTGCAAGAACTTCTCGAGCCAGATCAGGCTTTCGAGATCGAGATGGTTGCTCGGCTCGTCGAGCAGCATGACGTCGGGACGCATCAGCAGAATGCGGGCCAGCGCCACGCGCATCTTCCAGCCGCCGGAGAGCTTGCCGACATCACCGTCCATCATCTCCTGGCTGAAGCCGAGGCCGGACAGCGCCTCGCGCGCACGACCATCCAGCGCGTAGCCGTCGAGCTCCTCGAACGCGTGCTGCACCTCGCCATAGCGCGCGATGATCTCGTCCATCTGGTCGGCCTTGTCGGGGTCGGCCATGTCGGCCTCGAGCTGGCGCAACTCGGCCGCGACCTCGCTGACGGGACCCGCGCCATTCATCACCTCGGCCACGGCGCTGCGGCCAGACATCTCGCCGACGTCCTGGTTGAAATAGCCGATGGTGATGCCGCGATCGGTCGAGACCTGCCCTTCGTCGGGCAGCTCCTCGCCGGCGATCATCCGGAACAGGGTCGTCTTGCCGGCGCCGTTCGGGCCGACGAGGCCGATCTTCTCGCCCTTGTTGAGGGCGGCGGAGGCTTCGATGAACAGGATCTGGTGGCCGGCTTGCTTGCTGACGTTGTCGAGGCGGATCATGAGGTCTTTTTGGGGGAATTGTTGCGTTGCGGCGTAATAGGCCATGCCGGCGGCCAAAGGAAGCCCGGCGGGGTACGGGTTTTGTCCTTTCCTGACAAATCCTTAGCAATTTTCAGCCAGAAACGCGGTGGCGCCGTCCGGCGAATCTGACGGACGTCCTTAGAGCTGACGCTTGCTGAGAATGCACTTGGGGGAAAACCGATGAAAACTCGCTTTGGCCTGGCCATGGCCGCCGCACTGATGCTCGGCGGCGGCGCCGCAATCGCCCAGACCCTGCCCGACTACATGGCGCCGATCTCCGGCAAGACCAATGCCGCGCCAGGCGATATCGCCACCAGGGACGTGCTTGCGCTGAACACCGCGATGTTCGAGCTCTATGGCGACGCTGCAAAGGTGTTCCAGAAGAACATCCTCGACAAGCACCCCGTAATCCTCGGCCTGTTCTCCGGCGCCGGCGGTCGCCTGATCCTGTATCGGCCGGGCCAGCCGCCGCTCGATGCGCCGCAGGTGCCGGTTGTGTACCAGCTGCTGAAATCGGTCGGCCACAGCACCATGGCGCTGGCCGAGGTGGTCGGCCCCTATGTCGACAATCCCGACAACAAATCCTGGCGCGGCGCAATGCTGGCGTTCCGCAGCCGGATGCAGTCGGCGCTGGACAGTCTCGACGCCACCCCGATGCAGGCCGATTGGCGCGACAACAACCGCACCATCCTGAAGAACAACATCGCCTTCATGGACGAATGCCTTGCGAGCGGCGTCATTCCGTTCGCGAAGTTAGAGGCTTTCGGCAAGCAGCAGGCCCCGTTCCTCGCCAGGAACGTCGCGTGGGCGGCGCAGACCCAGGTCGCGCACTGGATGGGCGTGCTGGCCGACTGGAAGGCGCAGCTCGGTCCGGACTGGGAGAAGACCTATGCCGCGAGCAACACGATCTACGTGACGCGGCAGAACAACGTGATCTTCAGCGTGCTTGCGCAATTCTTCGGCCCCGATGCCGTCAACTCGCGCCTGCTGCTGATCGAAACCGTCTCCTTTACGACGACACCGGCCGACATGCTGGAGTCGCTGACGCGGATCATCGCCGATCGTTCGGTTGGTGCGCTGTTCTTCGGCAATTATCATTTGATGGACTACGAACTGATGGGAGGCGACGGGCGGGCCGCGATCGTCGCGGAGACGGCAAAGCGCGGCATGACGCCGTTCCTGCCGCCGCTGGTTCCGTTCGGCTCCAGGCAGTGGCCGACCCTGGTCACGCCGGGTCCCGGCCCCGCGACGATCGCGGATCTCAAATAGCGCACGAAACATCGGGACACGCGGCGGCAATGCGGCCGCGTCTTCACGAGGTGGTAAGGCGCTGCGCTGTTCTATTCCCGCATGACGAATCATGACAGCTTCAGGCCAGCGTTGGCGCGTACCCGTTTCGTAGCTTTGGCAACGATGCCGTCAGCATCGCGAGCTCCTGAAAACCTTGTACAAGGATGAGACCATGCGGCCTTCGCGACGCGAGTTCGTGAAGTGGTTATCGGCGGGCGGCATCTCGGTCAGCCTATCGCATCTTGCGGGGGCGGCCAACGCGCCCTTCGCGGCGCACGAGACGCTGCCCGGACGCGGCAATTTCAATCCGGCAACCAAAGGCGCCGGCCGCGTCGACGGCGTCGCCAAGGTCACCGGTGCAAAGCTCTACGCCTCCGACTTCCGCGCCAACGATCTGCCGGGCTGGCCGCGGACCACCTCGCACGCGATCCTGGTGCGCGCCAATGACGCCACGCATGTCTACACCGGCATGGACCTCGCCCGGCTCAAAGGCGCGCTGAAGCCTTCGGTCGTCGTCACCGCCGCCGATCTCGACCGTGTCGGCACGCAGGCGCCGGAGTTCTATGCCGGCGACCTGTTCTGCCCGCCCGGCAAGACGCCGCTTTATCTCGGACAGCCGGTCGCGCTGCTGATCTTCGAGACGTTCGATAGCTTCGACCAGGCCCGCCTTGCCTTGCGTGACGGCACCTTCGTCAGATTCGGCGAAGAAACCGGACCGGTGATGGCGCCCGATTACGGCTCCTATCGCTTCACGCGCGTGGCAGATCCCTCCCCTGAGAAGCCGGACGTCTATTCGCCGCTCCAGGCCGGCTGGGTCTCGCCCAGGAAGCTGCAGACCACGGCACTTCCGGTGTGGTCGTCGCTCGCCAAGGAAATGCCGGCCGACTATGCCAAGGCGGCGAAATATGGCGAGCAGATCCGCGCCGAGCTCGCCGCGGACGACGCCTCGCTGCTGGTTCTCGACCGCGAGTTCGAGACGCAGTCGGTCGACCCGATGTTCCTGGAGCCGGAATGCGGGCTCGCCTGGTACTCCGGCAAGGGCGGCAATCTGGAGCTGGTGCTCGGCGTGCAATCGCCCTATGAGGCGGCGGATTCGCTCGCGTTTCTGCTGGCCAAGGCCCGCACGCCTTACAAGCCGACCCATATCAACGCGCAATTTGCCCATGTCGGCGGCGGCTTCGGCGGCCGCGACCACACGCCGTTCATCCTTTACGTCGCGCTGGCGGCGATTCTCTTCCCCGGAAAGCCGGTGCGGCTCGCCCATGACCGCTATCAGCAGTTCCAGGGCGGCATCAAGCGTCACCCGATCAAGATGCGCTCGCGCATCGGCATCGACCGCGCGACCGGCATCATCAAGGCCTTCGCTGCCGACCACGTGCTCGACGGCGGCGGCCAGGCCAATTTCTCCGCCAACGTTGCGACCGTCGCCGCAACCGCCGCGATCGGCATCTACGATATCCCGAAGGTCGACGTCACCACGGTCGCGCTGCATTCGCGCGGCGTGACTGCAGGCTCGATGCGCGGCTACGGCGCGCTGCAGACCATGACCGCGCTCGAAGCGCTGATCGACGAAGCCGCCGGCGAGCTCCAGCTCGACCCGATCGAATTCCGCCGCCGCAATGCGCTGAAGCAGAACGGCCGGACCATGACCGGCAATCCCTACATCGTCTCGGTGCGCACGCCCGAGATCCTCGACAAGCTCGAAAAGCATCCGATCTGGCAGCAGCGTGCGCAATTCAGGCAAGCCTCCGGAGACCGCCTGGTCGGCACCGGGGTTGCCTGCGTGACCAAGGACTACGGCGCCGGCGCCGACTGCTCGCTCGGCCGCGTCGAGCTCGGACCCGACGGCAGGATCGCGATCTTCTGCGATCACGTCGAGATGGGCAACGGCATCGGCACGGCGCTCGCCAACCGCGTCGCCAGCCATCTCGGCGCCATCGCCGACGAGGTGTCGATTGCCCGGGTCGATGGCTATGACGTCCTTGGCCTCGTCACCTCAGGCGATCCCTACACGATGGATCAAAAGACCCAGGACGCGGCGCAGCGAAATCCGCGCTGGGTGCCCAGGATCAGCTCGGCGACATCAGCTTCGGTCGGCGCCCATGTCGGCACCCACTCCTCCGCGGAAGCCGCCCGCATCATCTTCCGCTTCGGCCTGTGGCCCGCCGCGCTGGAGCTGTGGCGCATTCCGAAGACGGACACGCGCGCACGGCAATGGGCGAACGCAAGCTGGCAGGACGGCCAGCTCACGATGCCGGGTCTCGCGCCGCTGGCGCTGCCGGCGCTCGCCGCGACCGCTCATGCCCGCGGCTTCGTCACCGGTGCCATCGCCCACAGCTTTTCGCGCTGGGCCTGGCCGCGCGCACGCTTTGCCCTGTTCGGCGAGCCATATCGTGCCGAGATCGACGCGCTCGCAATCCGCCGTGGCAGCGGCAGGTTCGAACGTATCAACCGGAGCAGCGTCAAGTTTCCGCCGACCGACAACAACCGCATCGGCACGGCCTACACCTCGATGTGCGGCGCCCTCGTCCGCGTCGAGATCGAACGCGCGACGGGCGCGTTGCGCATCGCCAAGGCCTACAGCGTGCTCGAATGCGGCACCGCGCTGGTGCCGGAGGTGGTGATAGGCCAGTCCCAGGGCGGCTTCGCCATGGGTGTCGGCTACGCGCTTCTGGAGACGCTGCCGCCGTTCGAGGGCGGCCCTGGCAACGGCGAATGGAATCTCGGGCGCTATCTGGTCGCCCGTGGTTCGGATCTGCCCTTGCGCGATCTCGAGATCGAGATGCTGAAGCCGCTGACGCCGGACGAGCCGCCCAAGGGCATGGCTGAAGTCGTGATGGTCCCGATCGTCCCGGCGCTGATCAACGCCATTCACGATGCCACCGGCCATCGCTTCCGCGCGCTGCCGGTTACTTCAAGCCTCTTGAAGGGAGTTTTGGCGTGACGACCCTCAGCCTCACCATCAACGGCCGGAAGCACGGTCCGATCGACGTCCGCGACGATCTCTCGATGAACGATTTCCTGCGCGAGATGCTCGGCATGACCGGCACCAAGTTCGGCTGCGGCGCCGCGCAATGCCTGAGCTGCGCTATCATCGTCGACGCGCCCGACGGCACCAGCTACACTAGCCCGACCTGCGTCGCGCCCGCGGTGAATTTCGACGGCAAGTCGATCCGCACCGTCGAGGGCCACGCCAAAGACGGCCAGCTCTCGGTGCTGCAAAAGGCCTTCATCGAGCACTTCGCCTTCCAGTGCGGCTACTGCACCGCCGGCTTCCTTGGCGAGGGCCAGGTGCTGCTCGAACGCCTGTCGCGCGCCCCCGTCGCCCGCGAGGCGCTGGAGCAGACCATTGCGGACGCGCTCGACGGGCATCTCTGTCGTTGCACTGGCTACATCAAATATCACGAGGCGGTGCGCGACGTGATCCTCGCCGATTCCAGCCGCTATCTCGTCGCCACCAAATGAGTGCGCCAGCGATGATCAACGCGCGCTTCAGGATCATGGCCGTGATGGCGGCGCTGACGAGCAGTCTTTGCGCGGGCTATGCAGCCTCGGACACGACCAGCCACGGCCTCGCCTCGCCCGACAGTTTTGCCAACATCGCCGACACCGAAAAACGCTCGGCCGCGATCTTCACCGAACTTGGAAGAGTGCTGACGCATCCGCGCTGCACCAACTGCCATCCGGCCGGCGACAGCCCGCGCCAGGGCGACACTCCCCGCATCCACCAGCCGCCGGTGACGCGCGGCGCCGACGGCCATGGGCTGGAGGCGATGCGCTGCCACACCTGCCACCAGAAGGCCAATTTCGAGCCCGGCCGCATTCCCGGCCATCCCGAATGGCATCTGGCGCCGCGCGAAATGGCCTGGGAAGGTAAGACGATCGGCGAGATCTGCGAGCAGATCAGAGACCCCGCGCGCAACGGCGGCCGCAAGGTCGAAGCCCTGATCGACCACATCGGCAAGGACACCCTCGTCGGCTGGGCCTGGCATCCCGGCTTCGGCCGCGCGCCCGCGCCGGGCACGCAGGAGCAAGCCGGCGCGCTCGTGGAGGCGTGGGTGAAGACGGGAGCGGCGTGTCCGGCGCCGTGAGCTCGTGCCGCATGACATCCGACACGTAGTATCCGCGCTTCTCCGCTGCCTCGGGATTAAGACCGGTCAGGATCCGAAAGCCGCAAGACCCGCCGACGCGACCCGCGCGTCCTGGGTTGATTGCATGCCCGATACGCCGATCGCACCAATCACCCTGCCCTCGCGCACGATCGGAAGGCCACCTTCCAGGGGCGTCAGATTGGTCATGCCCAGAAGCCGTAGATGAAGGCCGCCCTCGGCAAGCGCGGATTCAAACGCTCCTGTCGACCGCCTGAAATCGACCGCCGTCTTCGCCTTTTGCTGAGCGACGAGCACGCTGCCGTGCTGAGCCTGATCGAGACGGTATAGCAGAACGAGATGCCCGCCGCTGTCGGTGACGGCGATCACCATAGGCCATCCATGACGTTGCGCTTCGGCGCGCGCCGCACCGGCGACGAGCACAGCCTCGTCGAGCGTGATCGGGGCACCATAGAGAGGCGTCAGGGCCGCCAGAGGTGCCTCTGCCGTAGAGGGGTCAATTTTCATCATTGAGAGCTCCAGATTGGTGAGAGCTCATCAACAGCATACCGCGCATCTGATGATAATACATGATACTGAGGATACATTATCTCACTTTACGAGAGAATAGCTCTGACCTCGCTTGGGGACTACACGACGTTTCTCGCTATTGTCGATGAAGGTAGCCTGACGTCGGCAGCTGTTCGTCTGGGCAGATCGCTTCAGGCGGTGAGCCGGTCGCTGGCGCGGCTCGAGCAGGACCTTGGGGTGGAGCTCGTGTCGCGGACGACCCGGCGCCTGCGTCCCACGACGGCAGGGCTCGATTTTGCCGGCCGCATCCGTCTGGCACTCACGACCATTGACGGTGCGCGGGAAGATCTGATTGCCAGAGACCGGCGCCTCGCCGGCACCATCCGCATCGGCACATCGAGCCTGTTCGGCCCCGAATATGTGAGCCCTGCCCTGAGCCAATTTCTAACGCGGAATCCGGAAGTTGACATCGAACTTGTCTTGTCTGACGAGCACGTCGACCTGGTCGCCGAGAAGCTGGATTTCGTCGTCCGCATCGGCAACCTGCCGGACTCGAACTTACGGGTTCGCCACCTCGGCGGATTGAATTGGGCGGTCTTCACTTCACCGGCTTACCTCGCCGCACACGGTCGTCCTGAGCATCCGCGAGAGCTATCCCATCATGCGTGCGTGTTGCGGGCCGGCGACGATGACAGATGGATATTTGGCGACGACAAGAGGCGCATCGAAGTGCATGGCCGCTTTCGATCGGAAAATGCCGCTGCGCGCAATGCGGCCGTAGCGTCAGGCCTTGGCATCGGACTCGCGCCGCTCTGGCAGGTGCGAAGGCTCATCGAGCAAGGGATCGTGGAGCAAATCCTTGTCGGCCACGAGCCGCCGCCAATTCCACTCCAGATCGTTTGGGTCAGGCGGGGCGCCGGCGTCTTGCCGCGGCGTGTCCGTGCCGCGATGGAATTCCTCGTGGCGCAGCTCGCTGCCCTGCGGATATGAGCCCCGTACCGGGCACGCAGGAGCAGGCCGGCACGTTGGTGGAGGCTTGGGTGAAGACGGGACCGGCGTGCCCTGCGCCGTGATGAGGCGACAGGCAGAACGCTCATCAACGTCGGTTTACAAGGGCAAAGCGGAACTCGCCTGCGTGGCCGCTATCTGCGGTCTTTGACTCGCAGCCGGCTATGGAGCCGAACACCGCCGTAGCCAATCCAGTCGCAACGAGACAGAATGACCCTCCTATCGGATGATGGACGAGACAGTGATGGATTCGCCGCAAGCAGGACCCTTTGCACCGTTCGAGTGGATGCTCTCGGCGCGGTATCTGCGAGCCCGACGTAAAGAAGGGTTTGTCTCGGTCATCGCGGGGTTTTCATTTCTGGGCATCATGCTCGGGGTCGCCACGCTGATCATCGTCATGGCGGTGCTGAACGGCTTTCGTACAGAGCTTCTCAGCAAGATCCTCGGTTTCAACGGGCATATTGTGGCGCAGCCGCTGGAAAGCCCTTTGACTGACTGGAAGGATGTCACTGAGCGCATCAGTCAGGTGCAGGGCGTTCGATTGGCGGTACCGGTCGTTGACGGCCCGGCACTGGCGTCGTCGGCCAACGCCTCCGGCGTCCTGGTGCGCGGCATTCGGGCCGCTGATCTCGATCAGTTTCCCTCGATCTCTGCCGGCATCAAGCAAGGCTCACTCGAACATTTTGACGGGGGCCAGGGTGTCGCCATCGGCCAGGGCCTTGCCGATCAACTCGCGGTCCATGCCGGTGACAGTATCACGCTCGTTGCACAGCGCGGCGCAGTCACGCCGGTGGGCATGATGCCGCGCGTCAAGAAGTATCTGGTCGCCGCCGTGTTCGAGATCGGGATGTCCGAATACGACGCGGGGGTCATCTTCATGCCGATCGCGGAGGCGCAGGCTTTCTTCAATCGTAATCAGGACGTCACCGCGATCGAGGTGTTCACGACCAACCCCGATCGGATCGACCTGTTTCGGAAGACCATTGCAGAAGCGGCTGGCCAGCCGATCTTCCTGGTCGACTGGCGGGAGCGCAATGCGACCTTCTTTGGCGCGCTCGCGGTCGAGCGCAATGTGATGTTTCTGATCTTGAGCCTGATTGTCCTGGTGGCCGCGCTGAATATCGTGTCCGGCCTGATCATGCTGGTGAAGGACAAGGGCAGCGACATCGCGATCCTCAGGACGATGGGAGCATCGCGGGGCGCGATCATGCGAACGTTCATGATCACCGGCGCATCGATCGGCGTGGCGGGGACCCTGGTCGGCTTCGTCGTCGGGCTCTTCGTCTGCGTCAATATCGAAACAATCCGGCAAGTCATGTCCTGGCTGACGCGCACCGACCTATTCCCGCCGAAGCTTTATTTTCTATCGAAGCTGCCGGCGGAAATCGATCTCGTCGAGACTGCAGCGGTCGTGACCATGGCGCTGACCCTGTCGTTCCTCGCGACGCTCTACCCATCATGGCGCGCCGCGCGCCTCGACCCCGTCGAGGCTCTGCGACAGGGAGGATAGCAGCGGCAGCAGAGCACTCAACTTCGCACCTGCCAAGTTAGGTGCACCGCAATTCTCGTCTTCTCCCAAGAACGCATCATATCCGCCGCCAGGCCACAAGAGCCATTCAACAAACCTTCTGGTTTCTCTTTTTCATGTGGCGGTGAGGAATTCCCGCGTCCATGAATTCTTCGCCGCAGGCCTCGTATCCCAAATCAGCATAGAATTGCAGCGCATGCGCCTGGGCGTCCAGGAGGAAATTGCGGACGTGTTTTAGATCTGGGGTTTCTTCAATAGCGGCGATCAGCATCTTGCCAATACCAAAACCCCGGTTCGAACGGCGCACGGCCACACGACCAATTTTGGCCGACGCGCCGTTATCCCTCAACACAACACGCGCTGTTCCTACAGACTGGCCGTCAGCCAGTGCAACAAAATGAAGAGCTCCGCTGTCGTGTTCATCGCGCTCCAGATCGACCGGAACCTTCTGTTCGACTACAAAGACCTCATGTCGAATCTGAAAACATGCTTCAAGTTCCTGCGTCGTATTTGCAGCTCTAATTATGACCATCCCGGCCCCTCGAGCTGACCTGGTGACGCCTCATATCGAATGGTTCGCATTGCGTCAGTCCTGATCTCTGTACTGGTCGGCGCGTGCCTAATGCCTGATAGGGCCGATGGCGCCTCGGCGTTTGCCCATGCCAAATGGTAATTACGGTGCACTCAACTTCGCTCCTGGATTTGCTCACGTTGAGTTCTTCACATTCAGACCCAACTCCGACTTCGCCGGGATTTTCTGTGAACCTCTGCGGTCGCTCCCAGACTTAACCATGGGACCACCGTGCTCTTGGAAGCATTAGGTCATTGCCACTGCCACGAAGACGTCCGAACAGCATTGCCTCGGTGACGACTTCAGTTTTGAGCGCGGCGAGGTTCGCAGATACCAGGACGCCTTGCCTCGTCGTCGCGCAGGCCCGTTTGCTAACGGGGTTTTTGAAAGTACGACCGATTTTTCAGATTTTGCGCGGGCACGATGGGGCCGCGCTTTCCTGATCAACCACCCATCGCACCACAGGAGCAGCACAATGAACGTCAAGCGACGAACTCTTTTCTGTTCGATCAGCGCTCTCGTTACCATGGTGACCCTCCCGGCCTTTGCGGATTGCGCCGCTCTGCCTGATTTTTCGCAACTTCGTGCGGCACTTGTCGGCGCCATCACGCCCGCTTCCGGTGCCAATGGCGGCCTCGGCTTCCACATGTGGGGCACACTGGTTGCCAACGACGGCACCGTCTGCGCCGTCGCCTTCTCGGGCAGCCAAGGCACCTCGCAATGGCTGGGCAGCCGCGTCATCTCCGCCCAGAAGGCGAACACTGCAAACGACTTCAGCTTGGGTAAGAACGCGACACCCGCCGGCAGCCTGTTTCCGACCGGGCTTGCCTTGTCGACCGCCAACCTGTTCACCGCCGTGCAGCCGGGTGGCAGCCTCTATGGGCTGCAGCACAGCAATCCGGTCGATACGGCAGCTGCCTACGGCAACCATCCGCCGTTCTCGGGCACCGGCATCAGCACGGCAAACTTCAATCCGGGCCCAGCCAGCGGCTCGTCGTTCGGCACGCCGAATGACCCGATGGTTGGCCAGCGCATTGGCGGCGTGAACGTGTTCGGCGGCGGCCTCGCGCTGTATCGCAACGGAGCCAAGGTCGGCGGCGTCGGCGTCAGCGGCGACACCTCCTGCACCGATCACATGGTGGCGTGGCGGCTGCGAAATGCGCTCGGGCTCGATCAATTGCAGGGCGTCAAGGGCGTGTCGGGAGATGCGAGCCACCCCGACAACATCGTCTTCGACATCACGGCAAACACCGATGGGACCGGCGGTACGGGCCAGGCGCCCAACGGACAAGGCGGCGTCGGCCATAGCGCTGGCGGCTTCGGCCATCCGAAGTGCCTGAACAATCCTGCCGACGCTGCCGTGGCCGGTCTTCCGCCCGTGAAGTGACAGTCGTGGACTGCACCCTCAAGCGAGACACGATAATCTCGGTGACAGGGCACCAAACTTCGCTCCTGCCTAGTTAAGTGCACTGAAGATCATCTAGCCGGCCTTCGCGACCAAGAAGGCGGTGGAGCTAAAGTGAGTTCGAAGTGATCGAATCACTTTTGGGCCACGAGGAGG
>NZ_JBEPOS010000007.1:0-258316 GCF_040546885.1 Bradyrhizobium sp. S3.2.6 | reverse complement strand
GTCTCTGGGACGCTATTGGTCGCATCGTCGACACCTACACGCCCGCAGAATCCACAAACTACTTCGTGGCCGCAGGGTACTTGCAACCTGATCGGTTAACGCTCTAATCCTCGCTCGCAGCCGCAGAACGGTTATGCAAATAAGCCTGCGACAACAGGAAGAACAGCGCGCGCTCGCCATAATATTTGGCGGACGGCCGCGTGCGCTCGAAGCCGTCGGCGAATATCTTGCCGGACTGGTCGCAGACCTGCCACCGCCAACCGAACCGCTTGCGCCTGGTGAGGATCACTTCGAACATGCCGACGCGCTTGGTCCCCTGCTCCTTGCCGGTGCTGGCATACAAGCCTGCCCCGGCCTCCCCCTTTTGACGGATAGCCGACATATAACCCAGCAGGATGGAAAGCGAATGAAATTGATTATCGGAAATACGTATCTTGCACCGTTATGACGAAGTCGCACCGAGCCCGGAATAAGCCGATGCCGCCGGTGTTTTCTTATCCCTCCGCGGCGGAGCTTGGGTACGCTTGCAGCGATACACAGGACGGAAATGCCCGGTAAGCGGACGCTCACCGGGCGACCAGCGCCTGATTGGCTTTGCGTGCGCTCGATGAGAAGCGCGGTACGATGTTGCGGAAAATCGCTAAGCGGGGCGAGGCGAAAGATCAGCGCGCGACGACTTCGACCTCGCCGTCGACGCCGTTGACGACGTTAAAACCGCGCTCGTAGACCTTGCCTTCGTTCTTGGCGATGGCGCGGTATTCGCCTTCGGAGAGCACGACGCGGGGGAAGGCGCCGATCGATTCCTTGATGACGTCGCCGCCGGGCGTCAGCACCGACCAGGCGGTATTGGCGAGCGCCTCGCCGCCCTTGTCGCTGACGAGCTTGAGCGTGATCACGGCGGCGCGGTGGGTGATGGTGACGTCGGTGAGCTTGCCGGCCTGGACGCGGATGTCCGAGCGCACCACCGAGTTGGCGTCGCCGTAATTGGAGATGATGTAGTAGGTGCCTTCCGGCAGCAGCACGACGTCGCCGGCGGCGACGTTCGGCACCAGCGAGGCGCGCTCGCCGGATTCGAACTGGCTGCCCTTGTAGATCGCGAACGAGATCTGGTTCAGCGGAATCCGGCTGGTGCCGACGCGACCCTCGATGCGGAGGCCGCCGGCTGGCAGCACGAAGGATTCGCGATCGGTCTCGGCCTTCAGGCTGACGGTACGCACCGCGCTGACGAGGCCGAAGGCGACGTGCACGACGTAATTGCCCGGCGGCAGCACGATGTTGGGCGCCGGGTTGCGATCCTCGCGGATCAGCTTGAAGGTGCCGTTCTCGTCGGGCCGGTCGGCAAACACCCGCCACACCAGGCCACTGGTGATCGCTGGCGTGTCCTTGCCGTATTTGGCACTCAGCGACAGCACAGCCTGCCCGGGCGCGGCCGCATTGAGCGGGGCTGCCGGCGGCACGGTCGTCACCGCGGGCGGCGGCATGCTCGGCGTATTCGGCTGCGTCAGGGTCGGCGGCAGGCTCGGGGGGCCGGCGCCTAGACCGGAGGGCGGCGCCAGGCTGACGGCGCCGCCGGGATCGGGCACCGAAGCCGGGGGCACCGGCGGCGGCCGGTCCGAGAAAAGCTGGGCCTGCGCGGCATTCCGCCCGAGGAAACCGAGGCACGCAGCAAGAACAAGCGCCGGCAGCAGCCTGCCGCCGCGCCGCCATCCGATGATGTCGTCACCCCCGAGAGTCATGTCTCCTGCTTTTCACCGAAAACGCGGCAAATTCAAGCCTCTGAAATCCCATGAAATACAGGTTCTTTGGAACCCGGCTGACGCCTGCGTGATTAGATCAATGGCAATCGGCCTCCGCCACACTCCTGCCCCCAGCGTCCCTAACGCTATAAACCAAGCTTTGCCCTCTTTCTGGCGGAGCGGAAGCGCGGCGCCTACTCTGGAGTGAGGACGGCCCGGAATAGGAGAGTTTCGGTGCTGGACATCTTGAGAGGTCGGAGCGTGAACGGAGCAAATGGCGAGAAGGTCGGCCTCGGCAGCATTCGCAAGCCGGTCATCGGCCTCGCACTCGGAGGCGGCGCGGCGCGCGGCTTTGCCCATATCGGTATCATAAGGACGCTGCTGGCCAACGGCATCGTGCCCGATGTCGTGGTCGGCACCTCGATCGGCGCCGCGGTCGGCGGCGCTTACGCGGCCGGCCGGCTCGACGCTTTGGAAGACTGGGCGCGCAGCCTGCAGGGCGTGCGCAACATTCTCGGCTATCTCGACATCCGCCTCGACGGCTCGGGCCTGATCGGCGGCCAGAAGCTCGCAAGCCGGCTGGCGGACGCGGTCGGCCAGACCATGATCGAGGACCTCCCGATGAAGTATGCCTCGGTCGCGACCGAGGTCCGCACCGGCCACGAGATCTGGCTGACGCGCGGGCGCCTGGTCGAGGCGATGCGCGCCTCCTATGCGCTGCCCGGCATCTTCTCGCCCGTGATGATCGGCGACCGCTGGCTGGTCGACGGCGCGCTGGTGAATCCGGTGCCGGTTTCGGCTGCGCGGGCGCTCGGTGCCGAAATCGTCATCGCGGTCAATCTGTCCACCGACATCTTCACGCATTCGACGACGATCTATCAGCACGGCGCGATGCCTGCGCCGGTTGCTGCAGTCACTGAGGAAATTCCGGCCAAGCGGCGCTTTCCGCGCATCTTCTCGCCGGAGAGAACCGTCAAGCGCGAGTTTTTCGGCAGTGCCGGTCGTCCCGGCATCTCCTCGGTGATGGTGGATGCCTTCAACATCATGCAGGACCGCATCACCCGCGCGCGGCTCGCCGGCGATCCGCCAGACCTGCTGATCACGCCTCGGGTCGGCCAGTACGGCTGGTTCGATTTCCATCGTGCCGAGGAGCTGATCGCGCACGGCACCCGCGCCGCCGAACGCGCGCTGGAGTCGATCCAGGAGACGATCGACGTGCTGGCGCCGGCGCCCGAAGGTGCCGCGCCCAAGGCGGCGGAGTAAGCCCGGCGAGTAAGGCGGCTCAGGCCGTCTTGATGTAGTCGCGCAGGGCTTCCTGCTCGGACTCGTATTCCTCGACCCGGCGCTTGACGATGTCGCCGATCGAGATCAGCCCGACCACCTTGTTGTTGTCCAGCACCGGGAGGTGGCGGAACTTGCCGGTGGTCATCATCTCCATGAGCTCGGCGACCGTGTCGGTCTCCTTGCACGCGACGACCTTGCGGGTCATGACCTGGCTCACCGGCTCTTCCAGCACGCCCGCACCGCGCTCACCGAGCACGCGCACGATGTCGCGCTCCGACAGGATGCCCTCGAGCCGGCTCTGGTTCATCACCAGCACCGCACCGATCTTTTTCTCGGCGAGCAGCTTGACCGCGGCAGCCAGTTTTGCGTCGGGCTCGACGCTCACGATCTGGTGGCCCTTGGTATTGAGAATAGTACGTACCGTCATTGTCGCCTCCCTGAATCGGATCCGTCCGCTTGGTGCGGTCCGGACTTGTTCGTGAGTCTTCGACTAACAGTTTCAGCGCCGGCTTCACGTTCAGGCGCTTCGCGAAGCATCGCCTCTACGGGCTTGTCGCTTCGGAACATTCTTCCCGGGAATGATGGATGAATTCGGGCCGCGCCGCAAGCGCCGCTTCAAATACCGCTTGAAATGTCCTGTGACGACGCATCCGCAGCATCATCTTTTCGCACGCGCGGCACGGGATCGAACAGCGCGAACAGCAACAGCCCCGCGAAGAAGCCGCCGATATGCGCCTCCCAGGCGACGCCCGCGCTATCGCTTTCGACGCCAATGGCGCCGACGCCGAAGACGATGTTGAGGGCGAACCACACGCCCAGGAAGCCGACGATGCGCCGGTCCCGCAGGGCCTGCAACAACGGCAGCGCCGGAACTTTTGCGGCGCTATCGGCATCCGAACGGCTGAACGACAGGAAGCTGCCCCGCACGAAGGCGAACCGGATCGCGGCCGCCATCGCGCCCGACACCGAGGCCGAGGCGCCGATCATCGGCACCACCGCGTGCTCATGGGTGACGAGATGGGCGAGCGCACCGGCGGCGGCCGTCACAGCCAGGAACACAAAGAAGCGCACCGCGCCGAAGCGCCGCGCCAGCGCGCTGCCGAACGGCAGCAGCCACAGCACGTTGAAGGCGAGATGGGTGAGATTGGCGTGCAACAGCGAATAGGTGAAGAAGGTCCAGACCTTGGCACCCGCGCCGCCCTCGAATTGCAAATTGACCAGCGAGGAATCGTAGCGCTTCGGGATGAAGCCGAAGACGTCGATGGTCCAGTTCTCCAGCTCCGGCGGCAACAGCACCCGCAGGTGGATAGCCGCCAGCAGGACGACATAGGCCGTCAGCGCGAGTGGCAGCGTCAGGATCGGCTCGCGCGGGGCCTCTTCGACGACGACCGGTTGGTCTGACGATGGTGGCGGGGAATCCAAGGCGGTTTCGCTTTCAGGCGCGATCGAAGCAACAAGCTTGGAGATAGTCGCCTTTACCGGGCTTGCGCAAGTGCACAAAAGGAAAAGGGAGAGCCCTGGGAAAGCCCTCCCTATCCGTGTCGATCTTGCCGGCCCCTAAAGCGCGTCACCGCACTTTAGGTTGTTGTTTGGGCATGATCTTGCCGGAAAACCGCTACGCACTTTTCCGGATCATGCCGCAGAGGAACAAGGAGTATCCCCACCCCTCCCCGCGGCCAGTGACCAAACTGCTTGACGCCCGTGTACAGACCTCGCCGAGAACCTGGAAGAAAGCGACGAGGCTTGCGACCGCGATCACCTTAGCAGCCGCGGGACGAACGCAAAGCGCATAGTTAATTTAACGTTAACGACGCAAAGGCGGCCCGCGCGAGGCCAAAAACGCCCCCGCGGCATGGACGCTGCAATTCCCCTCCTGCACAACAACACAGGGATCTCAGGTGCACTGAAGCGGGACAGGTTTGTCCCATGAGGTTGCGCCGAGGGGTAAGCGTCAGTCATGAAACATCCGTCGAACCGCGCGTTCTTTGCGTATTGGGACAAGAAGCGCGGCAGCGCGCGAGCCCCTGATCGGGCCGATATCGACCCGGCCGCCGTGCGCGAGCTGCTCGGCGACATCTTCGTCCTGTCCTGCGAGCCGAAGCTCGGCTTTCCGTTCCGCGTCGCCGGCACCCGCGTCTGCGCGCTCGCAGGCCTCGATCTCAAGGACCAGAGCTTCGCCGCGCTGTTCACGGAAGGCTGCCGCAGCGAGATCGAGGAAATCGCGACCATCGTCGCCGACGAGACGCTCGGCGCCATTGCCGGCATCACGGCCACGCGCGAGGACGGTAGCAAGGCCCATCTCGAGCTGCTGCTGCTGCCCTTCAACGCTCGCCCGCACACGCCGGTCAGCGTAACCGGCGTGCTTGCGCCGTTTGACGACGAATGCGGCGCGCTTTCCGCCTTCACCGTCACCTCGTGGCGCTATCTGCACCAGCCGGAGAAATTGCTGCCGCGCGCGATCCGCAAATTGCAGGTCGCACGCGGGCTGATAGTGTATGAGGGGCTTCGTTAGGGGCGCTTACGCTCCGTCATTGGAACCTTACCGGCTGAACCACGTTTGTCCGTTTGCCGTGCCAAGCGAGTTCGCGGTAACGCGGCTCGGCCGGTGACGATGCGTTTGCTCGCCGTCGAGCGTCCGTCGAGGGGCGATTCCCGTGATGGAGCACGCGACCAGAGTTGGTAATCGCCTGCTAGCTGCGTTACCGTCGGCCGACTTCGCTTTGCTTGCACCGCATTTGCGAAAAGTACCGATCGAGCACGACGCAGTCCTCGTTCGATCGGCCGACCGGATCGAACACCTCTACTTCCCCTGTAGCGGCGCAATTGCCCTCATCATGGAGTTGCCGAACGGACAGACGGCCGCAACCGCGGTGATCGGCAACGACGGCGTCATCGGGCTCATGACGGCGCTCGGTCCGGTCCGATCCCCGCTGACGGCGGTTGTCCGCGTGGCCGGGACCGCACTACAAATCTCGCCCGCGCGATTCCAAGCAGCGCTCGAACGCAGTCCGGCCATTGCAAGCGCGGTTCAGATTGTCACCAGGGCGATGATGACGCAATTCCTGCACGTCGCGGCCTGCAACGCGCTGCATTCCGTCGAAGCGCGCCTCGCTCGCTGGCTGCTTCACATTCACGACCGGACGGGCGGCGGTGACGTGCTGCCCTTGACCCAGGAGACGCTGTCGGAATTGCTCGGCGTTCGGCGCCCCACGGTCACGCGCGTCGTGAGCGCACTTCGAACATCAAGGGCCATCAAATCCAATCGGCGCGGTCAGCTCGAAATCGACAAGCGACGGCTCGAGATCGTCGCTTGCGAATGCTACAAGGTGATGAGCCGCAGGATCGATCGGATCGTGTCGCAGGATGCGTCAAGGCTCCTTCACGCCGCGCCGGCGCGGTATGGCTGCCCGCCCCCGGACCTCCCGTTCGCCAAGGCCGATTCATAGACCCATGCCTCTCGGGCGAACCACTCGTGCGTCGCCGCGCACATCCGGCAATAGGTGCGCGAAAAGAACACCGTACTGGAGCGAAATCTTTCGCCATCCATCTCGATGCCTGTCGGAATTGCGCTGCCCGTTTCCGGGCATTTGATCATCACCATACCCATCTTGGCTTCCCTCTAGCTCGGCATCACCTCGCGGCAAGGCTGACCGTCCTCGGCTGGACGGCGCCTCTTCTCGCGAAGACGCTCGTCCAGCCGATCCACGTGGCCGGTCGCTTCGATTCAAGCAGCCCTGTGCAGAACCCGGTTGAAGCTGTTCTTGATCGGCTCGGCCGTCTCGGTCGCGACCTTCTGGGCCAGATCCCAAAGCTCCCGATTTTGGGCGGAAGCCGCTTCAAAGGTCTTGCGACCGTGGGCGGCGGAGAGACTGACGAGGTCCGCAAACGACCTCGCATCCGCAAGCTGGGAGAAAAATTCCAGCACGGAGCTGGTATTGGCATTGGATATCTCGATGACCTTGGTGCCGTAATCGGCGGCACGCCTGGCATTGGTCGAACAGGCGTCGCAAAGGGCCGCGGTGATCTGCTCGGAAGTCGTCTTCATCTGCTCGAAATTTGCCTTGGCCCGTGTTGCCGCCGGCGCGGTGAGATCGCCGAGCATCGCCTCGATGTTGAAAAACGGCATGTCGAACTTGAGGTCTGTAGTTCCGTTCGCCGTCCCATTCAGCGGGGCGGCATTCGTTTCGGCTTTCACATTGACATCACTCACGGGCTTTCATCCTTTCAAGCGAAACCAGATAATGGATTGAAGACTCCCCGACGCGTCCAGATGCGTACAGCACCGGGACATCAGTGCCCCTGCTTTCACGATGGTGGGTTGCTGCTGCGGACATGCCGCTCTCGCCCCCGCCGGAGCCAACTATGACCGACGAAAGTCGATGCTTCGGTTCGCTTTCTGACTCTCAATTCGAAATAATTCGATTAGTGCGACGCGGCGGCGCAGAGCGAATCCTGCGTCTCTAAAGTTGCTACAATTTTGCGCACCAACTTGAGATCAGTGCCGGCAAACTATCGAGCTATCGAGAGGCGTCGATCCCGGGAGCCGCTTGAGCCTGCCGGAACGTTCTACCGCTAGCGCAACCGGCCGCAGTTGCACGGCACCCGCGCATACGACGATGCTTCTCGCGTCTCGGCCAGCCCTCGCCGTCTAGGTGGCGACGGAAGCGCACTCGCTCACGGCATTGCCAGATGCCAGGCCCCGTTCAGGAAACCATCGCCGGTGACGTCGCCGGGCTTGGTGTCCTTGGCGAAAGTGTAGAGCGGCTTGCCGTTATGGGCCCACTGCTTGGAGCCGTCGTCGCGCGTGATGATGGTGTAGCCGTCACCGGCGGCATCGCTGGCCTCGGCTTTCAGCGCCGGCCAGTTTGTCGCACACGGTCCATTGCAGGCCGACTTGCCTTCCATGTCCTTGTCGAAGGTGTACAGCGACATGCCCTTGGCGTCGGTGAGCACGTTGCCCTTGTCTGTCTTGCCGGTCTTGGCCGGCGGCGCCGCGAAGGCAGCCGATGTCATCGCGAGCGACGCGAGGAGCGTGAGCGCGAGGCGGATCGAAGATGTCGTCATGGTGTCTCCTGTCATGCAATTGGTTCGCATGGGTAGGACGCCGCACCGCGTGCGGTATTCCTCAAAATGGCGCAAAGATATTTTTGGCTGCGCACATCGGCGCGGCGGAATAAATTGCGATGGTTGATACGGAACAGTCGGGATGAGCAAGCCGCATTGGCGCCGCGCGCACGCTGAAGACCTCGCCGCGATCAGCGCGATCGCGGCACGAATCCATCCTGATCTCCCCGAGCGCCCGGAAGTATTCGCGGAAAAGATGCGGCTCTATCCGGACGGCTGTTGCGTGCTCGCTGCAGGCAACCAGATCGCAGGCTACGGCCTCGCGCATCCCTGGATTCAGCAACAGATTCCGCCGCTCGACGGGTTCCTCGACCGATTGCCCGATGCTGCAGACTGTCTCTATGTGCACGATGTCGCCGTGCTGCCCGACTTCCGCGGCGGCGTGGCGCGCGCTTATCTCGCAGAGATCGAAGAGCTGGCGCGATCGTCAGGCATCACAACGCTTGCGCTGGTCTCGGTCTACGGCACGCAACCACTGTGGGAGCGTCTCGGTTTCCAGGGCGTTGCACCGGATGCGGCGCTGCGCGACAAACTCTCGTCCTATGGCGCGAGCGCGACCTACATGCTGCGCGGGCTCACCCGATAGCCCCCTTCCCCGTGCGTGACGCTGCCGGGGTTCAGCCGCGGTGCTTCTTCTTGGCCTTCTTGCCCGGCGCACCCTTCGCTGGCCACGGCGCGACCGAAGGCTCTGCATGGCCAGGCTTGCTCTTGTGCTTCTTTTTCTTTCCGAAAGAAGGAGCATCCTCGAATTTCGGCCCGCGCTCGCCGTGTGATTTTCCGGCTGGCTTAAAGCCACCGGCGTCGCGCGCGCGATCGTCGCGGCGTTCGCGATGATCGCTGTCTCGGGTCTCGCGCCTGGGCGCTTCGAACCGCTCTTCGGGAGCCGCCTTTGCTTGCGGCGCACCCGTCATCGGCTCGAGGCGGATATTGTCTTCCTTGTCCGGACGCTTGATCTTGGCAGCGAAGGATTCCGCAACCCGCTCGGTAATCTCGAACTCGGTCGTGGTGTCCATGATCTTGATGGCGCCGATGTCGCCCTTGTCGATGCCGCCGCGACGGCAGATCATCGGCAAGAGCCAGCGCGCTTCCGCGTTCTTTCTTCGTCCGATGTTGGCCCGGAACCATACGGTAGCCTCTGTCATGCCGTGCTTCTGCGACGATTTCCCCGATTTGGGTCGGGGCCTCTCGGAGCGGTCATCGCCGCGCGGCTTTCGATCGTCGCGCGGCGTGCGATCGTCGCGCGACGTGCGATCGCGCGATGTCCGATCGTCGCGGCCACGATCGTCGCGCGGCCGGCCACGCGCCTCGCCGGGATCGAGAATGTCTTCAGGTGACGGCAGCCGCGCCCGATAGAGCCGCGCGAGTGCTGCGGCGATGTCCTCGGCCGACCGCTCGGCCAGCAAGGCCTTCGCCAGCTCGAGATCGTCGGCGGTCGTCTCCTCGGTGAACAACACGTCCTTCATGCGCTCATGATCGAGCTTGCGAATCTCATCCGCCTGCGGGGCGGTCCCCCAGACGGCGTCGATGCCGGACAGATTCAGCAGCACCTCCGCACGCCGCCGTCGTATCGGCGGCACCAGCAGAACGCTGACGCCCTTCCGGCCCGCACGCCCGGTGCGGCCTGAGCGATGTTGCATGACCTCCGCGTCATTGGGCAGATCGGCGTGAATGACGAGGTCGAGGCTCGGCAGGTCGATGCCCCGCGCCGCCACATCGGTCGCGACGCAAATTCGGGCGCGCCCGTCCCGGAGCGACTGGAGCGCCAGGGTACGCTCGTTCTGCGTCAACTCACCGGAGAGAGCGACCACGGAAAAACCGCGCTCCAGCAGCGCCGCCTGCAAATGCCTGACCGCATCGCGCGTGTTGCAGAACACCAGCGCGCTCGGCGACTCGTAGAAGCGCAGCACGTTGACGACCGCATGCTCGACATCGCCGGGAGCGACCCGGATGGCGCGGTACTCGATATCGGCGTGACCGCCCTCGTCGCCGGCGACCTCGATCCGGAACGCCTGCTGCTGATACTGCTTCGCCAGCGCCACGATGCCGCGCGGAAACGTCGCCGAGAACAACAAGGTGCGGCGCGTGTCCGGGGTGGTCTTGAGGATGAACTCCATGTCCTCGCGAAAGCCGAGATTGAGCATCTCGTCGGCCTCGTCGAGCACGACGACCTTCAATTCCGAAATGTCGAGACGGTTGCGCCGCAAATGATCGCACAGGCGGCCGGGCGTGCCGACGACGATATGGGCGCCCGCGGCCAGCTCGCGCTGCTCGCGGCGCGGGTCCATGCCGCCGACGCAGGAGACGACGCGCGCCCGCGCATGCTCGTAGAGCCATGTCAGCTCGCGCTGGACCTGCAAGGCGAGCTCGCGGGTCGGCGCGACGATGAGGGCCAGAGGGGCTGCGGCCTGCGCGAACCGCTCGGCACCATCGAGCAGATCCTTGGCCATAGCCAAACCATACGCGACGGTCTTGCCCGAGCCGGTCTGAGCCGACACCAGAAGGTCGCGGTCGACGGCATCCTCGCCGAGCACGGCGAGCTGAACCGGGGTCGGTGAATCGTAATTGCGCTCAGCCAAGGCACGGGCGAGCGGCGCAGTCAGGGCCGGAAAAGACACGGGATGGAAAACCTTGGTTGGTCCGGGGCGCGGAACGGAAAGCCGGGGCGCCTGACGCTGCAGTCACTGCAGAAGGCCCGGTCACACCCACGATGATTTTGATTTGGACGCTCTTTACGCCAGAAGCAGCCAAATCACCATGGCTTTGATGCATGGCCTTGGCGACAGGGTGAACAAGGCCGGGATGCTCAGCCCCGGCGCTTTTGGCGCGCTTTTGGGCTGGAACGGCGGACTTTTGCGGCCATCTCGCCAAAATTGTACACCGGACACCGGCGACAAGGCCACCGCCGCAGCGCGCAAGCTCGCATAGAGAGGGTGCGGTTCTAGTCCCTTGACGTCACGAGCCTGCTGAAGCTGCCCGCGAGCCTTGTTCTGAGCCGCACGACATAGTCTTTCGCGGCGCGGCTCAAGGCGCGGATGGCGCGCCAGGCTTCGGTGGCCTGCAGCCATGTCTTCATCTCGGTGAACTTCCCGTACACCCAGGCGAATGCCGGAATCCGCATCAGCTTGTCACGGGTGAGGTGGAACAGGCGCTCGACCAGCACGAGCTTGAGCAGCTCGCAACCGACAAATGCCGACACACCGCTGAGAAACTGACCGGTCGCGACAAGGTATGCGGCCACCGGCTTGATCGGCTCCAGGATGATAACAGGCACGGAAAACAGCGCGAGCGACGGATAAGGCGGCAGCGATTTGATCCAGGCACGCAGCCGCTTGAATTCGAAATGCCGCGCCAGCCAGCCCGAGATCGGCCGCGCCACGGCCATGAACACCGCATCCACCAGGAAGTAGATGGCAGCCAGGATGTAGGTGACGGGTTTCAGGATTCGCTTCACGATAACTCTCCCGTCAATTGAAAGCCGGAACCTTGGCCTTAGTTTCACCGTGACGTGAATAAGTCGCGGATTCCCTGAGGAACTTTTTGGGCATTCGGTCCCGTCCATCTCAGATCTCGGCATAAATCTCCAGAAGATTGCCGTCGGGATCCCGGAAGAACAGCGTCCGGTGCCCGAACGGCTGGTTCGTCGGTGGCGACAGCAGCGCCACGCCCTGCCGCACGAGCTCGTCAGCGCACGCATCGACCTCGGCTGCGGAGACCCTGAAGGCCAGTTGCAGCGAGGCGCTGCCCGTCGGCGTCGGCGGATCAGCCGCGGTCCGGCTTGGTCGCGCCAATGCGAGCGTGTTGCTACCGAGGCCGTACTCGATCCAGTTCGGCGACAACTCGCGCAGCAGGGACAAGGCGAGCACGCCCTCATAGAAGCGCCGCATCGCCGCCATGTCGCGCACGAAGATGACGGTGTAGTCGATCGCGCGGATGGCGCTGAAGGGCGAGCGGGTGCGGCTTGGTTCGTTGGTTGGTTCGTTGCTCATCGTAGCCATTCCAAACTCCGGCTCGTAGCCCGTATGGAGCGAAGCGGAATGCGGGTCCGGCGGCCCCGGATTACGCTGCGCTCCATCGAGCCAGAAGGTTCGCCAGATCTATCGTAACAAACCGCCACTATACCGCAGCTCGTAGAGCGATGCGCCATCATGCCGTGCAATCGTCTCGATGCCGTGGAAGCGATCGAGCCCGCCTTCGACCTTGTTGCGATAGATCATGTCCGCCCGCTCGAACAGGCGCGGTCCCCGAAAGGGCTCTTCGACGCTCACGCCCAACAGCGCCCCGCGCAGGAACTTGTAGATTGCGACAAAGGTGTCTCGATCCGCGATCTCCGCGCGGGCGCCGCCGCTATAGCTCATCGACCAGATGACGCGATCGTCCCGCGACACCGTCTCCTGCCCGGCGAAAAATCCCATCCCGAAATATATATCGCGATAGGCATAAGGCGGCGCGCGGTGCTCGAGCTGTTTTGAGCCGGCGAGCAGCGGCATGGCCACGGTCGCGTCGTCATCGAGGCCCGCATAGGTGCGCCGCTTGGCCTCGACCAGGAATGCCGCGAGATCGTGGGGGATGGACCGCATGGCCTATTCCACCAATTCCGGCCAAGGCACGATGGTCGACTTCACTGTCTTCATCGCCATCGCGTCCTTCACGGCCTGCGCGACCCCCGCTTCCGTGAACGGATAGATCGTCTGCATCTTCAGCCAGGGATATTTGTCGCGGGTGCGGTAGAGCATGTCGACGCCGAGCGGCAGGTCATTGCCGGTGAAGCCCCAGGATCCCAGCACGTTGAGGTCCTTGGTGCAGATGCGGTGCCAGGAGGTCTCGATCGAGCCGGCATCGGTGAACTGGCCCATCTCGACATAGGTGCCGCCGTCACGCAGCATCTCGATGCCTTCGGGACCGGCGGTCGGATGGCCCGAGCAATCCATCACCAGATCGGCGCCGAAGCCACCGACGATCTCGCGCACGCGCGCGATACGATCTTGCGGCGATTTGATCTCCTCGATGTTCACGGTCGCTTCCGCGCCGAACTCGCGCGCGAGCTTGAGGCGCGGCTCTTCGGGCGCGCCGAGGCAGATGACGCGCCCTGCCCCCATCTCCCTGGCGGCCGCGACCGCCAAAATGCCGATCGGGCCCGAGCCCTGGATCACCACCGTATCGCCCCAGCTGAAGCCGCCGGCGCGGGTCGCACGGTTGAACGCGCGGATGCAGGAGGTCAGCGGCTCGGACAATGCGCCCAGCCGCAGCGACATATCGTCGGGCAGCTTGTAGATCTTGGTGCCCGGCAGCATGTCGAGATCGATATAGACGTATTCGGCCCAGCCGCCCCACATGTGCGGCACCTTGTCGAAGCCGAGATAGCGGCCGTAATAGACCGGCGTCAGGCATTTGTTGGCGATCTGCGGATAATGGACGCAATAATAGCAGCGGCCGCAGGGCATCAGCGGCGGGATCATCACCTTCGATCCGACCTTGAGCGGCTTGCTCATGAAATCCTCGGTGAATTCATCGCCGCATTCGACGATGACGCCGCCAATCTCATGGCCGAGCGTGAACGGCCAGGGCAGCGGCTTCGGCCAATGGCCTTTCAGGATATGCAAATCGGTGCCGCAGACGCCGCACGCGCCGATCTTGATCAGCGCACCCTTGCGGCCGACCTTCGGCCACGGCACGGTTTTGATCACGGGCTCTGAGCCCGGTCCGGCGTGGGTGCAGATGCGGATCTGGTCCATGCTGTCTCCTCGCCGCCCGTTCGTTGTGTTTGTTTGGTGCGGGCGTGAGGTGAAGCGTATGTGAGATGCGCGGTGGCGCCAAGGTGCGGGCTAGCAGCCCGTTGACTCTCGTCCCTCCCCACCGCACGCTCGAAAAGCAGGTTGGGGAGATCAGGCATTGCGCAATCGCTGGGGCATTCTTGCGATCCTGTTCGTCGTTCGCCTCACCATCGCGTTCCAGTTCCAGAGCGTGGCGGCGGTCGCACCGCTGCTGGAAAAGACCTTCGGCGTCGGGCTCGCCGATATCGGCCTCCTGATCGGGCTCTATTTCACCCCGGGCGTGGTGCTGGCGCTGCCGGGCGGCGCGATCGGCCGGACGCTCGGCGACAAGCCGACGACGATCGTGGCCCTGCTGCTGATGACGGCCGGTAGCCTCGTGATGGCAACCACCGACATCTGGGGCCTGCAGATGGCGGGCCGGCTCGTCTGCGGCGCCGGCGGCGTGCTGCTGACGGTGCAACTCACCAAGATGGGCACCGACTGGTTCGCGGGTAAGGAGATCGCGACCGCGATGGCGATCTTCGTCAACTCCTGGCCGGCGGGCGTTGCGATCTCGCTGCTGGTGCTGCCGGCGATCGGCACCGCCTATGGCGCGGGCGCCGTATTCGCAGCGACTGGTGCGCTGAGCGCGATCGGCATCGTCCTGATCACGCTTTACCAGCCGCCGCCGGGCGCAACAGTCACCGCGGCCGGCTCAGGCCGGCTCGATCTGCTCGCACTGCTGGCGGTGATCGTCGCGGGCATGATCTGGGGCCTCTATAATGTCGGCTTCGCCATGATCTTCTCGTTCGGCCCCTCCTTGCTCGCCGAGCGCGGCTGGAGCATCGCGGGGGCCGGCTCGGCGATCAGCGTCGTGATGTGGCTATCGGTGGTTTCGGTGCCGGCGGGCGGGTACCTTGCCGATCGCTTCAAGCGGCCCTTTATATTGGCGATTGCGGCAAGCCTCGTCGTGGCCGCCCTGCTGGCCTGGCTGAGCCGATCGGATGCCGTCATCACCATCCTCGTCCTGATCGGCCTGATCGGCGGCCATCCGGCCGGCCCGATCATGAGTCTCGCCGCCCGCGTGCTCGTCCCGGAGACCAGGGCGATCGGCATGGGCGTGTTTTACACCCTCTTCTACGGCGCGATGATGCTGGGGCCGGCGGTGGCGGGGTGGCTGGCCAAATCGGTGGGGACGGCGGCGGTCGCGCTCGACCTCGGCGCACTGGCGGTATTGGCATGCCCGCCCTTGATGTGGGTTTTTGAACGCATTGTTTCGGTGCGTCATCGCCGCGCCAAATCATAACGCGGCATTAACCCTGTGCACCTTAGGGTCGTCCCGGACTCCGCCCGGGCGGGGGGTCGGGTAGTGAAAATGGCGTTGGCGAACAAAAAATTTCTTCCGGCCGCCGAGGAACGTCGGCGTTTCCAACGGGTGAAGGTTCACCTGCTCGGCCGTTACATGCTGCCGGATCGCCGTGAATTTCCCTGCCAGGTGATCAACATGTCGCCCGGCGGGCTTGCGCTGCTCGCGCCCGGCATCGGCAATGTCGGCGACCGCGTGGTCGCCTATCTCGACCATATCGGCCGGGTCGAGGGCAAGATCACCCGGATCATCGACAACGGCTTCGCAATGACGGTCGGCGCGACGCCGCGCAAGCGCGACAAGCTCGCGGCCCAGCTGACCTGGCTCGCCAACCGCGACATCCTCAACCTGCCGGAGGACCGCCGCCACGACCGCATCGTGCCGCGCAACCCCATCGCGGTGCTGACGCTCGAGGACGGCACCAAGATGACTTGCCGCATCATCGACCTGTCGCTGTCCGGCGCCGCCATTGCCGCGGAAAACCGCCCGCCACTGAAATCGACGGTTCTGCTCGGCCGGGTCCAGGGCCGCGTGGTCCGAAACCTCGAAGATGGCTTCGCGCTGGAGTTCTTGCACTCGCAGCCGATCGAGACACTCGAAGAGAGCGTTACCGCGCAGTAAAGCGAAAGCGCGCCAAAACCCCTGATTTCTGGGCCTCAAAGGCGGCTTCCGCGATGCGGATGCCGCCTTTTTCGCGTCCGGTTGCGGCCTCACGCCGGTTAACGCGCAGCTTGTTCGCGCACTGAAACTGCAGTTCCGCCAGCGTTTCCGCGTTAATCCCTACAATTTGAATCAATTCCAGTATTCTCCAATTTTACTCGAATTTTATTCAAGTATAGATCGAAATCTCCGCGTCTTTTACTTGTATTCGTCTCGACTTGACTTGGTTGACTTAGCGGCAACTCAAAAGCTCCATGCGAAATGTGGTCCCAACAAGAAACGGGGGCCGCAATGTTGGACTTCAGAGGACAGGGGAAGAGAGTGGCGATCGCCGCCATGCTCTTCGGGATCAGCGCGGCGGCGCAGGCCGGTGAAAGCCGTCTGCTCTACGCGAGTCACGGCGACACCACGCGTGCGCCGATCGGCTGGGTCGAGTTTTGTGCAGAGAATACCGCTCAGTGTCAGGGCGGGCCGACGCAGCCGCGCGACATCGTGATGTCGCAGACCGCGTGGCGCGACCTGACCAAGGTCAATCGCTGGGTCAACGAGACTATCAAGCCTTTGACCGACCAGGACCACTGGGGCGTGATCGAGAAGTGGTCGCTGCCGACCGACGGTTACGGCGACTGTGAAGACTACGTGCTGTTGAAGCGCAAGATGCTGATCGATGCCGGATGGCCGCGCGAGGCCCTGCTCATCACCGTCGTGCGCGACAAGAAGGGCGAAGGACACGCGGTGCTGACGGTGAAGACCGACAAGGGCGAGTTCGTTCTCGACAATCAGAACGAGAGCGTCGTTGCCTGGACCGAGACCGGCTACCGCTTCGTCAAGCGCCAGTCGCAGGCCGATCCCAATGTCTGGGTGTCGCTCGGCGATACCAAGCCGGCGGTCTCCACCGCCAGCGCAAGAGATCAGTAGAGATAAGCGAAGGAGTTACGCGACCCGGTCACATCCCCACCCCTCCCCGTCCCAGACCGGTTCGCGCGCGGCCAGGCTTCCCCCAAAGCCTGGCCGCAACTTTTTTGGGGGCAGCTTTCAGCGCGGCAGGATGTTCTTGTAGACTTTGCCGCCCTTCATGATCACCACAAAATTCTTCGCGGGATCCTCGACAAGGGCGATGTTGTCGAGCGGATTGCCGTCGACCAGGAGAAGATCGGCGAACGCGCCCTCCTCGACCACGCCGAGCTTGCCGGGATAGGGATTGCGCGGGCCCGACAGGCTCAACAGCTCGGCATTGGTCGACGTTGCCATCGTGAGCGCTTCGGCCGGCGTGTACCAGCGCGTCAGCGCGGCGAGCATTGAGCCCTGTCTCTCCGCCATCGCCTGCGAGAACAGGACGTCGGTGCCGAAGGCGGTCTTGAGGTGATACTTCTTTGCCAGCGCATAGACGCGGTCGGTGCCGGCAACCACCTGCCGCATCTTGTCCTGTTCCGAAGGCCCGAGCGCGGCGGCCGCGGACATATCCAGGAACGGCTGCGTGCTGAGCCAGATCCCCTTCTCCGCCATCAGCTTCGCGCTCGCCTCGTCCATGAGGTGACCGTGCTCGATGCATCTCACGCCGGCGGCGATCGAGCGCTGGATCGCGACCGGCGTATAGGCGTGCGTGGCGACGTAGGTGCCCCAATTGTCGGCGGCCTCGACGGCGGCGCGCAGCTCGGGCTCGGTGAAGGTCGAGACATCCAACGGACTGAAGGGCGAAGCGACGCCGCCGCCCGCGGTGAGCTTGACCTGCGAGGCGCCCTGCATGAGCTGCTCGCGCGCGCGCACGCGCACTTCGTCCGGGCTGTCGGCGACCAGGCTGCCGCCGATCAGCTCCATGCGGCTGAGCATGCCGCCGATCGTTCGCGGCAAATCGGTGAGCTGGCGGAAATCGCCATGACCGCCGGTGATGGTGATGATGGCGCCGGACGGATAGATGCGCGGGCCGGCGACGAGATCTTCGTCGATGGCCCGCTTGAGGCCGAAGCTCGGCCCGCCCATGTCGCGTATGGTGGTGAAGCCGCGCATCAGCGTGGCCGTCGCCTCACTGGCGGCGAGCAGATTGTTGTAGCCGACATCGCCGAGGGCCGCCATCGGCGTCGGCCTGACCAGCATCGCGTGCCAATGCGCATCGATCAGTCCAGGCATCAGCACCCGGCCGCCGCCGTCGATCATCTGGCCAGTGGCCGCGATGTCCGCGGTCGATATCTTCTCGATCTTGCCACCCCTGACGAGGACATTGGATGCGGCCGAGAGCGTCGCATGGTTGCCGTCGAATATCTTGACGTTGCGGAACAAGACGGCAGAATCCTGCTGGGCCGGCGCGGGCGATGCGCTGCAGACAATCATTGCGAGCAGCACCGCGAGGCCGGCCCGCGCACTCAATCCCGACATGTTCAGTCTCCGCGCTGGGGGGCCGCTATGTGGCCGCTGCGACAGGCCGCCAGGCAAAGGTCAGCCAGCCGATGCCGTGCGACAACAGATCGATGCCGAGCAGCATGCCCAGCACCCAGAGCCCGGTCATCGGAAAGCCGGTCAGGATGACAAGGCCGGCGAGCACGCCGAACAGGCCGGAGGCCAGCATGACGCCGCCGCCCTGCTGCCAGCGGCCGATGCCGATCAGCATGCGGACGATTCCGGAGACGAGGAGCGCGACGCCAAGCGCGTAGGTCAGCAGCAGCGCGCCGGTCAGCGGCTGGCTGATGAGAACGATGCCGAAGGCGATGTAGAGAACGCCAAGCACCACCTGCCAGACAAAGCCGCCCCAGCCCTTGGTCCAGAACGCGTGGAAGATCTCGAAGGCGCCGGTGGCGATCGCCATCCAGCCGATGAACAGCGCGCTGATCACGGTGAAGAAGGCAACGTCGCCCAGCACCATCAGCCCCGTGAACACCATGAAAAGACCCAGCAGCACGCAGACCCAGCGGGATGGCTGTGGCAGCCCGGTCGCGCCCATCGGCGCGCTGTGATCGTAAGTCGTCATGACATCCTCCCTCGGTTAATGCCAACGCCAGCCGCAATGACGGCGACCACGATGCCACCAGCACACCCAACGCCGGCGCCGCCGGTGCCATGACGGCGGTCGCGGCGGCGGCCGATGAGGTGGGCGGTGCACCGGAGGCCGTGGCCGGGTCGATTGCGCATAAACCCGTCCCGCGGGTTCGCGTCTGGTCGAAGCTGGTTGATCGAGTGGCGACGCGTCCACCAAGGCGGCGGCGTCCTGCGGCCACAGGCTCACGCCTGCACCTGCGACGATCACGCCTCCGAACATGAGGCGCAGCGCGTCGCGGCGATCCATCTCATTCATGGGGGTCTCCTTCGCGAAATCCCCTGCCCGGTTTCGAACTCACGTCTTCGCTGTGGTCTCATCGCTCGGAATCTCGCCCGGCAGATAGTTCGGCAGCCGTCCCGCCGGGATGATCGCGATCAGCGCGAGGCCCGCCATGATCAAGAGTCCGATCTTCAGCGCCCGCAGCCGAGCCTCGGTGTTGACGCGGACGGCTTCCGCGACTTGCTCCGGCGTGCCGCTGGTGCGCTCGAGCACGCTACGCAGGCGATCGTTGCTGACGAAGGTGATGTTGCCGAGGCCGACCTGCGCCTGCAGCTCCGGCGTCAGCACCGGGCTCGCCGTGATCTTGCCCAGCGCAATGGTGCTGAGCAGGCCGACCAGCAGCGCACCGGCCACCGCCGTGCCGAGCGCTGCAGCCAGATTTTGCGTGGTGCCGCGCAACGAGCCGACGTCACCGGCGAGCGCCTTCGGCGATGCCGTCACCAGAACGTTGAACAGCAGCGTCACCAGCGAGCCCTGGCCGATGCCGAACAGCACCAGCCCGAACAGCACTGGGACCTCACTCCAGTCGTTGCGCACGACGAAAGCGAGCCAGACCAGCGCGATGGTGCAGAGTGCAAAGCCGGAGCGGCCGATCTGTCGCGGCGTCAGCCGCTCATAGACATTCACGATCAGCATCGCCGAGAAGAAGACCGTGAGATTGAACGGCATCATCGCGATCGCGGTCGCGATCGGCGAACGTCCCTGCACGATCTGGATATAGAGCGGCACGGTGAAGTTCAGGGCGGCCTCCAGCGCCACCACCGCGAACAAGGCGAACACCGCGCAGCGCTCTTCCGGCGAGTCGATCACCTCGAGGGCAAGGAGCGGCGTCTTACCCGCGGCCTGGCGCCGGTGCGTCCAGAGCAGAAACCCCTGACCCAGCACGATTCCGAGCACGATCATGATTGGCGCGGGCGACAGGCCAAGCAGATCGAATGGCGCATTCGCCGTCGCAACCGCGAGGCCCCAGCCGTTCAGATTATTGAAGCCGAAACTGATGAGGATGATTGCGCTTGCGGCAAGCGCGACGCCAATCAGGTCGATCTGCACGTCCGGCCGGCCACGATCGGGCTTCAGACGAAAGCTCATCAGGAAGACGATCGCCGAGGCGGCGATCAGGATGCCAAACGCCGGCCGCCAGCCGATATAGGTCCCGAGCACGCCGCCGATCACGAAAGCCAGAACACCGGCCGCCGCGCGCGCCGAGCCGAGCACGCCGAGTGCGGTGGCCTGCTGACGGCCGGCATAGTTCTCGGCAATCAGCGCGACGAGCGAGGGCACAATGACCGAGCCGGACGCACCGCAGAGCGCCTGCGCCGAAATCATGACCGTGGCCGTCGGGCTGAACGTCATCATGAGCTGCGAGATGAAGAAGAGAACGACTGCGCCGCGGAACACCTGCAAGGCGCCAAAGCGCTGAGCGAGCTTGGCACCGAGCATCACGAAGCCCGCCACCAGCATTGAATACGCCACGATCCCGGTCGCGACCGTGGTCGGCGCCACGCCGAAGCTCGTGACCATGCCGCCCATCGCCACCGGCAGCGAGGCCACGTTGAACGACATGATCATCTGGCCGAGCGCGATCGAAATCATGGGAATCCATGACACGCGCTCTTCCCCGTGAATGCCGCCGATCGAGATTGTCTGCGTGGCCATGACGTCCTCCCGCTTGATGGGGGTTACGATCGATCAGGCCAACGGCCCGCCGATCGTTTTTGCGCATTCATTGCTCCGGTTGCGATACGAACAGATCCATCCCCAGCCGCTGCGACAGAAATTTTGCCGCGAGTTGTCCCCGCACGCTGTTGCCGGCGGCATCGAGCGGCGGGGCGAAGGTGCCGAAACCTCCCTTGCCCGGCGACACCGCCACGATGCCGCCGCCGATTCCACTCTTGCCGGGCAGGCCGATGTCGTAGAGCCAGTCGCCTGACGTCTCATACAGTCCAGCGGTGATCATGACGGCGAGCGCGTAATGGCAGACCGAGGCATCGACGACACGCTTCTTGGTGACTGGGTTGACGCCGCCATCGGCCAAGGTCGCACCCATCACGGCAAGATCGCGGGCGCTCACATTGAGCGAGCACTGCCGCGTATAGAGATCAGTCGCTTCCTTCGCGTCGCAATAGATGCGGTCGTAGCTCTCCAGCAGCCGCGCGATGCTGCGGTTGCGGAAATTAGTCTGCGACGCTGACGCATAGACTTCCTCGTTGAGCAGCAGTTCGCGGCCAGCGAAGCGCGACAGCCCGTCATGGATGAATGTCCATCGCGCCGCAGCAGTGGCGCCCGGCGCAAGACTGGTGGCCGCAATCGCGCCGGCATTGACCATCGGATTGGTGCGGCCGCTACCCTGTTCGATCGCGGCGAGCGAATTGAATGGAAGCCCGGTCGCGTTGGCTCCGAGCTTGGCGCGCGCTTCCTCGGGCCCGATGGTCTCGCAGACCAACGCAAACAAGAACGGCTTTGACACGCTCATGATGGAGAATTCGTAGTCGAGGTCTCCGGCGCCATAGACATGGCCGCTGGTGCCGACGACGCAGACGCCGAACAGCTCGCTCGGCACCCGGGCAAGCGCCGGATAGACCTGCGAATTCTCGCCATCGCGATTTGATTTGAAGCGTCGCTGCGCCTCATTCACCAGCGACTGCACAGCCTCCGGACTTGGCAGATGGCCGGTCGAAACGTATGCCGGCTCCCGCTCATCGATGACTGAATGCGACGCCATCGCACCACTCCGCAGAACGGATCCAACTCATGTCGGCTCGGTTCTAGAACTCAACGCGCATCAACCAATAGATGCCGATGATCCTGTCGAGTCAATTTACAACCACAGGGAGATTCTGCAAGTCAGCCATACGAGTCGATGAGAGATACATTGGTCGTGGCAGCAGAACATTTCTACTCCTCTACTCCGCAAAATGCGTAAGCGCGGCTGCCTCACTTGCATCGAACTCTAGTCAAAAGGCGGACATCGGATTCGGCCCGCGATCAACGCAAGATTGCAACCCTCATTAACAGGAGTACGATCCGGTGCGGCCTGCGCAACAAGAGATCATGGGGCGAGAGACAAACTTTGCAAGCAGGCCGCGACATCAAGTGGCGAGGCGTAATATGGTGGCACAAACAAGTGACGGACACGTCCTGCTCATCAAGAAACTCGGCGGGCTCTTCGCAATCATCATCGGATGCCTGCTGACCGCGGTCGGCGTAACCTTTGAATCCAGCGGCACGACTCTCGTCGGTGTCCTGCTGCTGGTCATCGGTGCTGTTTTGCTGGTGCTGAAGATCGTCAGGCGCAACCAAGGATCTTCGCTGCCCTAGCCGAGCGGTGCGATTCGCTTACGCGCCCAACACGTCGGCGAGCCGCAGCTCGTCAGCGGCGGGATCCTTCAGGAACAGCTCGGCCTCGATCTCGTTCAGATGCGACAGCATCTGCGCACGCGCAGTCTGGTTGTCGCGCTTGCGGATCGCGGTGACGATCCCGGCGTGATGATCGGTGCCGCAGGCGGGCGTGTCGTGACGGCGATAGAGTAGGATGATCAGCGAGGAGCGCGCGATCAGCTCCTTCAGGAAACCGAGATAGATGCTGTGGCCGCTCATCTCGGCGATGAGCCGGTGAAATTCGCCGGAGAGGCGGACTGAGGCGCGCGCGTCGCCACGCTGCTCGGCCTCGCGCTCTTCAGCCAGATGTTGCTGAAGGCGATTGATCCATGCTGGCGAGACGGCATCGACAGCATGATCGACGATGGTGGGCTCGATCAGGCGGCGCGCCTCGAACACCTCGCGGGCGTCCGCCGGCGTCGGGCGCGCGACGAAGGCACCGCGGTTCTTCTCGATGTTGACGATGCCCTCATGCGCGAGCTGCTGCAGCGCGGTGCGGACCAGCGTGCGGCTCGCGCCATAGATCTCGCCGATCTCGTCCTCGCCGAGCTTGGTGCCCGGCAGCAGCCGATGCTCGAGGATGGCCGCAGTCACGCCCTCCCTGATCCGGCTGACGCGATCGCTCGCGTCGGGCACATCGGATTTCGGGCGGGATTTGGCGGCCATCAGTTCGAAGGGCTGGTTTGAGGGCTCGGTCGACGACATCAGGTGTCGAATGGTAATCGACGAGCTGTATCCAATCACAGGCGAAACTTTATACAATCTTCGCCCATTTCGTGTGCACATCCCTGCCCGGCCCGTGCGCCGCACAACCGTGCCGGATTCGGTCTAACAATCTGACTCCGCTGCACAGTTTTAAAATTCGACCAAATTTGCACTGTTGGCACGGACCTTGCGGAGAGAGGCGGAACATCGCCCCTCTCGCGGACACGCCATGGCCACTCCCGCCGCTCTCGAACTGGTCGCCGTCACCAAGCGCTACGACACGACGCTGGCGGTCGACACCGTCAATCTGAAGATTCCGGCCGGCACCTATTGCTGCCTGCTCGGCCCCTCCGGTTGCGGCAAAACCTCGACCTTGCGCATGATCGCAGGCCACGAGGCGGTCAGCGAGGGCGACATCATCCTGGGCCCGCAGAACGTCACCGACCTCGAGCCTGCCAAGCGCGGCACGGCGATGATGTTCCAGTCCTACGCGCTGTTTCCGCACCTGAGCGTGCTCGACAATGTTGCGTTTGCCCTGAAAATGCGCGGCGTCGATCGTGCGACGCGGCATAAGCGGGCCGGCGAATTGCTGGAGCTGGTGGCGATGAGTCCCTATGCAGGCCGCCTGCCCGCCCAGCTCTCCGGCGGCCAGCAGCAGCGCGTTGCGCTCGCCCGCGCGCTGATTACCGAGCCGCAGATCCTCCTGCTCGACGAGCCGCTGTCGGCGCTCGATCCATTCCTGCGGGTGAGGATGCGCGGCGAGTTGAAGCGGTTGCAGCGCGAGCTCGGCATCAGCTTCATCCAGGTCACCCACGGCCAGGAAGAGGCGATGGCGCTCGCCGACCACATCGTGGTGATGAACCAGGGCAAGATCGAGCAGCAGGGCACGGCCCGCGACATCTTCCACCATCCCCGCACCGAATTCGTGGCCCGCTTCATCGGCGGTCACAACGTCCTCAGCGACGCCGGCAAACTCATCGCCGTGCGCGCCGATCAGCTCGGCATCAAGCCGGTCACTGACGGTGCGTTTGGCGCACCGGCGCTGCTGACCCAGACCGAGTATCAGGGCTCCTATGTCGCCGTCTCGCTCACGCTCGACGACGGCACCGCCCTGTTCTCCCACGTTCCCGAAGCCACATTCGACGTCCATCCGTTTCGTCCAGGCGATCGCGTGCTGGTCACCTGGGATCCCGTCAAGGCGCAACGCCTGCAATAGCGCCGTCATCATAGAAAATGCGCAACACAGAGGAGTGACTGGAATGACCGAGACCACCAGAAAGACCGGCGTCAGCCGCCGCACGCTACTCAAGAGCACCGCAGGTCTCGCCGGCCTTGCCGCCGGCTCCGGCGCCATCACCGGCTTCCCCTACGTGATGTCGGCCGAGCCGAAGGTGCTGCGTTATCTCGGCACCGCCGTGAACGAGGGCGACGACATCTCCAAGCAGTGCCTGAAAGACACCGGCATCAAGATCGAATACATCACCGCGACCACCGACGACGTCACCAAGCGCGTGATGACCCAGCCGAATTCCTTCGACGTGCTGGACACCGAATATTTCTCGCTGAAGAAGCTGGTACCGTCGGGCAACATCCTTGCCCTCGACTCCAAGAAGATCAAGGAGTTCGACAACATCACGCCGGTCTTCACCAAGGGCGAGACCCCCGGCGGCAAGAAGATCGGCAGCCAGGGCACCGCGCCCTGGAAGGTGCTCTATCTCGAGGGCAAGGACTCCAAGACCTTCTCCAAGACGGCGACCGAATTCGTCACGCTGATCCCGACCGTCTACAACGCCGACACGCTCGGCATCCGTCCCGACATCATCAAGCGCCCGATCAGCTCCTGGGCTGAACTGCTCAACCCCGAGTTCAAGGGCAAGGCCTCGATCCTCAACATCCCCTCGATCGGCATCATGGATGCCGCGATGGTCGTGGAAGCCACCGGCAAGTACAAATATGCCGACAAGGGCAACATGACCAAGGAAGAGATCGATCTCACCATGAAGGTGATGACCGAGGCCAAGAAGGCCGGCCAGTTCCGCGCGTTCTGGAAGGACTTCAACGAGAGCGTCAACCTGATGGCCTCAGGTGAGACCGTCATCCAGTCGATGTGGTCGCCGGCGGTGACGAAGGTGCGCTCGATGGGCATCGCCTGCACCTTCCAGCCGCTCAAGGAAGGCTATCGCTCCTGGGCCTCGGGCTTCTGCGTCTCGAAGGGCGTCTCGGGTCCGAAGCTCGACTGGGCCTATGAGTTCGTCAACTGGTTCCTGTCCGGCTACGCCGGCGCATACCTCAACCGCCAGGGCTACTACTCGGCCGTGCTCTCGACCGCGAAGGCGAACATGGAGCCCTACGAGTGGGCTTACTGGATGGAAGGCAAGCCGGCCGAAAAGGACATCAAGGCGCCCGACGGCTCGCTGCTGGAGAAGGCAGGCGCGGTGCGTGACGGCGGCTCCTACGAGGACCGTATGGGCGGCGTCGCGTGCTGGAATGCCGTGATGGACGAGAACGACTACATGGTCCGCAAGTGGAACGAGTTCATCGCCGCGTGATGGATACGTCGGAAGACATCCTGCAACAGCCATCCCCGGGCCTCGTCCGGGGATCGGAGACGGCGCGCCCTGCGAAAGCGGCGCGCCTGTCGCCCTCCTTCATCTCCTGGCTTCAGGCCGGGCCGATGATGCTGGTGTTTCTCGCCTTCTTCCTGATCCCGCTCGTCTTCGTCGTCATCGTCTCGTTCTGGGATTACAACGAATATCAATTGCTGCCGACTTTTTCGGGCCGCGGCTACACCGACACGTTCGAAGGCTGCATCGCGCAGCTCCCCGATCTCTGCACGATCGGGCGAACTTATGTGAAGACCCTGAAGCTCTGCGTCATGGTCTGGGCGATCACGCTCTTCATCGGCTTCTGGGTCGCTTACTTCCTCGCCTTCCATGTCAAGTCAAAGACCTGGCAGATGGGCTTGTCGCTGCTTTGCACGATCCCGTTCTGGACCTCCAACGTGATCCGCATGATCGCCTGGATCCCGCTGCTCGGTCGCAACGGCCTGGTGAACTCGGGCCTGGTCAAGAGCGGGCTGATCAACCAGCCGCTCGAATGGCTGCTGTTCTCCGAATTCTCCGTGGTGCTGGCGCTGGTGCACCTTTTCACCTTCTTCATGGTGGTGCCGATCTTCAATTCGATGGTGCGCATCGACAAGTCGCTGATCGAGGCAGCCTATGACGCCGGCGCCACCGGCTTCCAGACGCTGGTCAACGTCATCATTCCCCTGGCCAAGCCCGGCATCGTGATCGGCTCGATCTTCGTGATCACCATCGTGATGGGCGACTTCATCACCATCGGCGTGATGGGCGGCCAGCAGATTGCCTCTGCCGGCAAGATCATCGAGACGCGGGTGAACGCGCTGCAATTCCCGGCCGCGGCCGCCAATGCCGTCATCCTGCTCGTCATCACCTTCCTGATCATCACCATGATGTCGCGCATCGTCGACATCAAGAAGGAGCTGTAGGCGATGAAGGAAGGACGCCCGCGCTCTTTCTACGTGCTCGCGATCTTCTTCGCGGCCTATGTGCTGTTTCTCTATGGCCCGATGATCGCGATCTACGTGCTGTCGTTCCAGGGACCGCAAGGCGGCCTCACCTTCCCGATGAACGGCGTATCGACCTACTGGCTGGCAAAGCTGTTCCAGGGCACCGGCATCGTCGATCTCGGCGCAGCCTTCCGCCGCTCGCTGCTGCTTGGCGTCATCGTGATGGCAGTCACCGTCGTGCTGTCGGTCGCTGCCGGCATGGCCTTCCGCCGGAAGTTCAAAGCGCAAAGCATCCTGTTCTACTCGGCGATTGCGAGCCTTATCGTTCCCTCGATCATCACCTCGCTCGGGATCTCGCTCGAATTCCGCATCATCGACGATTTGATCAAGGCACACTGGAACGAGA
Organism: Bradyrhizobium sp. S3.2.6; assembly: GCF_040546885.1. Lineage (NCBI taxonomy): Bacteria > Pseudomonadati > Pseudomonadota > Alphaproteobacteria > Hyphomicrobiales > Nitrobacteraceae > Bradyrhizobium > Bradyrhizobium sp. S3.2.6. The sequence continues at coordinate 231,068 of NZ_JBEPOS010000007.1, read as the reverse complement.
ATTTCGAGACCTCGATGGGCCTGCTCACCTCCGGACTCGGCGCGCATCTGACCTGGACGCTGCCGTTCGGCCTCCTGATCATGTTTGCGATCTTCAACCGCTTTGATCCCCGGCTCGAGGAAGCCGCGCGCGATCTCGGTGCGACGCCGTGGCAGGCCTTCCGCCATGTCGTGCTGCCGATCATCCTGCCTTCGGTGATCGGCATCGGCCTGTTCGGCTTCACTCTGTCCTGGGACGAGCTCGCGCGCTCCAGCCAGGCGATCGGCGCGGTGAATACATTGCCGCTTGATCTCCAGGGCCTCACCACGACCGTGACGAACCCGGACATCTATGCGCTCGGCACCATCATCTCCGCGGTGTCCTTCGCGGTGATCACGCTTGCGCTCGGCACCATCCACATGCTCAACAAGCGGCAGGCGGCCAAGGGCTCGGACGCCGGCAAAGGGCTTGTCTAACTGCGATGCGACTGCACGTCGTCAATCCCAACACCACCGCGTCGATGACGGCGAAGATCGCCGCGGCGGCGCGCGCGATCGCGCGGCCCGGCACTGTGATTGACGCACGCCAGCCCGCGATGGGGCCGGTCTCGATCGAAGGATTTTACGACGAGGCCTTCGCCGCCCCCGGCATGCTCGGCTGCATCCGTGACGCAGACCGCGACGGCGCGAACGCCCACATCATTGCGTGCTTCGACGACACCGGCCTCGACGCCGCTCGCGCTGTGGCGAAGGCGCCGGTGATCGGTATCGGCGAAGCCGGCTTTCACGTCGCGAGCCTGATCGCGGCGCGCTTTGCGGTGGTGACGACGCTCGGTGTCTCCATCGTGCCGATCGAGCATAATTTGCGGAGGTACGGCCTCGCCGAGCGCTGCGTCCGCGTGCGCGCCGCCGAAGTCCCTGTGCTCGCGCTCGAGGAGCGCAACGCAGACGCCCTTGGCAAAATCTCCGCGGAAATCGCGGCCGCGATTCGCGACGACCGCGCCGAGGCCATCGTGTTGGGGTGCGCCGGCATGGCCGATCTTGCCGCCGAGCTCTCCGCCACCCACGGCCTGCCGGTGGTCGACGGCGTTGCGGCGGCGGTGACGCTGGCCGAGGGACTGGTGCGGCTTGGGCTGACGACGTCCCGACTCGGCCCCTACGCGGCGCCGCGTTCGAAGACCTATTCAGGCCAGTTTGCGACGTTTCAGCCGTAAGCCCTCCGGTCGACGATGAGTCCGCCCGCCTCCGCGGCACCTTCGCATCACGATAGACTGTACCGTGATACTCTCCGCTCAACCCGAATTCGGCCCGACAGGGACTTCTTTTGGGCGTGCCGCCCTCGCCCGCCAGAGCCGTCGCCTTGGGTCAATTGCGCTTTTTCCACCGGCGGCCACCTTTTCGTCCCATTTGTTGCTGAACTGTAACGCTTTCGGGACGTCCCGGCCGCCTCGTTCTGCGTTCGCGTGCTGCCGCTCTTCGCCACTCACCAAGTTTCAATTTGGGTTTTGTCAGCGATGATCGATCTCGCAGAGGACACACGGTCCAATCCCCTCCTCCGTCTCGGTGCCCAGCCGATCGCGCTGACGGCTGCAGCGCTGCTGCTGCTGATCGCCGGCGTCACCTCGATCGCGATCTGGCGCGCCTATACCGGCGCAGCGCCCGAGACCGACCGGGTGGTCGCATCGCGGCAGCTTCAGGCGCGCACGGCGCAGGCCTCCGAGCAGCTCGTCGAGAAGACCAAGGGGCTGGAGGCGACCCAGCAGGAATCGATCGACCAGCTCCAGGTCGTGCAAGACCAGCTTTTGACCATGAGGCGGCTGCTCGCCTCGCAGCAGGCCGACACCAAGCGTCTGTCGGAGCAGGTCGCCAATTTGAACGAATCCATCGACGGTCTGCGACAATCCTTTGCCAGCGTCCGCTCCACCGAGGGCGACACGCCCTCGGTTACCCCGAGGAAACCCGCGCGCCACCGCCATGCCAGCGCCCACAAACGCTCACGCGGCTGATTGGATCCCGCGCCACCACCTTTTATTTTTGCCACTTGTGAAATGGATCACACTCGTCCGTATGATTCCGCGCGATGCTTGCCCATACCGGATGGCGTGAGCCGATTTTAATATCCGGGGCTGGCAAGGTCGTTGACGGTATATTGCGTCAACGGCCTTGTTTTTTACTGCTGCTTTTTTACTGCTGCGGTATCTAGGTGCCTCGGCCGCGCACCCGCGCTAGTCGCAGCCCTATTCACAGACCTGAACGCGGCGGACGCGCCAGCCCGATTGCGTCATCACGCGCTGCCGCGCGAGGTAGCACTGCGCGCCATAACCGCCATCGTCATAGCCGGCGCCGGAATCGTAATAATAGGGGCCGCCATAGCCGTAGCCATAGGCGCCATAATAGCCGGCGCCCGCGATGCCGGCGCCGATCGCGACACCGGGCCAGAAGCCGCCGCCGTGCCAGCCGTGGCCCCAGCCGCCACCGCCGCCCCAATGGCCGCCGCCACCTCCTCGCGCCTGCGCCTGGGGCGTTGCGAGACCGACTGCCGCGATGGCCAGTGCGACCACGATCATCTTGCGTAGCATGAACTCAACCTCCGCGTGGAAACGCTCCACATTCCAAAGAGAGGCCAAGCTAATGTCACTCGATCATCGATGATAGGCGCGGCGGCTCACTTCCGCGCGAGCGTCAGCAGCCGCGGCAGATGCTCTTCATCTTCTTGTCGAGCTGCCGGTTCTCGGCGTTCACCGTAGCATCTGCACTCGCATTCGCACCCGAAGCCGCACCGGTGGTGACACCGGGCGCCCTGTTCGCGCCGGAGGATTGCGCCGTGCCCAGGCTGTTGGTACCAGGCGGCGGCGCCGGCGCATTGGCGACGCCGGACGTTGATCCGGTCGAGCCGCCCGTAGTTTGCGCGAACGAAATCGCCGGCGTCGCGGCGAGAGCGAAGATCACGATCATCGTCTTGATGTAAGCGCTTGCGGACGATCTGCCCATCCGAAATTCTCCTTGCCCTATTTGCCCTATCAACCGCTGCGGCAAAGACAGGTTCCGGAGCAAATCCCGTCACATCCGCTTGAAACAGGGAGGCAGCCACGATCATGCGCAAACTGATCGCGCTCGACGAGGACACGTTCGACAAGCTGAAGCAATTGGGGCGCGACAGGATGGCGACGTTTTATGCGGCGGCCACCATCTTCTCGGTGCGGTCCTCGACCATCGTCACGAACATGTGGGATTCCTCGCCGGCGCCTCCGATCTGGACCCGGCGGGCCGAGATCACGCGGCGTCCGCGCGTGGGATTGTCGATGGTGTCGATGATCGGTTCGAGCTGCTGCTTCTGCGCGAGAAGCTGCTGGTCGCGCCGCTCGATCAGCTCGGCCGCCTCGGCGGAGAACAATTCCCGCGCGGTCTTGCCGATGATCTCGCCGCGCGACATGCCGATCATCTTCTCGGCCGCCTTGTTGACGAAGACGTAGCGCTGGTTGCGTGCATCCTTGGCGATGATGCCCTCGGTCACGTTCTCGATGATGGTGGCGAGAAAGCGCTCCATGCGTTCGAGAATGCGCTCACGCTGGCGCTGTTCGGTGACGTCCTCCTGCACCGACACCCAGCCGCCGCCATCCATCGGGCGCTCGTAGATCTTGATGGTGCGGCCGTCGTTCAGGCTGATCTCATTGGCCGCAGGCTCGCGCTTGGCGATGCGCTCGCGAACGGCCGCGACGTATTTTGCGACGTCGCCGCTGAACAACCCGCTCTTGACCCGGTGCTGGAGGATTTCCTCCAGCGTCGATCCGGCCTGCATGGTCTCGGGCAGGTTGTAGATCCGCCGGTAATTGGCGTTCATGGCGACCACGGCCGCCTTGCGGTCGAGCATGATCAGGCCCTGCGGCATGCTGTCGATCGCTGCCGAGAGCTGCCACTTTTTGGCCTGGTACTTGTCGTTGAACCGGTCGCGCTCGGTCATCGCGGCATCGCGGGCCTGCGCGGTGCCGAGCTCCTCGAGCTCGAAGACACGCGCCACCGCGTCGCGGAAGTTCTGCACGGCGCGCAAGATGTCCGATCTCGTCATGACGGCGCAGATGCGGCACTTCGCTCTTGACGTCTCCGCCCGCGATCCGGTCGGTCGCCTGCGTGATCTCGGCCAGCGCGCCGACCACCGAGCTCCGCATCACGACGACATTGAGGCCGGCGAGAATGAGCGCGACGAGACCGAGCATGAAACAGATAGGCACTGCAGCGCTAGCGGGGGCTTAAAATTCCAGGCGGTAATTTTACTGTTCGGGAACCGCGGTGATGCGCGCCCGGCAGAGGGCCGGCGTCAGCCGATCCGCTTCAGGCCGTTCTTGAAGCGCGGACCGTTGGCGACGTAGAACCGCGCGGCGCTTCCCATCTTCTGCACCTGGGCATCGTCGAGCGTGCGGATCGCGCGCGCGGGCGAGCCGATGATCAGCGAGCGTTCGGGAAACTCCTTGCCCTCGGTGATGACGGAGCCGGCGCCGACGATGCTGTTGCGGCCGATCCTCGCGCCGTTCATCACGATCGAGCCCATGCCGATCAGCGCGCCCTCTTCGATGGTGCAGCCGTGCAGGATGACGTTGTGGCCGACGGTGCAGTTCTTGCCGATCACCAGGGGAAAGCCGAGATCGGTGTGGCAGGTCGAGCCGTCCTGCACGTTGGCGCCCTCGCCGATCTCGATCCATTCATTGTCGCCGCGCAGCACCGCGCCGAACCAGACGCTCGCGCCCGGCTTCAGGCGCACGCGGCCGATCACGGTCGCAGTCTCCGCGATGAAGTAATTGCCGTCAGAGGGAAGATCGGGCGCCTGCCCGTCGAGCTCGTAGATCGCCATGGAGGTCTCCTGTCGCGTCAAACCCAGCCATAGCGAAACGACGGCGCGGAGGCAAAGGGCTGCCGCGCCACGCAGCCCTGCAAGGCGTCAGCCCAGCACGCCGGTGGCGCGCAGCGTCATCAGGAAGAAGGTGCCGCTCATCATGCTCCAGAAGCCGGCGATGACGGTCGCCATCATCACGAACTCGAAGCGGCGGCTTTCCAGCCGCATGCCGCGCAGCGTGTTGCGCATGATGATGAAGGGCGCCGCGAACACCAGGAACGGCACCGCCGCAAACGTCCTGGGAGCCACGCCTTCCTGCAACAGCCCGAAACCGGCCGGCCGTTGCGACATCGCCTGGTATCCGTTTGCGAGCGCGCCCGCGAGCGCGAAGCCGATGCCGATCGAGAAGAGAGTATTGAAAGCTTCAGGTGTCATCGGAACAGTCCGCCCATACGCAACGCGAGGAGCCTTCCTGTGACAAATCGTGCCGGTTAACGCTACATTATCCTTAAGCGAAGGTTAACGCTGCCGTCCGGCCCACGCAGAGCCCTCACCCGTTCCTGGTAGCCGGGAACCCTCCGCGATATCGCCGCCGCGTGGCATATTCGCCGGTGATTCGTCGGCCGCCGGCCGACCTCGGGCCCATTTGCGCGACATCATGACGGTGTTTTCGGTAACCTCTCCCCGCTCATCCAGGACAAGCGCAAGGATGCGCACCCGGGCGCATCTCGTGCCGTTTGCGCTCACCGGCGCATTCGCGGCGAGCGCGATCGCGCTGGTTGCCTATCTGCTGTGGCCGACCTGGAGCACGGGCGGCGCGGACGCGCCGGACAAGCTGCCGGTCAGCGTCGGCGGAACGCTGTTCAACCTGCCGATCCCGGCGATCCGGATGAAGATCCAGCGGCACTCCGGACCGCAGGAGCGCATCGATCTCGATTTCCTCTATCCCTCGCTGGAAGCGCCCAATGGACCGAGGCACGTGACCGCTGAAACGGTGGACACGACGATGCAGCCGATCGACCGCATCTTCCTCTCCATCGCAGCGCATCACGATGCGCTGTCGCCCGAGCAGCGAACCGCGACGATCTATCCGCGCTATTTCGACCAGGCTGCGGCGACACCGGACGACGGGCTGACGATGCGGATGTTCCGCAGCGACACGCCCTATGGCAGCGAGGATCTCTATTCCGCGACGAGCCCCGCGTTCACTGCGCGCTGCACGCGCGACGCGGCGACGCCCGGCATGTGCCTGTCCGAGCGCCGCGTCGGCGGCGCCGACCTCACCTTCCGCTTTCCGCGCAGCTGGCTGTCGCAATGGCGCAACGTCGCGGACGCGATGGAGAAGCTGACGGCGCAATTGCGCGGGCCGCGAAGCTGAGCGCGGAGCCACCGCAACAAAAAGTCGAAAACAACCCCATGCACAGTAGCCCAGCATCGGCCTGACTTCGTATTTTACGAAACCAGGCTTGACCCGTCGGGCAAAACAGGCGCATAATGCCATCATACATCCGTGGGTCTGCACGATGCGGCTTCCGGCGGTGGGAGTTAGCGCGGGTGACGGAGCGGACGGAGCACGACATGGTCGTGCAAGCCGAGCTCGTCGATGCGGAGGGCATCACGGTCGCCGGCGCGGCTGCGCATTCTGGCAAAGAAATCGAACGATGGGTAGCATCCGTCATTGCGAGCGAAGCGAAGCAATCCAGACTGCGTCCGCGGAGATATCTCTGGATTGCTTCGCTTCGCTCGCAATGACGAAGACGCTTCGCAATGACGAAAACGCTTCGCTCGCAATGACGGAAAAGAGAGCGCGCGCCTATTCCTGCTCGACCAGATCGTCTTCCAGGATCGCCATCTGGAACTGGAACGAGCGATCGTCATCCTCGTCGTCGACGAAGAGCACGCCGATGAACTCCTCGCCGATATAGACCTCGGCGGAGTCGTCCTTCTTCGGCCGCGGCACGACGCGGATCTTGGGATTGCCGAATACGCGCTTCAGATACGCATCGAGCTTTCTGACTTCTTTGACGTCCACGGCAAGTCTCCGATCAAAATTGGTCGGCGGGTTTTAGGACGAGACGCGGCGAACCGCCAGCATGAATTGCCAAAGAATTTGGGGACGGAAAGGGCCGGCAAATCCGGCCCTCAACGCGCCTCTAAAGCCCCATCGCGTTGATCATCTGGTCCATGGTGCGCGACGGCTCGGCGCAGCCGGCCTCGCCGACGATCTTGGCGGGCACACCCGCAACCGTGACGTTGTGCGGCACCGGCTTGACCACGACCGAGCCGGCCGCGATGCGCGCGCAATGGCCGATCTCGATGTTGCCGAGGATCTTTGCGCCGGCGCCGATCAGCACGCCGTGGCGAATCTTGGGATGGCGGTCCTCGTTCTCCTTGCCGGTGCCGCCGAGCGTGACGCCGTGCAGGATCGAGACGTCGTCCTCGATGACAGCGGTCTCGCCGCAGACGAAGCCGGTGGCATGGTCGAGAAAGATGCCGCGGCCGATACGCGCGGCGGGATTGATGTCGGTCTGGAACACCGCCGATGCGCGGCTCTGGAGGTAATACGCGAAATCCTTGCGGCCCTTCAGCAAGAGCCAGTGCGCGAGGCGATGGGTCTGGATCGCGTGAAAGCCCTTGAAGTAGAGCAAGGGGTCGATGAAGCGCGAGGTCGCGGGATCGCGGTCGTAGACGGCGACGAGATCGGCGCGGAAGGCATTGCCGAGATCGGGATCGTCGCGCAGCGCCTCGTCATAGGTCTGGCGCACCAGATCGCCCGACAGCGCGGCATGATCGAGCCGGTCGGCGAGACGGTGGATCACCGAGTCTTCCAGGCGGCTGTGATGCAGCACCGTCGAATAGATGAAGGTCGCAAGCTCGGGCTCGCGATGGACAATGTCCTCCGCCTCGCCCCGGATCCGCTCCCAGATCGGATCGAGCGACGCAAGCTTTGCTCCCGGATTGACCTGATGCACTGCCATGGGATCTGCTCTTTCGAATTGGCTCGTTTGGCTGGTTCTATAACACAGTCTAGGCGACAAAGTCCTGACGGGCTTGCCTGAGAGTGAACAGTGCCTTGCCCCGTGAGAGCCCGCCAACACGTTGAAACACAACGGTTTCTCAGAACGCCCCCAGGCGGCAAGGTCGGCTCAAAATGGTCAGAGTCTCGCCAAATTCAAGCCGGGCGGCGTCAAACTATTGGTGAATTTCGCCCCAACCGTGATTGCGGGCATGGTCCGGACAGGGACGGAGCGGATTTGAGCATCACAACCGATCAATTGCGCGCGCGCGCCGCGGGTACGTTTTGGCTGCGGCTGGCGGCGGTGGCTCTGCCCCTCATCATGATCGCGCCGGCCTTCTGGAACGGCTATCCGCTATTGCAATGGGATACCGGCGGCTATCTGGCGCGCTGGTACGAAGGTTATCTCGTCCCCAGCCGCTCCACCGTGTTCGGCCTCTATCTGCACTACGGCGAGAATTTCGGCTTCTGGATCAACCTCGCGGTCCAGTCGCTGGCGACGCTATGGCTGTTGCAGCTGACGCTGCGCGTGCTGGGGCTGATGCAGACATTCCGCTTCGTCGCGATCAGCCTGCTGCTGATGCTGTCGACCGCGCTGCCCTGGCTCGCCAGCATGCTGCTCACCGACATCTTTGCGGGTCTTTCGATCCTGTCGCTGTTCCTGCTGATCACTGGTGCAAGCCGGACTTCGGTGCTCGAAAAAGTCTCGCTGTTCGGCTTCACCGCCTTTGCCGCCGCGACCCACAGCGCCACGCTCGGCGTGCTGCTCGGGCTCTGCGTCGCCGGCTGGATGGCGCGGCCGTTCCTCGGGCGTCGCCTCCCGATTGCCGGACTGGCGCAGGCGAGCCTGACAATCGTCGTGGGCGGCCTGATGCTGATCTCGGCGAACCACGCGCTGTCGGGCAAATGGGCCTGGACGCCCGGCGGCTATGGCGTCGCCTTCGGCCGCATGATGCAGGACGGCATCGTCGCGCGCTATCTTGGCGATCACTGCCCGCATGAGAGCTTCAAGCTCTGTCCCTATCGTAACGAGCTGCCGGCGACAGCCGACGAGTTCCTGTGGGGCACCAGCATGTTCAACACGCTCGGCCGCTTCGAGGGGCTCAACGACGAGATGGGCAACATCGTCGTGCACTCGCTCGCCGACTATCCTGCGTGGCAGGCCGGTGCAGCGCTGCGGGCGATGGGCCAGCAATTGCTGCATGTCGCAACCGGCGAAGGCGCCAGTGTCTGGATCCCGCACACCTACGGCATCATCGAACGCTACATCCCTGCGCAAGTGGCGCCGATGCGCGCGGCGCGCCAGCAAAACCGGGGCGTCAATTTCGACTACGTCAACTGGCTGCACGTCCCCGTCGCGCTGGTCTCGATGCTGGCGCTGGTCGGGCTGCTCGGACACGCACTCGCAAATCGCCGGCTGGACGATCTGACGCTGCTGGCGGCGACCGTGACGCTGGCCTTGCTCGGCAATGCCTTCATCTGCGGCGTGATCTCGGGCCCGCACGACCGCTATGGCGCGCGCATGGTGTGGGTCGCGACCTTCGTGGTGCTGATGGCGCTATTCGGCTCGTCTGGCGACGACGAGCCGGCGGAAGAGACCTCAGCCGCGCCGTGCCAGGAAATCCAGCACGCCGGTCTTGTAGACCTTGTCGCCGACCGCGCGCATGTGGTCGCGGCCCGGAATGTCGAGCACTTCCGAACCGGGGATGATCGCTCCTAACGCGCTGGCCGAACCCGCTACGTCATCGGTCGAGCCGACCGCGATCAGCACGGGCACGTCGATGCGCGCGGCCTCGTCCCTGGTCATGAGATCGCGCGTGCCACGCAGGCAGGCGGCGAGCGCACGGCGATCGGAACGGGTTTGGTCTGCAAACGCACGAAACGTGCGGCCGACGGGATCGGTGACGTCGTCGAGCGAAGGAGCTTCCAGCGCCTTGGCGACGTTCTCGCCGGGCCCGGTGCCCTCGATCAGGCCGCCGATGCCGATGCCGCCGAGGATCGCCGAGCGCAGCCGCTGCGGCTCGTTCAGCCCGAGCCAGGCCGTCATCCGCCCGCCCATCGAATAGCCCATGATGTCGGCCTGCGGGATGGCGAGATGGTCCATCAGCGCGAGCACGTCGCCGGCCATGGTCGGAATCGAATATTGCGCGGGCTCGTAGAGCTTTGCGCTGTCGCCATGGCCGCGATTGTCCAGCGCAATGGCACGGCGGCCGTTCTTGCGCAGCTCCGAGACCCAGGTCGGGTAGACCCAGTTCACGTTCTTGCTCGAGGCAAAGCCGTGCAGCAGGATGATCGGATCGCCCTCGCCTTCGTCGAGGTAGGCAATTTCAACGGCGCCGTTGTGAAAGCTCGGCATCAGCAGTTCCGCAGTGTTTGTGGGGAGGATTGATCTTAGAGCATGATCCGGAAAAGTGTGTAGCGGTTTTCCGGCAAGATCATGCTCAAACAATAACCTAAAGCGCGACGAAGATCGCGCTTTAGGCCGTGACGGCCGTGTTTGCCAGAGCGGCGTCGGCGGCCAGCCGCGCCCGGCGGAGCCGGCGGCGTCGCCTGCGATCGCACCAGGCTTGCGTCAGGCGCTCGGTGGTCGCCTTGATCGAGGACAACAGGCCGAACAGCGTCAAGGCCGCGCCGAGCAGCCACAGCGTGAGATCGAATGCGCCGCCGATGAGCAGCAGCGCACCGCGGCCGAGCAGCTTCATGATCGCGCGTGTCTTGCCGCCTTGCGCTTCCGCAAGCCGCGCCGCGCGCGCGACATCCTTGGGGCCTTCGGCTATGCGCAGCGTGTCCATGGCGCCGCGCGTGCCGGTCTTCTCGGCTACGCGGGTGACGTCCTTGCCGAGCCGGACCAGCGCGCCAGCCTTCTCGACGCGGAACGCGGCCTTGATCGCGCTCACCGTCTCACCCGGCCGCAGTACCGAGCCGGAGGCGACCGCATTCTGGAGCATCGGCGTGTCGACCACTTCGCGCGCCGACCGGCCGGCCCATGCGGCGAGACCTTCGCCGAGCCGTCCGACCTTGCGGGCATCCTTCACCAGCGTCAGCCCGGCGCGCACCGGCGCGGCACCGCCGGCCGACACATAGGTCACGGCCGTCACCGCGAGGCCCGCGGTGGCCAGGCCGAGCACGAGGCGGTCGGTGTCCTCGCCCATGGCGAGATGCTTGCCTTCGCGGACGACGTCCCTGATATCGCCGATCACGAAGAGATCGCCGGCAACGGTCCCGGACAGGCTCGCGACATCATCGGCATTGCCGGTGACGAGCCCGGTGGCAAAGCGCCTGGCGAAATGCGATGTGGAATTTTCAGTTTTGACGGCATCGCTGACCCGGCTCAGGAGATCGTCGGGCAGCGCGATGTTGCGGTCATGCGCGAGCGTGACAAAACTGTCGGCGAGATCGCCATCCCCGGCCGCGAGCGCGGCCTCGATATTGTCCTGAACCAGGCGGTCGTTGTGCGCGAGAGCCGCATCGAGCTTGAGTTCCGACAGGGCCGCGGGATCGTCCCGGGCGGCGAGAATCGCGCCGGCCTCGCGGGCATGCGGTGCTACCTGCACGAGCACAAAGCTGCATGCGGCGATCCCGGTCAATGCTGAGCTGATTCGCAGCCACTTCATGCTGAAAGCCTGGACGGTCCTAAGATCAGTTGCGCCTGATGGTTCGTCTTTTGCCGCAATTATACGCGTCCGCAGACATAGTATGCCAAAATTGCGACACAACGTCCCCGACGAAAGAAGGGCTTCTCTCAGGCCGCAAGATTGTGTCGAATTTGCATGAGCAAATGAGCATGGGGCAATTGCGGAGCTTTCGGTTCCGCTGGACTAGCAATCACCTGCACCCATCAGTATGGTCCGCGGCGCCTTAATGATGCCGCGTCAGTTCGTGATTGTGTCTGCCACCATTGCCACTCCAGGATGAGTTACGATGTCCGACCATGTCGTCCCGCACTTCCATAACGATGCCGGTGTCCCCGTCATCGAGATCGGCTCGCAAGAGTTCATGTGCGTCGGCGCCAACCCTCCGTTCGATCATCCGCACGTCTTCCTCGATCTCGGCAATGACAACGAGATCATCTGCCCGTACTGCTCGACGCTGTACCGCTTCGCGGCCGACCTGAAGGCGGGCGAAGCCCGTCCGCCGGAATGCGTGCTGAAGGACAAGGTGGCCTGACCGTTCACCTCGGTCAGGGGTGGCCCTCCCGCGAACGATCGTCATCGCCGGTGCCGGAATCGGAGGACTGACGGCTGCGCTTGCGCTGGCCGCCCGCGGCTTTCGCATCGTCGTGCTGGAAAAGGCCGAGCGGCTCGAGGACGTCGGCGCCGGCCTGCAACTCTCCCCCAATGCCAGCCGCGTGCTGGTCGAGCTCGGTCTGACGGAACGGCTGAAGCTGCGCGCGGTCGTCCCGGACGCGGTCTCGATCATGAGCGCGCGGGCCGGCGGCGAACTTTTGCGGATGCCGCTCGGCGAACCCGCGGCCCATCGCGCCGGCGCCCCCTATTGGGTGGTCCATCGCGCCGACCTGCAATCCGCGCTCGCCGGCGCGATCGCAGACCATCCCGATATCGACTTGAAGTTGGGCGCGACGTTCGAGGATGTCGCTCCCCATGCCAGGGGACTGACGGTCGTCCATCGCAGCGGAACCATCCGCCGTAGCGATCTCGCCAGCGCCCTGATCGGTGCCGACGGCATCTGGTCGACAGTCCGCCAGCATTTGTTTCCCGAGGTGCAGCCGCGCTTCTCCGGGTTGATCGCCTGGCGCGGCACGCTCGATGCCACGCAGCTGCCCAAGGAATACACCGCGCGGCGGGTCCAGCTCTGGATGGGCTCAAACGCCCATCTCGTCGCCTACCCGATCGCCGGCGGCCGCCAGCTCAACGTGGTCGCGGTGCTGCCGGGCACCTGGAACAGACCGGGTTGGAGCACGCCCGGCGATCCTCTCGAGGTGATGGACGCGTTCGCAGCGCCGCGCTGGCCGCCGACGGCGCGGATGATGCTCGCCGCCGTCGACAGCTGGCGCAAATGGGCGCTGTTCGCCGTTCCGGACGGATGCCCCTGGAGCGAGGGTCAGGTCGCGCTGCTCGGCGACGCCGTGCACGCGATGCTGCCGTTCGCAGCCCAGGGCGCCGGCATGGCGATCGAGGATGCAGCCGTGCTCGCCCGGCACCTGAGCGTCGAGGCTGCCGAGAATGCAGCCGGCGTCGCGGCTGCGCTGAAGCAATATGGCCTGATACGTCAGGCCCGTGTCAGGAAGGTGCAGCGCACCGCGCGGCAGCAAGGCCGGATCTATCATCTCGGCGGCCCGTTCGCGCTCGCGCGCGATCTCGCGATCCGCGCACTCGGGCCGGACCGTATGCTGGCGCGGCAGGACTGGATCTACGGCTGGCGGCCCTGACGCGGGAGCCGCAGCGCCCTAGCGTTTCGGAGCGGGCTTGATGTCCGGCCGCTGCGGCACAGTGGTCGCCGGCGCCGCATTGGGCGGCGTTTCCCGGCACCGATTGCTGCGCCAGGCGTCGTCGGCCAACTGCGCCGAGCCACGGACCGCGACGTAATCGTTGCGATAGGCGAGCTCGGACACGACCGCGCCGCCGGTCCCTGTCTCCGCCTTGTCCATCAGCTTCTGCAATTCGGCGGTGCGGGCGGCGAGCGCCTTGCGCTCCCCTTCGAGCTGCTTGCAGTCGTACAATTCGTATTTGGCGGGATCGGCAAAGCCCGGAGCGATCGTCTCGCTCACGCCGGCGCAGCCGGACAGCGCGAAGCCGGCCGCGACCAGCGCGGCAACTGCGCAGCAGGCGCGCAGGGAAGAGGAAAGCGAAGCAGCCATGGCCGGAAAAATAGTCCCCGTGAATTGAGAATGCCTAAAGCAGGGCCAGATGTCCGGATTGAGGCTTTGCCTTGTGCCGCCGGCTCGCTTAAGGAAGAACCGCCCGCCCAGCACGGCAAGCGCCAATTCCAGACGGCTGGACGGGACTTAAGTGTTTGATCTCTTTGGATCAAGCGGGCATGGCGGAATTGGTAGACGCAAGGGACTTAAAATCCCTCGGTGCGCAAGCGCTGTGCCGGTTCGACCCCGGCTGCCCGCACCATTTGAGCTGACGACGCCGACTGCGCCCACAGCAGGATCCAGAAGCAGACGATCGCGACCGTGAGCAGGTCGAATCCGTCCACGAACGCAATGCCGGAGACCGCCACCACGAACGGAATGGCGATCGCGATCGTCAGCACGATCGCCACCATCACCGCAGGCAGGTCGACGATGAGAACGGCGGCATAAAGCGCCGCCTCGAAAAAGGCATAGACCTTCAGTCTCGGCGCGCAGAGATAGAGCGCGTACATCGCGAGCACGGTGATGCGCATCGCGGCGTCGGGATGAGCCATCAGCCAGTCGTCGAGGGCCTGAAGCGGCGAGGTCTTCGCCGGCGTGGTCTTGGCGCCCCTGCCCCGTGCCCTGACCATGCGCCAGACGAAAATGCCGAGCGGCGCGAGCACGAGCGCGACCGCGATGAGCCCATAGAGGATGGCAACGACCGGCTTGCTGCCGGCGAGCGACACGCTGTCCGCAAGTGTCTGGGCGAAGAAGAGCAGAGACGGATTATCCTCGCTTCCCGGCGAATGCTGTCCGGGAATCTGGCCGAAGATCGCGCTCAACCAGCTTGAAAACAGCTCGGGATAGAACACCATTGAAACCAGAATCGGCAGCGCGAACATGCCCGCCGCCACCGCGATCAGGACAAGCCTGCGACGTCTCGGCTGCGGCAGGAGATAGAGCGCGGCGAGGACCGGGACAAACACCAGCTTGAACGAGGTGACGAGGCCGAGCAGGGCCGCACCGGCGAGCTGCGGCACGAAGCCCGCATCCTTGCGCCCTTCGGACTGCGCGGGACGCAGCAGCAGTGCAAGCGATGCAGCCGTCAGCAGGCCGCTCAGCATCGCGAAATTGCCGCTCGCCAAAACCCATTCGAACCCGAGAAAACCCCCAAGCGCGAACACGCCACGCAGCACGACATCGCGCAGGCCCTCGCGGCCCCTGCCGAGACCGGGCAGCAGCAGCACGCAGATCAGCCCAAGAACGAGATAGATGGCCTTGTAATGCGCGACGAGAAAGCCGCCGGCACAGAGCGGCCGAAAGGCATCGAGGGTGACCGGAAGATAGGGGTAGGAAAGATCGGTGCCCTTCAGGTTTCTGACGAAATAGGGATCGCGTCCCTCGCGATGAGCATCGACTGCCGCACAATTGACCCGCACGTCCGCGCCAAAAGTGTTGTTGACGCTGAGATCGACGGCGACCGCCGTGGGGAGCAATACGGCCAAGATCAGCAGGAAGCGGCTCAGCCGGCTCCTCCGCGGCGCCCCCGCGGCAAGCGACCGCTCCGCTCCTGCGTCTGCAGACGAGGCGACGCTCGTCATGGACGCACGGCCTTCTGCTCGAGGCGTTCCGGCTCGGCTCGAAAATCGAGCAACAGGATCCAGAAGCACATCAGTGCGACCGCGAGCTGGACAAAACCACCTTCGATCGTAACCCCCGTGATCGAGACCAGCGTCGGAACGGCAACGCCGATGGTCAGGACCGCTGCAAGGGCTGCGGCCGGAAGATCGACGATCAGGACGGCGGCGTAGACCGCGAGCTCGAAGAACGCATATTCCTTCAGGCGCGGCGAGCAGAGATAGAGGCCGTACATCGCAAGCACCGTGATCCGCATCGCGGCCTGGGGATGATCGATCAGCCAGCGGTCGAGGCGCGCCGGCAACGATCCCTCATTGTTGCGGATCGCGCGCAGCAGCGACCAGCCGAGTGGCGCGAGCACGAGCGCACTCGCCGCCAGCGCGTAAATGGCGAACACGAGCGGCTTGCTGTCGGCAAGTCCAACGCGGTCCACGATGGTCTGTGCCCACAGCAGCAGCGACGGATTGGTTTCCTCGATCTGGACAGAATGCTGACCGGGGATCCCGCCCGTGATCGCGAGCAACCAGCTCGAGAACAAGCCTGGATAGAAGACGAGCGAAACCAGGATCGGCAGCGCGAAGCCGAGGCCCGCCACCGTCATCAGGACAAGTTTCCGCCGCCGCGGCAGCGGCAGGAAATAGAGCGCGGCCAGTACCGGGCAGAAGACCAGCTTGAACGACATCACGATGCCGAGCAGTGCCGCCCCTGCCATGCGAGGGACATCATGCCGATCATCGGGCTTCGCGGGGCGAAGCAGAAGGGCAAGTGCTGCGGCGGTCAGTCCGCCGCCGAGGATCGCGAAATTGCCCGAGGCCAGCACCCATTCGAAACCAACGAACGCGCCGAGCACGTAAAGTCCCCTCAGCGCCACGTCGCGCAAGCTGCGTGTCCGGCCGATTCCGGGCAGTACCACGCCGCAGAGCACGGCGATGGCGAGAAAGACGCCGCGGCGATGGTCGACAAGAAAGCCGCCTGCGCACAACGGACGAAAGGCGTCCAGCGTCGCCGGCAGATAGGGATAAGAGAACCGGGTGCCCTTCAGATTTTTCACGTAGTACGGATCGAGCCCGTCGACATGGGCCTCGACCGCGGCGCAGTTGACGCGGATGTCCCAGCCGTAATTCATATCGGGCGCGGCATAGTTGGCGAGATTGCCGAGCACCAGCACCGCCACCAGTGCGATCAGGCAGGCAAGCCGGGCGTTGCGCTGGCCGGCCATCTCGGCCGACGGTCCCGACCATCGTGCTGTTCCGGTGACGTCCGACACCCCTGATACCCTGCCTGCTCGCTATATCCCCTCAACGCCGCCTGATCGGCGTCCGGTCAGGCCACATTGGACAGGATGCGTTGCGGATTCATCTCCCCGACTGGTTGTCCCCGGTGTTATGGTGAATCCCTGGTTTCAAACTTGTGCCTGGCGCGACGCGCGGGCGGCCAGTCGCGCGTGACGGCGGCGACGATCTCGATCTGCCTGAGCCGGCGACCTCTTCACCATTTGTTGTCCCTCCCGGTCCCGCCTGACAGCCATCCCAAAACATGGGTTGTGCGATGCAGCATGGGCCTTAGATGTTCGCTCTGGAATCAAAGGTGAGCTGCTTGTCCGACGTCAATGCCGACGACTGGGTGTCCTCCGGGCACCGTCCGATGGGTTTTCCCGAATTCGTTGTCGTGATCGCGTCCATCATGGCGCTGAATCCGCTCGCGATGGACATGATGCTGCCGGCGCTGCCCAATATCGGGGCGGCTTTCGGCATTCCCAACGCCAACCATCTTCAGCTCGTGCTGTCGACCTTCCTGATCGGCTTCGGCGCGGGACAGTTCGTCATGGGTCCGTTGTCGGACCGGTTCGGGCGCCGGCCGGTGCTGCTCGGCGGCATGGCGGTCTATGCGGTGGCGAGCGTGCTGGCGGTCGCAGCGCCCTCGTTCGAGACGCTGCTGCTCGCCCGTGCGCTTCAGGGCCTCGGCACCTCGGCGACGCGCGTGATCGCGACCTCGATCGTGCGCGACTGCTATGCCGGCCGCCGCATGGCGAGCGTGATGTCGCTTGCCATGATGATTTTCATCGCCGTGCCCGTGATCGCGCCCTCGTTCGGACAGGCCGTGCTGCTGGTCACGCAATGGCGCGGCATTTTCGTCGTGCTGATGCTCTACGGCGTGCTCGCGCTCGCATGGAGCGTGTTGCGGCTGCCCGAAACCCTCCCCGAGTCCGAACGCAGATCGCTGGCGCCGGCCGACGTGCTCTCGGCCTTCCGCCAGACCGTCACCAACCGCCAGACCATCGGCTATGCGACGGCCGCCGGCGCCGTCATGGGCGCGCTGTTCGCCTTCGTATTCTCCGCGCAGCAGGTGTTCACCGGCATCTATCACCTCGGCCACTATTTCCCGCTCGCCTTTGCGGCAATCGCGGCCGGCACCGCCATTGCCGGTTTCCTCAACGCCAGATTTGTCGGCACGCTCGGCATGCGCGTGATCTCACACGGCGCGCTGACGCTCTACACCGCGGTGGCCGGCGTGATGCTGCTGACCGAGATCCTCGGTGTGCTGCCGCTTCCGCTGTTCATGGTGCTGTCGGCGCTGATGATGTTCTCGTTCGGCATGATGGTCGCCAATTTCACCGCGCTCGCGATGGAGCCGCAGGGCCACATCGCCGGCACCGCCTCCTCGCTCTACGGCTCGATCACGACGCTGATCGGCATCGCGGTCGGAACCGCGATCGGCCAGAGCTTTGACGGCACGCTGCTGCCGTTCTCGATCGGATTCTTCCTGTCGACGCTCGCAGCGCTCGCGATCGTTCTGGTGGTGGAGAAGGGACGGCTGTTCAAGCCGCATCATCGGCCCATCGTGTGAGGAACTTCGCAGGCGCCTCGATGTTGTCCTGCAGCATTTTCGAGAGATCGCCTCATGGAACCGAAACGCAACGAAACCGATCACGCGTCGGAACAGACTGAGGCGCAGCGAAAGGCTGCTGACGCAAAGCGGCCCGCCTCCACACCGCCCTTCGCAAGCGAAGGCCTTGAACGGGTGCGCGACAGCCATTGCTGAGCGGCGCGCCTATTCCGGATTGCGCCTGCTGGCGCTGAAATCCTGCGCTGCGCTTTCGGGCGATGCGCCGCTGCTCGCGCGCGGCGGTACCATCAGCACGACCACGTTCCGGCTCAGGCCCGGCCGGCCCCACAGCGAGGCCTCCACGGTGAATTCCCGCCTGACAAAGTTTTCGGCGCGCGCGGACACCCATTCCATCCAGCGGCCGCAATCATCCTGATCACGGAAACAGAGCGCTGCCCAACCCCGGTCGAGCGTCGTCTGGCGCGGCAGGCCCCAATCGTACTGGTGCTCGAACGGCCGCGAATAATGCGGATGATCCGGACTGTAGAAGGCCGTGGCGAAGGCCAGCGCATCGTCGCCGCTGACGGCACTGAGCGGCTCGCCGGTCAGCTCGCGCCATTGCCGGGTGAGCTCGCTGGCTGCCTGCGCTTAAAGATTCCGTCCCTCTTCATAACCGTGGCTATTGCGATAGACGGCATGGATCGGCGCGGCGACCAGCACGGCGACAAGCGCAACGCCGGCGACAATGACCGCCACATTGACGGTGTAGAACCGTTCGACGGGATAACGCGCGCCGCAGACGATCAGCACGACGAACAGGAACAATCCCTGCAAGCCCCATAGCGACGGCAGATCCGTGCCCATCGCGAGCGATGTCAGCACCGGCAGGACGATGGTGCCGATGGCGACGTAGAAGAGAAGCCGAAGGCCCGGGCTCATCGCGGCGAAGTCGGCCGGAAACTGCTTGAGCCGCGTACCCGCGATGAGCACCCAGATCGCGGCGGCGACGCTGATGGCCGCCAGGAGTCCCAGCAGAAAATTCCTGACGTCACCGAGCGAGCTGACGGCATTGCCGTTGGCGTGGTTCAGCGCGTAGGTGAAGGTCGATGCGCCCGTGGTCGCGAGCCAGTAGATGTGCGGTGACAGCGCCGCGAGCCCGGTGACGACCGAAATCCAGGGCGACGCCGAGCTGAAATAGGCGCGCCGCGCCGGATGCGCCAGCGCGGCGAATGCAAAGCTCGTGACCAGGAAGATCGAGTAATATTTTCCGGCCATGGCGAGCGCCGTGGTGCATCCAAGCGCGACCGCCCAGACAGCGGACCTGGTCTCGAACGCGCGTAGAAAACACCATATGGCAAGCGGCCAGATCGCGAGCAGCACGGCATTGGCGTTGAAGCGCTGGGCGTGGAATTGATAGGCCGGCGTCAGCATGAGGAGCAGGAGCACCAGGATGCGCTTGTGCCCGGTCACGAATTGCCGCGCGACGCAATCGACGAAGACCAGCGCGAGGCCCGCGTTCACCATCGCCATCAGTTGCAGCGACCAGTCGCTGGGCGGGAAGACGGCGGTCCATGCAGTCGCGATCCAGCCCATCAGCGGCGGATGCTTGTGATAGCCGAAGGCGAAATTGCGTCCCAGCGTCCAGGCCTCGAGCGTGTCGGGATGCAGCCCGCCGCCGGCATAGGCGATGGCGAGATACAGCGCCCAGATCGCAACGAAGCACGCGATGAGGAGCGGCACGGCCCAGCCTGCCTCAACGCCATCCAGCCAGCGCAGCAATGGCCGGCGCCAGCGCGACGGCGCGCGATCCGACTGTTCGGCCATCGCCTGCAATGCAAAATCGAGCAAGGGAATCAAACCAACGGATTCAAATCGATGGAAGGGAAAGTGATGTCCGAGGACCAACCATCTATTTCAGTTCGGAAACAAATAGCAATGATTGGAGTCTGGAAGACTTAAAGTTCGGCGGATTTCGCCGACGCAGGACCGCCAAACCACAACGGCGCCGCTGATGATGGCGGCGCCGCGTGATGATTGGACGAAAGGTGCAGGGAAACATCTTTCCCTGTTCCGACTTGCCTTACTCGGACTTGTCGATGTTCCAGAACACCGGCGTCGCCGGGCCGTCGAGCACGCCGGAGAGCGACTTCCGCCACGCGCTTGGCGCCTGATACTGACCGAGCGGGACATAGAGCACCTGATCATAGGTCTCTTTCTGGATCTCGGTTGCCACTTTCCTCTGATCATCGAGCGAGGCCGCGCGAACGAAGGCGTCCTTGAGCTGCTCGACCCTGGCGTCCTCCGCCCAGCCGAACCAGCCGCCCTTCTTGCCCTGCCCGCCGACAGCGACATTGGAGATCGGATTGACCACGTCGGCGCTGACCCAGTTTGTGATGAACATGTTCCAGCCGCCCTCCTTCGGGGGCTTCTGGCTGGCGCGCCGGCTCACCACCGTCTGCCAGTCGGTCGCCTGCAGATCGACCTTGAAGCCGGCTTCGCGCAGTTGCTGGGCCACGACGATCGGTTGAGCCTTCAGCGTCAGCACGTCGCCCGGCGCCATGAGCACAATTGGTGTCCCGTCGTAGCCGGACTCGGCGAGCGCCTTCCTGGCCGCAGCAATGTCGCCGCCCTTCGCGAGGGTCTCACCGCCGATATCCGTCGCGAACGGCGTGTCGCAGATGAAGACCGCGGCGCAAGTCTTGTAGTATTTGGGATTGCCGATCAGCGCGTCGAGCACGTCCTTCTGGTTGACCGCCAGCAGTGCAGCGCGGCGGACCTTGACGTTATCGAATGGTGGATGGAGGAAGTTCATCCGCGCGCCGGTCTGGAAGCCGAACTTGTTCAGGATTTCGAGCTTGAGCTCCTTGTCGGCTTCGATGCTGGGCAACATTTCGAAGGCAGGATTTTCCATGAAATCGATGTCGCCCGACTGCAGCGCGTTCAATGCGGTCTGCGCATCCGGCATCGTGATCCATTCGACGCGATCGACCTTCACCACCTTGCCGCCGGTGGTCCAGCTCGCCGGCTCCTTGCGCGGCAGGTAGTCCGTGTTCTTGACGTAGACCGACTTCACCCCGGGCTGGAATTCGGCCTGCACGAACTTGAAGGGCCCGGAGCCGATCTGCTCGGGAATCTGCTTCTCCGGCGGCGTCTCGGCGAGACGCTTCGGCATCATGAAAGCGACCCGCGAGGACGGCTTGCCGATCGATTCCAGCACGAGCGCGTACGGCTCCTTCAGCTTCAGCGTGATGGTCTTGGGATCGGTCGCCTCGATGCTGGCGGTGAACAGCATCATCTGCTGCCCCATGCCATCGACGGCGGCCCAGCGCTTCAGGGAGGCGACGCAGTCTTCCGCGGTGACCGGCGTACCGTCATGCCACTTCAGTCCATCGCGCAGCGTGAAGGTGTAGGTGAGCTTGTCGTCCGAGATCTTCCAGTCGGCCATCTGCGGCTGGATCTTGAAGTTCGCATCCGTCGCGATCAGCGTGTCGTAGACCATGTAACCATGATCACGCGCGATGTAGGCGCTGGTGAAGATCGGATCGAGGATGCGCAGATCCGAATGCATCACGGCGGTAATGGTCTTGCCTGCGGCAAGAACTGGCGAGGCCAGTGCCGAGAGCGCCACGACTGAAATCGCAAGTGTGGAGACGAACGCCCGACGCCCCCGGCGCATGAGTTGGAACATTGAAGTTCTCCTGACGAGTTCTGCCGACAAGTTCTCCCGACGAATTCTCCTGGCGAGCAGCGCCGCTGATGACAGCGGCGCCGCGTGATAGGTCGGGACAGAAGGCGCGCTGACGCGCCTTCGCCTGACTCGGAGTTGGCCTTACTCGGACTTGTCGATGTTCCAGAACACCGGGGTCGCCGGGCCGTCGAGCACGCCGGAGAGCGACTTCCGCCATGCGCTCGGCGCCAGATACTGGCCGAGCGGCACGTAGATCACCTGGTCATAGGCTTCCTTCTGGATCTCGGTCGCGATCTTCTTCTGATCGTCGAGCGAGGCAGCGCGGACGAAGTCGTCCTTGAGGTTCTCGATCTTGGCGTCTTCCGCCCAGCCGAACCAGCCGCCCTTCTTGCCCTGACCGCCGATCGAGAGATTGGAGATCGGGTTGGACACGTCGGCGCTGACCCAGTTGGTGAAGAACATGTTCCAGCCGCCCTCCTTCGGGGGCTTCTGGCTGGCACGACGGCTCACCACCGTCTGCCAGTCGGTCGCCTGCGCGTCGACCTTGAAGCCGGCTTCGCGGAGCAGCTGCACCGCGACCGTCGGCTGCGCCTTCAGCGTGACGACATCGCCGGGCACCATGACCACGATGGGCGTGCCGTCATAGCCGGACTCGGCGAGCGCCTTCTTGGCTTCCGCCATGCCGTTGCCCTTGACCAGCGTCTCGGAGCCGACGTCGGTTGCGAACGGGGTGTCGCAGATGAAGAAGGCGCCGCAGACCTTGTAGTACTTCGGGTTGCCGACCAGCGCGTCGAGCACGTCCTTCTGGTTCATCGCCAGGAAGGCGGCGCGGCGGATCTTCGGATTGTCGAAGGGCGGATAGAGGAAGTTCATGCGGCCAAGCGTTTGGTAGCCGAACTTGTTCAGCGTATCGACCTTGAGGTCGGGATTGCCTTCAAGCACCGGCAGCAGATCCCACGGTGGCACTTCCATGAAGTCGATGTCGCCCGACTGCAGCGCGTTCACCGCGGTCTGCGAGTCCGGCATGGTGATCCACTCGACGCGGTCGACCTTCACCACCTTGCCGCCGGCGGTCCAGCTCGCCGGCTCCTTGCGCGGCACGTAGTCGGTGTTCTTGACGTAGACCGCCTTCACGCCGGGCTGGAATTCGCCCTGCACGAACTTGAACGGACCGGAGCCGATCTGCTCCGGAATCTGCTTGTCCGGCGGCGTCTCGGCGAGGCGCTTCGGCATCATGAAGGGCACGCGCGAGGACGGCTTGCCGATCGATTCCAGCACGAGCGCGTACGGCTCCTTCAGCTTCAGCGTGATGGTCTTGGCGTCGGTCGCCTCGATGCTGGCCGTGAAGGTCATCATCTGCTGGCCCATGCCGTCGACGGCGGCCCAGCGCTTCAGCGAGGCGACGCAGTCTTCCGCCGTCACCGGCGCGCCGTCATGCCACTTCAGGCCGTCGCGCAGCGTGAAGGTGTAGGTGAGCTTGTCGTCGGAGATCTTCCAGTCCGCCATCTGCGGCTGGATCTTGAAGTTCGCATCCGTCGTGATCAGCGTGTCATAGACCATGTAGCCATGGTCACGCGTGATGTAGGCGGTGGTGAAGATCGGATCGATGATGCGCAGATCCGAATGCATCACCGCGGTGATGGTCTTGCCGGCCGCAAACACCGGCGAGGCCATCGCCGTCGCAAGCGCGACGACCGACAGCGCGAGTGTGGAGGCGAACGCGCGTCGCCCCCGGCGCATCAAGCTCAACATAGAAAGTTTCTCCTGGCGTGAAACTGTTCAAAGGCAGGTTATTGGTTGGGCATTCGGTTCGTTCCTTAGGCGAACTAACCTCATGCAATGCCTTTATCTTTTCGAGACTTGCAGACAGTGTTGAGCGCGTCAATCCGGTTTCGGTGCAGCCCATGGCATCGCATGCACGGGGCTCCGCAATGACCGGTTTGGCTCTACAACTCTTTCCGCTTGTCCTGTCCGCGCTGATGCAATGCGCATTCCATCTTTTGAAGCTTGAGAGACATCAAGATGAATCCAGCCAATCTTCCCTTCGATTCCGAGGCGATGCTCGAGGGCCTGCGCACCTGGGTGGAATGCGAGAGCCCGACCTGGGACGCAGGAGCGGTCAACCGTATGCTCGATATCGCAGCGCGGGATATGGCGATCATGGGTGCGACCATCGAGCGCATCGCCGGCCGTCAGGGCTTTGGCGGCGTCGTCCGCGCGCGCTTCCCGCATCCAAAGCAGGGCGAGCCGGGCATCCTGATCGCCGGGCACGTGGATACCGTCCACCCGGTCGGCACCATCGAGAAGCTGAAATGGCGGCGCGAGGGCAACAAGTGCTACGGCCCCGGCATCTACGACATGAAGGGCGGCAACTATCTCTCGCTGGAAGCGATCCGGCAGCTGGCGCGCGCGTCCTTCACAACGCCGCTGCCGATCACCATCCTGTTCACGCCCGACGAGGAAGTCGGCACGCCCTCGACGCGCGACATCATCGAGGCGGAAGCTGCGCGCAACAAATATGTGCTCGTGCCCGAGCCCGGCCGCGCCGACAACGGCGTCACCACCGGACGTTACGCCATCGCGCGATTCAATCTGGAAGCGACGGGGCGGCCGAGCCACGCGGGCGCGACCCTGTCGGCGGGACGCTCGGCCATCCGCGAGATGGCAAGGCAGATTCTTGCGATCGACGCGATGACGACGGAAGACTGCACCTTCTCGGTCGGCGTCGTGCATGGCGGACAATGGGTCAATTGCGTGGCCACGACCGCGACCGGCGAAGCGCTCTCCATGGCGAAGCGCCAGGCCGATCTCGACCGCGGCGTCGAGCGGATGCTGGCCCTGTCGGGCACCGCGAACGACGTCAGCTTCAAGGTGACGCGTGGCGTGACGCGGCCGGTGTGGGAGGCGGATGCCGGCACCATGGCGCTGTATGAAAAGGCGCGCGGCATAGCCAAATCTCTCGGCACGGAATTACCGCGTGCGAGCTCCGGCGGAGGCTCCGACGGCAACTTTACGGGCGCGATGGGAATTCCGACGCTCGACGGTCTCGGCGTGCGCGGCGGCAATGGCCACACGCTCGAGGAGTTCATCGAGGTCGAGAGCCTGGTTGAACGCGGGCGCTTGATGGCCGGGTTGCTTGCGACGCTGGAGTAATTGAATCAACTTCGCACTGCACAATGTGTTGGCAGGCGCGGTTCAAATTTAGCCTTGTCTAAAAATAAGGCGCATCGTACTGCTCGATGGTCCACGCGACGATGCGGGAGAGATCGCAATGAAGGCTTCCCGCTTTCATTGCGGCGCCGACGGAGCAACCGCCCCGGAAACTCTCAGGCAAAAGGACTGTTTCGTCAGGACGATCTGGAGAGAGACGGCACGAATGAGACATCGTGACGTCCACCGAAGGGGATAGTCCGTATTGGCCTTGTGAGGTCCGCCCTCGCCGAGGTCCGTGTCGGATCAAGCTCTCAGGTAACCGTGACAGATGGGGCGCCGCCAACGGCTTTCGGGCCGGCGGTTAGCCGACTCTAACTCACGGGAGCCCCGACTTCATCATGACTCATATCGCCATCATTGGCGCCGGCATCACCGGCGTAACGACTGCCTATGCCCTGCTCGAACGCGGCTTTGAGGTGACGGTGCTCGACAAGCATCGCTACGCCGCGATGGAGACCTCGTTTGCGAACGGCGGGCAGCTCTCCGCCAGCAATGCCGAGGTGTGGAATAGCACCGCCACGATCCTGAAAGGCCTGCGCTGGATGTTCCGGCGCGACGCGCCGCTGCTGATGAACCCGCGGCCGAACTGGCACAAATATTCCTGGATGAGCGAGTTCGTCGCCAATATCGGAAACTACCGCGCCAACACGATTCTGACCACGCGGCTCGCGATCGAAGCCCGCAAGCACCTGTTCGAGATTGCGGCACGCGAAGGCATCGACTTCGATCTCGAACGTCGCGGCATCCTCCACATCTATCACGACAGGAAGGGTTTCGAGTCCGGCCTGCGCGTCAACGCACTGCTGCAGGAAGGTGGGCTCGATCGGCGCCCGGTGACTTCAGAGGAAATCCGCACGATCGAGCCGACGCTGCGCAAGGATTATTACGGCGGCTTCTACACGCCGTCGGATGCGGCCGGCGACATCCACAAGTTCACGCGCGGGCTGGCGGATGCCTGCAAGCGTCGCGGCGCAACCTTCATCCATGAGGCCAATATCGATTCCATCGCGCAAGTCCGCGGCGGCTTCGTCATCGGCTGGGCTGATCTGTCCGCAAGCGACGCGGTCGCCTCCGCGCGCGGCGTGCTGAAGGTTGATGGCGTCGTGGTCTGCGCCGGCGTTGCCAGCCGTCACTTCGCCGCCATGCTCGACGAGCGCGTCAACGTCTATCCGGTGAAGGGCTATTCGATCACCGTGCACCTCGATACCGACGAAAGCCGTAGCGCGACGCCGACCCTCAGCCTGCTCGACGAAGCCGCCAAGATCGTCACCAGCCGGCTCGGCGCGGATCGTTTTCGCGTTGCCGGCACGGCCGAGTTCAACGACTTCAACCGCGACATCCGCGCCGACCGCGTGCAGCCATTGATCGACTGGGTGCGCAGCAATTTCCCGGCGGTCGAGACGTCTCGCATTATTCCGTGGGCCGGGCTGCGTCCGATGATGCCCGACATGATGCCGGTGGTGCGAGCAGGCCGGATGCCCGGCGTGTTCTTCAACACCGGCCACGGCCATCTCGGCTGGACGTTATCGGCCGCGACCGCGCAAATGATTGCCGCAACCATCGACGGCTGGCGCGGGCTCAACGCGCCGCCAACCGTCCCTTCGCTTCGGGGCGAACTTGCGGTTGAGCGCGAGATGCGCAGTGCATCCTGAGTGGTCGCAAAACCGATGCGGGGCGGCCTCTTGCGACCGCCCTGCCCTTGGCACACAATTTGCCCCGAGACGACGGTTCTCCGGCCGGCTTTTCCAGCCCGAACGACAGGCACGCATGATAGACACGATCGAATCCACGGGTGCCCTCTGGGCGTCGCAAGTTCCGCAGCCGGAGATAGGTTCATGCTAGGTTATCTCATTCGCCGCGTTCTGGCTGCGGTGCCCGTGATGGGCGTCGTCGCGCTGTTCGTGTTCCTGTTGCTGCGGCTGACGCCCGGCGACCCGGCCGCGATTCTCGCCGGCGACAATGCGACGCCGGAGCGGCTGGAGCGGATTCGCGCCTCGCTCGGCCTCAACGAGCCGCTGATCGTGCAGTTCATCACCTGGGTCGGCAAGCTCTTGCACGGCGATCTCGGCACGTCGCTGATCTCCAATTTGCCGGTCATGAAGATGATCGGCCAGCGCGTCGAGCCGTCGATCTCGATCGCGCTGTCGACCATCATCCTCGCCGTCATCGTCGCCGTGCCCTTGGGCGTGATCGCGGCCTGGAAGCACGGCACTTGGATCGACCGTTTCGTGATGGGCCTCTCCGTGCTCGGCTTCTCGGTGCCGGTGTTCGTGGTCGGCTATGTCCTGATCGAGGTCTTTGCGATCGACCTGCGCTGGGTGCCGGTGCAGGGTTTCAAGAGCATCTCGGGCGGCTTCGGCCAGTTCTTCGAGCGCATCATCCTGCCGACCTGCGCGCTCTCCTTCATCTACATCGCGCTGATCGCGCGCATGACGCGCGCGGCGATGCTCGATGTGCTCGGCGAAGATTACGTGCGAACGGCACGCGCCAAGGGCATCAACGAGGTCGCGGTGATGATGCGGCACGCGCTGCGCAACGCCGCTGTGCCCGTGATCACCGTGATCGGTACCGGCTTCGCGCTACTGATCTCCGGCGTCGTCGTGACCGAGAGCGTGTTCAACATCCCCGGCATCGGCCGCCTCACCGTCGATGCGGTGCTGGCGCGCGACTATCCGGTGATTCAGGCGATGATCCTGCTGACCTCGCTGATCTACGTCGTCGTCAATCTCCTGATCGACGTCGCCTACACGCTGCTCGATCCCCGGATCCGGTACTGAGGCTAGGACAACAACAAATGTCAGTCGATACCCTTCCCCAGTCATCCATTCCGATCACGTCGCCGCTGCGGCCGCGCTTCGGCTTCCTCACCTCGACACCGATCATCGCCACGGCGACGGTGTTGCTCGCGCTGATCGTGCTGATCTCGGTCCTGGCGCCGCTGATCGCGCCGCATGATCCGATCCAGCTGGCACCGTCACTGCGGCTGAAGCCCTCCTCGGCGCAATTCCTGCTCGGCACCGACGCCTACGGCCGCGACCTGCTGTCGCGCGTCATCTATGGCGGCCGAATCTCGCTTCTGATCGGCATCGGCTCGGCGATCCTCTCGATCGTCATTGGCCTTGCGATCGGTCTTGTCTCCGGCTTCTTCAAGCTGATCGATTCCGTCCTGATGCGCGTCATGGACGGCCTGATGGCGATGCCGAGCATTTTGCTCGCCATCGCCGTGGTTTCGCTGTCCGGCGCCAGCATCTGGACCGTGCTGATCGCGATCACCATTCCCGAGATCCCGCGCGTGGCGCGCCTGGTGCGCTCGGTGGTGCTGTCGGCGCGCGAAGAACCTTATGTCGAAGCGGCGATCTCGGTCGGCTCGTCGCTGCCAAAAATCATGTGGCGGCATCTGATGCCGAACACGATCGCGCCGCTGATCGTCCAGGGCACCTATGTCTGCGCCTCCGCCATCCTCACCGAGGCCATCCTCTCCTTCCTCGGCGCCGGCATCTCGCCGGAGACGCCGACCTGGGGCAACATCATGGCCGAGGGCCGCCAGTATTTTCAGCTCAAGCCGACGCTGATCTTCTGGCCGGGCCTGCTGCTCTCGATCGCCATCCTCAGCATCAATCTGATCGGCGACGCCGCCCGCGACGCACTCGATCCCCGCATGAAGCAGCGGGAGGGCAAGTGATTTGTCTCGCCGGCCGTGCCCCTTGTTCCGTCATTGCGAGCGAAGCGAAGCAATCCAGTCTGCCTCCGCGGAAAGATTTCTGGATTGCTTCGTCGCTTCGCTCCTCGCAATGACGACGGAGTGACCTGATGACCAACCCAGTTCTCGACATCAACAACCTCGTCGTCTCCGTCGGCAAGAAGCCGGGCGGGCCCAAGATCATCGACGGCATCTCGGTCCAGGTGCACCAGGGCGAGACGCTGTGCCTCGTCGGCGAAAGCGGCTCGGGCAAGTCGGTGACCTCGCTCACCACGATGGGCCTGCTGCCGAAGGGCACGCTGGTTCCGACCAGCGGCAGCGTCAAGCTGGTCGGCGAGGAGATCCTCACCGCGACCGACCGCCGCCTGCGCCAGCTGCGCGCGACGCAGATGGCGATGATTTTCCAGGAGCCGATGACCGCGCTCAATCCGGTCGTGCCCGTCGGTCGCCAGATCGACGAAGTCTTGCGCGCCCACACCGATCTCGATGCCAGGGCACGCAAGAAGCGGATCCTCGACATGATGGAGCAGGTGCGCCTGCCCCAGGTCGAGCGCATCTTCGCCTCCTACCCGCACCGCCTCTCCGGTGGCCAGCGGCAGCGCATCATGATCGCGATGGCGCTGGTGCTGGAGCCGAAGCTGCTGATTGCCGACGAGCCGACCACCGCGCTTGACGTCACCACGCAGAAGCAGATCTTGACCCTGATCCGCGACCTCCAGCGCGATCACGGCACCGCCGTGCTGTTCATTACCCACGACATGGGCGTGGTCGCCGAGATCGCGGACCGCGTCGCGGTGATGCGGCAAGGTCGCCTGGTCGAGACCGGCACGCTCGATTCCATCCTGCGCAATCCGACCATGGAGTACACCCGCAATTTGCTCTCCGCGGTGCCGAGCCTGGTGCCGCGCGCGGCGCGGCCCGAGACCAAGGAACCGGTGGTGCTGGAGGCCAACGAGCTCAGCAAGGTCTACAAGGAGCGCGCGTTCTTCGGCAAAGGCCGCGAGGTCGTCGCCGCCGACAAGGTGACGCTGACGCTGCGCAAGGGTCGCACGCTCGGCATCGTCGGCGAAAGCGGCTCGGGCAAGTCGACGGTGGCGCGCTGCATCGTGCGCCTGATCGATCCGACCTCCGGCGGCGTGCGGCTGGCCGGCCGCGAGATCTCCGACATCTCGCGCCGCCTGCTGCAGCCGCACCGGCAGAAGATCCAGATCGTGTTCCAGGATCCCTACCGCTCGCTCAACCCGCGCGTCACCGTCGGCGAGAGCATCGCGGAAGGCCCGATCAATTACGGCGTCTCGCATGCCGATGCCATGAAGCGCGCCCGCGAGCTGCTCGAGCTGGTCGGCCTGCCGGCCGATGCGGTGTCGCGCTATCCGCACCAGTTCTCCGGCGGCCAGCGCCAGCGTATCGCCATTGCGCGCGCGCTCGCGCTCGATCCCGATGTGCTGGTTGCAGACGAAGCCGTCTCCGCGCTCGACGTCTCCGTGCAGGCGCAGGTGCTGGAACTCCTGCACGAGATCCAGAAGCGGCTCGGCATCGCCATCCTGTTCATCACCCACGATCTGCGCGTCGCCGCCCAGATCTGCGACGAGGTCGTGGTGATGCAGCACGGCCGCGTCGTCGAGCAGGGCCCGGCCGGCGCGGTGCTGACGCATCCGCAGGAGGCCTACACGCGGGCCTTGCTCGAAGCAGCGCCGGGCCGCGGCTGGGATTTTGCGAATTTCCGGCCGGTGTCGGAGGGTGTGGCGGCGACGGCTTGATCCACATACTCCGTCATTGCGAGCGGAGCGAAGCAATCCAGACTGCCGCAACGGAAAGATTCTGGATTGCTTCGCTTCGCTCGCAATGACGGGAGCGATCACCAGCATTCGAAAATGACTTAAAGCCATGCGCGGCGACATGGGCTCCCCACCTTGCCCTCGCCTCAGCGCCAAGGCTAACGTCGCGAACTTTCAATCGCTGGACTTGTATTGATGACACGTATCGCCGTCGGCGGCTTCCTGCACGAGACCAATACCTTCGCTCCGACGAAGGCGACGTACGCGGATTTCCAGCATGGCGGCGGCTGGCCGGCGATGACTGAAGGTGCCGACGTGCTGAAGGTGATGCGGCGCATCAATGTCGGCCTTGCCGGCTTCGTCGACAGCACTGAGGCCAATGGCTGGGAACTCGTTCCGACGATCGCCTGTGGTGCAAGCCCCTCGGCGCATGTCACCAAGGACGCCTTCGAGCGCATCGTGAAGGTGATGGTCGACGGCATCGCGGCCGCCGGCCCGCTCGACGCGGTCTATCTCGATCTGCATGGCGCGATGGTCACCGAGCATCTCGACGACGGCGAAGGCGAGATTCTGGCGCGCGTGCGCCGCGTCATCGGCAAGGACATTCCGCTGGTCGCGAGCCTCGACCTCCACGCCAACGTCACGCCCGAGATGATGGAGCATGCGGACGCGCTGATTGCTTACCGCACCTATCCGCATGTCGACATGGCCGAGACCGGCCGCGCCTCTGCAAGGCACCTCGCATTGCTGCTGAAGACCAAGCAGCCCTTTGCAAAGTCGTTCCGCCAATTGCCCTTCCTGATCGCGATCAGCTGGCAATGCACCAACGACTTTCCCACCAAGGGCATCTACGAAAAGCTCGCCGCTCTCGAGAGCGATGCGGTTCCGACGCTCTCTTTCGCGCCGGGCTTCCCCGCGGCCGATTTCCGCGATTGCGGGCCGAGCGTGTTCGCCTATGGCAAGACGCAAGGAGATGCCGACCGTGCGGCGGATGCGATCGTCAAGCTGATCGAAAGCCACGAGAACGATTTCGACGGCAAGATCTGGTCGCCCGATGATGGCGTCCGCCACGCCATGGAGCTTTCGAAGAGCGCGAGCAAGCCGATCATCATCGCCGATACCCAGGACAATCCCGGCGCCGGCGGCGATTCCGACACCACCGGCATGCTGCGCGCGCTGGTGCGCAACAAGGCGAGCGCCGCGACCGGCGCGATCTACGATCCGGCGTCGGCCAAGGCCGCGCATGCGGCCGGCGTCGGCGCCACCATCACGCTCTCGCTCGGCGGCAAGTCCGGCATTCCCGGCGACGAGCCCTATACCGAGACCTTTGTCGTCGAAAAGCTCTCCGACGGCCGCTTCATCGCGCCCGGCCCCTATTATGGCGGCCGCGAGATGGAGATGGGCCCGTCCGCGGCCTTGCGCATCGGCGACGTCCGAATCGTCGTCTCCTCGCACAAGGCGCAGCTCGCCGATCAGGCGATGTACCGCTATGTCGGCATCGAGCCGACGGCGGAGAAGATTCTGGTCAACAAGAGCTCGGTGCATTTCCGCGCCGATTTCGAGCCGATCGCGGAAAAGCTGATGATCTGCGCCGCGCCCGGCGCGATGCCGGCCGATACCGCCTCGCTGCCCTGGACGCGCCTGCGGCCGGGTATCCGCATCAAGCCGAACGGCCCCGTTTTCACGCCCCCATCACGCTAACCGGACAGGACACATGCCCACCATTGACCGCATCGACGGCTATGCCGACGAACTCACCGCCATCCGCCGCGACCTCCACGCCCATCCCGAGATCGGCTTCGAGGAGGTCCGCACCTCCGGCATCGTCGCCGACAAGCTGAAGGGCTGGGGCATCGAGGTGCATCGCGGCCTCGGCGGCACCGGCGTGATCGGCGTCATCAAGGGCAAGGGCGCGAGCGGCAAGCGCATCGGCTTGCGCGCCGATATGGACGCGCTGCCGATGGAAGAGAACACCAATCTGAAATGGAGCTCGAAAATCCCCGGCCGCTTCCACGGCTGCGGCCATGACGGCCACACCACCATGCTGCTCGGCACCGCGCGCTACCTCGCGGAAACGAGGAACTTCGACGGCACCGTGCACCTGATCTTCCAGCCGGCCGAGGAAGGCCTCGGCGGCGCCCGCGCCATGATCAAGGACGGCCTGTTCGAGAAATTCCCCTGCGACGAGCTCTACGGCCTGCACAACGCGCCCGACCTCAATCTCGGCGAGATTGCGATCCTGCCCGGCCCGGCGATGGCCGGCGCCGACTTCTTCGACCTCCGCATCACCGGCTATGGCGCGCATGGCGCAATGCCGGAGCGCTCCAAGGACGCGGTGATCATCGCGACCACGCTGGCGCAGGCGATCCAGACCATCGTCAGCCGCAATGTCGAGCCGCTCCAGGCCGCCGTGGTGTCCATCACGCAGATCCATGCCGGCTCCGCCTACAATGTCATTCCCGGCGAAGCGCATCTTTGCGGCACCATCCGCACCTTCTCGGATGAAGTCCGCGCCCTGATCAGCCAACGCGTCCGCACGATCTGCGCCGGCATCGCCAGCGCCTATCAGTGCGAGATCGACGTCGACATCCGCGACACCTTTGGTGTGCTGGTCAACCAGGTCGAGCAGTCCAAGGTGGTCGAGGACGTTGCGCGCACCATCGTCGATCCTGCCAAGGTGATCACCCGCAGCCAGCCGAAGATGGGCAGCGAGGACTTTGCCGACATGCTGCAGACCATTCCGGGCGCCTATTTCTGGGTCGGGCATGAGGGCTCCGTGCCGGTGCACAATCCCGGCTACGTGCTCGACGACAAGATCCTGCCGATCGGCGCCAGCATGTTCGCCCGGATCATCGAAACGCGCATGCCGGTGGTTTAACGATGCACAAGAAGGGCGTCGAAGAGGCGGTCACCTCGCTGCACGATCTCTCCGCGGTCGATCTGATCGCAGGCTATCGCGCCAAGCAGTTCTCGCCGAGCGAGGTGCTGGAGGACGTGCTCGCGCATGTCGCTGCGTGGGAACCACACCTCAGGGCGCTCTATGCATTCGATCCCGACGGCGCGCGCGAGGCGGCAAGGGCCTCGACCGCGCGCTGGAACGGCGGTGAGCCGTCAGGCGCGCTCGACGGCGTGCCTGTTACGGTGAAGGACAACATCGCGACCAAGGGAGTGCCGGTGCCGCTGGGGGCTGCCAGTGTCAAGCTCGTCCCGGCCGAGAAGGACGCTCCGCCCGCCGCGCGGCTGCGTGAGGCCGGCGCAATCATGTTCGCGAAGACCACCATGCCCGATTACGGCATGCTGTCCTCGGGGCTCTCCTCCTTCCACGCGCTCGCGCGCAATCCCTGGGACCTCTCCAAGAATCCCGGCGGCTCCAGCGCCGGTGCGGGCGCCGCAGCCGCAGCCGGCTATGGCCCGCTGCATCTCGGCACCGATATCGGCGGCTCGGTGCGCCTGCCCGCGGGCTGGTGCGGTCTCGTCGGGTTGAAACCAAGCTTTGGCCGCGTGCCGATCGATCCCGCTTATGTCGGCCGCGTCGCCGGCCCCATGACCCGCACGGTCGATGATTGCGCGCTGATGATGAGCGTGATCGCAAAGCCCGACCGGCGCGACGGCACGAGCCTGCCCGCCGAGCCGCTCAACTGGAAGGGTCTGGAAAAATCCCCGCGCAAGCTGCGCATCGGCCTGATGCTCGATCCCGGCACCGGCATGGCGCTGGAGAGGCCCGTGCGAGAGGTCGCGGTGAAGGCCGCAAAGGCGTTCGAATCCGCAGGCAGCGTCGTCACCGAAGTCGACGGCATCCTCACGCGCGAGATGCTCGACGGCCTCGACAACTTTTGGCGCGCACGAATGTGGGACGATCTGTCGAAGCTGACGGCGGCCGAACAGGCAAAGGTGCTGCCGTATATTTTTAGATGGGGCGAGTCCGGCGCAAAGTTGTCGGGCGTCGATGTCATCCGTGGCTTCAATCAGACCATGGCGATCCGTGCGGCGGCGTCAAAGCTGTTCTGCGAGATTGATTACGTGATCTCGCCGACCGCGCCGAATGTGAACTATGCGGCGGACTGGGCCTCGCCCACCAACGATCCGATGAAGCCGTTCGAGCACATCGCCTATACCGTGCCGTGGAATATGTCGGAGAACCCTGCGGTCTCCATCAATGGCGGCTTCGACGCCAAGGGTTTTCCCATCGGCGCGCAGATCGTCGGGCGCCGCTTCGACGATATCGGCGTGCTCGGCATGGCCAAGGCGTTTGAGAGCCTGCGCAGCGCGCAGAAGCCTTGGCCCAAGCCACCGGCGAACTAAACACACTCTCGTCATTCCGGGTTGCGCCCTCTTGGCGCAAGCCCGGAATCCATTCATCCGCACAAGTGGTGTGGAGAAATGGATTCCGGATTCGCGCTTCGCGCGCCCCGGAATGACGTGCTAGAGAGAACGACAAAGAGACAAGGGAAGGAAACCACTATGGCGTATGAGACGATCAAATACGAGGTCGCCGAGCAGATCCTCACCATCACGCTGAACCGGCCCGACAAGCTCAACGCCTTCAACGCGCAGATGCAGGCCGAGCTGATCGACGCGTTCGACGCCGCCGACAAGGACGACAACGTCCGCGCCATCATCGTCACCGGCGCAGGCCGCGGCTTTTGCGCGGGCGCGGACCTTTCGTCCGGTGCAGACACGTTTGATCGCGACGCGCGTCGCGGCCCGGTGAAGCGTTTTGCCGACGGCAAGGTCGACTACAGCGATCCGCAGGTCCGCGACGGCGGCGGTCAGGTGACCTTGCGCATATTCAAGTGCCTGAAGCCCGTGATCGCCGCGGTGAACGGTCCTGCCGTCGGCATCGGCGTCACCATGCAGCTCGCGATGGACGTCCGCATCGCATCGGACGCCGCGCGTTTCGGCTTCGTGTTCTCCCAGCGCGGCATCGTGCCGGAGGCGGCATCGAGCTGGTTCCTGCCCCGCATCGTCGGCATCTCGCAGGCGCTGGAATGGTGCTATTCGGGCCGCGTCTTCCCGGCGCAGGAAGCGCTCGCCGGCCGCCTCGTCAGCAAGGTCGTCGCCCCCGATGATCTGCTGCCGACCGCCCGCGCGCTCGCCAAGGAATTCGCAGCCAAGACCGCGCCGGTGTCGGTGGCGCTGATCCGCCAGATGATGTGGCGCATGATGGGCGCCGACGATCCCATGGAAGCCCACAAGGTCGACAGCCGCGGCATCTACGCCCGCGGCCGCTCGGAGGACGTGAAGGAAGGCGTGGTGTCGTTCCTGGAAAAGCGGCCGGCGCAGTTCAAGAACAAGGTGTCCAGCGATATGCCGGATTATTTTCCGTGGTGGAACGAGCCGGAGTATAAGTGAGGCTCTCGTAGGGTGGGCAAAGCGAAGCGTGCCCACCATTTCGTTTCACTCGCAGATAGGTGGTGGGCACGGCGCACGAGCGCCTTTGCCCACCCTACGGCACCGTCACCACGGCACGTCACTCCATCACCAGTGCCACCCGCCCGATCGCCTTGCGGTCGAGCAACAGCCGCATCGCCTTGGCGCAATCTTCCAGCTGAAGGCGGTGCGAGATATTCGGGCGCAGCTTACCCTCCTCCGCCCATTGCAGCAGCGCCTTCAGGCGCGCCTCGCCGAGCGCCGGATTTTTCCGCACCGCTTCTCCCGCGCGCACGCCGAGCACGCTGGCGCCCTTGATCAGCAGCAGATTGGTTTTCGCCGAGCCGATGCCCCCGGTGAATCCGATGACCAGCAGCCGCGCACCCCAGGCGATGCAGCGCATCGAGTTCTCGAACACCTCGCCGCCGACGGGGTCGAACACCACGTCGGCGCCACGGCCATCGGTGATGCGCTTGACGGCGTCGCGAAACGGCTCGCGGTCGTAGCGCACGAGATGGTCGGCGCCGCGTGCCTTGGCGATCGCCAGCTTCTCGTCGCTGGACGCCGTCGCGATCACGGTCGCGCCCAGCATCTTGCCGATCTCGACGGCGGCAAGGCCGACGCCGCCACCAGCGCCATGCACCAAGAGCACCTCGCCCGGCTGGACCCTGCCGCGATCGATCAGCGCGTGATAGGCGGTGCCGTGGCCGGCGAGATAGGTCGCGCCCTCGGCGTAATCAAAGTTCGATGGCAGTGGCGTGAGCTGTGACGGCGTCACGACCGCTTCATCGGTGAAGGCACCGTGGCGCATCCTGACGATGACCTTGTCGCCGACAGCGACGCCCTTCACCTCTGCGCCGAGTTCGGTCACGTCGCCGGCGGCTTCCATGCCAGGCGTGAACGGCAGCTCGGGCTTGAGCTGGTACTCGCCGGCCGCCATCAGTACATCCGGAAAGTTCAACCCGGCGGCGCGGATCGCGACCCGAACCTCGCCCGGCTTCAGGGCGCGCGAGGGAAACTCTTCCAACCGCAACATTTCGGGTGCGCCGAGCGCGCGGCAGACGACGGCCCGCACCATCAGGCCGCGCTCGCCTTGTTACGCAGCAGCGCCTCGCGGATCAGCGGCAGGCGATCATTGCCAAAATACATGTCGGTCTTGTTGACGAAAATCGTCGGCGAACCGAACCCGCCGCGCGCGACGACCTCTTCCGTATTGGTTTTGAGCTGGTCCTTGATCGCCTGCTCCGAGATGCCAGCAAAGAATTTCTGCTCGTCGACGCCGACCTTCGTGCAGATCTCGGCCAGCACCGCGTCCTGCGAGATGTCCTTGTCGTCACCCCAATAGGTCTCGAACAAGGCGGTTGCGAACGGCACCATCGCCTTGCCCAACCAGATGCAGCCGCGCATCGCCTTGACGCTGTTCACCGGAAACACCGTCGGCGGCATCTTGATCGCTAGGCCCGTCGAGCGCGCCCAGTCCTGAAGGTCCTTCTTCATGTAGCGCGCCTTCAGCGGCACCGGCGTCTCCCGCTGCGCGTAGACGCTCGGATTGACGGTGTTGAAGATGCCGCCGACCAGGATCGGCCGCCAGATGATCTCGGCGCCTAGCTCCTTGGCCAGCGGCTGGATATTGTGGAAGGCGAGATAGGTCCACGGGCTGGAGCAGTCGAAGAAGAATTCGATCATGGCGTTTCCTTTGTTTGTATTCGGTACGCTCTCTCCTCCGTCATTGCGAGCGCAGCGAAGCAATCCAGACTGCCGCCGCGGAAAGTTTCTGGATTGCTTCGCTTCGCTCGCAATGACGCGCGGCGGGGCCGACTTTTGTTGTTCTGTACCTCGACGTTAAGACATGGCAGACAGAGGCGCAATCACAACCCGCCGGGAGGGACCCATGCTGTTTCCAAC
The DNA here is from genome assembly GCF_040546885.1 of Bradyrhizobium sp. S3.2.6. NCBI lineage: Bacteria > Pseudomonadati > Pseudomonadota > Alphaproteobacteria > Hyphomicrobiales > Nitrobacteraceae > Bradyrhizobium > Bradyrhizobium sp. S3.2.6. Next base: position 193,328 of record NZ_JBEPOS010000007.1, on the reverse strand, counting down.
GACGATCGCGGGCTCCTTGCCCAAGCCGGAATGGCTCGCCGAGCCCAACATGCTCTGGGCGCCCTGGAAGTCGCAAGGTGACGAGCTTGCACGCGCCAAGCGCGACGCGACGATGCTTGCGATGAAGGTCCAGGAGGACGCCGGGATCGACATCGTCACCGAGGGCGAGCAGGCCCGGCAGCATTTCGTGCACGGTTTTCTGGAGAAGATCGAGGGCATCGATTTCGCCCACAAGGTCGAGATGGGCATCCGGAAAGATCGCTACAAGGCGATGGTGCCGCAGGTGGTCGCGCCGCTCCGCCTGAAGGGCCGCGTCCATGCCGACGAGGCGCGCGTGGCGCGCACGCACACGAGGAAGAAACTGAAATTCACCCTGCCCGGCCCGATGACCATCATCGACACCATCGCCGATCGTTACTATGGCGATCGGGTGAAAATGGCGTTCGCCTTCGCCGAGCTTTTGAACGAGGAAGCCAAGGCGTTGCAAGCCGACGGTGTCGATCTCGTGCAGTTCGACGAGCCCGCCTTCAACGTCTACATGGACGAGGTCAACGACTGGGGCATCAAGGCGCTGGAGCGCGCCGCGCTGGGGCTCACCTGCGCCACCGCCGTGCACATCTGCTACGGTTACGGCATCAAGGCCAACACCGACTGGAAGGAGACGCTCGGCGCGCAGTGGCGGCAGTATGAGCAGATTTTTCCGGCGATCGATGCGAGCCCGATCCAGCAGGTTGCGATCGAGTGCCGCAATTCCAAAGTGCCGCTTGATCTGCTCGGGCTGCTGAAAAACAAGATCGTGCAGGCCGGGGTGATCGATGTCGCCAGCGATACGGTGGAGACGGCCGAGGACGTCGTCAAGGTGATCGACGCGGTCTCGAAGTTCGTGCCCAAGAGCAACATCATCGCCACCACCAATTGCGGCATGGCGCCGATGCGCCGCGAGATCGCGGAAGCCAAGCTGATGGCGCTCGGCGCGGGTGCGGCGCTCGCGCGCGACAAGCTCGGGTGATGGTGGTGATCCGACCTGTGCTCGTCGCCGCCACTCTGGCTGCGCTTGCACCGCCGACGCACGCGGAGGACCGCTCCGTTCTGCTGATCTGCAAGGCGATGGTGGAACGCGCTTTGAAGGTTCCGGATGCGGCGAGCGAGGCCGAGCTCGCCCGCTGTCGCCAGGTGATCCGCGAATGGGCACTGCGCGATGCGCGGACGACGGTGGATGAAGAGGGTAAGCCGCTGCGCTAAGGCAACGCGGTCGGATGCAGCACGGGCCGGAAGCCGGCATTCATCGTGCGTAGCGTCGATGGCGGCGTCAGCAGCGTTGCTTCGTCCGGATGCTGCTCCACCGCAACATAACCGGCAGCCGACCACAGCAGCGCCCTGCCCTGCGTGATCAAATAACTCTTGTCGCCCTGCTGCAGCATCGCGCCGTCGGGAAGCTGAGCGACCGGCACCAGCAGAGTGTGAAGCCGCTTCTTACCGTGATTGAGCCGCTCGTGGTGCAGCACCGTGTCGATGTCGTGCATGCGGACGTCGTGCACGCGGTTGCCCTTCTCCCACGCGGCGCGGAAGCGATTGGCATCGTCGCGTCGGCAATAGAAGCAGGGACGATGCCCGGCGGCGAGCGCGGTGGCTTCATCGAGAAAGAACAGCTCGGTCCAGCTCTGCTGCGCCATCACCTCGCGGCGGCGGCCGCGGAATTCGCAGGTGCAGGTGAGCCAGGCCGGCGACGACCAGCGCTTCTTCAGCAGCGTCTTCGTCGCGGGATCATGGATGATGCCGCGATTGCCGGTGAACAGGCCGCGATGCGTGGTGGCGATGATCTCGCCGGTCGGCGTGACGCGGTTTTGCAGGGGCATGGCTGGCTCCGCCCGTCATTGCGAGCGAAGCGAGGCAATCCAGAAATGTCTCCGCGGAAGCAGTCTGGATTGCTTCGCTTCGCTCGCAATGACGGCGATACTTACGCCGCCCCGTCGCGGAGCGGCGGGTGGTAGGAGAGCGCGGTGTCCCAGGGGAAGAAGATCCAGGTGTCCTGCGAGACTTCCGTGATGAAGGTGTCGACCAGCGGGCGCCCCTTCGGCTTGGCGTAGACGGTGGCGAAATGCGCGTCGGGCAGCATCTCGCGCACCAGCTTGCCGGTCTTGCCGGTGTCGACGAGGTCATCGACGATCAGGAGTCCCTTGCCGGTACCGCCCCCGAGCTTCATCGCCTGATCCGAGATGCCCTTGAGGACCTGGAGATCGCCCTGCTTGGTGTGATCGTAACTGGCGATACAGACCGTATCGATCACGCGTACCCCAAGCTCGCGCGCCACGATCGCCGCCGGCACCAGACCGCCGCGGGTGATCGCGATCACCGCGTGAAAGGGGCCAACCTCGTTGAGCCGCCAGGTCAGCGCCCGGCAATCCCGGTGGAACTGGTCCCACGAAACGGGGAAGGCCTTGCCCGCGCGCTCCTGCGCGCTCAGTTCCGGTGCTTCACCAGCCATCATCATCTCCTGCATTCGACTGTCGGCAGTTCATTTGCTACCGGGTGATGTTCAACCCCGCCAGCATTTCCTTCACCGCCGCCATCGCGGATGCCAGCTTATCCGCATCACGCGAGCGCACCACCAGATTGGTGTTCGGCTTTTGCTCCTCGTCCATGAAGGGATAGCTGCCGATGATGGTGTCGGGGTGCGCGGCGGCGATCGCCCGCAGCGGGCTGCCGATGTCGCCTTCCCGCGCATTGGCGCGGACCGATTCGGACAGCATGCGGACGCCGGATTTCAGCTTGGGCGAGACGATGTCCATCATCGCCTGCATGATCGAGGGCACACCGGCCATCACGATGACATTGCCGATCTTGAAGCCGGGGGCGAGGATGGTCGCGCTCTGAATCAGCTCGGCGCCGTCGGGGATGCGGGCCATGCGCAGGCGGGCCTCGTTGAGGTCCTGCTCGCTCCAGCGCTCGCGGAAACGGGCAACCACCTCGGGGTGGTGGTCGATGCCCACGCCAAAGGCCTTGGCGACGCTGTCGGCGGTGATGTCGTCATGGGTCGGTCCGATGCCGCCGGTGGTGAATACGTAATTGTAACGATGCCGCAGTGCATTCAACGCGGCAATGATATCGTCCTCGTCGTCGGAAACAATCCGGACTTCCTTCAGGTCGATGCCGATATTGGTCAGGTATTCGGCGATGAAGCCGATATTCTTGTCCTTGGTCCGGCCGGACAGGATTTCATCCCCGATGACCAGAATGCCCGCCGTGACGATCTCGCTCATACCTAAAGTCCCTCGCTGTCCCACGGAATTTGCCGGGGTAACGCGTTGAAGTCACGCGGTTTTGCTGCCGAAATAAGCAGTCCTCAGCCATTTTTTCAGGCACCTTCCCGGCCATATCCGGCAAATGCCCTTTCTCCATGCTTATCGCGCTGGCCCGCCCCTTGCTACCTCCTCAGAGTCATGCACTCTTGCCGCATGGCCAGGACGTTGCGGTCTTCACCAAGGCCTGACGACCTGCCAAATGGCGCAACGCCTTGCGGGGACAAGTCGGGATCTATGGCAGTCGCGTTTGACGAAATGAACATTCCCGGCGGGGACCTTCGCCCCGCCTATCAGGAGCTGGCCCGCTGGCTCAAGGAGACGCCTCCCGAGGCGCTCGAATATCGCCGCCAGGAGGCCGAGCTCCTGTTCCGCCGCATCGGCATCACCTTTGCCGTCTATGGCGATTCCGAATCCACCGAGCGCCTGATCCCCTTCGACGTGATCCCGCGGATCATGTCCGGCAAGGAATGGTCGCTGCTGGAGAAGGGCCTGAAGCAGCGCGTGCGCGCGCTCAACATGTTCCTGCGCGATATCTATCACGGCCGCGACATCCTCCGCGCCGAAATCGTGCCTGAAGATCTGATCTTCCAGAACCCGGTTTTCCGCCCCGAGATGAACGGCCAGCAGGTGCCGCACGACGTCTACGTGCACATCGCCGGCATCGACATCATCAGGGTCGATGCCGAGGACTTCATCGTGCTGGAGGACAATGCGCGCACGCCGTCCGGCGTGTCCTACATGCTGGAAAACCGCGAGATCATGATGCGGTTGTTTCCGGATCTGTTCGCCCGCCACCGGGTGGCGCCGGTCGAGCGCTATCCGGACGAGCTGCTCTCCGCTCTCCGCTCGGTCGCGCCGAACAGTGCCTCAGGCGAGCCGACGGTCGCGCTGCTCACGCCTGGCGTCTACAACTCCGCCTATTACGAGCACTCCTTCCTCGCCGACAAGCTCGGCATCGAGCTGGTCGAGGGCCGCGACCTCATCGTCAAGAACAACGAAGTGTTCATGCGCACGACCGAGGGCGTGAAACGGGTCGACGTGATCTATCGCCGCGTCGACGACGATTTCCTCGATCCCCTCACCTTCCGGCCCGACTCGGCGCTCGGCGTGCCCGGGCTGATGTCGGCCTACGCGGCCGGCAACATCACGCTCGCCAACGCGGTCGGCACCGGCATCGCCGATGACAAGGCGATCTACTCCTACATGCCGGAGATCGTGAAATTCTATCTCGGCGAGGATCCGATCCTGAAGAACGTGCAAACCTGGCGCTGCCGCGAGCCGAAGGATCTCGCCTACGTGCTGGATAATTTGAGCGAGCTTGTCGTGAAGGAAGTGCACGGCTCCGGCGGCTACGGCATGCTGATCGGCCCTGCCGCGACCAAAGCAACGATCGAAGCCTTCCGCGAGAAGCTCAAGCGCGAACCGGAAGGTTTCATCGCCCAGCCGACGTTGGCGCTCTCGACCTGCCCGACCTGCACGGCCTCCGGCCTCGCCCCGCGCCACGTCGATCTGCGGCCCTTCGTGCTCACCGGCAGCAAGAGCACGACGATCGTGCCGGGCGGGCTAACACGTGTTGCGCTGAAGGAAGGCTCGCTCGTGGTGAATTCTAGCCAGGGCGGCGGCACCAAAGACACCTGGATTTTGGACGAGTAGAGAGATGCTGTCGCGTACCGCCGAAAACCTCTACTGGCTCGCCCGCTATGTCGAACGGGCCGAATACCTCGCGCGCACCATCGATGCGACCCTACGCGTCACCGCGCTTCCCGCCGCCTATATCGGCAAGACCAACGAGTGGGACTCCGCGTTGCTCACCGCCGGCGTCGCGGAAAGCTTCTATCAGACCCACGAGGAAGCCAACGAGCACAACGTCGTCGACTACCTTTCGTTCTCGGCCGACAACCCGTCCTCGATCAGGAACTGCATCGAGGCGGCGCGACTGAACTCGCGTTCGGTGCGCACGGCGCTGACCAGCGAGATGTGGGACACCATCAACTCGGCCTGGATCGAGCTTCAGGAGGTCTGGAGCAAAGGCACCTCCACCCGCGAGGACCTCGCAAAATTCCTGCGCTTCGTGCAGGAGACCTCGCTGCGCTTCGACGGCTCGGCCTACCGGACCATGCTGCGCAACGACGCCTACTGGTTCTCGCGCCTCGGCCTGCATCTGGAGCGCGCCGACAACACCGCACGCATCCTCGACGTCAAGTATCACGTGCTGCTGCCCGAAGAGGAGCACGTCGGCGGTCCGCTCGACTTCTATCAGTGGAGCTCGATCCTGCGCTCGGTGTCGGCACTGACGGCCTATCACTGGGTCTACCGCGAGACGCTGAAACCGTGGCTGGTCGCCGATCTGCTGATTCTCAACGGCACGCTGCCGCGCTCGCTTGCCAGCTGCTACGACAATCTCGTTCGCAACCTCGACCAGATTGGCGTCGACTATGGCCGCCAGGGCCCGGCGCAACGCCACGCCCGCGGCATCCGCAACCGGCTGGAACACAGCAACATGAACGACATTTTCCAGCATGGCGTGCATGAATTCATTCAGGAATTCATCACCGACAATTCCAGGCTGGGCGAAATCATCACGAAGCAGTATCTGATCTGACCTTCGTCATTCCGGGGTGGTCCGAAGGACCAGACCCGGAATCTCGAGCGATGCTATCGCATCGTCCCGGAATGACGCATAGAAACCATGGTCCACCATGCGCCTGCGAATTTTGCATACCACGACCTATCGCTACGAGCCGCCGGCGACGAGCGTGATCCAGATCCTGCGCATGACGCCGGGCAGTCATGACGGGCAATATGTGGCGGAATGGCAGATCGACGTCTCGACCGACACCAAGCTCGACATCCATGAGGACGCCTTCGGCAATGTCACCCATGTGCTGTCCTGCGGGCCGGTCTCCGACATCAAGATCACCGCCGAAGGACTGATCGAGACCCACGATACCGGCGGTGTGCTGCGCGGCGCCGACGAGCGCTTTCCCGCCGACATGTTTCTGCGCACCACCGACCTCACTACTGTCAATCCGGCGATGGCAGCGGTCGCGCGGCAGTTGCGCAGCGAGGCCGAGACCGACAGGCTCGGCTTCCTGCACACGCTGATGTCGCAAATCGGCGACCACATGACCTTCGACGAAGATCCAACCAACAGCGGCACGTCGGCGGCCGAGGCGTTCACGCTCAAGCGCGGCGTCTGCCAGGACTACGCGCATATCTTCATCGCCTGCGCCCGCACCGGCGGCGTGCCGGCGCGCTTCGTCTCCGGACACTTCCTGCGCTCCGACGGCACCGTGCATCAGGACGCCGGCCATGCCTGGGCGGAAGCCTATGTTCCCGATCTCGGCTGGGTCGGCTTCGATCCCGCCAACAGCATCTGCACCACCGACGCCCATGTCCGCGTCGCGATCGGGCTCGATTATCTCGGCGCAGCACCGGTGCGCGGCACCCGCTATGGCGGCGGCGCGGAGACGCTGACGGTCGCGGTCAAGGTCGAGCAGGCCGGCCGCGGCGGCCAATCGCAGTCGCAGTCGCAGCGGCAGAGCTAGCTTCATTCAGGGGCGCATTGGGATTGGACCGGCCCTTTGAAATTGGCTAGTAATTCCGCGCAACTAGCTGTTGCTTGAGCCAAAACGCGTCGGGGACTGGAAATGACCTATTGTTGTGGAATCCTGGTTCGGGACGGGCTGGTCATGATCGCCGACACCCGCACCAATGCCGGCCTCGACAATGTCTCGACCTTCCGCAAGCTGCATATCTTCTCCAAGCCCGGCGACCGCATCATGGCGATCGCCAGCGCCGGCAACCTCGCCATCAGCCAGTCGGTGCTCTCCACCCTGACCGAGGGCCTGGAAGACCCCGACACGGGTGAGATCGAGACGCTGATGAACGCGCCGACCATGTTCCAGGCCGCCCAGCGCATCGGCCGGGCGATCCGGGCGGTGCACGCGACCGAAGGGCCGGCGCTGAAATCCGAGGACGTCTCCTTCGACGTCTCCTTCCTGTTCGGCGGCCAGATCAAGGGTGCGCGCATGCGCCTGTTCATGGTCTACACTGCCGGCAATTTCATCGAGTGCACCACCGATACACCCTACCTGCAGATCGGCGAGCACAAATACGGCAAGCCGGTGCTCGACCGCGCCATGCATTACGACGTCGAGCTCTACGAGGCGCTGAAGACCGGCCTGATCTCAATGGATTCGACCATGCGCTCGAACCTCGGCGTCGGCCTCCCCATCGACGTGCTGGTGGTGCGCGCGGATGCATGCGACGCCGATCTCAACCATCGCATCGAGGCAGGCGAGCCCTACTTCCACGACCTGCGCTCGCGCTGGTCGGCGGCGTTGCGCGCGGCGCATCAGAATATTCCGCGTCCGCCCTACAAGAACGAAAAAGAACCGAAAACCTGACAACTGAAGAAAAGGCAGGAAACGATGAGCGAAGCAAAAAAGATCGCATTGGTGACGGGTGCGGGCACCGGCGTCGGGCGCGCCGCGTCGCTGGCGCTGATGAACATCGGCTTCACCGTGGTGCTGGTCGGGCGCCGGCTCGACATGCTCGAGGAGACCGCGAAGCTCGGCCCAGCAGGCAAGAGCCTGTGCATCACCGCCGACATGACCAAGCCGGACTCGATCGCCGCGCTGTTCGACAAGGTGAAGGCGACCTGCGGCCGGCTCGACGTGCTGTTCAACAACGCCGGCATGGGCGCACCCGCCGTCAACTTCGAGGACCTCAGCCTCGAGCAGTGGCAGGCGGTCGTGAACACCAACCTCACCGGCCCGTTCCTGTGCACCCAGCACGCCTTCCGCATCATGAAGGACCAGAGCCCGCGCGGCGGGCGCATCATCAACAACGGCTCGATCTCGGCGCATGCGCCGCGGCCGTTCTCGGCGGCCTACACCTCGACCAAGCACGCCATCACCGGCCTCACCAAGGCCTCCAACCTCGACGGCCGCATGTACGACATCGCGGTCGGCCAGGTCGACATCGGCAATGCCGCCACGCCCATGACCGACCGCATGGTCAACGGCCCAGGCGTGCTGCAGCCGGACGGCACCACCAAGCACGAGCCGCGCATGGATGCGAAAGCGGTCGGCGATGCGGTGGCCTACATGGCCGGCCTGCCGCTCGACGCCAACGTGCTGACCATGACCGTCATGGCCACCAAGATGCCGTTCGTGGGACGCGGCTGAAGCCAAAACGCGAAAACAACCCCATGCACAGTAGGAAGCGTGGGGCGTTAGCAGCGGGGGTGATGCGAAGTAAGTTCGCGTACCGCTTCAACAATCGTCATTGCGAGCGCAGCGAAGCAATCCAGAAATGCGTCCGCGGAAGCAGTCTGGATTGCTTCGTCGCAAGGGCTCCTCGCAATGACGGGGAGAGAGTGGTCCTACTCCAAACTTTCCACCTGCCGCAGGGTGGGGAACAGCTTCATCCAGAGCAGCGCCACCGCGACGGTGCAGACGCCGCCGAGCACGGCGGCGGGCATGGCGCCGAACAGCGCGGCCGTCAGTCCGCTCTCGAACTGGCCGAGCTGGTTCGATGCGTTGATGAAGAGGAAATTGACCGCGCCGACGCGGCCGCGCATCTCGTCGGGGGTTGAGAGCTGCACCAGCGAGAAGCGGATCACGACGCTGATGGTGTCGGCCGCACCCAGGATCGCGAGCGACAGCACCGACAGCCACATCCAGGACGACAGCGCGAACACGATCGTGGCGACCCCGAACACGATCACCGCCTGGAACATGCGCAGGCCCACATGCCGCGTGATGGCATGGCGCGCCAGCACCACGGTCATCAGCAGTGCGCCGACCGCTGGCGCCGCCCGCAACACGCCGAGTCCCATCGGGCCGGTCTGGAGAATGTCGCGGGCATAGATCGGCAGCAGCGCGGTGACGCCGCCGAACAGCACGGCGAACAGATCGAGCGAGATGGTGCCGAGGATCGCCGGATTGCTGCGGATGAAGCGGACGCCGGCAAAGATATTGTCCGAGCTCGTGCCCTCCTTGGCGACGGCCTGCGGGCGCGGCTGGATGAAGCCGGTGAGGATCATCCCAAAAATCCAGAACAGCAGCATCACCGCATAGGCCAGATGCGGTGCGATCGCATAGGCAAAGCCGCCGAGCGCCGGCCCCGTGATGGTCGCGACCTGCCCTGCGCCACTTGCGACTGCCGTTGCGCGCTGGAGCGATCCCTGCGGCGCGATCAGCGGCAAGAGCGCCGCCGTGGTCGGGCTCTCGAAGGCGCCGGCGATGCCAAGCACGAAGGTCGCGACGAAAATCTGCACCTCGCTGACCGCACCGAGATAGGTGATCCCTGCGAGATAAAGCGCGGTCGCGGCTTCCACGAGCTGGCAGAGCTGGACCACGCGCTTGCGCTCAAAACGGTCGGCGGCGTGGCCGGCGACAAAGACGAGCAGTGCGGTCGGCGCGAATTGCACGAGGCCGACCATGCCGAGGTCGAAGGCCGAGCCGGTGAGGTCGTAGATCTGCCAGCCGATTGCGACCGCCGCGATCTGGCTGGAAAAGCGTGACAGGCTGCGCGAGAGCAGGAAGAACAGGAAGGCGCGGTGGCGGAGGAGCTCACCGGCGCTGACCGCCGGACTGGCTGAAACTGGCTGTTCTGGCATCGCCCCTTCGGTCACGCTCGGCTGGTCCGCCCCTGGTATCGAGGTGCCCCGCGTGGCTGACGCCGGCCTGCTTGTCAACAGCGGGCGGCACCTGGGCCATTCGGCATTGCGTTTGCAACGCAGGCGCGGCCATAATCATCGGGGTTTGGGGACATCATGCTGCGGCTGCAATCGACACTCGGCGTTTTCGCATTGCTGCTGATCGCGTTCGCGCTGGCGGAGAATCGCCGCGCGGTCTCCGTGCGCCAGGCGCTGATCGGCCTTGTCGTGACTTTTGCCACCGCGATCGTGCTCTTGAAGGTGCCGATCGTGGCGCATGCCTTCGGCGCCATCAACGACGCGGTCGGCGCCATCTCCGCGGCCTCGCGCGCCGGCTCCTCATTCGTGTTCGGCTATGTCGGCGGCGGTCCCCTGCCCTTCGACTTGAAGACGCCGGGCGCCGATTTCATCCTGGCGTTCCAGGCGCTGCCGATCGTGCTGGTGATGAGCGTGCTGACCACGCTGCTGTTCTATTGGCGCGTGCTGCCCCCGATCGTGCGCGGCATGGCCTGGCTGCTCGAGCGCACGCTCGGCGTCGGCGGCGCGGTCGGGCTCTCGACCGCCGCCAACATCTTCCTCGGCATGGTCGAGGCGCCGCTGTTCGTGCGGCCGTACCTGGCGCAGATGAGCCGGAGCGAATTGTTTCTGGTGATGACCGGCGGCATGGCCGGCATCGCTGGTACCGTGCTGGTGCTCTATGCGACGCTGCTGGCGCCGCTGATCCCCGACGCGGCCGCGCATTTCGTTATTGCCTCCGTGCTGGGCGCACCGGCCGCGATCCTCGTCAGCCTGATCATGGTGCCGGAGACATCCGGCAAGCGCACCGGCGGCGCGCTGGAAGATCCCGAGATGGAAGTCTCCAGCACGATGGATGCGATCGTGAAGGGCACGGGCGCGGGGATCGAGCTGCTGATCAACATCGTCGCGATGCTGCTGGTGCTGGTGGCGCTGGTCTACCTCGTCAACGCCATCCTTGGCCTGCTGCCAAACATCGGCGGCGCCGCAATCTCGTTGCAGCGCCTGCTCGGCCTCGTGATGGCGCCAGTGTGCTGGCTGATGGGGCTGCCCTGGGATCAGGCCGTCACCGCTGGCAGCCTGATGGGCACCAAGACCGTGCTCAACGAGCTGATCGCCTATGTCGACTTCTCGAAGCTGCCGCCGGGCACGCTCGATCCGCGCTCGCGCCTGATCATGCTCTACGCGATGTGCGGCTTCGCCAATTTCGCCAGCCTCGGCATCATGATCCGAGGGCTCGGCGTCATGGCACCGGAGCGGCGCGACGAAATCAATGCGCTCGGACTGAAGTCGATCGTGTCGGGCACGCTGACGACGTGTCTGATGGGCGCGATCGTGGGGGTGTTGACGTAGGTCTCTCCGCCGTCATTGCGAGCGAAGCGAAGCAATCCAGAAATGCATCCTTGGAGATAGTCTGGATTGCTTCGTCGCACCAGCGCAAAATCGCTTCGCGATTTTGTCGCGGGCTCCTCGCAATGACGGCGGAGAGAGTCTAAGCCAAGACTCCAGCTACGGTGCGAAATGCCGCGACCGCGCGATCAATATCGGCGTCGTCGATATGGCGATGGGTCACACAGCGCAAGCGATGCCGCCCCCAGGGCCTCACCCTCAGCCCCGCCTTCTCAAGCGCCCCCGACCACGCGGCGCTGTCGCGCCCGGAGAGAGAGACATCGACCTGCACGATATTCGTCTGCGGGATTGTCGCGCTGAGCTTTGGGTTGATCGCGTTCAGCGCATCACTCAGGGCTCGCGCACGCCGGTGGTCCTCGCCCAGACGCGCACCCATGACCTGAACCGCCTCGAGGCCGGCGGCAGCCAGGATGCCGATCTGGCGCTGCGTGCCTCCCAGCATCCGGCGAAACCTGCGGCTCCGGTCGATCACGGCGCGCGGCCCGGCGAGCACAGCACCGGCCGGCGCGCTCAGGCCTTTCGACAGGCACAGCGAGACCGTGTCGCTATGCCTCGCAACCTCGGCCGGCACCGTTTCGAGCGCGACCGCGGCGTTGAAGAGCCGCGCGCCGTCGAGATGCACCGGAACGCCGCGGGCCGAGGCCATGGCGTGCACGGCCTGCATATGCTCCAGCGGCAGCACGGCGCCGCTCGCGTTGTTGTGCGAGGTTTCCATCGCGACAAGGGCGGTCCTGAGCTTGAGCCCTTCGCCCTGCAAGGCGTCTTCCAGCAAATTCAGGTCCATCGCGCCGTCGCTTCCGGCAATGGCGAGGTAGAACTGCCCGGTAAACGTCGCCGCCCCACGTTCGGAGCTGTACATATGGGCATTCGCCTCCAGCACGATCTGTTCGCTGCGCTGCGACTGCGCCAGCGTCGCCAACAGATTGGCCATGGTGCAGCTCGGCACGAACAGGCCGGCGTCCTTGCCCAACGCCGCAGCTGCGACGGCCTCCAGCTCCTGCACCGTGGGGTCGCCATCCAGCCCCTCATCACCGAGCGGCGCCGAGGCCATGCGGGCATACATCGCATCGGTCGGCTTGGTGACCGTATCGCTGCGCAGGTCGATCGGTGGCGACCCAGCGCCCGCCGGACTCGTGTCGTGTTGTGCCATTGCGATAACCTCTAAAGCGCTTGGCGCGTCATTCGTAGGCTGCCGGATCGCCGGAATCGGTCGGGTTGGCCAGCACCCGCTTGAGGGCGGCGCTCATCGGAAATTTCAGGTTGAGGCCATGCGGCGGGATTGGTGAATTGAAATATTTGTCGTACAGCGCCGCAACCTGTCCGCTCTTCATCAGGTCGATCACGGCGTCGTCGACCACCTTCTTGAAAGCAGGATCGTCCTTGGGTTCGACGATACCGTAAGGCGCCATCTCGAGACCCTTGCTACCGATCAGGTAGTCATCCGGCGTCCTGGACGAGGCGACCGTGGCATAAGCGAGACCGTCATCGTTGGCTGAGCCGGCCACCCGGCCCGTCGACACCAACAAGAAGGTCTCGGCGGTGTCCTTGGCCGGCACGACCGTGATGCCGAGATTGTTCCTGGCGTTGATCAGCGTAATCACCTTGAAAGTCTGGCCGCCGGCCTGGGCGGAGATGGCCTTGCCGCGAAACGAAGTGGGGTCGTTGACATCGACCCCGCCATCCTTGCGCGCGACGAGGACGACCTGCGCAACGAAGGTGGTGGGAGCAAAGGCGGCAAGTTTATGCCGCTCGACATTATTGGTCGTGTTGCCGCATTCGAGATCGATCGTCCCGTTGGCGAGCAGCTGAATGCGTGTCGCCGAGGTTATCGGGTTATAGCGAGTCTCGAGCTTGGGGAGCTTGAGGGCCGTCTTGATCGCCTGCACCACCTGTTCACAGATTTCCACGGTATAGCCGATCGGCTTCTGGTTACCGTCGAGATAGGCGAAGGGCACCGAGGTCTCGGGATACCCCAATGTGATCGAGCCGGTCTCACGGATCTTGTCCAGCCTGCCCGCACCCTGAGCGATGGCCTCGCCGGAAAGAAGACCTGCAGCGACGCTCGCCGCGGCAAGTGCCTTGATCGTTGTCGCTTTCATGTCGTCCCTCTCTTGGCGAATGTTCGTGACGCCGTCCGCGCTCGGTGAGCAACGATAGGGCAGCTCCGTGCGAACGGCGTCACGCTCTGGACTATCGTCCAAAAGACCGATCTGATGAAATTCCAGTTTCACACTCCCTTATACGGATTTGATATGGCCACCAGACGCATGGGCTTGAAGCATGTGGAGGCTTTTCGGGCGGTCTTCGTGACGGGATCGATGACGCAGGCGGCTCAGCGCATGCATACCTCGCAACCCCAGATCAGCCGCCTGATCGGACAGTTGGAGGCGATCACGCAATTCCCGCTGTTCGACCGCAGCGGCGGCCGCCTCCGTCCGACCGTGGACGGATCGCGCTTTTTCCAGGAGGTCGAGAAGACTTTCATCGGCCTGGCGGGACTGGAGACCAGCGCAGCCAGCATCCGCTCGTTCGGCATGGGTCGGCTAAGCGTTGCGGCGATGCCGCGCCTGGCCGGCGGCCTGCTGACGCGCATCGCGACGCGCTTCAAGGTCGACTATCCGCATGTGATGATCTCGATCCGATCCGGCTCGGCGAGCGCCGTGCACGACTGGGTCAGTTCAGGGCTTTGCGACACCGGGCTCGCAATGCTTTACGGCGAGGTTGCGGGGGTGCATGTCGAACCGGTGCTCAAGACCCGTTGCGTCGCGATCATGCCGAAGGCGCATCGTCTTGCGCAGAAGAAGACGCTGCGCCCTGCCGATTTCGCCAATGAGGCCTTCATCTCCTTCGCCACGGGGAGCCCGCTCCACGATCGCATCGATATGATCTTTGCGCAGGCCGGCGTCACGCGCCGCGTCGTTGCCGAGACCGATCTGGGCGCATCCGTCTGTGCCCTGGTCGCGGCGGGTCTCGGCATCAGCATCATCAATCCGATTGCCGCGCATGACGAGAGCTCTGGCGCGGCCCTGATTGCGCGTCCCTTCAACCCTGCTGTCCCCGTCACGATCGCGCTGCTCTATCCGCCCTATGCCGCGCGCGGCCGGTTGATCGATGTCTTCGGCGAATATGCGCGCAAGATCATGAGCGAAGAACTGGGCTATCTCGAGCGGTAGTCGGGGGGCCCGTCATTGCGAGCGCAGCGAAGCAATCCAGAATCTTTCCGCGGCGGCGGTCTGGATTGCTTCGTCGCAAGGGCTCCTCGCAATGACGACGGAGCGAGTCGGGCCGCTACGCCTTCAACTCCACCGTCTTGAACTCCGCAGGCAAAATCACCTCCAGTAACTCCACGTCGTCAGAATAATCCAAGATCATGTGCTTGATCTTCGGCGGCTGGGTCCAGGCGCTGCCTTCCTTCATCAAGGTCTCGCCCTGCCCGTCCATGTAGGTCTTCACCCAGCCCTTGAGCACGTAGACCATCTGGAAGTCGACGTCGTGGAAGTGCAGTTTTGAGACCTCGGCAGGATCGCAGGGGCCTTGCAGGCGGATCACATGGGCTTGCGCGAGGCCATGGCTTGCAGCGGCGATGCCGAGGTCGCGGTATTTTGCGTAGGCGCGCAGGCCGTCGGCTTTGAAATCTTCCTCGCGATGGTGGCTGATGGCGATGCGCTGCTTCGGGCGCGCGGGTTTCTTCGTTGTGGCCTTGGTTGTTGTCTTGGCGGGCGTCGTGCGCGCCTTCGCTTTCACGGCTTTGCGCGCGGAGGATCGCGCGGCGGATTTGGCGCCGCTCCGCTTCTTCACCGCAGTCTGGGCTGCGCTGCGCGATTTTGTTTTCTTGCTTGTTTTCTTGCTTGTCTTCTTGGCCATGGGCCGGCCTCCCCTGGTGTTATCGGGAAAGGCTAGCACGGAAACATATCTCGTAGGGTGGGCAAAGCGGGAAGCCTGCCCACCATTGCAAATGGAAGCGCGGAGAGATGGTGGGCACGGCGCGCGAAGTGCGAGCGCCTTTGCCCACCCTACCGCACCGTCCAAGCCCTCAATTCAGCCGGAACACGCCATCCACGGCGCGCAGCTCGGCGGGCTTGATCAGCTTGGAATGCGCGACCGTCACCGAGTGAAGCGGGCCGTCGAGCTTCTCTTCCCAGAACGCCAGGAAATCCTTCAGCGCCGGGAATTTCGGAAACATGTCGTAGTTCTGCCAGACATAGGTCTGAAGCAGCGAAGGATGATCCGGCATCCGATAGAGAATCTGTGCCGTCGTCAGCCCGTAACCCAATAGCTGTTTCCGGAAATCGTCGGAAACGGCGCCCGCCCGCAAGCCCATGCCAACCTCCTTTGCAGGAGCGCATATTCAGGGATGGCTTGCCGGTACGCTGCTGACGAGCCACCCGGTGGAGATGCGCTCACATGAGAGAAATGTGACGCAAACTGACAATCCATCTCAAGCCCAAAAGTTTAACAAGCTGTTGAAATTCAATGCGTTAGCAGCAGACGCGGCTCCGTGCTAATACGGCCCCAAGGGCCCTCCAAGACCGGTTAACGATGGTAAAGGGATTCTGGCAGACAGGCCTTCTGAGTGCCGATTTTTCTGCTAGAAGCCCTTGCCCCCGCAAAATTCCTGTCCTATTTCAGCCTCACCTGTGCTAGCACTCGTGGGCACAGACTGCTAACGCCTAAAAATTCCCATACCGTGCAACTACTTAGGAGGACTGCATGAAATTCCGTCCGCTTCACGACCGCGTCGTGGTCAAGCGCATCGACGCAGAAGAGAAGACCGCCGGCGGCATCATCATTCCCGACACTGCCAAGGAAAAGCCCTCGCAGGGCGAAATCGTCGCCGTCGGCCCTGGTGGCCGCGACGAAGCCGGCAAGCTGATCCCGATCGACCTGAAGGTCGGCGACCGCGTGCTGTTCGGCAAGTGGTCCGGCACCGAGGTCAAGATCGACAACGTCGACCTGCTGATCATGAAGGAAAGCGACATCATGGGCGTCCTCGACGTCCCCGCTTCCAAGAAGAAGGCGGCCTAACAGCCCCCTCTCTCCCCCAGCTAAACCCCTCAAGGAAAAATCCAGATGTCAGCTAAAGAAGTCAAATTCGGCGTAGATGCGCGCGACAAGATGCTGCGCGGCGTCGACATCCTCGCCAACGCGGTGAAGGTCACGCTCGGTCCCAAGGGTCGCAACGTCGTCCTCGACAAGTCGTTCGGCGCTCCCCGCATCACCAAGGACGGCGTCACCGTCGCCAAGGAGATCGAGCTCGACGACAAGTTCGAGAACATGGGCGCGCAGATGGTGCGCGAAGTCGCCTCCAAGTCCGCCGATGCGGCCGGCGACGGCACCACCACTGCAACCGTGCTTGCTGCTGCGATCGTTCGTGAAGGTGCCAAGTCGGTTGCCGCCGGCATGAACCCGATGGACCTGAAGCGTGGTATCGACCTGGCCGTGGAAGCCGTGGTCGCCGACCTCGTCAAGAACTCCAAGAAGGTCACCTCGAACGACGAGATCGCCCAGGTCGGCACCATCTCGGCCAACGGTGACGCGGAGATCGGCAAGTTCCTGTCCGACGCCATGAAGAAGGTCGGCAACGAGGGCGTCATCACCGTCGAGGAAGCCAAGTCGCTCGAGACCGAACTCGACGTCGTCGAGGGCATGCAGTTCGACCGCGGCTACATCTCGCCCTACTTCGTCACCAACGCCGACAAGATGCGCGTTGAGATGGATGACGCCTACATCCTCATCAATGAGAAGAAGCTCTCCTCGCTGAACGAGCTGCTCCCGCTGCTCGAGGCCGTGGTGCAGACCGGCAAGCCGCTGATCATCGTCGCCGAGGACGTCGAAGGCGAAGCGCTCGCGACCCTGGTCGTGAACCGTCTGCGCGGCGGCCTGAAGGTCGCGGCCGTCAAGGCTCCGGGCTTCGGCGATCGCCGCAAGGCCATGCTGCAGGACATCGCGATCCTGACCGGCGGCCAGGCGATCTCGGAAGATCTCGGCATCAAGCTCGAGAACGTCACGCTCAACATGCTCGGTCGCGCCAAGAAGGTGATGATCGACAAGGAGAACACCACGATCGTCAACGGCGCCGGCAAGAAGGCCGACATCGAGGCGCGCGTGGCCCAGATCAAGGCGCAGATCGAGGAAACCACCTCGGACTACGACCGTGAGAAGCTCCAGGAGCGTCTCGCCAAGCTCGCAGGCGGCGTCGCGGTGATCCGCGTCGGCGGCGCGACCGAGGTCGAGGTGAAGGAGCGCAAGGATCGCGTTGATGACGCGATGCATGCGACCCGCGCGGCTGTCGAGGAAGGCATCGTCCCGGGCGGCGGCGTCGCCCTGCTCCGTGCTTCCGAGCAGCTCAAGGGCCTGCGCACCAAGAACGACGACCAGAAGACCGGCGTCGAGATCGTGCGCAAGGCGCTGTCCGCGCCCGCTCGCCAGATCGCGATCAACGCCGGTGAAGACGGCTCGGTGATCGTCGGCAAGATCCTGGAGAACAAGACCTACGCTTACGGCTTCGACTCCCAGACCGGCGAGTACGTCAACCTGGTCACCAAGGGCATCATCGACCCGACCAAGGTGGTCCGTACCGCGATCCAGAACGCAGCCTCGGTTGCGGCGCTGCTGATCACCACGGAAGCCATGGTCGCCGAGCTGCCCAAGAAGGGCGGCGCCGGTCCGGCGATGCCCCCGGGCGGCGGCATGGGCGGCATGGACTTCTGATCCAGCCACTCAGGCAAACGTTGAAGTGCGAAACCCCGGCAGCGATGCCGGGGTTTTTGTTTTGGGCCCGTCATTCCGGAGCGCGCCCGCTTGGGCGCGAGCCCGGAATGACGGCCCCTTACCCCACCTTCCCCATCCGTTCCGGGCGCAGCTCGCCTCTGGAATCGAGCGACCAGAAGATCCGCGTCACCTTGCCGACCAGATTGTCCATCGGAATAAAACCCATCGCCGACTTGAAGCGGCTGTCGGTCGAGTTGTCGCGGTTGTCGCCGAGCGCGAAGAAATGGCCTGGAGGCACGGCGTAGACTTCGGTGTTGTCGACAAAACCATTGTCGACACAGTCATACGTGACGTAGCTCGCGCCGTTCGGCATCGTCTCGCGCCAGCGCTTCACCTTTGCACCGACCTCGCCGCCGCAGGCGGCGCCGGCGGACACGTCCTTGAGCGCAACGCGCGTCACCGGCTGGTCGTTGAGGAAGAGCTGCCCCTGCCGCATCTGGATGCGATCTCCGGGCAGCCCGACCACGCGCTTCACATAATCGACAGACGTATCTTTCGGCGACCGGAATACGACGATATCGCCGTAGGCGGGATCGGCGGCGCGAAAGCGGCCGGAGATCCATGACGGCGCGAAGGGAAACGAGTAGCGGCCGTAGCCGTAGGCATATTTGGCGGCGAAGACGTAGTCGCCGACCACCAGCGTGGGCGTCATCGAGCCGGACGGGATGTTGAACGGCTGATACAGGAAAATTCGAAGCAGGAACGGTGGCGACCACAGCACGGGGACGAGCAGGATCAGGATGACGATCGCCTTCCATTCGCTGGATCTGGCGCGCGGCCGGTTGGTGCTCTCAAGAGTGGTCATCGCCTGCCCTGCCCGGGATTGTCGTCGCCACAGGATTGCGCAACCTATGGGCGCGCGCAATCCCGGGCCTACTTGAGTTGGTCGTCAATTTGCGAAGCTGCGTTCAAAGGGCCGCCTGCTGGCGATCAACTGCACGACATGTCCTGGAAACACGTTCTCACCCAGTCGATCGTCACGCGCGTTGCTGCGTCGCGCTTGAGGTGGTTCTGCACGAGCAGCCAGACGTCGCGGCGCTTCGGCAGCAGCGTCGCGCGCAGGCGGCGATCACCGAGCAGATCCGCGCAAACATACTCCGGCAACACGCCGGCGACCTGATACGAGCGGATCAGGTTACGGATGACCCGGACGTTGTCGGTGACGCAGCGCGCGCGGGCTTGCCTCGTGCGCAGGAATTGCATCTCGGGAATGTCACCGAGCTCGTCCGGATAGGCGCACAGCACCGGCTCACCCTCGGTCGTAACAGGCTCGAAATAATAGATGCTGATATCGCCGAGCCTGGAGATCGCAAAGTCACCTTTGTCGGGCTTGCGCAGCCGGATGGCGAGATCGGCTTCCCAGCGCGAGAAGTTGACGTTCTCGCTCGAGGTGAGGAATTGCAGCGTCAGGCCGGGATTGGCGCGCAGGAAGTCGCTCGCGCGCGGCGCCAGCACCTCCTCGGCGACCGTGTTGGTGGAGGCGATGCGCAGGCGTCCCACCGGACCTGCCAGGCTCTCACTGAGGCGACCGATCTCGGTGGCATGTGCGGCCATCGCCTCGACATGGGCCAGCACCGCCTCGCATTGCCGCGTCGGCCTGCGGACGCCGTCGGCGGCCTCGAACAGACGCAAACCGAGCGCACGCTCGATGCGCGACAGCCTGCGCCCGACCGTGGTCTCGTCGATGCGCAGCCGCGCGCTGGCGCCCGCATAGGTGCCCTCGTCCCTGACCGCAGCGATGATGCGCAGATCGTCCCAGTTCATCGACCGAGGCTATACCGGCCGGAAGCAGCCTGCAATATCGCAGCCACCCGCTGCAATTTCCCTGCATATCGGCAGGCATTCCCGGAGCTATGTTTGCCGCGCCTCTTGCCCCCGGAGATGTCAAAGACCATGACGACCGCAAAGACCCTGCTGCAGCTCGCCGGTGCCGATCTCAACCCGCCGCGTCTCGGCGACGCCGCGCTGGTGCTGATCGATATCCAGAACGAATATCTCGCAGGCCCGCTCGCCTTGCCCGACGCCCGGCCCGCGATCGCGCGGGCGGCTGCACTCCTGGCACGGGCCCGCGAGAGCGGAGCCGCGATCGTCCATATCGCCCATCGCGGCAAGGCCGGCAGCCTGTTCGATCGCGGCGCCGACCGCGGCGCCATCGTCGCCGAGCTCAGCCCCCGCGCCGGCGAGCTGGTGATCGAGAAGGAGTTGCCGAATGCGTTTGCCGGCACGGATTTGCAGGCGCGCCTTGCCGCAACCGCCAGGAAGAACATCGTACTGGCCGGTTTCATGACGCATATGTGCGTCAGCTCCACGGCGCGCGCCGCGCTCGACCTCGGCTTTCGCACCACGATCGATGCCGACGCCTGCGCCACGCGCGATCTGCCTGACGGGCGCGGCGGCACGCTGGACGCCCGGACCGTCCACGAGGTTGCACTCGCCGAGCTATCTGACCGCTTCGCGATCATCGCGCGCGGCGATGCGCTGACATAACGGAGCAACGCGATGCTGCAACTCTATTTCTCGCCGATGGCCTGCTCGCTTGCGAGCCGCATCGCGCTGATGGAAGCTGGCCTCGATGCGCGCTATCACCTGGTGCATCTCGCGAGCAAGACAGTCGCGGACGACGACAGCGATTTTCGCGGCATCTCGAAGGGCGCGGTGCCGGTCCTGGTGCTGGAGAACGGCGAGCGGCTGACGGAATGCGCGGCGGTGCTGCAATACATCGCCGACCTCAACCCTGAGCGCGGCCTTGCTCCGCGGCCGGGCGAAGCGGATCGCTACCGCCTGCAGGAATGGCTGAGCTTCACCGGCGCCGAGATCCACAAGGCGTTCCTGTTTCCGACCTTCTGGTACAAGGACGAGGGCTCGCTCGCCAAGCCGCGCGCGAGGATCGCTCAGACCTTGTCGGTGCCGGCAGCACATCTTGCCGATCGTGAATTCCTCGTCGGCGACAGCTTCACCGTTGCCGATGCACATCTCACCTGGGCTTTGCTGCTGCTCCGTGCCGCAGGCGTCGACATCGCGCAATGGCCGTCATTGTCGGCCTATCTCGAACGTATGCGGGCGCGGCCCATGGTGCGGGAAGCGATCGCCACCGAGACGGCGCTGCGCAAGGCCATGGCGGCTTGAGCGCGCCTCAGTCGACCCGCGCCAGCACCGCGAGCCTGCGGATGCCCTTGTTGCGATAGGCGTCGAGGAACGCGTAATAGTCCTTGAACGACACGCAGCCGTTGGAATCGCCGTTCGGCCCGAGCATGAAGGTGTGCGCGAGCAGACCGTCGCGGCCGTAGATCGCGTTCTCGCCGCCGACCGGGGTCAGCCGCAGCGCCGGCACGCCGTGGAACAGCGCTTCGCGCGGCTTCAGCTCGTAGATGTGCGGCGGGGTCACGCCGCGCATGCGCACGCGCGAGGAACGGGGATCATCGAGGTTGGAGCCCAGGCCGGAATGGGCCTCGAGCCTGGTGCCATCGGGCAGATACACAGTCTTCGCCGTGATGTCGTAGACCGCGGTCGAGCGGTCATAGGGCGGCGAGCCGCCCAGCATCGGGTTCTGCTCCTTCGGCGCGATGGAAGCGGTCACGCTGGCATCGGCCGAAGCATAAGCAAGCAAGCCGCCGGACGGCTCGCGCTTGCCCCAGAGCTTTTCAACCATCGACTGGCGCGGACCGGTGATCGACATCACCGCGGCCTTGGCGCGATCGGCAAACGACTTTGGCTTCGCTTCGGGCGCCGGCACGATCTCGGCCGGATCGGCCGACGCGAGCTGCACCGGCGCGTCAGCGCGCTTGGTCTTCGCGGCGTCCGCGATCTTCTCGGCAGCCTTGGCCGGGCTCTTCAGCACGTCCGCGACCCTGGCGACGACGGTCGGCTTCGCCGCTTCCTTGGCGTCGGCGACCTTCGCCGCAGGCGCAGCGCTCGCCGCGTTGGACTCGACGCCCTGCGTCGCTGCGGCGGCAAAGCGCTCGTTGAACATCTCGCGTGAAATCGGTGCAGCCACCTGCAGCCGGTCGGGCAGCAGCGCAAAGGTGTCCCGGATGGCCTCGCCCGCCTCGCGCAGCGCAACCTTGGGCGCACGCTTGACCACGGGCTCGTCGTAGCCGGAGCTGCCGACGGTCGGATAGACGCTGGCGGCGAAGATGTTGTTGTAGACGGTCCAGCCGGCAAGCACGACGCAGCCAATCACGGCCGCGCCGAGCACGTTTTGGGTGGTCATTTTCCGGGAAGACTTCCGATGAGAATGCTTATTCGGATTCTTGTTCGGATTCTTGGGCTTCCGTGCCGCGTAACTTTGCGCAGCGATACTCGTACTCATTCGCCTTGCGTCCAGGACGGTGTCACTCAGTCCCCCTTCGAAGTGCCGCTGGTCACGTTCCGGGAACAGCATCTCGCAGAGGGTCGGAGCGTCATTAAGGCGACTTTTAGTTAAATGCGGATTAAGTTCGGGCGTATGTAGGGCAGGTCGTTAACGCTGTGCCATTTCGAGAAAAAAGCCCGCAGAACTACGGACTTAGGCGAAGCTGTTAACCATACTTCTCGGCCGGTTCGGCACGGTGGGCGGACGTCTCCGGCCGCATCTTTGGACGCACCAACCAAGTCGTTTTCGTGGTCATCAATATCCGAAAGATAGCGGGGATACGTTGCGCGAGGCTGGTGCGTTCAACTGCAAATGTCAGCACAACGGCGGCAGCAGATCACGCACATCACACATCGCGCGACGATCGCTCGCGGCACGGCGCGCCTTGACTGAAAGTTGATCGCGCCGGGCTGGAAATGGACGCAGCGACAAAATAGCTACCCAAAGGGAGGCTGGCATGAGAGGGATTTCGCGCGGCGGGTTTTGCGCCCTGGCGTGGTCATTTGTGTTGATCGGATCTGCAATTGCACAGCCGGCCGCCAATGCGGGCTGCACGGCAACACCATCGGCCGCGGGGACGCAGACCTGGCGCTGCAACAACGGCATCACGATCGTCGCAGAAAGTGGCGCCAGATTTGAACTGAACGACGCCAACCGCGACGGACATATTGACTCCGTGGAGTTGAGCAGCAAGGCGCTGCTGGTCGAGGTGCCCAAGAAGCCCGGCGGCAATCCCTTCAAGGTGCTGACGCCGCAGGCGATCGCCGCCGTCCGCGGCACCAAATGGGCGGTCGATGTCGCCGAGGCCAAGACCTCCGTGTTCGTCGCCAACGGCCGTGTCGGCGTGGCCCGCAGGGCGGCGCGTGGACGCGGCGTGGTGCTGGGCCCCGGCCAAGGCGTCGACGTGGAAGCGGCGGGTCCGCTGACCGTCAAGACGCTGACCGTCAAGACATGGGGCCAGCCGCGCGTCGACGCGCTGATGGCAAGACTCGGCCAATAAGGCCTGCCCGGTCGGGCCGGGATAGCAAAGAAGATTGCAGTACGACGGCATGAAGCGACGCGTTCAAATTCTGGTGGCACTTGTCCTCACTGCGCTGTGGGGCGCGGGCATCTATGCGGGTCACGCCAACGGTCATCTGCGCTTTCTCGATCGGCTCGAGGCGACGCTGACGGATTGGCGAACACAGGTCCGCGGCGTGCAAGCTCCGCCCGACCTCGTCACCATCGTCGCCGTCGACGATACCGTGGTGAAACGCGGCGGCAGCTATCCGCTGCCGCGCGCCGACCTCGCCCGCGTCGTCGACACCATCGTGCAGTTCAAGCCGAAGGTCGTCGCGATCGACCTGCTGCTGATCGACCGCAGCGCCGCGATCGGCGACGCCACGCTGGCTCACACGCTTGCCACCGGTCCCGTGGTGCTCGCAGCCGCCGCGATCTTCCCGAGCGCGAGCGAGACCGTGGCGTCCGGAAGCGCAGGCCCGCTCGCCGGCCTGCCCCAGGCCGAGCGCTTCCTGCTGCCTTTGCCGGCGTTCGCCGATCACGCCGAGGTCGGAATCGTCAACGTCGCGACCGGGCAATCGGGCTCGCCGCTCTCGGTGCCGATGCTGTTCCGGACAGACGACAAGGTCGAGCTGTCGTTTCCGCTGCGGGTCGCAAGCCGCGCACTCGACAAGCCACTGATGATCGCGCCCGATCATCTCATGCTCGGCGATCGCACAGTGCCGACCGACACCGGCTTTGCGCTGCCGATCACCTATTACGGGCCGCGCCGCACCATCCGCACCGTGAGCGCACAGAGCATTTTCGACGGCACGCTCGACCGCAAGGCGATCGAGAACCGGATCGTCGTGATCGGCGCCGCCGTTGCCGGCGGCGGCGACTTCTTCCCGACGCCGTTCGATTCCCTGATGCCCGGCGTCGAGGTGATCTCGACCGCGATCACGCATCTCGTCGCCGGCGACGGCATCGTGCGCGACCGCAGGGTTCACATCGTCGACGCGCTCACCGCGATCCTGCTGCCGATGCTGCTGGTGGGCCTGCTTGCCTGGCGCCGGAGCGCGGTCGGCTTCATCGTGGCAGCCGCGGTGATGGTCGCCTGGGCCGGGCTCAATCTGTTCGCGTTCACGCGCGGCGTCTGGCTCGATGCCGCGACCACGCTCGCGGCTGCGGTGCCACCGGTCGCACTGTTCGTTGGCGTACAATTGTGGGCAGGAGGCCGCCGCACGCAATATCTCGCCGCCAAGAGCCGGTCGCTGGCGCAATTCCAGGCACCGGCCGTGCAAGCGTGGCTCGCACGCGATCCCAATTTCCTGGCGAAGCCGGTCCGGCAGGATGCGGCCATCGTCTTCATCGATCTCTCCGATTTCACCGCACTGAGCCAGCAGATCGATCCGGACGAACTCCAGGACATCCTGCAAGCGTTCCACGCGCTGATCGACCGGGCCGCGGTCGATTGCGGCGGCATGATCACCAGCTTTCTCGGTGACGGCGCCATGATCCTGTTCGGCCTGCCGAGCGCGATGCCGGATGACGCGGCGCGTGCGCTGAAATGTGCGATCGACCTGCATCGCGGCGTCGAGCGCTGGATGGCGTCGCTGCCAACAGCGATCGGCGGCCGGCTCGGGTTCAAGATCGGAGCGCATTTCGGCCCGATCGTCGCCTCCCGTCTCGGCGAGAGCCACCAGCACATCACGGCAAACGGCGACACCGTCAATCTCGCGAGCCGGCTGATGGAGGTCGCCGCGCAAAACCATGCGCGGCTCGCATTGACCGACGCGCTGCTCGATGCGGCCGACTTTCACGGGGCCCCCGACGGTGTCCTGTCGGGCCCCCTGCACACGCAGATCCGTGGCCGCTCCGGCGTCGTGACCGTCTGGTTCTGGCGCGACCAGGACAGGCCGAGCCAGGCCGCGGCCAAGGTCGAGATGATCGACTGAGGCGGCTGGCGCGTCCGCCTATTGCCGCTTGCGCCTCAGCACGCCCAGGCCGCCCAGCTTGCCGCGCGACATCAACTCGCGGAAACTGTCGTTGAGGAGGATCTCGTCGACTTCGTCCGAGATCAACTTCGCCTCGGCCTCGGTCATGACGTTGGACGTGAACGAGCCGCTCACCTTCATGGCGTTGAGCACATCCTTGACCAGGGGCGCGCCGTTGGACGGGATCTCCGGCGGCTGCCAATCGAGATCCTCGATCACGAACAAGCCGCCCGGCTTCAGCGAGGGGAACAGCACGCCGAGTGTCAGGTGCTGGTGCACCGAGGCGTGAGAGCCGTCGTCGATGACGATGTCCAGCGGCTTTTCCTTGGCCGCCAGCTGCTCCAGCATGCTGCGATCGCCCTGATCGACGCGATGGATCCTGACCCGCGGATGGGAGAACCAGCTGAAATCCTCGATGTCGGCGCCGATGACCTCGGCATTCGGGAAGTAGTCCAGCCACATCTGCAGCGACGGCACCTCATCCTGAGTCCAGCCTTCGACCCGCCCCCGGCACAGACCGATTTCCAGGATGCGAATGGGTTCAAGGGCCTTCGATCGGAACAGCTCGTGATAGATTCGCGTATAGTGATGGGCGAGCTGGCCCTTGTAGACCGCGCCCTTGTCGGAATCGTATTTCGCCGCAAGCTGCGTCAACCAGTTCGGCTCGAGCACCAGCTTCTTGAGATAGCCGGCCACGCTCTGCTCGGGGACCGCATCGAAGCGCAGCCCTCTCTCGGCCCACATTTTTCCCCAGAGATGGACACCCGTTACACGGGAATCGCTCAAGAGATCGAAGCCGGCCCGGCCTTCGGCGGCAAACAGATCCACTTCACGCCAGTCGATCGCGTTGAAGATCGTCGGCGGGAGAATCGAGGATTGGAGCTCCTCGTCGCCTGCCACGAGCAGATATTCGCTCAGCAACAGCGGCCCCACCGCGCCGTATTCGACACGCTTTTCGCTGAACATCCGCTGCAGCGACAGCGCATACAGATTGGCCATGTGAGGCGAGCCCTTGGGCGCGCGCATCACGTCGCCGACGCACACATGCCCGTTCTCGACTCCCGACCATTGCGCGGAAAACACGTGCTCCCTGCCAAAATCCAGGGGTTTCACGAGCACGATGTCCGTATCGAGCCACCAGCCGCCGAATTCATGAAGAACGGCATAGCGGAAGATGTCGCTGAAGTAGCGGATCTCGCTGTTCAGGACGGCATGCTGGTAGATCGCACCCGGGACGAGATCTCCGGCGTCGACCACCATGACGCCGGGCGGCACACGTGCCTGCATGGCGCCAACATTGTCGTAAGTGTACAGCTTCACCGGATGGCCCTGCCGGACCATCGATTGAAGCGAGAGACGCGACATCTCGCTCAGCGGCGCATTCGACCAGAAGCAGTGAATGGGGTCGCGGGCTTCTCCCGACCCCGGGCGGCTTTGAAGATGCGGATTGAATTGCCTTGTGAGCGCATTCCACCCGTTGCGAGGGACAGAACGGCACTCCGCAAGGAATGGCAATTTCTGATAAGCGCGAGCGATCAGAAAGCAAAGGCTCGCCTGGTTGACGTGTCCCGCCCTGTTCAAGGCGTTGCCAAAATTTTCCCAGACAGTCGGGTCAACCGGATCAAGCGCGACCGCCCGCTGAAACGCCTCGAACGCCTGTTCTTGAAGTCCCTTCCCTTGCAGAGCGGTCCCGAGCGTTGCGAGATAGGTCGCCTTCATCTCGCTCGTGAGAGCGCGGCAAGCCCATTCCACGGCGGCGTCGTAATTCCCGTTGAGCAGGGACACGCCAGCCATCAGATGAAGCAAGCCGGCATGGTTCGCGTCTGAGGCCAGCCCTTCCCGGCAACGGGCTTCGGCTTGCTCAAGCTCACCCGTTTTCAAGTGTTGAAGGCAGATCTTGTAGTATTCATCCCGCGTCGGCGAAGACGGCTCTGTCGAGATCTCGTTTGCTCTTGCGAGAGTGCCGTCGTGATAATTCATCGGGGACCTTCCGGATCAAGGGAGAGCGGGCAGCAACCCGATTCCCGAGCCTGCAGGAAGGTTGCCGATTCTCAATTATTCCCTGGAGCTTGCTCGAAGCTGGGCGCCGCCTTCGCCTCGGCACGCCGGCGCGTGGCGAATCAAGGGAGCGGTTGATATGCCTCAACCAGCGATCGGCGCTTTATCCGATCTTTGAAGCTGGCCCTTGCATGAAGAACTTTGTCGTCAACCTCAACCGTCAGCCGGAGAAGTACGAAAGCTTCTTGAGACTGAATGCCGGGTCGAAGATCGCCTTCGAACGATTTGAGGCGTCCGATGGCGCATCGTTCTCATCGCAGGATGCGCTTGGGATGAACCTGGTTGTGCCCGGAGCACAGTTCACGCCCGGTGCCGTCGGCTGCGCGGCCTCACATCTCCGGATCTGGCAACAGACGGCTCAATCCGAAGTGCCGGCGCTCGTGTTCGAGGACGATGCGATTGTCCGCGATGACATCACCGAGCGTCTGGATTTCCTTCGCCGTCTCAAAGACTGGGATTACGTCGCGCTCGGCTACAATACGGACTCCGTTCTCGAACTTGAGCTGACGCCCGGCTTCAAGTCCGAGATGGTGTTCACGCCCAAGCAGCCAAGCGACGAAAGCGCGGCGGTTTTTCGGAGGTCAAGCGCAGAGGTCGCCGCGTTTCGGCTCGTCAATTGCTTCGGCACGGCAGGTTATGCGGTTTCGCCCCGAGGCGCGAAGAGACTTCTGGAGCTCTGTTTTCCGATGGAAAACCGGTTTCTTCGGGTTGCGGCGCTCAATCGCACCATCCCGGTGATGGGGGTCGATGGCATGATGAACTTCATCTACAATTCGATCGAGGCCTTCGCCTGCCTCAGCCCGCTTGTCATTCCCAAAAACAACAACGCCGTCTCGACAACCGTTCCGACCGGTGAAATCCCCCGCTGGTGAGTGCCGCGAGGTGCGCCCGGTTCAGGGCATAAGTTCGGGCGGCGGCGAGCGGTCCAGCACATCGCCCTTGGCGCCCTCAAGCAGATCGACGCCGTAGGTCTCGACCACGAGCGGGCCGCGCTTGCGCTGCAGCTCGGCGACACGCGTCACCTGCGTGAAGAGGTCGTTCAGGAACGGATGGCCGCCGGGGCGCAGCTCGTCGACATAGATCAGCTTGCCCGCGAGCAGCTTTGGATCGGGCTCGGGCATGTTGACCCAGCGGATGCGCTGGTTCTGCTGCACCACGCAGGTGCCGCGCGGCAGATAGAAGGCGAGCCAGCCAGTGGTGCCGTAATCCGGCGTGAGCACGCAAGGCGCACCGCTGCGGACACGCGCCGCTTCGACGTTAGCTGCGAGCTCGCGCCAGCCGACGCCGACGCTGCGCACGGTCGCATCGCGGCGATAGCCGGACAGCAGCCCCGTATTGGCCTGCAGGATCAGTGCGGCAAACATCACGATGCCGGTGGGCGCGGCCCAGCGCAGGCAAAAATCCACCAGGCGTCGCGCACGCGGTTTCCACTGTACGAGGTTGGCTGCGGCAGCGGCGGCAACGACGAACGGCGGATAGACCGGCGCAAACCAGTTGGCCTCGACGCGGGCGTGCAGCGAGTGCCAGACGAAATAGGCGACGATGGTCCAGAACATCGTCTCGATCAGCACGCGCGAGGCGAGCGCGCCTGCCCGGCGCCAGGTCAGCGCATGGAGCCCCATCGCGCCAAGGATGAAGACCAGCGGGGTCGCAAATGCAATCTGGGTCGGGATCAGCTCGGCAATGAAGACCGGGCGAAAATCCTCGATCCTGGCGCGCCCGAGCTGCTTGACGAACGAGACCCATTGATGATCCGCATTCCAGAGGATCACCGGTGAGAACAGCGCGAGCGCGACGAGGCCGCCGAGATAGGGCCAGGGCGAGAGGAACCAGCGCCGCAGTTTCGGCACGGAGGCGAGCCAGATCAGGATCGCGGCACCAAAGAACATCGCAGTGTACTTTGACAGCAGCGCCGCGCCGATTGCGGCGCCGACCGCAAGCCACCAGATACCGCGACCGGTCTCCAGCACTTTTGCGAGGAAGAACAGCACGAAGCTGGAGGCGACCAGCAGCGGCGCATCCGGCGTCACGATCAGCGTGCCGACCGAGGCCATCATCGTCACGTTGAGCAGGATCGCGCTGGTCGCCGCCACGCGGGCACCGCCGAACAGGATCGCGGCCGAACGATAGATCGCATAGCTCATCGGCAGCGCGAGCAGGATCGAGACCAGACGAACACCGAGCTCGGTGTCGCCGGCGATCATGGTGCCGGCGCGGATGACGTAAGCCACCATCGGCGGATGGTCGTAGTATCCGCCCGCCAGGTTCTTCGACCACATCCAGTAATAGGCTTCGTCGAAGGTGATCGGAGTGAAGGCGGCCGCGACCAGCCGCAGTGCGACCAGCGCAAGAATCACCAGCGCCGTATTGCGGACGATCCGCGCGTCAGCCCCGCCCATACAAGCTTCCTTGCAAGCCTTGACGCGCTATTTCTTGCGCCAGACGAACAGTCCGGACATCGCGTAATTCCACACTACGCCCATCAGCGCGCCGGCGAGGCCCGCCAGCCACCAGATCGGCTCCTGGTCGTAGACCGAGAAAGCAACGCCGACATTGGCGAGCAGGCCGACGCTGCAGACGATATAGAACATGATCAGGCCGCGCAGGATCGCAAAGCCCTTCAGCCGCTGGTCGCGATAGGTGAGGAAGTTGTTGAGGACGAAGTTGGTGGTCATGGCGACGATGGCGCCGGCGGCCTGCGCCTCCGCGAACGGCACCTTGATCAGCTGGAGCGCGATGAACAGCGTGGTGAGATGCACCACGAGGCCGATGCCACCCACCATCGCGAACAGGATGAAACGCAGCGAGACGATATCGTTGGTCAGCTTCGCCAGCACCAGGCCAAGGAAGTCGAGCGCCACCATGGAATCGAGCTTGCTCTCGCCATGCTGGCGGGCGCCGAAGGTGTAGGGAATCTCGACCGCGCGCAAATTGCCCTGCGCGCTTGCGACGAGATCGAGCAGGATCTTGAAGCCGTGCACCGACAGTTTTGGCGCCAATTGCTCGAAACGGTCGCGGCGAACCATGAAGAAGCCGCTCATGGGATCCGCGATCTCGACCCGGAGCATCTTCCTCGCGACCTCGGTCGCCAGCGCACTGGCGCCGGCGCGCTGCTTGTTGAAACCTTCGCTCTTGTAGCCCTCGATGTAGCGGCTGCCGACGACGAGGTCGGCCTGATCGCTTGCAAGCAGCAACAGCATCTTCGGCAGCTGCGTCTCGTCGTGCTGGAGGTCGGCGTCGATCACGGCGGCGTAAGGCGCGCTGGAGGCCAGGATGCCCTCGATGCAGGCGCCCGACAGGCCGCGGCGGCCGATACGGCGGATGCAGCGCACGCGGCTGTCCTGCAGCGCCAGCGCCCGCACCACATCCGAGGTGCCGTCGGGCGAATTGTCGTCGACGAACACGACCTCCCAGGCGACGTTGACGAGCGTCGCCTCCAGCCGCCGGTACAGCACCGTGACGTTATCGCGCTCGTTGAAGGTCGGGACGATGACCGACAGTTCGGGCCCCTCTTGAGCCTGGCTGTCGACGCCCGGTCTGATCGCTTCGTTCATGACGGCAGCGTATAACCGCCGCGTCGTGTGATGCCAAGCCGGGGGTCTGGGGGAACGGCCCAAAGGGGCCCTAAAATGCCAACGACCCCGGAACGGCGGACCGCGCGTACATCCGGCGCGAGCCCAAGCTATTCCAAGGTCGTCCCAGCAACGGAGAATGTCACTCAACGTTGCCGTTATGAACTAAATGGGGACGACACTGCCGCTTCGCAAGGGGCTGAAGCGCTCTTTTTCGGGCCGCTACTGGTTCGGGACTTCCCGGATCACGGGGCCCCGCGGCGCCGGCGCCGCAGGGGCTGCGGGCGCCATGGCGGAAGGGGCCGGCTCGACCTTCGCCGGCTTCGGCGGCTTGCCGTACTGCCCGATCGGCCCGAAGACGACGGCGACCGCAAGCACGACCGCCGCG
Organism: Bradyrhizobium sp. S3.2.6; assembly: GCF_040546885.1. Classification (NCBI taxonomy): domain Bacteria; kingdom Pseudomonadati; phylum Pseudomonadota; class Alphaproteobacteria; order Hyphomicrobiales; family Nitrobacteraceae; genus Bradyrhizobium; species Bradyrhizobium sp. S3.2.6. Next base: position 161,819 of record NZ_JBEPOS010000007.1, on the reverse strand, counting down.
ACGATCGCGCCAAAGATGCCACCTACCGACTCAGACGACATGCCAGCCCGTCCCCGTTCCAGATGCAGCCAGTCATACCACGGATGAACACGCGGCCGGAAGGGCTTGGCGAAGGGAGCGAATGGTGAATGGCGAGTAGCGAATAGGGCAGGCCCGTCTTTCGTCCCTACTCGCCATTCGCCATTCGCCACCCCCTCATTTCTGCGGCGGCCGGTGCTTGACGAAGGCGGTCACGATGTCCTTTTGCGCCGCCTCCACCGCTCTGTTCGCGGTCGCGAGATGGGCGCCGGATTCGATGTTCGGATATTGGGAGGTGAGATAGTCGAGCAGCGCCACCCGGTAATATTGCCGCTCCGACGGACAGGCTCCCGCAACCGACCGGCCGAAATCCTGTTCCGACAGTCCCTGATTGCTGTCGCGCGAATATTCCCGCGCCAGGCAATGCCAGTAATCGTCGCGGCCCTGCATAGCGAGCTTCTGCGCGCCCTTCGCATCGTCATCGTCAGCCAAAGCCGCAGATGTCATGGCAGCAGATGTCATCATGACGAGTGCCGCTCCCAGCATCAGCGTCCGCATCTTGTTTCTCCTTTTTGCGCAGATTTCTTCGCGAGCTTAGACGGGACACGACAACTGGCCAATCACTTCTGGTTTGACTAGGATGCAGACCTCCCCTCCCCGTCGATGCGAGATCCCTCCGTGGCCAAAGCAAAAACCGCGACCAAAAAATCCGGCAACATCTTCATCGGCATCGGCGGCTGGACCTTCGAGCCCTGGCGCGGCGTGTTCTATCCGGAGAAGCTGACGCAGGCGAAGGAGCTATCCTATGCGGCCTCGAAGCTGACCTCGATCGAGATCAACGGCACCTATTACGGCTCGCAGAAGCCGGAGAGCTTTCGCAAATGGGCAGCCGACGTGCCGGATGGTTTTGTGTTCTCGGTGAAGGGGCCCCGCTTTGCCACCAACCGCCGCGTGCTCGCCGAGGCCGGCGATTCCGTCAAGCGGTTCTATGATTCCGGCGTGCTGGAGCTCGGCGACCATCTCGGGCCCGTGCTGTGGCAGTTCGCGCCGACCAAGAAATTCGACGGCGCCGATTTCGGCAAGTTTCTGGAGCTGTTGCCGCGCAAGCTCGAGGGCCGCGCGCTGCGCCACGTGGTGGAGGTGCGCCACGACAGTTTCTGCACGCCTGATTTCATCGCGCTGATCCGCGAATTCGGGACGCCCGTGGTGTTCGCCGAGCACGGCAAATATCCTGCCATCGCCGACGTCGCCGGCGATTTCGTCTATGCCCGGTTGCAGAAGGGCAATGACGAGATCAAGACCTGTTATCCGCCGAAGCAACTCGATGCCTGGGCCGAGCGCTTTCAGGCCTGGGCCGCGGGAGGTGAACCCGACGATTTGCCGAAGGTCGACAAGGCGAAGCCGAACAAGGAGCCGCGCGACGTGTTCGCCTATGTCATTCACGAGGGCAAGGTGCGCGCGCCGCACGGCGCCATGGAGCTGATCGCGCGGGTGAGCTGAGGATCATTCATGGCCAGAGCGAAGAAGCTCTTCACCATTGGCTATGAGCAGACGCCGCCCAAGGCCGTGCTCGATGAGCTTGAGCAGGCCGGCGTCAAGCTTGTGGTCGACGTGCGCGCGGTAACATCGTCGCGGCGGCCGGGCTTTTCCAAGAAGCAGCTTGCCGCAGGCTTGGACGAACGCGGCATCGCCTATGTCCACCTTGCAGCGCTGGGCACACCCAGGGAAGGCCGCCTCGCCGCCCGCAGCGGGCAATACGTTGCGCTGGAGAAGATCTACTCACAGCACTTGAAGGAGCCTGAGGCGAGAGAAGCGATGGACGAGCTCTCGGCGCTGGTGAAGAAGGCCGGTCCCGTCTGCCTGCTCTGCTACGAGCGCGACCACACCCACTGCCACCGCCAGATGATCGCGGAGATCATCGAGGAGCGCGATGGGGTGGCGGTGAAGAATCTGGCGGGGCGGCAGGTGTAGCTACTCTCGTCATTCCGGGGCGTGCGCAGCACGAGCCCGGAATCCATCGAGCCTCAGAGTTGGTGGATGAATGGATTCCGGGCTCACGACTTCGTCGCGCCCCGGAATGACGAGCGGAGACAGCTCGCGCGCGCCCCGGAATGACGACTTACCCCTCCCCCGCCAGCTTGAACGTCCCCTCCATCATCTGCACGCAGCTGCCGCCGACATGGGCGGAGACGATCTTGCCGTCCTGCTTGCGCACGCGCGTTTGGAGGATGCTGGGCCGGCCCATGTCAAAGCCCTGGCCGACCGTGAGCTTCAATTCACCGTCGCGCGTGGAATCGAGATCGGCGAACAGGGCGGCGGCCGCGACCGTCGCACTGCCGGTGGCGGGATCCTCGGTGAGACCGCTGGCGCCGCGCATGAACATGCGCGCCTGGCGCTCGCACGGCGCCTCCGTCGCGGGCACGTCGCGCGTGTAGAACCACACCGAGCGGGCCTCGTCGCGCGGCAAGACCCTGCCGAACGCGGCCGCGTCGGGCCTCCCTCGCTTGAGCGCATCGCGCGAATGCAGCTCCGCCACCAGGAACGGCGTTCCGACGCCGACGACTTGCGGCGCATGGTGATCGGTCCTGATGTCATCGGCAGTCAAGGAGATGCAGGCTGCAACGTCGGCGGCGGAAACCTCCGCCAGTCGCGACAGCGGCTGCGGCGCGGTGAGCTCGGTGCTGACCACCCTTCCTTGCTCCCGCACGATATCAACCGGGACCAACCCGGCTATCTCCTCGAACAGCAATCGCGGCTTCGGATCTTTCGCGAGGCTCGCCAGCACGAAGGAGGTGCCGACATTCGGATGGCCGGCGAACGGCATCTCCCTTACCGGCGTGAAGATGCGCACCTCGGCGTCGTTGGCCTTGTCGCGCGGCGGCAGCACGAAGGTCGTCTCGGAATAGTTGAACTCGGTCGCGATCGCTTGCATCTGCTGCGTGGAAAGCCCAGCGGCGTCGAGCACCACGGCAAGCTGGTTGCCGCCGAAGGCGCGGTCGGTGAACACGTCGACGGTGATGTAGCGGCGCTGCATGCAAAATCCTCACGCAAATGGCGGCCGCCTCCGGCCGCCTCGCGCAACACTCTACAAGCCCTCAACATCGCCCGTCATGCCCCAAAATTCGGTGCAATCGGAGCAATCGCCGATGAGAGATCAGAAGCGAAAGAGAGGTCGCGGTGATGCCAGAACTTGCGCGCGCTCGCTCCTGTCGACAATCAGCGTGTCGAGGAATTGCCGGTTTTTCGCGTAGCTCTGCGTCGCCTCGAACTGCGTGTGCGGCCAGTCGCTGCCCCACAGCAGGCGATCGAGGCCGTAGGCACTGCGCAGCAGCGGATAGGCCTCCTTCGCAAAACTGTCGCCCGCAGCACCGTTGCGATACGGCGCTGAGATCTTGACCCAGATGTTCTTCGTCGCCCCTAACTTCAGCACGGATTGAAAGCCGGGATCGGTGACGCCGAGTTTTGGATCAGGCAGCGCGTAGTGATCGAGCACGACGGTGACGCCGCGATCGAGCAACTGCGGCGTGAGCACGGCGAGATCGGAGGCATTGCGCTGGATCTCGACCTGCCAGCCCATCGATTTCACCTTCGCCAGCAATCCCTTCCATTCACCCGCGGCGAGATCGGGCAAGGGCTGACCGACGAGATTGAGGCGAATGCCGACGATGCCGGCGCGATCGAGCTCGCTCAGCTCGTCTGCAGAGACCTTGGGATCGACGACGGCAATGCCGCGCAGGCGGCCGTTGGCCTGCTTCAGGCAGTCGACGAGATAGGAATTGTCGGTGCCGAGAAAGCTCGGCTGCACCAGCACGCCATTGGTGATGCCGTTATGGTCGAGCTGCTCGAGATAAAGCGACAGCGGCGCGTCGTAGTCCGGCGCATAACGCCGGCCCGGCGCGAGCTTGAGCTCGCGATGGAACACATGAGCGTGGGTGTCGATAACGGGCAAGGCCGCCTCACTCCTTGCTGTGGTCGCGACCGCGGTGGCAAGCGATGCGAGGCCCGCACCAAACTGGCGGCGCGTCAGGCCGTGTTGGGGCAATGTCATGGTCGCTCCTCCCCATTCCCGTCAGACGCGCGCCGGCGCGGTTTGCTCGAACACCTTGCCGCGGGTCTCGGGCAGGAGCAGCACCGCGATCAGCACCAACGCATAGGCAAACGCCGCGTCGATGCCGATCGCGGGCCCGAGACCGATGCGATCACTGAGGAAGCCGACCAGGAAAGGAAACGCGGCGGAGACGACGCGGCCGAAATTGTAGCAGAAGCCGACGCCGGTGCCGCGCACGCCGGCCGGATAGAGCTCGCTGAACAGCGCCGCCATGCTGGCGGGAATACCGGCCGAGAAGAAGCCGAGCGGAAAGCCGAGCACCAGCATCTCGCCATTGGTCAGGGGCGCAAAGATGTAGACCAGCACGGTGGCGATGCAGGCGCTGGCAAAGAACGCGACATTGGCCCTGCGGCCGATCCGGTCGCTGATGATCCCGCTGGCGACGCAGCCGCAGAAGAAGGCGACGATGATGACGGCGAGATAGAAGCTGGAGCCGAGCACCGACAGGTGGCGCACCTCGCGCAGGTAAGTTGGCAGGAACGTCGTCAGCGCGGCATAGCCACCATGGGCGCCGATACCGAACAGGCCGCCGACCAGGGTCGAGCGCAGCACGTCGCGGTGGAAGATGCCGGCGAGCGTGGCGAGGAACCGTGTTTCTGCGTCCCTTGCAACAGCGCGCGGCGGCTCCTTCAGCCCACGGCGGATGAAGATGATGAGGAGCGCCGGCAACAAACCGATCGCAAACAGGATGCGCCAGGCGATGTCCGCCGGCGCGTAGGTGAAGACCAGCGCCGACAACAGCACCGCCGCGCCCCATCCGATCGCCCAGGCGCTCTGCACCGAGCCGAGCGCCTTGCCACGATGCTCGGGACGAATGATTTCGGCCATCAACACCGCGCCGACGGCCCATTCGGCGCCGAAGCCGAGGCCCTGGACGGCCTTGAGGATCAGAAGCTGGGTGTAGCTCATCGCAAACGCGCAGGCGAACGTCGCCAGCGCAAAGGTCAGAACCGTGATCTGGAGCGCCTTGACGCGGCCGTAGCGATCGCCGAGCGCGCCACCGAGCCAGCCGCCGAATGCGCCGAAGAACAGCGTGACCGAGCCGAGCAGGCCGGCATCGGCCTTGCTGATGCCGAAGGCCGCGATCAGCGCGGGGATGGCAAGGCCGAACATCTGGACGTCGAGCGCATCCAGCGCCCAGCCGCCAAAGCTTGCCCAAAAGGTCCGCTTCTCGAGCGGCGAGCATTCGCTGTACCAGTTTGACATTGTTTCCCCTGTAATCGTTTATTGCTTGGTGTCGTTGAAAGTCGTTGTCACCGGATCTCGGCGTGGTAGCGGAAGCGATCCGCGGGCCCGCGCGAGCGGCGCCATTCGATCGGCCGCCGCTCCAGATCGAGCGCGAGGCGCTCGATCACGATCAGCGGCGCGTGGGCCTCGAGCCGCAACAATCGCGCCTGCATCTCGTTGGCGGCCTCGACCGTCAGGATTTCCTCGGCGGAGACCACGACCTCGCCGCAACGCTCCTCGTAGAGCGGATACAGCAAGTCACCGAACTCGGCCGTGTCGATTTCGAGGATTTTTGCGAAACGCGATTGCTGGAGCCAGATTTCTTCGGCAAGCAGCGGCACGTCGTCGATCAGCCGCAGGCGCGACAGACTGATCACGGCTTCGCCGACCGGAATACGCAAAGCCGATGCCACGGCCGATGTCGCCGCTACGCTTTTGCGCCGGATGATGCGGCTCTTCGGCACGCGCCGCTCGCCGCTTTCGGACTGGAAGCGGAAGAAACGGAACAGCGAGGAGTTGAAGCGCGCGCGGCGCACGAAGGTGCCGCGGCCCTGCTGCCGCTCCAGCACGGCGTCCCCGACGAGCTGGTCGATTGCCTTGCGCACGGTGCCGATGGCGACGCCGTAATGGGCGCCAAGCTCGGCCTCCGACGGAATCGGCTCGCCCGGCCGCCATTCATTGCGGTTGATCCGCGCCGCGAGGTCGTCGCGCAGGCGCTGGTAGCGTGGCAGGCGGTCGTCGCGCGGGACTGAATTCATATAGTCATATAGATGACTAGATGAAAGGGGAGTCAAGCGCTACCTTGATACCGCAAGGCCGGAGTCCTCGCGGAACGAGCGCGAGGCCGGGTTGCGGACTTCGCCAACCCGGCCTCGCCTGTGTCGATCGTCAGTTCGTGGTCTTGGGCATGCAGGGCGGCTCCTTGTAGGGCGCCGTGGCATAGGCGCCCACTGCGGGAGCCCTGACGCAATCCGCCGTTGCGTGGGTTGACGCACGCCGCACGGGCGCGACATCGCGGGCGGCTGCGGCCTGGGTTTGATAGACGGAAGCGGCGATCAGGGCGGCTGAGACGAAGGTCAGTCGAGTCATGGATTTCCTCCGCGTGACAAACGGACATCGACAGGTTTTCGACGTCCTGAGTGCAAGAGCGGAATGTCACGTGAAATATTTCAGCCGCGCGTTCAAAGAAACGCGAGCAGCGTCCCTCATCCCAGTTGAAACACCGCGACCGGCTGCTCGTAACCGCGCACCGTGACCTCGCCGAGCGCGACCGCATCCTCGCCGTCGTCGCCCAGCGCCTCGCGCACGGACGCGGAGATTAGGAGCTGCGAGCCGAACTCCTTGTTGAGCGCCTCCAGGCGCGAGGCGAAGTTTACGGTGTCGCCGATCACAGTGTATTCCTTGCGCCGGGGCGAGCCGATATTGCCGGCGACGACCTCGCCGAAATGGATGCCGATGCCGATACGCAGCAGCCAGCTCGTCTGCGCATTGATGTGGTCCATCGCGGTCAGCATCTCGCGGCCTGCGGCGACCGCACGATGCGCTGCATCGGACGCCTCCAGCGGCGCGCCGAACAGAGCGAGAAAGCCGTCGCCGAGAAACTTGTTCACGATGCCGCCGTGGCGGTCGAGAACATCGACCAGCACCGCGAAAGCGCCGTCGAGCCGGTCGACGACCTCCTGCGGCGTGCGCGACTGCGCGCCGGCGGTAAAGCCGCGGAAATCGACGAACATCACGGCGACACGGCGAAGATCGCCCGCAGCGCTGGTGCCTTCCGCCATCAGCCGCTCGACCACCTGCGGCGAGACGTGCTGGCCGAACAGATTGGTCACCCGGTCGCGCGCGGTGGCCGCCGCGATGCTCGCGGCAAACTGCCGCCGCAACTGTGCGCCGACGGAGCCCGCCAGCACGCCGCAGACCAGGATGACAAGGCTACGCACGGCGTGGAAATAGATCAGCGGTTCGCCGGCGTCGCTGGCTGAATTGTAATACAGCGCGACGGCCAGCAGCCCGGCTGCGGCGACAAATCCCGTGAAGGTGGACAGCCAGAAATCGAGCCGCAGCGTCGAAAGAATGACGAAGATGAAATAGGCCAACGGCAACACGAAGCCGAGTGCCTGGCTTGCACCCATGCTGCGGATCTGGAGGATCAGAATGAGCGTCGGCAGCGACGTTTCGATTGTTGCACCGATATAGCGCCTGATCACCGGCAGGTCGCGATCGAGCTTGAGGTTTCGCCTGATCTGGCCGTGGACCCAGACCTCGAAGAGCAGGAAGCCCACCAGGAGGACGTATTCGCGGAATATGCCCTCCGTCCCGCGCCAGATCCGGTTCACGATGGCAGGGTCGATCACGAAAGTTGCCGTGAGCAAGACCATCATGACCAAGCCGGTGGCGATCAGCGCCTTCACCCGCACCAGCTCGGTACGCAGCACCTCGCGCGTCAGCTCGCGCTCGAACGCCTCCGACAAGACGGCTTTCTGCCGGGCTTTCCCACTGACCAAGCTGACCATTCTACCCCCTCGATTCCGGGGCAGTCTGCCTCAATCCAGCGTGCGGCGGAAGCGCGTCACGGCGATAGTCATGGCGACCAGCATCAGGATGACGAGCGCGGCCGCATCGAAGCGCAGATTTGGCATAGACGCGCCCTTCAGCATGATGGCGCGAACGATACGCAAGTAATGCGTCAGCGGCAGGCATTCGCCGACATATTGCGCCCAATTCGGCATGCCCGCGAACGGGAACATGAAGCCGGACAGCAGGATGCTCGGCAGGAAGAACATCATCGACATCTGCATGGCCTGGAGCTGGTTCTGCACCAGCGTCGAGATCGTGTAGCCGATCGACAGATTGGTGGTGATGAACAGCGTCGACAGCAGCGCCAGCAGGAACAGATTGCCGAGCACGGGCACGCCGAACAGGAACACGCCGATGCCGATGATCAGGAAGGCCTGGACGAAACCGACCAGCACGTATGGGATGATCTTGCCGAACATCACCTCGACCGGCTTGATCGGCATCGACAAGAGGCTCTCCATGGTGCCGCGCTCGACCTCTCGCGTCACCGAGAGCGCGGTGAAAATCAGCATGGTCATGGTGAGGATGGTGCCGACCAGGCCCGGCACGATGTTGAGGCTGGAGTTCGCAGCCGGATTGTAGCGGGCGTGCGCGCGGATCTCGAACGGCATTTCCGGGGGATTGCCGATATAGAGATCGTGCGCCAGCGCGGTCTGCACGATCATGCCGAGCGAGCCGAGTGCGGCGCTCGCCGCAACCGGATCGGTGGCATCGGCCGCAACCAGCAGCGCCGGCTTGTCGCCGCGCCGCACCGCGCGCTCGAAACCGCGCGGGATCTCCACGCCGAACAGCACCTTGCCGGACTTGAGGAGATTGTCGAATTCGTCGACGTCATGCACCTCGTAGATGAAGCGGTAATAGGCGGTATTCTCCAGCGCCTTCAGGACCGAGCGCGCAAGATCGGAATCCTCCTGGAGCAGCACCGCGCTCGGCAGATTGTGCGGCGTGGTGTTGATGGCATAGCCGAACAGCAGAAGCTGCATCACCGGCAGCATCACGATCATCGCGAACGAGACGCGGTCGCGCCTGAGCTGGATGAACTCCTTGACCAGCATCGCATAGGAGCGCTTCCAGAAGCCGAAGCGCTCGCGGATCTCGTGCGCGGGGGTCGGATGATCGATGGTGCTCATTGGAAATTGTCCTTGGAGCGGCCCATTAGCTCGATGAACACGTCTTCCAGTGACGGCGCCGATTTGTGCCAGTGCAGACCGCTCTTGTCGCGCCACGGCGCGATGCTGGCTTCGAGCGCGGCAACGTCGCGCCCCGAAACATGCAGCGACGTGCCGAACGGTGCCACCATGTCTACCCCGGGCTTGCCGGTGAGCGCGGCCGTGAGGCCGTTCAAATCCTCGCCTGTTACGGTGTAGGTCGTCAGCGCAGATCCCGCGATCACCTCCTCCACCGTGCCGTGGGTCAGCAAATGGCCGTAGGCGATGTAGGCGATCTCGTGGCAGCGCTCGGCCTCGTCCATGTAATGGGTCGAAACCAGCACGGTGAGCCCATCGGCTGCGAGCGCGTGGATCTCGTTCCAGAAATCGCGCCGCGCCTTGGGATCGACGCCGGCCGTCGGCTCGTCCAGCAGCAACAGCTTTGGGCTGGGCAGCGTGCAGGCGCCCAACGCCAGCCGCTGCTTCCAGCCGCCGGAGAGCTCGCCGGCCAGTTGCTCCTCCCGGCCCGAGAGCCCGAGCCGCTTGATCATGTCACGTGCCGCACCGCGTGCGTCGGCGAGGCCATAGAGCCGCGCGACGAATTCGAGATTCTCGCGCACGGACAGGTCCTGGTACAGGCTGAAGCGCTGGGTCATGTAGCCGACCTGGCGCTTGATCTTTTCGGCGTCGCGCAAGATGTCGTAGCCGAGACAGGTACCCTCGCCGCTGTCGGGCGTGAGCAGGCCGCAGAGGATGCGGATGGTCGTGGTCTTGCCCGAACCGTTCGGCCCGAGAAAGCCGTAGATCGAGCCGCGCTTCACCTGCATCGACAGATCGTGCACGACCTCGCGGCCGCCGAACGATTTGGTCAGGCCCTTGACGTCGATCGCGATGTCGTTGCTGGCGTTCATCGCTTTTCCGCCACCGGCGTTTTGGGATTGAGATAGACGTTGATCGGTTGTCCGACGCGCAACGCATCCGGCCGCGACGGCCGCGCCTGGATCAGATAGACGAGCTTGTTGCGCTCATCGAGGCTGTAGATCACCGGCGGGGTGTATTCGGCCGAGGTCGCGATGAAATAGATCTTTGCGGTGAGATCGGCGGCGCAATTGTCGCAGGCGACGCGCACCTCGTCGCCGATCGACAGCTTCGGCAATTCCGCCTCCGGCACGAAGAAGCGCAGCTTCATGTTGCCGGGCGGCATGATCGAGAGCACCGGCCGCTGCGCCGCCACCATCTCCCCCTCGCGAAAGTAGATCTGCTGGATGGTGCCGGCGACCGGGGCAAAGCCCTTGCGCCGCGCCAGCCGCGTCTGCGAGGTCACCACACGCGCCTGTGCGACCCGCAGATCCGAGACGGCGGAATCGAGCGCGGCTTGCGTGCCGGAGCCGGTCTTGCGCAGGGAATCCGCGCGATCAAACACCTGCTGTGCATTGGCCAGCGTCGCCTTGGTCTGGTTGAGATCGGCAAGCTGGAGATCGTCGTCGACGTCATAAAGGGCGTCGCCGACCTTCACCGCGTCGCCCTCGCGGACGTCGAGCTTCGTCACCCGCCCCGCTTCGTCGGGGCTGACGAAGATCATGTCGGCCTCGACCCAGCCCTGAAAGCCGGGGTCGCGTTTCTCGTTGCAGCCGGCAAGCCCGATGGCGAGCGCGGCGACCAATGCAAATCTGAAAATTCTTTGCGACGACCTCATGTCGTCCTCCGTTCGCCAAAAATCAAATCGAGATGAACGCGCAGCATGTCCTGCGCATCGAGCGGCGCGTGCCGTGCAAACAGGCTCTGCCAGATCACTGCGATCATCGCCGGCGCGACCAGGATCTGCGGATAGTGTGCGAGGTCTCTTTCGCGGATCTCACCGCGGGCAATGCCAAGCTCGATCAGCGCCCGCATGCCGGCCATCCCGCGCGAGACGACCTCGCGGTAGTAGAAGTCGGCCACCGCAGGGAAGCGCGGCCCTTCGGCCACGATCAGGCGGACGAGATCGCCGCGCCGTGTACCGATCACCTCTTTGAGGAAGTTGCCGGCAAAGGTTTCGATCAGATCGCGCACCGAGCCCGTCGGCGGCGGCAGTGCGTTGAGCCGCGCCACCACTGGCACGATCACGGTGCGCACGAGCTCCTCGAACATCGATTCCTTGTCTTTGAAGTGCAGGTAAATCGTGCCCTTCGCGACGCCTGCGCGCTTGGCAATATCGTCGAGCCGCGTCGCGGCAAACCCGCGTACGATGAACTCCTCCATCGCCGCCTCGACGATGGCCGCGCGCCGCTCCGCCGCGCGTGTGGCGCGGTTCGATGCCGGAGGGGCTTCCCCGTCAGCTTCGGGTTTGCGGCTTGCTGCTTTGGTAGACCTATTCGTCATCCTCCATATATGACTGACTAGTCAGTCATAGTCAATCGAGCTTTGGATCCGGGATGGAAAACGAATTAGCATTGACTAATGCATTAGTAATTGCTAATTGATGGATATGATCGAAGCCGCCCCAAATCCTGTCACCGCCGTGATGCGTGCCCTCGCCGATCCGACCCGCCGCGCGGTGTTCGAGCGCGTGTTCGACAGCAAGGAGATCAGCGTCGCCGAGCTGACGCGCGGCAGCGGCGTGACGCAGGGCGCGATCTCGCAGCACCTGAAATCGTTGAAGCAGGCGGGCCTCGTCGCCGAGCGCGCCGAGGGCCGCAACGTCTATTACCGCGCCGCTCCGCAAGGCCTCGAGCCGCTGGTGACCTGGATGGATCATTACGGCGTCTTCTGGCGCGAGCGCTTCCAGAATCTGCGTGACCTCTTGAAGGAGATCGACTCGTGAGTGCAGCCGAGCTGAAAGCCGAGACCCAAGAAAACATTCAAGAAAACATCCAAGAAAACATCCGGGACATCGTCATCGATGAGGTACTCCCTCATGCGCCGGAGACGGTCTGGAAGGTGCTGACCAGTGCGCAACTGATCGCGCGCTGGCTGATGAAGCCGACCGGCTTTGAAGCCGTCGAAGGCAAGGCCTTCACGTTCCAGACCACGCCGGGCGGCAATTGGGACGGCGTCATCCATTGCCGCGTCCTGGAGGTCGTGGCTCACAGACGCCTCGTCTACGCCTGGAAGGGCGGCGATGAGCGCAATACCGGCTACGGCGCCCCGCTCGACACCGTCGTGACATGGTCCCTCACCCCGGTCGAAGCCGGCACGCGAATCCAGCTGATTCACTCGGGCTTCGTGATGCCAAGGAACGAGAATGCCTACACCGTCATGAGCGGCGGCTGGAAGAAGGTCGTCCGGCAGCTCGACGAGATCAGCGGCGAAGGCAAGTAACAGGACAGCTGAGGAGTGATCACGATGGACAAGCCCTATACCGGCGGCTGCGCCTGCGGCGCGATCCGCTATTCGATCGCCGGCGAGCCCCTGTTCGCGAACCATTGCCAGTGCCGGGACTGCCAGCGTGAAAGCGGCAGCGGCCACGGCTCGTACGCCACGTTCGCGCGCGCCGGTGTCACCGTGACAGGCGAGGCCAGGAGATGGGACATGGTCGGCGACAGCGGCAATGTGAAGACGCGCGGCTTCTGCCCCACATGCGGCCTGGCCGTTTACATGACCTTCGCAGCGATGCCCGACATTTTCACGATCCGCGCCGCGAGCCTCGACGAGCCCGCCCGCTACCAGCCGCAAGCGGTTACTTACGCTGCGCGCGCGTATGCCTGGGATCATCTCGATGCGGGGTTGACGAAGTTCGAGACGATGCCCCCCGGTTAAGATGGTGCGCTCCCTCTCCCGCTTGCTTGCGGGAGAGGTTTGCGGCCAGCAGCTTCTATCTCAACTATGAAACTTCAATCCATCGACGATCTTGTCGATCACCTTGCGATCGGCGCGCATCGCGATGCCGACGAGATTGAGATCGGCACGCGCAACCGCCTTCACCGCCTCGCGATTGGCGGCATCATGCGCGGTCTTGAACATGTCGTCGGTATAGACCGCCGGCGTGACGTTGCGCGTGAGTGCACGATCGAGTGCACGCGACAACGCCGGACCATCGGCACCATAGATCAGGATCGGCTGGCCGATTAGCGCAAGATATTTCGTCGCCGAGGCGTCCTCATAGGCATCGCCGATGCACTCCGGAAAGGCGGCCGCAACGCCGCTCGTCAGGAACGATGCGACATTGAGCTTCTGCCAGGTCTGGAGGTCGTTGCGAATGACAACGGCAATCTTGGTGTCGAACTGCATGAATTCTCCCAACACACAACCAAGCGTCGGGAAAGAAAAGAAGATTCCTCGTGCGCCCGGCGGCGGACATGAACGTAACCCGGATTGACCCATCGATCACAGCTCGGAAATTTCAATGGAGATGCGACCGGCTGCGCTTCTCCCCGCGCGTCAACTCGGGTATATGTCGGCGCCCTGTCACCGAACTGTCATAAAGCGTGCATGTCCGAAACTGGCGCAATCAAGCGAGCCCTCGAACCAGTACAACGGCTTGCGAAAGGCAGCGGTCATCCGATCGCCGAGGAAGGGAAAAAATCCAGCTTCGTTGTTCCCGCCATTGGTAAGGCGCCCGGTTCCGTGCTTCCTGACAACGCATCTTCGCACACCGAGTCTTTGCACACCGAGTCTTTGCTGGCTGGCCTCTCCGGTGATGAAGCTCGAGCGAAGACGCCTGCATCGGAACCCCCGCCTTCCCGCGACGCCGGGCCACCCACCACCGAAATCGAACTCAAGCTGATCGTGGCTCCCGATCGCCTCGCGGGTTTCAACGATGCGCCGATCATCGCGACGAATATGCGCAACAAGGGGACGCGCAAGCATCTCAAGGCCGTGTATTATGACACGCCCAAGCGCGCGCTCCGGCGCGACGGGTTCAGCTTCAGGGTTCGCCAGAGCGGCGCGCGATTCACGCAGACGGTGAAAGCCGAATTCGGCAACGATCCGCTGCGCCGTGGCGAGTGGGAGGCAGCCGTCCCGTCGATGGCGCCGGACATCGCGCTGGCCATGCCGCTGGTTTCAGACAAGCTGCGAGCCGATCTCGAACGTCACCCGGTCGAGGCCGTCTTCAGCAGCGACGTTCACCGGCATCAGCGCCTCGTCGACTTGCCGTCCGGCACCATCGAGGTCGCCTTCGATCAGGGCTATCTGACCTCGGGCGATCGTTCGCTGCCGGTGAGCGAGATCGAGCTGGAGCTCAAGAGCGGTAGTCCGTCCGCCATCTGGGAGTTGGCGCTGCGGCTCGCCGAGCATGGTTCGGTGAAACCTTCGATCCGGACCAAATCGGCGCGGGGCTTTGACCTCGCGGCCGATACACCGCCGCGGGCACCGAAGCCGCCAAAGCTTCGTCTCGATCCATCGACATCGCTCGATGAGGCATTTTCCGAGATTCTGCGCTCCTGTCTTTTGCATCTGCTGCAGTCGTTGCCCGCCGCCGAGGACGGGCGCGATCCCGAGGGAATGCATCAGCTTCGCGTCGCGCTACGGCGCCTGCGATCGGCGCTCGACCTGATGCGCTCGGTGGTGTCGTTGAACAAGCTCGACCTGCCGCGCGCCGAGGCGAAGTGGCTTGCGGGGAGTCTCTCCGGCGCACGCGATTGGGACGTGTTTCGGCAGGACACGTTGCGGACCGTCGCGGATGGCTGTCCGTCGGTCGCCGGCTTCGACATGCTGGGTGAGTTCGCCGACGAGCGTCGCGCGGCCTGCTACGACAAGGCCCGCCTCGCCCTCGCCGACCGGCGATGTCAGTATTTCGTCATTAGGCTCGGCGCCTGGATCGAAGCACGTGGCTGGCGCATCGAGGTTGCTCCCGAAGGTCTGGCGCAACTGGCGGAGCCGGCGATCAATTTTGCACGAAACATCCTGTCGGCACAGCATGCGAAGGTGCTGAAGCGCGGCCGTCGCTTCAAGTCGCTGCCGATGGAGGAACGGCACCGGGTCCGTCTCGCCGCGAAGAAGTTACGCTACATCGCCGACTTCCTGCTCCCGCTCTGCGGGCAACGCAAATCCGCGCGGCGCTTCGCGCGCAGGCTCGCCGACCTCCAACAGGAGCTCGGGGTCTACAACGACATGGCGACGACGACATCGCTGCTTGCGGATGTCGACGCGGGCTCGACCGGCATCGGCATGGCGGCGGCGGCGATCGCCGGCTGGCAGGCCCATGCCATGGTCGGCATCGAAGCGCGCCTGCTCAAGGCCTGGTCGGAATTCACGGGGGCCAAGGTGCCATGGTCGGTGGATGCGCAGGAGCAACCGGCAAAACTGGTGCAAGCCAACGCGGGATGGCTGCGCTAGCCCTTGATGGCTGCGCTTGGCCCGTGCTCAACCCTTGGCGTCGCAGGCCCAGGCGCGGATCACGCATTCCTTGCCGCCATATTTGTAGCATTCGCGCGTGGCGGCATTGAGCGTGGCTGAGATCTTCGGCTTCACGGCGTAGCCATAGGCGCCGCAGGGATTGGCCATGTCGACCGACATCGCCGCACAGGCGCGCTTCATCGTCACCGTCGTGCAGTCGCCCTTGCACTGCTTTTGTGCCGCGGCACGCGCCTCGTGCTCGACACCATAATCATAGGCCTGGCCAAAGGCGCCGCACTTGCCGACGGCAAACGCGCCGGCGGCATGGGCTTCGGTGATATGACGGGCACCGGCGACACAAACCGACAGCGCAAAGAAAAACATCGCGCAGCGGCGCGCGACGACGTTCGAAACCATGGAAAAGCCCCTCCCCCCAAGGCAGGTGCGGAGGACTCTAAGCGGCGGACCGTTTCCATATGGTGAACGAGTGGTCGAAACGGGACGATTGCGAGGTGCCGTAGGGTGGGCAAAGCGTAGTGTGCCCACCAATTCAACGGCTCAGCGCGGAGGGATGGTGGGCACGGCGCGGCGCGCCTTTGCCCACCCTACTGCACCGTCATCCCCGTCTTGCTGCCTCCAGCGCCTGCGGCGTGTCGATGTCGAGGAAGGCGCCCTCGCCGTCGACGGGCACCTCGGTCACTGCTTCGGAGTGCTTGGCAATCAAATGCCGCGCGCCGACGTCGCCGTCGAGCGTCATCAGCTCCCCAAAGAAGCGGCGCGACCACAGCACGGGATTGCCGCGGCGGCCGTCGCTGACGGGCACGACGATGAGATTGCCGCGGTCCGGCGCAAAGCCGTCGATGAGACGGTCGATCAGGCCGGCGTCGATCAGTGGCATGTCGCCGAGGCAGACCACGGCGCCGTCGCTCGCGTCAGACACGGCCGCGATACCGGCCTTGACCGAGCTCGCAATGCCACCGGCGAAATCCGGATTCCTGGCGAAACGCACCTTCAGGCCCTCGAGCGCCTGCTCGACCAGCTCGGTCTGATGGCCGGTGACGACGATCACCTCGGATGCTCTCGAGGCCAGCGCCTGCTCGGTTGCGATCCGCACCAGCTTCTTGCCGTCGAGCTCGGCCAGCAGCTTGTTCGGCCCGCCCATGCGGGTCGAGCGCCCGGCGGCGAGCATGATGGCGGCGACCCGGCTGTTGCCCTCGATCTCCGGCTTGGCGCGCGGCTGCGGCCGAGTCACGATCTCCATCAGGAGGCCGCCGACGCCCATGCCCATCAGCTCGGAGCGCGTCACCTTGATGCCGGCGAGCAGTCGCATCAGCACCCAGTCAAAACCGTTCTCGACCGGCGAACGTGCGCAGCCCGGCGCTCCCAGCACCGGCACGCTGCCGGCGTGCGCGATCAGAAGCAGATTGCCGGGATCGACCGGCATGCCGAAATGCTCGATCTCGCCGCCGATCTCGGTGACCGCGGCCGGGATCACGTCGCGGCGGTCGGCGATCGCCGACGCGCCGAACACGATCACGAGCTCGGCGCCGAGGGCGAGCAATTCCTTGATTGCCGCCGACAGCGCGCGCTCGTCATGCTGCACGCGACGCTCGGCGATGATGCCGGCGCCGGCCGGCGCGAGGCGCTCGGCGGTGACGCGCAGCGTCTTGTCGACCACTTTGGAGGACAAGCCCGGCAGCAGAGTCGAGACCACGCCGACGCGCTTGATGACGTAGGGCGCGATTTTCAGCACGTCCTTGCCGGCGGCCTTCACCGCGGCATCGCGCAAGTCTCCTTCAACGCCGAACGGGATGATCTTGACGGTGCCGACCATCTCGCCTTCGACCACCGGCTTGTAGGCAGCGAGCGTGGCGAAGGTGATGGCCTCGTCGATATTGTTGATGCGGTCGACTGCGGCGCGGTCGATCACCAGCAGACCCGGGCGCGCGGCGAACAAATTGGCGCGGCCGGTGAAGGCGCGCTCGACATGAATGCCCTCGCCGCCGATCGCGAGCGCAATGCTGGCGGCCGCGACGTCCTCGGTGACGTCGCCCTCCTCCATCCGGACCACCACGACGTCCTTGATGCCGGCGCGCGTCAGCGCCTCAACCTCGGCGGGCCCGATCGTCGTGCCCTTCTTCAGCACCAGCGGACCCTGGCGCAGGGTGTGAACGGTCACCCCGCCGATCGCTTCCCTGGGGCTCGCCGGACCGAACTTCATGCCGCTTCTTCTTTTTCTTTTGGCGGCAGCCGGAGCACCGCGGTGATCTCGGCCATGATCGACACCGCGATCTCGGACGGCGAGACCGCGCCGATCGCAAGCCCAATGGGCGCGTGGATGCGCGCGATGTCGGTGTCCCTGGCGCCCTGCGCCCGCAGCCGGTCGCCGCGCTTGGCGTGCGTCTTCCGCGAGCCGAGCGCGCCGATATAGAAGCAGTTGCGCTCGAACGCGTGCAGCAGTGCTGGGTCGTCGATCTTCGGATCGTGCGTCACCGCGACGAAGGCGGTGTAGGCATCGACGTTGAGCGGCGGCAGCGCCGTATCCGGCCACTCCGCGACCAGGGGAATATCGGGAAAGCGCTCGGGGCTCGCAAAGGCGGTGCGCGGATCGACCACGGTGACATCGTAGCCGAGCGAGCGCGCCAGTGGCGCCAGCGCCTGGCTTATATGGACCGCGCCGACGATGACGAGCTTTGCGGTCGGCGCGTAGACGTTGAAAAACAGCTTCTTGCCGCCGGCCTCGACATTGGCGCTCTTGCCCATGCGAAGCTGCTTGTCCAGCTCGGCGCGCAGCGGATCCTTGGCGAAATCCGCAGCCTTCACCAGGCGCTGCTCGCCGCTTTCGGTGTCGGTCACCAAAACCACCGGCCGGCGCGCGGCGCGCTCGGCATTGAGTTCGTGCAGGATTGCGAGCTTCACGGCTAGCCGACCTTCTCGACGAAGACGCGGATGGTGCCGCCGCAGGACAGACCGACATTCCAGGCGGTCTCGTCGGCGACGCCGAACTCGAGCATCTTGGGCTTGCCGCTCTCGATCACGTCCATGGCCTCGGTGACCACGGCGCCCTCGACGCAGCCGCCGGAGACCGAGCCGAGAAACGTACCCTGGTCGTTGATGACGAGGCTCGAGCCCGCCGGGCGCGGGGCCGAGCCCCAGGTCTCGACTACGGTTGCCAGCGCGACGCCACGGCCGGCCTTCTGCCAGTCCTCCGCCGCCTTCAGAATATCCTCGTCGCGATCGAGCATGGCTTGCCTCTCAGGCTGCGGGGCGGATCAGGCTGCGGTGATGCGGCGGCAGCGGCCGGGACAGCGTGGTGATCAGCTCCTGGATAGAGCTCAAATTATGCACGGGGCGAAATTCGTCAACGTGCGGGAGCATCATTTTGATGCCCTGGGCCTTGGCTTCGAAGCCGCCGAACCGCAGCAGCGGGTTCAGCCAGATCAGCCGCCGGCAGGACCGGTGCAGCCGGTCCATCTCGAACGCCAGCTTGGAATCGGCCTCCCGCTCCAGCCCGTCCGAAATCAGCAGCACGATGGCGCCCTGGCTCAGGACCCGCCGCGCCCACAATTTGTTGAAGTTGTGCAGCGAGGTCGCAATCCGGGTGCCGCCGGCCCAGTCCTCGACTGCCGCCGAGCAGCTTGCCAGCGCCTCGTCGGGATCGCGCTGGCGCAACGCGCGCGTCACATTTGTGAGCCGCGTCCCGAACAGGAACACCGAGACGCGCTTGCGCGCGTCGCCGACGGCATGCAGGAAATGCAGGAACAGGCGGGTATACTCGCTCATCGATCCCGAGATATCGAGCAGCGCCACGATCGGGGCCGGCTTCTCGATCCGCCCGAGGCGGTGGATGTCGATGATATCGCCGCCGGTACGCAACGACGCGCGCAGCGTGCGGCGCATGTCGAGC
Organism: Bradyrhizobium sp. S3.2.6; assembly: GCF_040546885.1. Lineage (NCBI taxonomy): Bacteria > Pseudomonadati > Pseudomonadota > Alphaproteobacteria > Hyphomicrobiales > Nitrobacteraceae > Bradyrhizobium > Bradyrhizobium sp. S3.2.6. Next base: position 142,576 of record NZ_JBEPOS010000007.1, on the reverse strand, counting down.
CGCAGGCCACGCGGATCGGGCTGGTGCCGGCGCGTCAACAGCTCTGCCTGCGGCAGCCGCATCATGTCGACGGCACGGAGCGCCTCGGCGATCTCGGCTGCGCTCATCTGCGCAAAATCCTTCTTCTGAAGGATCTCCTTGTCGGAGACCGACAGGCGCAGATCCTGCTCCTGGTGCTGCGGCGTCTCCGTCATCCGCGGCTGCGACATCGCCTCCTGGACGCGGCGCGAGGCGGCCGGCGGTTTTTTCTTGGCGCCATCGGGCAGCGGCACCGAATCCAGCAAGTGCTTCCATTCTTCGGAGGCGCGGAAGAACAGGTTGAAGGCCTGCTTGAAGATCAGCGCATGCTCGTGGCGCATGACGAAGATCGCCTCCAGCGTGGTGAAGACGTCGGCGCGGCTGCCGATATCGATCACCTGCAGCGCGTTCATGGCATCGATCACCGCGCCTGGACCAACCGGCATGCCGGTCGCCCGCAGCGCACGCGCAAAGCCGACGATATTGTCGGCGAACTGCTCGGTCTGCTCAGGCGCGAGGTGGTTGATGGCCATGGTCGTATCAATCTTCCAGTCATTCCGGGGCGATGCGCAGCATCGAACCCGGAATCCATTCATCCGCCGTCACCGCTGCACCATGGATCCCGGGTTCGCGCTACGCGCGCCCCGGAATGACGGGCTAATCGCTCGTCGCTTCCTTCAGCACCTTCTGCAGGGCGTCGCCCTGCATCCGCGTGATGTCGTCCTGGTATTTGAGCAGCGCGCCCAGCGTGTCACCGACCACTTGCGGGGTCAGCGAGCGGGCGTCGAGCTCGGACAGAGCGGTGGCCCAGTCGATGGTCTCGGCGACACCAGGCGACTTGTAGAAGTCCTGGTTGCGCAGCGCCTGCACGAAGCGCACGACCTGCTGCGACAGCTTTGCCGAGATGCCCGGCACGCGCGACTTGACGATCGCGAGCTCGCGATCGGCGGCGGGATAATCGACCCAGTGATAAAGACAGCGCCGCTTCAGCGCGTCGTGAATCTCGCGGGTGCGGTTGGAGGTGATGATGACGATCGGCGGATGCGGCGCCTTGACGGTGCCGAATTCGGGGATCGTGACCTGGAAGTCGCTGAGGATTTCCAGGAGATAGGCTTCGAACGCCTCGTCCGCGCGGTCGAGTTCGTCGATCAGCAGCACCGGCGCACCGGCAACGTCGGGCTCCAGCGCCTGCAGCAGCGGCCGCTTGATCATGTAGCGGTCAGCAAAAATGTCGCTCGAGAGCTGCTCGCGATCGGTATCGCCGGCGGCTTCCGCCATCCGGATCGCGATCATCTGCGCGGCGCTGTTCCACTCATAGACCGCGGAGGAGACGTCGAGGCCTTCGTAGCACTGCAGGCGAATCAGCTTCCGCCCCAGCGCCGTCGACAGCACCTTTGCGATCTCGGTCTTGCCGACGCCGGCCTCGCCTTCGAGAAACAGCGGCCGCCCCATGCGCAGCGAGAGATACGTCACCGTCGCCAGCGACCGCTCGGCGAGATAGCCGCGCGAGGTCAAAAGTTCGAGCATCGCATCGACCGATGCCGGCAAGGTCGCTGAAGTCATGAAAGAGCCAGTCTCGCTACGCCCTTACAAGGGGCAAGTATTGGGCCACATCGTGAGGCCCACTCATTCCTTGGCGTTGGCGGCGTCGAGGGCGCGCCGCGTCAGCACGCCGATGAGATGGGCGCGGTATTCGGCGCTGCCGTGGATGTCGCTGTTCAGCCCTTCCGCCGGCACCTCGATGCCATCCAGCACCTTCGACGAGAACCGCTTCTTCAGCGCTTCCTCGTAGGCCTCGACACGGAATACGCCGTCCGAGCCTGCACCGGTCACGGCGACTCGCACGTCCGAGGGCCGCCGTGCCACGAACACGCCGACCAGCGCATAGCGCGAGGCCTGGTTGCGGAACTTGATATAGGCGGCCTTCTTCGGCAGCGGGAACATCACCTTGGTGATGATCTCGTCGGCTTCCAACGCCGTCGTGAACAGGCCCTGGAAAAACTCTTCCGCCTTGAGGCGGCGCTTGTTGGTGACGATGGTGGCGCCAAGCGCGAGCACGGCGGCCGGATAATCCGCGGTCGGATCGTTGTTGGCGAGCGAGCCGCCGATCGTGCCCTTGTGGCGCACGGCGGGATCGCCGATTCCGCCGGCGAGATCGGCCAGTGCCGGGATCGCCTCGCCGACGATGGCGGAGGTCGCAACCTCGGCGTGCCTGGCGGTGGCGCCGATCACCAGCGAACGGCCTTTCATCTCGATCGAGTTCAGCCCCTCGATGTGGGAGAGGTCGACCAGATGCGGGGGACTTGCGAGCCGCTGCTTCATGACCGGAATCAGCGTGTGACCGCCGGCGATCACCTTGGCGTCTTCGTTCTTCACCAGGAGGTTGGCGGCTTGCCGCACGGTCCCGGGACGATGGTATTTAAATTCGTACATGAGGGTGTCCTGATCGCGGAGGGCGCGCGGTTACGCGAGATCGGATTTCGCCATCGCCTTCGCGCCGGCGGCGATCGAGGCGACGATGTTCTGGTAGCCGGTGCAGCGGCAAAGATTGCCTTCCAGCTCTTCGCGGATGGTGTGGTCGTCGAGCTCGTGGCCCTTGCGGTGCACGATGTCGATCGCGGTCATGATCATGCCGGGTGTGCAGAAGCCGCACTGCAGGCCATGGTGCTCGCGGAAGGCTTCCTGCATCGGATGCAGCGGCGCGCCATCGGCCGCCAATCCCTCGATGGTCTTGACCTCGTGGCCATCAGCCATCACGGCGAGCGTGGTGCAGGACTTCACGGCCTTGCCGTCGAGATGCACCACGCAGGCGCCGCACTGCGAGGTGTCGCAGCCGACATGGGTGCCCGTCAGCCGCAGATTCTCGCGCAGGAACTGCACCAGAAGCGTTCGCGGGTCGACATTGCCGGTAACAGGATTGCCATTCACGAGGAGGGAGATTTTTGCCATAAGCACTCTCTAATCAGCGCCCCGACGGGTCCCGTCGAAGCGGTTCTTTTTTATAATTATTCCAGCCCATCATATGGGCCATTATGGCCGGGGGCAACATTGCCCCGGGCGCAAGGCGCCATGACGAAAGCGAGGACGTTCAGCCCTGTACCGCCTTGGCGAAATTCGCGAAAAACTCGTCGGCCAGCTTCTTGGCAGCGCCGTTGATCAGGCGCTGCCCGAGCTGCGCCAACTTGCCGCCGATCTGCGCCTCGACCTCGTAGGACAACAGCGTGCCGCCGTCCTTCTCCGCGAGCTTGACCACTGCGCCGCCCTTGGCGAAGCCGGCGACCCCGCCCTCACCTTCGCCTGATATCTTGTAGCCATTCGGTGGGTCGAGATCGCTCAGCGTCACCTTGCCCTTGAAGCGCGCCGAGACCGGGCCGACCTTCATCTTCGCCGTTGCGCGAAAGCCGCCGTCCTCGGTCTTCTCCAGCTCCTCGCAGCCGGGGATGCAGGCCTTGAGCACCGCGGGGTCGTTGAGCTTCTCCCACACGGCCTCGCGCGACGCCGCAAGCTGGACTTCGCCGTTCATCGTCATGGCCATGGGGCGCCTCCCGGGATCACAGAACAATAATGCTCAAGTAACGCACGGGGGCCGCAAAGGAAAGGGCAGCCCCCGGTCACGTGCAATGCATATATTCGCACCTGCAAAATGCCTTGTGCGGTCAGTCGGGGATTGGCAGAGCCGAAACATGGTGATTAGGTCCGGCGCAACATGAGCACAGCCCTCTCCCCCCTGCTTGCGCCGATGCTGTCGAGCGCAGCCATGCGCGCCGTCTGCGACGACCGGTCCACGCTGCAGAATATGCTCGATTTCGAGGCAGCTCTGGCCCGGGCCGAGGCCGCCGCGGGCGTGATTCCCTCATCCGCAGTGGGCCCGATCGAAGCCGCCTGCAAGGCCGACCGCTTCGACATGGCCGCGCTGGCCGAGGCCGCGACCCGGTCGGGCAATTTCGCGATCCCCCTGGTCAAGGCGCTGACCGCCAATGTCGGCAAGGCCGACAGTGAGGCTGCGCGCTACGTGCATTGGGGTGCGACCAGCCAGGACGTCATCGACACCGCGACCATGCTCGGCTTGCGCGCTGCAATCGATGCGCTGGACGCCGACCTCAGCCGTGCCATCAAGGGCTTTGCGGCACTTGCCCGCGCCCATCGCAACACCGCGATGGTGGCACGGACCTGGCTTCAGCACGCGCTGCCGATGCCGTTCGGGCTGAAGGCCGCCGAATATGCATCGAGCCTCGCCCGCGCCCGCTGCCGGCTGCGGCGGCTCCGCCGCGAAGGCCTTGCGCTGCAATTCGGCGGCGCCGCCGGCACGCTCGCAGCCCTCGGCGACAACGGGCTCGCGGTGGCCGAACGGCTGGCGCAGGAGCTGAACCTGCCGCTGCCGGAAGCGCCCTGGCACACCCACCGCGACCGCATCGCGGAGGCCGCTTCAAGCTTCGCGATTCTCGCCGGAAGCTGCGGCAAGATCGCGCGCGACGTCTCGCTGATGATGCAGACCGACGTCGGCGAAGCGTTCGAGCCCGCCGGCGAGGGCCGCGGCGGGTCCTCGACCATGCCGCACAAGCGCAACCCGGTCGCAGCCGCAAGCGCGCTCGGCTGCGCGACCATGGCCCCGCAGCTCGCCGCGACGATCTTTGCAGCCCAGGTGCAGGACCACGAGCGCAGCGCCGGGCCCTGGCATGCGGAATGGCCGACGCTGCCGCAATTGATGCTAGTCACCTCGGGCGCGCTTGCGGCCATCGTTGACATCGCCGAGGGGCTGGATGTCGATGCCGCGCGCATGCGCAGCAATCTCGACGCGACGCACGGGCTGATCATGGCGGAAGCCGTCACCTTTGCGCTCGCCGACAAGATCGGCAAGAGCGACGCGCATCATCTGATCGAGGCCGCGAGCAAGCGCGCGGTTGCCGAGAAGAAACATCTGCGCGAAATTCTCGCCGCCGATTCGCAGGTCGCTGCGCATCTGACGCCCGAGAAAATAACGGCATTGTTTGAGCCGATGGCCTATCAAGGGATGTCGCAGGCCTTGATCGACCGGCTGCTCGACAGCCTCGACCGCGAATAGAGCAGCCCTGAGCGGAAATAAAAACGGAGACGCCGCATGCCCATGATCGATGCCGACGGTTGCCTCATCAACGTCTCCGTCGAGGGCCGCGACGGCGGGCCGACCTTGATGCTCTCCAACTCGCTCGGCTGTACGGTGCAGATGTGGGAGCCGCAGATGAAGGCGCTGACCCAGGTGTTCCGCGTCATCCGCTACGACCGCCGCGGCCACGGCAAGTCCAAGGTGCCGCCCGCTCCCTATTCGATGGAACGTTTCGGCCGCGACGTGCTTGCGATCCTCGACGATCTCAACATCGAAAAGGTGCATTGGTGCGGCCTGTCGATGGGCGGAATGGTCGGGCAATGGCTGGGCGCCAACGCGCCGGAGCGCTTCGGCAAGCTCATCCTCGCCAATACCTCCTGCTATTACGCCGAGCCGACCAAATGGCTGGAGCGTATCGACGCCGTGAAGAAGGGCGGCATCGCCGCGGTCGCCGACGCCGTGATCGCCGGCTGGCTCACCCAGGATTTCCGCGAGCGCGAACCTGACATCGCCGCCAGGATGAAGGCGATGCTGCTCGCGACGCCGGTCGAGGGCTATCTCGCCTGCTGCGAGGCGCTGTCGACCCTCGACCAGCGCGCGCTGCTGCCTGCCATCAAGAACCCGACGCTGGTGATCGCCGGCCGCCACGATCAGGCAACCCCGATTTCTGCGGGCGAGCTGATCCGCTCGAACATTCCCGGCGCCAGCATGACCATCATCGATGCCGCTCACATTTCCAATGTCGAGCAGCCGCACGCGTTCACCGACGCGGTCGTGGGCTTCTTGACGCAACGCTGATCTCACAACGCCGTCATTGCGAGCGCAGCGAAGCAATCCAGAAATCCCTCCGCAGCGGCAGACTGGATTGCTTCGCTACGCTCGCAATGACGAAGGAGGAAACAACATGGACGATCAGAAGCGCCGCGATGCCGGCATGAACGTGCGCCGAAAAGTGCTGGGCAATGCCTGGGTCGACAAGTCGATCGCCAACCGCAACGCCTTCAATACCGACTTCCAGGACATGATCACCCGCTACGCCTGGGGCGAGATCTGGACGCGGCCGCATTTCGACGAGCGCACGCGGCGGGTTCTGGTGATCGGCACCATGGTCGCGCTTGGGCAATGGGACGAATTCCGCCTGCACGTGCGCGCGGCGCTCGCCGAGGGCGGCTTCACCCCCGACGACATCAAGGAAATTTTGCTGCAGCAGGCGATCTATTGCGGCGTTCCGGCGGCGAACCACGCCGTCAAGGAAGCCTCAGCGATTGTGCAGGAGCTCGGCCTGCTCGATACCTAGCGGCGCGGTGTCCGCGACGTCGACGGTCTTCGGCGCAGCAGCCGGCCGCTCGATCACCAGCACGACCGCCGCACCGAGCAGCAGAAGAAGCTCGGTGGCGTGCAGCCGAAGCGCGGCCATCTCGCCGACCTTCGAGGCCATCACCATGCTCACAAACGAGATCAGGCTGCCGATGGCTAGCGCAATGCCAAGCGCCTCGTCGCTGGCTCCGCTCTTGCGGGTGCGCGGAATGGCGAGCAGCGCAAGATAGATCGCGAGGAACGCCACCACGGTCAGGCGCCCGAGCGCCAGCAGCCAGGCGGCGCGCACCGTGCTCAGGCCGGACATCTGAAGCTGGTCGCTGAGGAACAGCGCCACGGCAACGCTCGGCCGCTCGTAGAGGCCGTGCACCGGCGCCACCACGATGTTGAAGGCGACCATCGTCCAGGCCGGAATGAAATAAGCCGCCAGCAGCGCGCCGTTGACCGAGCCGATCCGCCAATTCCTGAACATGCCGCTTCCCGCTTCGCCTGCACCGCGCCTTCGGACGGAAGGCTTTGCCGGGGGAGCTAACTCGCATCGGACTGTGGCGGCAATTTAAACCCTTTGTTTACCTTAATCGCCCGGCTGGCCAGTTCATTCAAAGAAGGCCCCGCCTTTCGGCGGGGCCCGCTTCACTTCATTAGCCTTGTTCGCTTCGTTAGCCTTGGCTCTCGGCTCCCTAACTGTCCTGACCGTGCTGGCCACCCTGCTGGTGGCCGGGCTTGTCGCCCTGGCGCATCGGGTCGTTCTGCTGCTGCTGTCCGGGTTTCTGCCCACCGCCTTGCTGCTGCCCTGGTTGCTGGCTTGGGCGCTGCTGGCCGGGACTCTGGTTCTGCTGGCCCGGATTCTGGTTCTGCTGCTTCGTCATTGGGGGGAAACTCCCTTGTTGAACGTCAGTGCGTGACAACAAGCGGCAGCCGATTTAGTTGCCGCGCGGAACCTGGTTCCTCGCAGTGCGGGGAACCGGGATATAACAGCCGTAGCCAAAATGATCTCTGTACAAGCCTTTATGCCGAGGCAATGGCCAGTTGCAGCCACCAGTTCCCTGCTGTTACAAAACGGGAAGAACGCTCAAGGGCTGCCGGGGCCCGAGAAGAAACTTAAGCACTCTCTCGAAGACCTCCCTTTGAGTCGCGTCAGGTTTGGGTAACGGCAGCCTATGGATTATTTCGCCCAGCAGCTCATCAACGGCCTCGTGCTCGGCTCCATCTACGGCCTGATCGCGATCGGCTACACGATGGTCTACGGCATCGTCGGCATGATCAATTTCGCCCATGGCGACATCTTCATGATCGGCGGCTTCATTGCGCTAATCACCTTCCTGATCCTGATCTCGCTCGGCCTGACCGCGATCCCGGTGATCCTGCTGGTCGTGCTGCTGGTCTCGATGGCGATCACGGCACTCTATGGCTGGACCATCGAGCGCATCGCCTACCGGCCGCTGCGCCATTCCTTCCGCCTCGCGCCGATGCTGTCGGCGATCGGCATGTCCTTCGTGCTGACCAACTACTCGCAGATAGCGCAGGGCGCGCGCGTCAAGCCGATCCCGCCCTTCATCACCGGCGGCTACACGCTGCATGAGAGCGCCGACGGCTTCGTGATCCAGCTCTCCAACATCCAGATCATGGTGGTCATCACCACCATCGCGCTGCTTGGAATCTTCACCTGGCTGGTCTCGCGCACACGGCTCGGGCGCGACATGCGCGCCTGCGAGCAGGACCAGACCATGGCTGCGCTGCTCGGCGTCGACGTCGACCGCACCATCTCCATGACCTTCGTGATCGGCGCTGCGCTCGCCGCGGTCGCCGGCCTGATGTACCTGCTCTATTATGGCCTGGTCGATTTCTTCATGGGCTTCGTCGCCGGCATCAAGGCCTTCACCGCCGCCGTGCTCGGCGGCATCGGCTCGCTGCCCGGCGCCATGCTCGGCGGACTCGCGATCGGCCTGATCGAGACGTTCTGGTCGGCCTATTTCTCGGTTGAGTACAAGGACGTCGCCGCGTTCTCGATCCTGATCGTCGTGCTGATTTTCATGCCGACCGGCCTGCTTGGCCGTCCCGAAGTCGAAAAAGTCTGACGGACCGCCCCGCGTGACAGCCACCCCGCACGAGACCACCAAAGCAAGTCGCACCGCCGGCATCCCCTTCCTTCTGAAGACCGCCTTCATCAACGCGCTGATCGCGCTGGTGCTGTTCTCGCTGATGGTCGGCATCCGTACCGAAGCGGGCTCCGACGGCCAGCTCACCTATTGGGCGCGCTTCGGCGACGTCGCCGCGCTCGTCGGTGCGGTGTTCGGCGGCTCGATCGTGATCGAGCTGCTCAGGCAATGGATCGGCCCGACCGGCGCCGAGAAGCTGGTGCCACCTAGCGTGCAGAGCGGGATGTCGTTCATTGGCCGCTACCTTGCGCCGGCACTGCTGATCTTCACGCTGCTGGTGCCGGTGATCTTCTACAACCAGCGCTACATTCTCGACCTCGCGATCCTCGTGCTCACCTATGTGATGCTGGGCTGGGGCCTCAACGTCGTGGTCGGGCTCGCGGGCCTGCTCGATCTCGGCTACGTCGCCTTTTACGCGGTCGGCGCCTATTCCTACGGGCTGCTCGCCACCAGTTTCGGCTGGTCGTTCTGGATCTGCCTGCCGCTCGCCGGCATCTTTGCCGCGTTCTGGGGCGTGCTGCTCGGCTTTCCCGTGCTGCGCCTGCGCGGCGACTATCTTGCGATCGTGACGCTCGCCTTCGGCGAGATCATCCGTCTCGTCATCATCAACTGGCAGGATCTGACCGGTGGTCCGAACGGCGTCTCCGGCATTCCCCGCCCCTCCTTCTTCGGTATCCCACTCGACAACACCGACGGCGGGCTGGCTGCCAAACTCGGCATCGAATACTCGCCGACCCATCGCATCGTCTTCCTGTTCTATTTGATCCTGGCGCTGGCGCTGCTGACCAATTGGGTCACGATCCGGCTGCGCCGCCTGCCGATCGGCCGCGCCTGGGAGGCGCTGCGCGAGGACGAGGTCGCCTGCCGCGCGCTCGGCATCAACACCACGACCACCAAGCTCACGGCGTTCGCGACCGGCGCCATGTTCGGCGGCTTTGCCGGCGCGTTCTTCGCGACCCGCCAGGGCTTCATCAGCCCGGAATCCTTCACCTTCCAGGAATCGGCACTGGTGCTCGCCATCGTCGTGCTCGGTGGCATGGGCTCGCAGCTCGGCGTCGCGCTCGCGGCGCTCACAATGATCGGCGGCTTCGAGCTGTTCCGCAGCCTCGAGAACTACCGCATGCTGGTGTTCGGCATGGCGATGGTGCTGATCATGATCTGGCGGCCGCGCGGCATCATCGGCCATCGCGCGCCGACCGTGTACCTCACCAAGGCGCAAGTCATCTCCTCCGACCTCGTCAAGGAAGGGCACGGATGAGCGGCGAGCCAATTCTCAGCGTCGACCGGCTCACCATGCGTTTCGGCGGCATCGTCGCGGTGCAGGAGCTGTCGTTCGAAGCCGAACGGAAAAAGATCACCGCGTTGATCGGGCCGAACGGCGCCGGCAAGACCACCGTCTTCAACTGCATCACCGGTTTCTACAAGCCGAGCGACGGCGCCATTCGCCTCACCCATGACGACGGCCGGCAAATCGCGCTGGAACGGCTCAACGATTTCCGCATCGCCAAGCAGGCGAAGGTCGCCCGCACCTTCCAGAACATCCGGCTGTTTCCCGGCATGACGGCGCTCGAGAACCTGATGGTGGCGCAGCACAATGCCTTGATGCTCGCCTCCGGCTTTACGTTGCTCGGCCTGATCGGCGTCCCCACCTATCGCGCCGCCGAGAAGCGGGCGATCGCGCTCGCCACCGACTGGCTCAAGCGGATCAAACTGTTCGACCGCGCCGATGACGCCGCCGGCAACCTCGCTTATGGCGACCAGCGCCGGCTCGAAATCGCGCGCGCGATGTGCACCGAGCCTGCGCTCCTCTGCCTGGACGAGCCGGCCGCGGGCCTCAATGCGCGCGAGAGCGCCGCGCTCAGCGAGCTCTTGCTGTCGATCCGCAACGAGCTCGGCACCTCGATCCTCCTGATCGAGCACGACATGTCTGTGGTCATGGAGATCTCCGACCACATCGTGGTGATGGACCATGGCGTGAAGATCGCTCAGGGCACGCCGCGAGAGGTCCGGGACGATCCCAAGGTGATCGCCGCCTATCTCGGCACCGACGAGGAAGAGGCTGTAGCCGTGATGGAGAGCGGGTCGTGACGTCCGCCCCCACTCCCCTGCTCGCGATCCGCGGCTTGCACGCCGCCTACGGTAAGATCGAGGCCCTGAAGGGCGTCGACGTCCAGATCGATGCAGGCGAGATCGTGGCGCTGATCGGCGCCAACGGCGCCGGCAAATCGACACTGATGATGACGATCTTCGGCAAGCCGCGCGCCCGCGCCGGCCAGATCCTGTACGAAGGCCGCGACATCACCGACGTCGCCACCCACGAGATCGCGCATCTGCGCATCGCGCAGTCGCCGGAAGGCCGCCGCATCTTTCCGCGCATGAGCGTGGCGGAAAACCTCCAGATGGGCGCGGACGCCACCGAATGCACCGATGCGGAGCGCGAGGCGACGCTGGAGCGGGTGTTCACGCTGTTTCCGCGGCTGAAGGAGCGCTACGTCCAGCGCGGCGGCACGCTGTCCGGCGGCGAGCAGCAGATGCTGGCGATCGGGCGCGCCCTGATGAGCCGTCCGCGCCTGCTCCTGCTCGACGAACCCTCGCTCGGGCTTGCACCGCTGATCGCCCGGCAGATTTTTGACGCGATCCGGACCCTGAACCGGCAGGACGGCCTGACCGTCCTGATCGTCGAGCAGAACGCCAACCATGCACTCAAGCTTGCCCATCGCGGCTACGTCATGGTCAATGGCCTGATCACGCTTGCCGGAACCGGCGCCGAGTTGCTGCAGCGCCCCGAGATTCGCGCCGCCTATCTGGAAGGCGGCCGGCACGGCTGATTGGGCCGGAGTGCGGTCGAATGTTGCGAATTTTGCCGCAGTGCCCGTATTTTGCCGGTGACTTCTCCCGGGATTCATTCAAGAATGGCGCCGGTTTGAACCGGGCCAACCCGGCAACTTCCACAGACGATCACCCACGAGGTATCTCATGAAATCACTGAAGCTCATCGGTCTGGCATTCGGCGCTTCGATCGCGCTGTCGAGCGCGGCATTCGCGCAGGATGTCACCATCGCAGTCGCAGGCCCGATGACAGGCACGGAGTCCGCATTCGGCCGCCAGATGAAGAACGGCGCCGAGATGGCCGTGGCTGATATCAACGCCGCCGGCGGCGTCAACGGCAAGAAGCTCGCGCTCAACGTCGAGGACGATGCCTGCGATCCCAAGCAGGCGCGCTCGATCGCGGAAAAGATCGCCGGCGCCAAGATTCCGTTCGTCACCGGGCATTACTGCTCGTCGTCGTCGATCCCCGCCTCCGAAGCCTATGCCGACGGCAACGTGCTTGAGATCACGCCGGCCTCGACCAACCCGCTCTTCACCGAGCGCAAGCTCTGGAACGTGGCGCGCGTCTGCGGCCGTGACGATCAGCAGGGCCTGATCGCGGCGCAGTACATCGCCAAGAACTTCAAGGGCAAGAACATCGCGATCCTCAACGACAAGACCACCTACGGCAAGGGTCTTGCGGACGAGACCAAGAAGGCGCTCAACAAGGCCGGCGTCACCGAGAAGATGTACGAGTCCTACAACAAGGGTGACAAGGACTTCAACGCGATCGTCTCGCGCCTGAAGCGCGACAACATCGATCTCGTTTATGTCGGTGGCTACCACCAGGAAAGCGGCTTGATCCTGCGTCAGATGCGTGACCAGGGCCTCAAGACGATCCTGATGGCCGGCGACGCGCTTGCCGACAAGGAATACGCCTCCATCACCGGCCCTGCCGGCGAAGGCACGCTGTTCACCTTCGGTCCCGATCCGCGCGACAAGCCGACCGCAAAGAAGATCGTCGACGCCTTCAAGGCCAAGAACATCGATCCCGAAGGCTACACGCTCTACACCTACGCGGCGATGCAGGTCTGGTCGCAGGCGGCCAAGAAGGCCGGCACCACCGACGCCAAGAAGGTCATGGAAGCGATGAAGGCCGGCAAGTGGGACACCGTGATCGGCCCGATCGAGTATGACGCCAAGGGCGACATCAAGCAGCTCGACTACGTTGTCTACAAGTGGGACGCGAAGGGCGGCTACTCCCAGATCAAGGGCAATGGCACCTGATACAGGACACCTGACCTTATAGCCAGACGACGTCAACGCCCCGGTTCGCCGGGGCGTTTTCTTTTGAAGTCCGGTCAGACGGCTGCGGACAATTCGCCGCCCGCATCTCCTTGCGCCTTCCGGAGCGCTTGCAGCAGGTCGTTCGGCCGAAACGGCTTTTGCAGGCAGACCACGCCGTCAAGGCCGGGCGCCTCGCCGATGAAGTCCAGCGCCGTCATGCCTGATACCGCCACGATCGGAAATCCGGGAACCCGCTCGCGAATAGCGGCCATGACCTCGATACCACTGGTATCGGTCAGGAAAATGTCGACAATCGCTGCGTCGAAAACGTTCTCGTCGAAGGCCTTCAGGCCGCCCGCGCCGCTCTCCGCTTCAACAACGTCATAACGATTGACCCGAAGCACGATCGAGACCATGGCGCGGACGTCCTTCTGGTCGTCGACAACAAGGACACAGGGCATGGGAACAACTCCCGGATTCGTACCATGAATTGGTTCAATTCAACGGCAACGTGCGCCAAGGCAGTATGGGTCGATCGAGTAAAGCCAACCTTACCGATTCCCTATTCCGATTCTCTGTTCAAGTTAAGTAAGCTGTAACCTTCGGTTGAGTCGCGGGCGGGTTCCGTCGGGACACGTGCCCTGAGCGGGCTACCATGGGGGCCAAGACAGAAGAATCAAGACAGAAGAACCAAGACAGAAGACCAAGGCAGCCGGCCAACGAAGTCATGCGGACTACCATGCCGACCCAGCGAGAGGTCAACGTGCACGCAAAGAACGACCGAAGCACATTCCTTTCGACCTTGCCGGCCACGCAGAGCGATCGTACTGCAGCATTGGCGATCGTCGGCATCTCCGCGATCCTGTTCGCGCTGGCCGTCCCATTCGCGGGTACGCCGCTGATACAGGTGCCGGCCTTCATCGGGAGCTATCAATCCGCTCTCGCTGTCTGCGACATCATCACTGCAGTGCTGTTGTTCTCGCAATTTGCGGTGTTGCGGACCCGCGCACTGTTGTGGCTTTCAAGCGGCTATCTGTTCACAGCAACAGCCGCCCTGGTCCACGCGCTCAGCTTTCCCGGCCTTTTCGCTCCGAATGGGCTGTTTGGCGCCGGGCCGCAGACAACCGCCTGGCTCTACATGATCTGGCACGGCGGCTTTCCAGGGTTCGTGCTGGCTTATGTCTGGTGCAAGGGGGTGAACGGCGGAGTCGAAATCTCCGGTTCGACGCGAAACGCGATCATCGGCAGCTTGCTCGGTGTCGGCGCAGCAGTGGCGGCCCTCACCTGGATCGTGACCGCCGGGCACGGTCTGCTTCCGCCGCTGTTGAAGGCAGGCGGCGGCTTCACGACCGTGCAGGTAGGCGTGATCTCGTTCGTGTGGTCTTTGAGCTTTGCTGCCCTGATCGGTCTGTGGTTCAAGCGGCCGCATGCGGTGATCGACGTCTGGCTCATGGCGGTGATGTGCGCCTGGCTATTTGATATTGCCCTATCGGGGATATTCAACAGCGCCCGCTACGATCTCGGCTTCTACGCCGGCCGCCTCTACGGGCTCTTCGCCGCAATCTTTGTGCTCGCGGTGCTACTGATCGAGAATGTCCGCCTTCAGGCCCACACGGTGGGCCTCGTCGGCCGGTTGCGCGAACAGTCGGCGTCGGATCGCGACTTCTACGGCAAACGCCTCGCGCTGTATGGCGCCGTCGTCGAGTCCTCCAACGATGCGATCATCACCGAGTCGCTCGACGGCATCATCACCGGTTGGAACAAGGCTGCCGAGCACCTGTTCGGCTATTCTGCCGCCGAGGCCGTCGGCCAGTCGATCGACCTCATGGTGCCCGAGGACCGCAGGGCCGAAGCCAGGGGAATTCTCAACCGCATCAGCAGCAACGAGTCGATCGCCCAGCACGAGACGGTCCGCCTCCGCAAGGACGGCCGTCTACTTCACGTCGTCCTGAATGTCTCGCCGCTGCGATCGGACAGCGGGCAAATCATCGGTGCATCCAAGATTGCCCATGACATCACCGAGGAAAAGCAATCGCGCGAGAAGCTGCGGCGCGAGATCGAGGAGCGTGAGCGCATCTTCGAAACCTCGCGCGACCTGATCCTTGTCACCGACGGTTTTGGCAATTTCATCCAGGTCAGCCCGAGCGTGAAGGACATTCTCGGCTTGAGCCCGGAGGACATGATCGGGCATAGCGCGACCGACTTCATCCATCCCGACGACCTCGAGAAGACGCGGGCCGAGATGCGCGCGGCGCGCCGCGGCCAGACCAAGCGCAGCTTCGAGGCGCGCTACTACCACTATGACGGTCACGAGGTCTCACTGAACTGGATGGGAACCTGGTCGGAGCCTGTGAAGCGCCATTTCTTCATCGGTCGCGACCTGACCGAGAAGCAGGCTGCGGAAGCCCAGTTCCGGCAAGTGCAGAAGATGGATTCGATCGGCCAGCTGACCGGCGGCGTCGCCCACGATTTCAACAACGTGCTCACTGTCATCACCGGCACGATCGGTATCCTGGCGGACGCGGTGGCCGATCGACCCGAGCTCGCCGCCATCACCAAGCTGATCGACGATGCCGCCGAGCGCGGCGCGCAACTGACCAAGCATCTGCTCGCCTTCGCCCGCAAGCAGCCGCTTCAGCCGCGCGAGATCGACGTCAACGCGCTGACGCTCGAGGCCGCCAAGCTGCTGCACCCGACACTCGGCGAGCAGATCACCATCCTGCCGCAGCTCACCGAGGATGCCTGGCCCGCTCTGGTCGATCCGGGCCAGCTCTCCACCGCGATCCTCAATCTGGCGCTGAACGCGCGCGATGCGATGCCCGACGGCGGCACGCTGGTGCTGGAGACCCGCAACATCTTCCTCGACGACGGCTATGCCAGCATGAACCCCGACGTCGTCGCCGGCAATTACGTGATGATCGCGGTGAGCGACACCGGCTCGGGCATACCGGCGGACCTGATCGAGCGGGTGTTCGACCCCTTCTTCACCACCAAGGAAGTCGGCAAGGGCACCGGCCTCGGCCTGAGCATGGTGTTCGGCTTCGTCAAGCAATCCGGCGGCCACATTAAGATCTACAGCGAGGAAGGCCACGGCACGAGCGTGAAGATCTACCTGCCGCGTTCCACCGGCGTGCAGGAGACCGAGTACGAGTCGCTCCAGAACGTGCCCATCACCGGCGGCAACGAGAGAATCCTCGTCGTCGAGGACGACGCGCTGGTGCGGCAGTATGTCATGACCCAGGTCAAGAGCCTCGGCTATACCGCGCTCGAAGCGGCGAACGCCGCCGAAGCCCTCGCCATCATCGATGCCGACAAGGACGTCGACCTGCTCTTCACCGACATCATCATGCCGGGCAACATGAATGGCCGCCAGCTCGCCGACGAGGCGGCGCGGCGGCGCCCCGACCTGAAGACGCTGTTCACCTCAGGCTATACGGAAAACGCCATCGTCCATCACGGCCGGCTCGATTCCGGCGTGCTGCTGCTGGCAAAGCCCTACCGCAAATCGGAGCTTGCCAAGATGCTCAGGACGGCGCTGGCGAGTTGAGCGGGCCGCTCGCCTGCGCTATCGCTGAAGGCGACGCAGCGGAGTGCCATCCTTGAAAAACCTCCTCACCGATATCGCCGGCGTCCGCGTCGGCCACGCCCATGATGCAAGACTCGCTTCAGGCGCGACGGCGATCGTGTTCGACCAGCCGGCGGTGGCAGCGATCGACATCCGTGGCGGCGGACCCGGGACACGCGAGGCCGCGTTGCTCGATCCTGCCGGCACGGTCGAACGCGTTGACGCGATCGCACTGTCCGGCGGTTCCGCCTTCGGGATCGAGGCCGGCGGCGGCATCCAGGCCTGGCTTGCCGAGCAGGGCCGCGGCTTCCGCGTGCGCGAGGCGCTGATCCCGATCGTGCCGGGCGCGATCCTGTTCGATCTGCTCAACGGCGGCGATAAGGCGTGGGGCCGCTTCGCGCCCTATCGCGATCTCGGCTATGCCGCAGCAGTTGCCGCCGGGATGGATTTTGCGCTCGGCAGCGTCGGCGCCGGCTTTGGTGCCACCACCGCGACATTCAAGGGCGGGCTCGGCTCGGCCTCCGCCGTCACCAGCAATGGCGTGATGGTCGCGGCGCTCATCGCCGTCAATGCGGTCGGCAGCGCCACCGTCGGCGACGGACCGTGGTTCTGGGCGGCGCCGTTCGAGGTCGACGGCGAGTTCGGCGGCCGCGGGCTGCCTGACAAATTTACCGACGACATGCTCAAGATGCGCATCAAGGGCGGCCCCGCCGCAACCGAGCGCGAGAACACGACGATCGGCATCGTCGTCACCGAAGCAGCGCTGACCAAGCCGCAGGCCAAGCGGCTGGCGATGATCGCGCATACCGGCTTTGCGCGCGCGATCTATCCAGTGCATGCCCCGACGGATGGTGACGTGCTGTTTGCCGCCGCGACCTGTGCGAAGCCGATCGATCCGGTCGCAGGCCTCACCGAGCTCGGCATGGTCGCAGCCAACGTGGTTGCGCGCGCGATCGCCCGCGGCGTCTACAGCGCGACCGCGCTGCCGTTCCCCGGCGCGCAGCCGGCGTGGAAGGATCGGTTTGGCTAGGGCTTCAGAGCGCGCTTACACGCTCATCGACATCGATGAAGCCGCGGATCCCGCTGCGGTCTGCGCCTGGCGCTGCATCATCTGGCCGAACCAGTCATAGGGCGAATTGCCGCCCCCCGACGCGCTTGAAGAGCTGGAGGCGCCCGGCACCGTCGTCGTCATCTTGAAGCCATCGGCATAGGTGACGGTGGTGGTGGTCGAGCCGTCGGCGCCGGTCGACGTGGTCGAGGTCGACCCGCCGCTCGACGATGACGACGAGGAATCGCTGTCGCTGCCGGACGCATCGCCCGAGCCGCTCGCGGCCTGCGCATGGTGGTGGCCGCCATGATGTCCGCTGCCCTTCAGCGCCTTCGACATCTCGTCGAGGCTGACGCTGCCGTCGGAATTGCCATCGAGCTTGGAGAACACGTCGTCGGCCTGTGCCAGGTTGGTGCCGCCGGCGCCCAGCGCGTTCTCGAATTCGGACTTGCTGATCTGGCCGTCGCCATTGGCGTCGAGCTGCGAGAACAGATCCTTCAACGCATCATCCCGGCTCGTCGATGTCGAGGACGTCGACCTCGCCGATGTGGAGCCGGTCGAGCTGCTCGTGCCGTCCGACGACTGGCTTTGCGCGGCAATCAGCGCGCTCATCGTCTCCGGCGAGATCTGCGCGCAATTGCCGGAATTGACCGATGACGTCGCGCCACTGCTCGTGCTGTTGCTGCTGGTGTCGATTGCGAATGGATCGGTCGCAGCTCGCGACGATCCGGTCTTCTGGGTCGACGACGAGGATTTCGAGCTCGTCAGCGATTGAATGGCATCGAGCGCACTCGTGACGGCGCCAAGCGCAAACAACATTGCACAACTCCAACCGATGCGGCATGCCGCGGCCAATGTTCTGGCCGTCAGTCAGCAAGCGTCGTGCCAGCGCGAAAAGCTCAATGAAATCCGTATCCGCCGCACTCTCCGGGATCGGGGAACATCGGCAATTCATGCCGCCGAGGGCAGAATTTTCCCGCCCACAGGCAGCGCATCCCCCTGCATTGCCGCGCCGAGGGGCCCATGTTAGGCGAGGCCATTCGCCCCTCGGCCGCCACGGGAAACCGCGCCATGACCCAAGCCTTCGCCCGCCGCCCCCTGGCAATCGCGCCCTCGATCCTGGCCTCGGATTTCTCGAAGCTCGGCGAGGAGGTTCGCGCGGTCGACGCCGCAGGCGCCGACTGGATCCATCTCGACGTGATGGACGGGCACTTCGTGCCCAACATCTCCTACGGCCCCGACGTCATCAAGGCGATGCGCCCGCACACCAAGAAGGTGTTCGACGCGCATCTGATGATCTCGCCCTGTGATCCCTATCTCGAGGCCTTTGCCAAGGCCGGCTGCGACCACATCACCGTGCATGCCGAGGCGGGCCCGCACTTGCACCGCTCGCTCCAAGCGATCCGCGCGCTCGGCAAGAAGGCCGGCGTCTCGCTCAATCCTGGCACGCCGATCAGCGTGCTCGAATATGTGCTCGACCTGGTCGACCTCGTGCTGGTGATGTCGGTCAATCCGGGCTTCGGCGGCCAGGCCTTCATCCATTCGGCGATCGGCAAGATCAGCGACATCCGCGCGATGATGGCCGGCCGGCCGATCGACATCGAAGTCGACGGCGGCGTCGGCCCCGACAACGCCGGCGCGCTCGCAGCCGCCGGCGCCAATGCCTTCGTCGCCGGCACCTCCGTGTTCAAAGGCGGCACGCAGGACGCCTACAAGACCAACATCGCAGCGATCCGCAACGCGGCGCTCGGGGCCCGCGGCGAAGCGATCTGAAGCACCGCTACGCGCCCGCAAACCTGCGGTCCTTGCGGGTGTTGCGACGCGCAATGCCTAAAATTGCAACCACGACCCGTACTCCTCCGGGCTTCCCTGATTCGCGCAAATCACCGCTAGTGATTCCTGCCTGATTGGACAGGAGCACATCATGACGACGACCCTGGTTTGGACTGGCGTGGCGTTGTGGATTGGTTTTTGCGCGTTCGTTGTTTTCGGCCCGTCGGCCGGACCGGTAAGGGCCCCGGCGCGTTCGACCCGCATCATCGGCCGCAACGGCTATCGGGCCTGATGCCATGCAGATCGCCCTCGTCAAGCGTCAGCCGAAACGCAGGTGCCGCATCCCGCGCCGTCCGCATCCAAATCTCGATTATTTCTTCGGCCGGCTTGAACGCACCGAGGGCAAGATGGTCGACGATCCCCGCGCCGAGACGGCGGACCTGGACCACCCGTTCCGGTCACCGTGCCGGCATTGAAATCTTCTCCTGGACCAGTCTGATGAAACCGCACTGCCCGAACTGCCTGAAGGAAATGACCAAAGCGTCGGCGTCGCGTGACCTCTTCACCTGCGAACCCTGCCGCGAGATCATTCAATACTTCGGCGGCAGCGCGGATCACGGCGAGGTTGGCCCGCACTTCACCTGGCGGATCCGCCGCAAGCGCTCGGGCCAAGCCGCCCACGCGGCCTGATCCATTTAACCCGCCGCCTCGCCCGCATCGCCTTCGCCCGCATCCGCAGCCATCCGGGGCGGCCGCACCACGGTGACGGTGCAGCTGGCCTCCGCAGCCACCTTGGCCGAGACGCTGCCGAGCAACGTGCGCCGAAACGAGCCCTGTCGCGCGCCGATGATGACATGGTCGACCTGGTTGACCTCGGCGAACTCCAGCAATGCAGCCGCGGGATCGACGGCCTCCAGCACATGAACCGACAGCCGGCTCTCGTCCAGCTTCAAGGGTGTCGCCCAGTGCCGGAGCGCGACGAGGCGGTCGATGTGCTTGTTGGAGCCCTGTTCGTCCAGCGTCTTGTCGACGGCAATGCGATTGAGCTTCAACACATTGACACAGGCGAGCCGGGCTGACGGCAGCGTCGCCAGGATGCGCTCCGTGGTGACCCGCAGCGACTCGTTCAATTCCGGCGCACCCTCCGCCGTGTCGAGCGCGACCGTAACGATCGGGCTCATCGCAATTTGCGTCGCAAGATCCGATCTCGCACCCGACGGCTTGACGTCGGGATTGAAACGGCGCCGCCAGGCGACACTGAGGGGGTCGCGCTTCATCCGCTCCGCGCGCGCGGTGAGCTTGACCTGGTCCGGATGGGTCAGATCGAAGGCGAGCTGGGCCGCTGTCGGATAGCGCCAGTCCGGCTCGATCTCGAGACACCGCAGCACCACCTCCTGGAGCCAGGGCGGATAGTCGCTGCGTAGCGCACGCGGCGGATAAGGATCGCGCCACAGCCGGCGCCGCATCGCGCGCAACGTCTCACCCTCGCCGAATGGACGTTCGCCGGTGGTGAAGAAATAGAGCAGCACGCCGAGCGAAAACAGATCGCTGCGGGGATCGTCGCGCACCCCCAACAGCCGTTCCGGCGCCATATAGGGCGCGGTGCCGTAAGGCAGGCGGAACTCCGCCTGCATCAGATCGGGCAGATGATTATGATGCGACAGGCCAAAGTCGATCAGCACGGCCTCACCATTATCGCGGAACATGATGCTGCTCGGCTTGATGTCGTGATGGATCACGTTCTGCCGGTGCAAATCAGCGAGCGCGGTCGCGATCTTGGCGACGAGCAGCCGAACTTCGTCGTAAGGCAGCGGCAGGTCGGGCAACCGCTTGTAGAGCGTTGTCCCCGAAATTCGCTCGATCACGGCGTAGGCCTGATGCGCGAAATCGCCGGTGCCGTAGCAGTGCGGCACATGCGGCCCTGTCAGCCGGGGCAGGATCATCATCTCCATCTCGAAGGAGACGATCGCCGCCGGGTCCTCGCCCTCGGACGCCCTCGGGATCTTCATCAGCAGCCGGGCGTCAATGCCGGCATGGGTGACGGTCCAGAGCGTCGCCATACCGCCGGCATGAACGCATTCGCCAATCGTGTAGCCGTCGATCACGGCGCCGGGTTTGACCATGGGTTTCGGCATCGGCCTTTAGCGCCCTTCCGATAGCCGGTCTGCGAGCCAGTGCGGCAGGCCGTTCTCGCGGATCCGGTTCGCCGCGCTCGCCACGTCGTAGGGGGCGCGGCAATACGTGATCTGGCATGAGACCGTATCGAACAGCACGAACGCCGCCGATGGATCACCGTCGCGCGGCTGACCGACCGCACCAAGCACGGCGAGCCATTGCCGCCCGCGCAGGAGCGGCATGGAAACATCGGTCTTGGGCACTAGGCCCGTCATCTTCGCCGTCACCGACATCGAATAGAGCGCGGGACGGTGAATGTGGCCGCAGAAAGTCACGTGGGCGGGGGTCGATATCAGGCTCTTGGCAGCGTCCGCCGTCGAGCGAATGTAGTGCCAGCGCTGGGGATGAGAGGCTTCCGAGTGCACGAACAGACGGTCGCCGTCCTCGACGAGCATCGGCAGCTCGGCAAGAAACCGGCGCTGCGCGATGTCGAGCCGCCCGCGCGTCCATTCGATCGCGATCTGCGCCTCATTGTTCATGGTCTCGGACGAGGAGTTCACGGCCTGGTCGTGATTGCCGCGAACGGCGACGGCGCCCTGGGCGACCAGCTCCATCGCGGTATCCACGACCCATTCCGGATCGGCACCATAGCCGACGAAATCGCCGAGCATGACAAACCGCTCTGCGCCCTTCGCGCGGGCCACCTTCAGGCACGCCTCGAACGCCTGCCGGTTGCCGTGGATATCCGAGAAGACAGCGAGAAGCACGCACCCTCCACCCTCAAATTCTTGAGGCCGATAAAGCCGATTTGAGGGAGGTCAACAAGATGCGCCAGCGCCGGGCGGTTTACCAGTGCCGCGCTGCGCAATGGTGAAGAGGCTATTGCTCGTCCTTGGGCGGCATCCGGGGTGGCGGCAGCGGCGTGAACACCGCTCCTTGCGCGCCGGCCGGCGGGGCACTGAACTCGCCGGTGGAGGAATCGCCGCCGCTGGTCTCGAGAATAGCTTTGGGCGTCACATATTCCCGGACCATGTCGATCAGGCTGCCCTCGCCGCCGCCAAAATCGGCCGCGCGCCCGCCTTGCGGGTGGCCCGCAGCGATCTCGTTCTCGGCTGCATGGGTCTTGTCGGCCAGAGTGTCGTTGTAGGGGACACGGAAGGCGCGCGGAATGCCGCTCGGACGGTGATCCTCGTCGAGCTCCTCGACCCACAGATAGATCGAGCCGGGATCGCCCTCCAGCGAATGCGGCTCGACGATCCGCGCCTTGAGCAGCTTGAACGCGGTGGGCAGCCTGTCCGTGCTGGCCCAGCCGAGCAGCCCGCGCATTTCCGAGAAGCTGACGACATAGAAGGCGCTGGTCACGACCACCGCGACCGCCTTCAGCGACCAGTGCAGCCGCGCATAGACCAGCACGACCAGCAACAACGCGCCGATCACGGCATAGGCGACCGACAGCGTGAGAATGACCGTCGGCAAATTAATCACGGCGTATCCTCACACCGGTCTTGGGGTCGACGTCAGCGCCGTTGCGCCAGGTGCTGCGGAAGGTTTCCAGCAGCGATTTCGGCCGCTGGTCCACATTGACCACCTTGCCTTCGGCATCGAGCCGGAACCGCACCGCGGTCTTCTCGTCACCGGTGTGGTCGAGCGTGAACTTGTTGTCGAAGACCACCTGCGCGGTCGGATTGAGCTTCTGCACCTTCACATTGGCCGTAACAGGCTCGCCGGTCGTGGCGACGAAATGCGAGACGTTGACGGTGTATTCGCCGGCGACGATGCCGCGCACCGTCACGATCTCCTCGCGGATGGGCGAGGCGATCTTCTTGCCGTTGACCATGATGAAGTCGTTGGCCCCGCCGCGATCGTCGCGATCGAGCGTGAGGAAGCCGGCCTCGCGGTGGCGATACCAGGCGATGTTGCCGGCGGGGTCCTGCACGAACAGGTCGAGATCGTCAGGGTGATTGTCCGGCCAGTCCAGCGTGATCATGAACTCGGCCTTGGAGTCGATCTTGCCCTCCTTGGCATCGGGCGAGACCGCGAGCAGCGCGAGGAAGAACAGGAAGGCGACCACCTGGAGCGCCTTGAACAGCATCACGCCCAGCGGATCGAACGGCTCCTCGCGCGGATAGAGGCCGAAATCATCCATCATGACGGCGTTCCAGCGCCTTTGCGCTCCAGGACAGGCGTCACATAGGTCTCCGTCAGCACCACGGCATCCGAGAACACCCGCTGGGTCGCGGAATCGAGCATGTAGTACTGGATGCGGACCAGGATCGAGCCGACGAGGCCGGCGAGAGTCGTGTACATCGCAACCGCCATGCCGTCGCTCATCAGCCCCATCGAGGAGCGCATCGCGACCTTGTCCGCGGCATCCAGTCCGGCAATCGGCGCCAGCATGATGATGAAGCCGATGATGGTGCCGAGCAGGCCGAGCTTCATCAGCGTATCGGAGACGAAGGCACCGAACCCGTTGGAGCCGCGCAGGCGGTCGGCAAGCGTCCGCAACAGCAGCGTCTGGTCGACCGGGCGGTAGTCCTGCGCGGCGGCCTTGGTCACGAGGCTCTCGATGTGATCCCGCACCAGCCCGCGCGGCAGCGCAGACGCGCTCGCATCGAGCACCTTGCTGCCATCTGGCGCCGCCAACACCGCGCGGCAGCGCCGTGCCGCCGCCCCCTCACGGGCAATTGCCCGTGTGCGCAGGAAGCAATGACCGCAGGTCAGGATATAGAGCACCGCGATCACGCTCGAAATGTAGGTCCGGTCCGAGGTCAGCATCAGATGGATCAGGCCGAACCGCCACAGCAGCACGACGGCAAAGATCGACAGCCCTGTGAAGATCATCCAGAACAGCAGCGCGCTGCGCTCGGATGGGTCAGTCGCGGTGTTCGCGATCGGTCCAATCGTCATCGAACTCATGCTGCACTGCTCCTGACCTGCAGGGATTGGCCTGCGACGATTGGCTTGTAAAGAATCCTTGCCGATTAGATCAAAGCCGCCGCACCAGGTCCAAAGACCCATGCCCAATCCGGCTTGGGAAATTTGCCCGAGCCGCGCTCCGGCCCAAACCCTGCAATTGGCAAGGCGCGGCGACGTTGTTAGGCTGAGCTTACCAAACTTTGGGGTGATCGCATGCGCCTCGTGCTTCAGCTTGTCGCCCGCCTGCTCCTCATCGTTGCGCTCTGCCTGGACGCCGCGACCATATGGGCCACGTTCGATGCCTATCGCAGCATCGACCGGGCGACTGCGGCCTCCGCGCAGCGGGTCGCGCAGGCGCTTCAGGCACTGTACTGGCATGAGCTCTTGCTGCGCAGCAGCAGAATGCGCGAGCATCTCGTGCCGGTTCCGGAGTGGCGGACGCTGGAGACGATGAAGCTGATCTCGCCCGGCGTCTGCGTCGAGTTCCAGCCGGCGACCGCATTTGAAAAGCCGCTCTGCGGCCAGAGCCAAGGGATCGGCAGGGCGCCGCCGCGCTGGTTCGCGTCGATCGTGCCGACCTTCCTCGGCAGCCACGCCGAGGCGGTGCGGCCCGTCAGCCCGCGTGCCGCGGCCGCCGGAACGGTCGTCGCGACGCCGGATGAAGCGGCCGCAATCTCGCTCGCCTGGGAGTACATCCTCAACGTGATCGACGTCGCGCTGCTAATGGCGGCGGCGATCGCGCTGCTCGCTTCGCTTGCGATCGCGCACACGCTAGCACCGGCGCGCGCCATCGTGACGGCCCTGCAACGCATGGCGCGCGGCCAGTACCGCACCAAGCTGCCGCGCTTCCGCTCCATGGAGCTTGGGATGATCGGCGGCGCCGTCGAGAAACTCGGCAGCCGGCTGGAAGAATCCGTCGAGCAACGCGCGGCGCTGACGCGGCGCCTGATCGAGATCCGCGACGACGAACGTCGCGCGCTCGCCCGCGAGCTGCACGACGAGTTCGGACAAAATCTCTCCGCGATCCTGGCTTTCGCCAACACGGTCGAGACGGCGAGTACGAAAGACGGGGATCATGGCATCGCGCAGGATGCGCACATGATCTCGCAGGCCACTCACCATTTGATGGCCTCGCTGCGTGATGCGCTGAAGCGCCTGCGCAATCCCCTGCCCGAGGAGCTCGGGCTGGAAGCGAGCCTCGTCAACCTCGTCGACAGCTGGCGCTCGCAGAGCGCGACGCAGCCGACGATCCAGCTCGACCTCAAGGGCGACCTCACCGACATCAGCGGTCCGGCTGCCACGACCGCCTATCGCGTCGCCCAGGAATGCCTGACCAACGCGCTGCGCCACGGTGCGGCCCGCGAGATCTCGTTGCACGTCGAGCGGTGCCCAGGCGAGGACGATGCGCTTCTGATCCGCGTCGAGGACGACGGCGGCGGCGATGCGGCACGCGTGGCGCGCTCGGCGGGCTTCGGCCTCACCGGAATCCGCGAGCGTGTCGCAGCCGCCGGCGGATCATTGTCGATCCTGCCTGCGAGCCGCGGCCTCAGTGTCGCCGCAACGATCCCGCTCGCAGCATGAGGCGGCCATGAGCGAGGTCGCAGCAACAGGCATTTCGGTGCTGCTTGTCGACGACCATCCGATCGTCCGCCAAGGCTATCGGCGCGTGCTGGAGAGCCAGGGCGATCTCCACGTCGTGGCGGAGGCCGACAACGCCGCGGATGCCTATGGCGCCTTCAAGACGCATGATCCCGACGTCGTCGTGATGGACATCTCGATGCCCGGTGCCAGCGGCCTCGAGGCGATCCGCAACATCCGCGCGCGCAATCCGCGGGCGCGGATCCTCGTCTTCACCATGCACAACGAGGCCGTGCTGGTGAAAGCCGCGTTCAGTGCCGGCGCTTCCGGCTTCGTCACCAAGAGCAGCGCCCCCTCCGCCGTCGTCAACGCCATCCGCAGCGTCGCCCGCGGCGAGCGGGCCATGAGCGACGACATCGCGCATGTCCTGGCCGAGGACAGCCTGTCGACAGGCTCAGCGCTGGATCAGCTGGGCGAGCGCGAGATCGAGATTTTGCGCCAGTTCGCCGGCGGCGCCACCACCGAAGAGATCGCGACGCATCTCAATCTCAGCGTCAAGACGGTCCAGAATTATCACTACTTGATCAAGACCAAGACCGGCACACGCACGGATGCGCAGCTCGTCCGGCTGGCGGCAGCTTGCGGGCTGACGAAGATCTAGCAGCGGGACTGCCGGATTTCCGGGTCCTTCAATCTGCTGAACGCAATGGAACGCAGGC
Organism: Bradyrhizobium sp. S3.2.6; assembly: GCF_040546885.1. NCBI lineage: Bacteria > Pseudomonadati > Pseudomonadota > Alphaproteobacteria > Hyphomicrobiales > Nitrobacteraceae > Bradyrhizobium > Bradyrhizobium sp. S3.2.6. Next base: position 116,190 of record NZ_JBEPOS010000007.1, on the reverse strand, counting down.
CATCCAACCCCGGTTAGTAGCGGAGCGGAGGAGTAACACGCCATGAGTAAAGCTCATCACAAGGCAGTCGACCATCCCACCGTCATCACCGTAGGCGAGCTGATCGACCAGCTTTGCCGCTTGCCGGACACGGCTGTTGTCCAGTTCCGCTGTCCTATGCTCGATCAGGAGCTGACATTCTACCGCCTCCGAAAGCAGTCGAAGGACGTCGTCGAAATCGCGGTCAGTGCATATCCGGAGAGCCCGCCGGTCGTCCCGTCGTCCGACGGCACATTCCACCCGCGAAGGCACGCCACATCCTCGTCCGCGCCCCGCAACGGCGGAGCGCTTCAAGCCAAGAGGGTAAGCTAGGAGGAGCGCTTCTAGGCCGCCTTCAGCCCGCGCAGCAACAGGGCGAGCGTCGCATCCACGCGCGCGGGCAACTCGGCATCCTTCCATTCGTCGGCATGGGCCGGATGGTGGAAGCGGCAGGTCGCATCGAACAGGGCACGTGCGGTGGTCTTGACGTCGGTCACTTCGAACACGCCCTGCTTCACGCCATCGGACAGGATCGCTGCGATCTGGTCGATCATGGTGTCCTTGTGACACTTGACCGCCGCGCAGGCCTCGCGGGCCAGCGTCAGATAGGTCTCGAACATCTCGGGGTCCTCGAGCACGCGTGAACGCTTGGCCGCGAACAGCGTGCGAAGCCAGCGGTCGAGCCGCGCCGGCGCAGGGCCCTGCTCCTCGGCGATAGCCAGGAGCGGCGCGTCAATACGGTCGAGCCAGCGCTTGGCTACGGCCTCACGCAGCGAGGCCTTGCTCGGGAAATGGCGATAGACGCTGCCGTGGCTCACATCGAGCGCACGGGCAACGTCGACCACTGTGGCCTTGGCAAGTCCGTAGCGCCGCAAGACGTCCTCGGTGACTTCGAGGATTCGCTCCGGCGTCAAGATAACGGCTTCGTTCATGCCAGCACCATATGCCCCGTTCAGGGTCCAGTTACCCGGCGATGGATGCTTACCGAAGCGCCCACACCGGTCGGTTCGGAAAGCTCTCGCTTTAATGAGGCAGTTTTGCAGCCTGCGCCGCGATCTGGCGCGCTACCAGTAAATTGAGCCAATGCCCAATCGTCCCGGTGAGATTGATGATTTCGGTCGTCATTGTCGCAAGTCTCCAATCATTGGCGATCCCCATTATTCAATTTCGACCCTCGATCCTCATTTGTTGGGACTCTGGGCTTCCGGGATGCCGCCAGACGCCCAATCGGAGCGTCCGAGAACGGATATACATCTCTCTCTGACAGATTTCAATATCTGTCAGTCAATGATCCGTGATTGACAGTTAATATTTGCGGGTCGCCCTGCCAGCCGACCCGGCCCGGGCCGCCGGCCGCGTCGGAGGCTGAAAACATCCATCATCCCCCGCCACCTTGCCGTACCGTTTGTTTGGCCCTCCCCCTCTGCCAAATCACGGCGTAAAAAGCATTTTGACCGGCGCCACCCCCTAGAGTCGCCGCCCACCTCCCCGGCGGGTTACCCTGCGCTCACCCGCCCTACGAAGAAGAAACGGATCCTCCCCATGCCCATCGTCAACCGCATCGCCGCCCTCTCCGACGAAATGGCCGCCTGGCGCCATGATTTCCACGAGAATCCGGAGCTGCTCTACGAAGTCCACCGCACCGCCGGCATCGTCGCCGACAAGCTTCGCGAGTTCGGCTGCGACGAGGTGGTCACGGGGATCGGCCGCACCGGCGTGGTCGGCGTGATCCGCGGCCGCAAGTCCGGCTCCGGGAAGGCTATCGGCCTGCGCGCCGACATGGACGCGCTGCCGATCGTGGAAACCGCCGATGTGCCCTACGCCTCGAAGATCCCGGGCAAGATGCACGCCTGCGGCCATGACGGCCACACCGCGATGCTGCTGGGCGCCGCAAAGTACCTCGCCGAGACGCGCAATTTCGACGGCACGGCGGTCGTGATCTTCCAGCCCGCCGAGGAAGGTGGCGGCGGCGGCAAGGCCATGGTCGAGGACGGGCTGATGACGCGCTGGAACATCGACCAGGTCTACGGCATGCACAACATGCCGGGCCTCGCCGAGGGGCATTTCGCGACCACGCCCGGTCCGCTGCTCGCCTCTTCCGACAACATCCGCATCACCGTGCACGGCAAGGGCGGCCATGCCGGCGCCACCCCGCACCAGGCGATCGACAGCGTCCTGATCGGCTCGCAGATCGTCAACGCGCTGCAATCGATCGTCGCGCGCAACGTCGATCCGCTGAAATCGGCGGTGATCTCGGTCACGCAATTCCACGCCGGCACCGCCTTCAACATCATCCCCGAGACCGCCGAGCTCAGCGGCACCGTGCGCACGCTCGATCCCGACGTACGTGATCTCGTCGAGCGCCGGATCGGCGAAGTCGCCGAAAGCGTCGCCCGCGCCTATGGCGGCTCGGCGGAAACGAAATATACGCGGATGTATCCGGTGACCTTCAATCATGCGCGCGAAGCCGGTGTCGCCGCCGACGTCGCCCGCGACATCGTCGGTGCCGACCGCGTCAACGACAAAATCATTCCGATGATGGGCGCGGAGGATTTCTCGTTCATGCTCGAAGAGCGGCCCGGCGCAATGGTGCTGGTCGGCATGGGTGACAGCCCCGCGTGCCACCACCCGGCCTACGTCTTCAACGACAACATCCTCGGCCACGGTGCATCGTTCTGGGTCCGCCTGATCGAAACGACGATGCCGGTGGGCTGAAATCGTACGGTGGGTTAGTTAGCCGAAGGCGTAACCCACCTACGCGGCTTCTCACCCCTGATATTGCAGCACGTGCATGCCGGCGTTCCAGTCGCTGACGAACATCATGCCGTCGGGCCGGACATAGGCGTCACAGGTCTTCGCCGCGAGCGCGACGTTCGGGCGAGGGTCGACGAGCTTGTTCGGCGTCGGCGGCACCCAGTACGCGATCTCCTTCGGCGCAAAGGCATCCCTGACATCGAACACTCTCACGCCGGCATTGTTATAGGTCGCGAAAATCGTCTCCTCGCTCTGGAATGAGCCCGGACGGTTCTCGTGCAGATTATGCGGGCCGAAGGTACCGTTCGTGCAGAAATCGCGGTCGCGCGGCGTCGGCAGGGTTGCGATCGGCACCGGGTTTTCCGGCGCGCGGACGTCGAGCACGAATGTATGGAACAGGCCCTTGGCGCATTGATCCGCGTTCGCTTCATCCGCGACGATCGCAAGCTGACGCTTCGGCAGCGGCAGCGGCGTGTGCGTGCCGCCGGCAAAGGGCGGCGACCAGTTGATGTGGGACAGCAGTTTTGGATTTGTGGGATCGCTGATGTCGTGGATGGTGAAGCCACCATCGCGCCAGGCGGCATAGCCGCGATCACCCGCCGTGATCATGTGATGGAGCGCGAAGCGCTTGCCCTTCGGCGTCGCCGGCTCGCCGGCCGCGCGGTTCATGCCCGGCAGCCACCATTTTGCGACGATCCCCGGCTTGGTGATGGTCTTGAGGTCGACCACGCAGAGGATGTGGTCGGTGTATCCATCGAAATGCGCCGACACATAGGCATAGCGGCCGCCCGGCCACCAGAGACGGTTGATGCCAAAGCCGGGTATTTCGAGGAATGCGATCTCGCGCATCTTGCCGGGTTTGGAGATGTCGTGAATGGAGAGGCCCGAGCGGAATTTCTTCGCCTTGGTGATGCTGTCGACCAGCGTGTTCTCGAAATAGCCGCGCATATTGTCGTAGGACTGCATCGCGACGATATTGGCGCCGTTTGCAAGCAGCAGCATGTCTTCGGCCACCTGGAGATGGTGGGTGCGGGTGTATTGTCCCGCCGTTAAGAAATTGACCGGCTTCAGCGCACGCGGATCGGAGGCGTCCAAAATCGTCACGCCGTCGCTGAACATGTGCCCGACATAGATGTGCTGCCGGTTTAACATCACCTGGACGCTGTCGGGCCGTCCGCCGATGTCGCTGTAGGAGATGTGCTGGATGCCCTTACCGATGCCTTCAGGGGGAATATCCGGCTCTGCAGCCCGCGCCTGGCTCGACCACCCGGAGAGCGCAGCGGCTCCGAACACGCCCGACAATTGTTGAAGGTGGCGGCGGCGAGAGACTTGGCGCATCGGTTTCCCCCAGTGTCTTTTTGGGATGATGCGCGCTCGTGGCGAGGCATGCAAGCCTTGCGCGCTCCTACGCCTGCACGACCTCGTGCCGCATCACTAACGGCGCGAGCAGCGTGTGCACCTTCTTGAACACGCGCTCCGCGGAGCCCATCATCGGACCACCGAGCGTAGGCCCATCGGCTCACCCGCGCTCATCGCGCGAGATGCAGTCTGGTCTGACGCGAGAGGCAGGGTGAACTGGAAGACGGCGCCCCGAGGCTCGTTTGGGCCGGCCCACATCCGCCCGCCATGCGCCTCGATGATCGAGCGGCAGATGGCCAGGCCCATCCCCATACCTGTGGGCTTGGTGGTGTAGAAGGCGTCGAACAGGCGCTCCATGTTCTGCGGATCCAGCCCCGGACCGGAATCCCGCAAGGTGACGTGCACGCCGTCCGATCCATCTCTGCCGGTGCTGATCAGCAACTCGCGTCCTCCCTCGCCGACCGCGGCCATCGCCTCGATCGCGTTGACGATCAGGTTGAGCACCACTTGCTGAAGTTGAACCCGATCTGCCTGAATGGGTGGCAAGCCCTCGTCAAATTGCGTTCGCACCGAGACGCCGTTCTTGAACGCTTCGCTGCGTGTCAGCGCGATGACCTCAAGCACCGCCTGGTTGATCTCCAGATTCTCCTTTTGCGGGGGAGCATTCCTGATGAGCGCCCGGATCCGACCGATGATGTCGCCGGCTCGCATGCCGTCATCGGTGATCCAGTCGAGCGTCTGTCGCACGCGCTCCGTATTTGGCGGTTGAGCCTCCAACCAGTTCAACCCGGCCTCGGCGTTCGCCACGATCGCGGCGATCGGCTGGTTGACTTCATGGGCGATCGAAGCGGTGAGTTGCCCCATCGTAGTGACGCGATTGGCGTGCGCGAGCTCCATCAAGGCTTCACGGTAGCGCCGCTCGTGTTCGCGGCCTTCGGCTTCAGCCCGCTTGAGAGCCGTCAGATCGAGGACAAAACCGACGCCATTATCCGTACCTTCTCCAAACATGGTCCCGCCGATCAGCACCGGCACACGGCTTCCGTCCTTCCGCACATACTCCTTCTCGAATGGGTGGGCCGTCCCGACCCGCTTCAATTCCGCCACGGTCTGCAAGTCGCGGTCGCGCCATTCCGGCGGTGTGAGATCGGTCCGATGCAAGCGTCCTGAGGCGAGATCCTCCCGGTCGTATCCCACGATGCGCAGGAACGCATCATTCGCCTCGAGAATGCGCCCCTGGACTTCCCAGATGATGATGCCGATGATGTTGGCATCGAACAGGCGCCTGATCTTGATATCTCGTGCTGCAAGATCACTCTGGAGCTGGATGTTCTCCTCGGTCGCCTTTCTCCGCCGCTTCGCTTCGAGCCGCGCGAGCGCCAGCGCCGCTCCGGCCAGCGCGACGACGAGGACAACGGCGCCGGCGATCAGCCAGGTCCAGCGTCGCTCGAATGCTTCGGCACGCGCCTCCCGGTTGGCGAGCCGAAAGCGCTCGTGATCCACCATCTGGTCGATTTGCGAGCGGATCTCGTCCATGCTGCGGATCATTGCCAACGCGGCCTGCCCGGACGTGCCGGCCGTCTTCAGCAGCTCGTCGATCTCGCGCAGCGTGGCTGCAACTGTCAGTGCCAGATGTCCGGCCCGAAGGCCCTGCAACGGATCGTCCGCGACCAGCGTCTGCAGCGCCTGAGCTTCCCGTCGTACACTTTCGTCAGAGACGCCGTAGGCCTTGAGATAGGCGGGGTCGAGGGTCATGAGATACCCGCGCCTTTCGGTCTCGAGCTCCGCGACGATCGCCCGCAGCCGATCGAGCGTTTCGAGTACCTGGCGGCTATGCTCGGTGAAGTGATGAGCTGCTTGCCGCTCCTGCCAATATTGCAGGCCAAGGAAGCCGGTCGCGACAAACAGGGTCAAAAGCACTGCGACCGCAAGGATCAGCGGACGAGCAAACCACCGCAGATAATAGCCCGGAGCAAGGACTGACATTGGCCGTGGATCTTCGACGCGCGTCGGACCGGAACGTTGCTGGAACGATAGCATGGGCGGTCCGCGCAGGTGAGGGGAACCAGCCATTCGCGACGCATGCTCCACTGGCGCCGAAATCCGCCAGTTGGCGGAGCACAATGTCACGGGTGACGTCTCCCTTGTTGTAATTGACTGCCCGCAATTAGGAGCGCCAACATGGTGCCAGCCGGAAACTCAGGGAGCGGTGGGGTGCCAACCAGCCGTCGGAGCTTCGTCAAGGGATTGGGCGCGGCGGGAGCCGTCTTACCGGCAGTCGGGCTGTTGCCAGGGCGGGGCCTGGCGGAGGATGCCCCCCCGGCCGATGCCGGCGCCGCGATCGACTGGAAGCAATTTGCGGGACAGACGGTCGCGCTTTCGGGCGCGATCCATCCGTGGTCGAATGCGATCACGCCGCTGTTGCCGGAGTTCACCATACTCACCGGCATCAATGTCACCATCGATTTCCAACTGGAAACCACGTATCTCGGCGCGCTGCCGATCAGGCTCGCCCGCGGCAGCAGCACGCCTGACGTCTTCATGTTCACGACCTATGGCCAGGGCATCTCGAATGGATGGCTGGAGCCGCTGAACGGCTATTATTCCCAGAAGTCGCTGACCGATCCCGCCTGGTACGACGAGAGCGACCTGCTCAAGACGGCCCGAGCCTTCCCGCTGTGGTCGGACGGCGAACGGTACGCCGTTCCGATTACCTCAGAGGCGATGACCCTGTTCATCAACCGAGATGCGATGGCAGCGAAGGATCTGCCTGTTCCCCAGACTTTCGAAGAGCTGCTTGCCACCGCCAAGACGGTCAAGGCCAACGGGATCTCGGGGATCGCCATGCGGGCCCAGGCCGGCGGCAATTCCTCCCCGCCGGCCATGGGCTTCGTGTTCTCCTACGGTGGGGCCATGGTCGAGCACAACAGGGTCGCCTTCGCGAGCCCGGAGGCGATCGCGGCCGTCGAGATGTACGGTCAGCTGCTCAGTCAGGCCGGGCCTGCCGGCGTTGGCAGCTATGAGTGGTACAACGTGCTGGATGACTTCCTCCAGGGACGGACGGCCATGGCCATCGACAGCAGCAACTTTGCGACCGACATCTCCAATCCTGCGAAAAGCCGTGTCGCTAAGCAGGCCGGCTTTGCAAGCTTTCCGCATCTCGCCGGTCGCGAACCCGTTCCCTTCATGTCGCACTGGCAGGCGTGCATCAATTCCAAATCCCGAAACAAGCGCGCGGCTTTCCTGTTCCTGCTCTGGGCGACGAGCAAGGCGACCTCGCTGCGGACTGCTGCAGCGGGACTGGCGACGACGCGCGTGTCGGCCTGGTCGAGCGAGGGCTTCAAGAAGGCGTTCGGCTCGCAAGCCGCCGAGGCGGCGTTGACCAATCTGCAGAATGCCGATGTCGACCGTGCCAAGGCGATCCTTTTCCATGCGCAATCGCGACCGATCCTGGACGCCTTCATGATCGGCGTGAATGAAGTGGTCAACGGGGCAAAACCGGCGAAGGATGCGATGACGGGCGCGGCCGAAAGGGCCAACGCGGCGATCCGCGGCTAGTGGCGAGGCATTGTCCAATCGGAAGTGTTGGGGCCGTGCCATGCACGGCCGCACTTAGCCGAACACCACCTCGTGCCGCATCACGAACGGTGCAAGCAGCGTGTGCACCTCGCCGGCAACGACTTCGCGCTGGTCCGCCGGAAGCCCCGCAAGCGTGACGGTTGCGATCGAGCCGTGGCTGCCATGGGCGCCGACCTTCACCTTGCAGTCGATGCCGCGCGCGATCAGCGGCGCCAGCACCTTGGTGAACACGCGCTGCGCCGCATCCCAGCGCAGTTGCGGCTTGAACACCTTGCCGACGCCGGTCACCGGCATCGGGTCGATCGGGATGACCTGCACCGGAACGGCGGCGCGCTCCGGCGTGCGCTCGCGCACCCACGACTCGAGCTCGCCGGGCTCGACGGACGCGCCGGGCTTCAACTGCACATAGCCCACAGGCAGCTCGCCGGCATATGCGTCGGGTTGGCCGACCACCGCGGCGAAGCCGACCGCGGGATGGCGGAACATGATCTCCTCGATCGGCGCCGGATCGATGTTGTGACCGCCGCGGATCACGAGGTCCTTGGCGCGGCCGGTGATCCAGAGATAGCCATCGGCATCGAGCCGGCCGAGATCGCCGGAATTGACCCAGACCTCATCGACAAAGGCGCCCTTGTTGTGGGCGTCGTTGAGATAGCCGCCGAACACGCCGGGCCCGGCCATGATGACGACGCCGATCTCGTCCGGCTTGCAGTCGCGGATCAGGCGGCCATCGGCGTCGAGCTGCACGATGCGCACCCGCGAATAAGGCATGGGCAGGCCGACCGAGCCGAGCCGGATCGGCCGTGACGGATAGGCGAGCGTATGCACGCTCGAGGTCTCGGTCATGCCGTAGACCTCGACCACCGGCAGCTTGAGCTTTTCCTGGATCGCCGAGCCGACGGCAACCGGGATCGCCGAGCCGCCGCCGGCTGCATATTTCAGGCTGGAGATGTCGGCATTGCCGGGCGGCACCGCGAGCGTAGCGGCGAGCACCGTCGGCACGCTCGACAGCGCTTCCGGCTTGAAGCGCTCAACCAGGCCCCAGATGTTCTTCACCGCGTTCGGATTGCGCCAGCCGCTCGGCGACAGCACGACCAGCGAGCCGCCGCTCGACAGCGTCAACAAGACTTGCGTCAACGATCCGCCGACATGGAACAGCGGCATGCCGAACAGAAGGTTGGAGCCCGGCTTCGGCTTCAGCAGCAGATTGAGCGCCCAGGCTTGATAGACCTGATTGGCATGGGTGTGCCGCACCAGCTTCGGTGTGCCGGTGGTGCCGCCGGTGTGGAAATACGCCGCGATGTCGCGGCCCGCGATCTTGCGCCCGCTGACAAGCCGGTCGGACGGCTGCTGCTTGATCAGGTCGTTGAACGCAAAAATTCCGTTGGTGGGATCGCCGCCGCCGGCCACCTGCACGATCGCCTTGAGGTGCTTGAGCTGCGGGCGGATCTGCTCGACCTTCTGCCAGATGTCGGTGCCCGGCATCGGCCCGAGTGCCACCAGGATTTTCGTGTTGGCCGCTTCCAGAATCTCCGCGATCTGGTGCGGCTCGAGCAGCGGGTTGACGGGATTGGCGATGCCGGCAGCCTCCGCACCGAACAGCGTCACGAAGGCATCGGGCAGCAGCGGCAACATGAAACTGATGACGTCGCCCTTTTCCGCGCCGAGCGCGTGAAACATGTTGGCGGCTTGCGTCGCGCGCGCGATGAAATCGCGGAAGGTGACCACGAGCGGCGTATCGGCCGGATCGGCATTTTGCAGAAACTGGATCGCCGCCCCGTCGGGGTTGCGCGCAGCCCCGAGCTTGATCGCATCATAGGTGCTCTCGGCCGCGACACGGTCCACGTAAGGGACCTGCTCGAAGGCCCGGACCTCCTCGTCCGTCAAAAGCTCCGGATAGTCGTTGCCGATGAGCCGATCGAGCGCGTGGATGCCCGCCATGGAATTCCGTCCTCCCTCAGATGCATGTCCTCGCCCCTGTCTTTTGACATTTGGTTTGGCAAGGCCTCGACCGATTGGCCGGCCGAGCGCAGACAGAATGATGGATGATTTGGCGTTCGTCCATGACCTAACGGCTACGGCCGTAGCACTGGGGTGCGCGGCGTTTGAACCTCCGTGCCCGATCCGGGGACCAAGAACATGGGTCGGATTCGCCTGCCAGCGTCCTGCCGCAAGACTTGAGGTGATCATGACCACGCCACCGCGGGGCCGCGCCGCACGGCCGATCGTCGCACTCGCCATGACGTCGGCGATCATCGCAGCGGCGATCGCCCTGCCTCGCGCCGCGCTCGCCGATGACCAGTTCGACAAGATGCGCGCCAGGATCGTGGCCTTCGTCGGCGACAAGATGGAAAAGCAGGGCGGGTCGCGCATCATCTACAGGGTGGACAGCTTCGCCCTGCGCGAGAGCGTCGTCACGGATCTGCGCGACGACGTCTACAAGAACCTGCACGACGGCCATATCGCCTTCTCCAATCTTGCGATCCGCGACGGCGGCGTCGACGTCAAGATCGCGGACGCCAAAGGCCGCGATCAGCTCGCGCGCAAGCTCGCCGCAGCCGCGGACGGACTGCCCTCGCATGCGCTCGCCGTGACCGATGGCGGCAACGGAGCGGTCAGGCTCGCGCCGACCGATGCCGTATCCGTTGCACGGCTGAATGAACTCGTCGAAGAGTCCATCGCCATGATCGAGCAGCGCCTCAAGGATTCCGGCGTCAAGCTTGCCAGTGTCGCCCCTGACGGGGCCGACCGCATCCGCATCTTTCTGCCTGGCGTGACCGAACCCGAGCACGTCACCGCGATCTTCGCCCGGAAGGTCAAGGTCAGCTTCCGCCTGATCGATGCCTCGATGTCACCGGAGCAGGCGCAATCCGGCACGCCGCCCGAAGGCTCGGAAGTCCTGCTCGGCTTCAAGGACAAGCAGCCCTATCTGGTCGCCAAGGACAGTGTGCTCGACGGCGAGGACATCAACTATGCGGCGCCCGGCTTTGCAGCCGGCACCAAGGACCCGGTCGCCTCGTTCCGCTTCAACGGACGCGGCACGCGGCGCCTCGCCCACGTAACGGAAGAGGACGTCGGCAGATCCTTCGCCATCGTGCTCGACGACAAGGTGATCTCCGCCCCCGTGATCCGCGAGCCCATCACCGGCGGCTCGGTCCAGATCTCCGGTAATTTCACCCTCGAGGAGGCCAACAGCGTCGCCATGCTGCTCCGCGCCGGCGCGCTGCCCGGGCACCTCACGCTCGTCGAGCAGCAGGTCATCCAGCCGACCGCCAAGCCCTGAGGCGGAGATAGCCCCGCGCCCCCGCCGCCAGGGCGCCCAAGTCCGTCCAAAGTCCGTTCACGACACCCCAAGCCCGCGCCCCGGTGGCCCCGAATCACAGGCCGCACCGAGGTCATACGCGCAACCAACGGGCAATTGCCGAAATGCCCGTTCAGGCTAAAATTTGCCTCTTGCAGCATGACGGCCGAAGGCTTCATTCAATCCGTCGTCATTCGATTTCGGCTATACGAATACCAAGCAGGACAGAAAGCCTTACGCAGGGATAGTACCATGCCGTCCGGCAGTGCAGACATTTCCTCGATCCTCGACCGCATTCTCGACGCGGCCACGGACAATCTGAGGATCGCGAAGATCCTGGTCCAGATGGGCCTCGATCCCAACAACGTCACCTACGACGCAATCTTCAACCGGCTGCTCGAGATCTTCGTCCACAACATCACGCTGGCCAACATGTTCGCCGCAGTCGGCGCCGGCTTCTTCGTCGCCACCCTGCTGATGCGGACGATGGTGCCGCTCCGCGTCGCCAACATGGTCGGCTGCGCCTTCTTCGCCATCTTCGGCGCGCTCTCGGCCAATGTCTCGACGTTCCTGCTGTATCTGCTGCTGCTTCCGATCAACGCCTTGCGCCTGCGGCAGATGCTCAAGCTGGTCAAGAAGGCGCGCCATGCGGCCGAAGGCGACATGTCGATCGAGTGGCTCAAGCCGTTCATGACCGAGCGCAAATATCGCCACGGCGACACGCTCTTCAAGCTGGGCGATCCGGCCAAGGAGATGCTCCTCACGGTCACCGGCAAGTTCCTGGTCAAGGAGATCAACGTCGAGATCGGGCCCGGCGCGCTGATGGGTGAGCTCGGCTTCCTCACGCCGGACAACCGGCGCACCGGAACGATCGAATGCACCGAAGACGGCCAGGTGCTGACGATCACCTATGACCGCCTGCTCGAGATCTACTTTCAGGATCCGCAATTCGGCTACTACTTCCTGGTGCTGACCAGCCAGCGTCTGCTGCAAAACATCGATCGCCTGCAGAAGCAGCTGGCCGCAGCACAGGCGGCGACCACGAACAGGATCGCCTGATCACCGCTCAGCTCAGCAGCAGCGCCATGCCGGGATCGCCCTTCTCCATCGCGCGCCGGTACACCGGACGCGCGCCGATGCGGCCGAGATATTTGACCAGGTTCGGGCAGCGCGCGAGATCGTAGGGCTGGAAATAGCGCATCGTGGTGAGCGAGAAACCCATCATGATGTCGGCCGTGGTGAAGCTGCTGCCCGCCAGATATTCCGCATCGCACACGCGCGTATCGACCAGGTCGAATGCGCGATCGACCCGCGCCTTGGTCGCGACCAGCATCGGATTGTCCTCTGCGAGCTTGAGCCGGTTCAGCAGCATCAGGCGGCCCATGCCGGCTTGCAGCGTGCCATTGGCGAAGTGAAACCAGTACAGGAATTGCGCGAAGTCGGGCGTGTCCGGGCCAAGCACGAGGCGGCCCTTGCCGTATTTGACCATGATGTAGTCGACGATGGCGCCGGATTCGGCGAGCACGAGATCACCGTCGACGATGACGGGCGCCGCCCCGATCGGATGCAGCGCCTTGTAGTCGGGCGGCGCCAGCATGGTGACGGAATCGCGCGCATAGCGCTTCAGCTCATAGGAGATCTCGAGCTCCTCGCAGAGCCAGACGATGCGTTCGGACTGCGATTTGCCGAGATGGTGAACGGTGAGCATGGGCATTTCCTGTGCAGATGACTCCGGCGATTGCGCCGCAACTGTTTGTCGTGACGTTGCATCATACTCCGTCATTGCGAGCGCAGCGAAGCAATCCAGACTGCCACCGCGGAAAAGATTCTGGATTGCTTCGCTGCGCTCGCAATGACGATATGGAGAGACCGTCCCCTACCCCGCCTCGTCGGTCACCATGCGCGCCACGACGCGGTCGCGGCGGACGAAGTGGTGCCAGAGGGCTGCGATCACGTGGATCGCGATCAGGGCCAGCAACACATAGGCAAAAAAGATGTGGCGGTCCTCATAGGCGCCCGCCGCCGCTTTGTCCGGAGAGGTGAATTGCGGCACGTTGAACAGGCCGAAGAAGTCCGAATAATTGGGCGTGCGCGCGCCCGAGTGTGCCCAGCCCAGCATCGCGACCAGGATGACGACGAGATAGAGTGCGCCATGGCTGACACGGGCCGCGATCTTCTGCCAGCGCCAGGTCTCGGCCGGCAGCGCCGGCGTCGGGTTGAGGGCGCGCCAGACGATCCGCAGCACCGTGAGCAGCAGGATCACATAGCCGATGTCGGCATGGATCGAGCGATAGAAGAGCTTATCGGCGCGCGCCGGAATGTGGTTCATCCACCAGCCGAAGCCGATCATGCCGAGGATCGCCAGCGCCAAGCCCCAGTGAAACCACCGGGCAACGCTCCCCCAGCCGGTCCTCGTGTTTCTGATCATGTCGATTCCCGAAAATTTGCGGATGTCCCAACCGCAGCGCAGCACTGCTGCAAATAGCGGGAACGTGCGGCAAAGGTGAAATTGAATCGTTCCAAACCGGGCGCCGGCCGCCCCCCGCCGCAAAAGCGCCCAAAAAACCCAATGGTAACCATGACGGGCTAGGGTGGTGACGTGACCAATTCTCCGACGATCCTGGTATTCGATTCCGGCCTTGGCGGCCTCACCGTGCTGCGCGAGGTCGTGGCCGCGCGCCCCGAGGCACATTACGTCTATGTCGCCGACGACGCCTTCTTCCCCTATGGCCATCACAGCGAGGACGAGATCATCGCCCGCGTGGTGCCGCTGATGGGGGAGCTGATCGGCACCCATGATCCTGACCTCGTCGTCATCGCCTGCAACACCGCCTCCACCCTGGTCCTATCGCATCTGCGGGCCGCTTATTCCGTACCGTTCGTCGGCACGGTGCCGGCGATCAAGCCGGCCTGCGCCCGGTCGAAGACCCGCCGCGTCTCGGTGCTCGGCACCAAGGGCACCGTGAAGCGCGAATACACCAAGGCGCTGATCCGCGATTTCGCGCTAGGCTGCGAGGTGACGCTGGTCGGCTCGCCCGAGTTGGCCTCGCTTGCCGAGCGCGAGCTCAGGGGGCAGGCGATCAGCGACGGCGATATCCTCGCCGAGCTCACCCCCTGCTTCGTCGGCGACGCGGCAGACGCGGGTGCACGCACCGACACAATTGTCCTCGCCTGCACGCATTATCCGCTGCTGCTCCACCGGCTGGAGCGGCTGGCGCCCTGGCCGGTCGAATGGATCGATCCTGCACCTGCCATCGCCCGCCGCGTTTCGGATCTGCTCGGCCCGCAAGGTGGGGACATCGTGCAATCCGGCGCCGCGATGATCTTTACGTCGAACCGCGCCCATGGGCTCGGGGCGACCCTGACGCCATTCTTCGGCGGCCGCGCTCTGGTCTGACTTTTCGCGGACACGGCGCGCTGCTAGGCTTCGCCGTTGTCATCGCGCAAGGTCATCACATGCCGGTCCCCGCCACGCCGCTCAATCGCCTCCGCCAATTGTGGAGCGAAGGCCGCCCCGCCTTCGGCGCGATCGCAACGATCCCGAGCGTGCAGACGGTGCAGATCATGGCGCGCTCGCTCGACTGGATCATCGTCGATCTCGAGCACGGCCCGATTGGATTGACCGAAGCGCATGCGATGATTGCCGCGACGACGGGCACGCCGTGCACGCCGCTGGTGCGGATCGCGGCGAACGAGCCGTGGCTTGCGAAAGCGCCGATGGACATCGGCGCCTTCGGCATCAATTTCCCGATGATCACGAACCGCAGCGAGGCGGAGAAGGCGGTGCGCAGCGTGCGCTACCCGCCGCGCGGCGACCGGCTCTGGGGTCCGTTCCACGCGCCGTTCCGCTGGGGCCAGACGATGCCGGACTACATGGCGTCAGCCGACGACGAAATGCTCTGCATGATCACCATCGAGCATGTCGACGCCGTCAACCGCATCGACGAGATCATGGCGACGCCGGGCATCGACGTCGCCGTCATCGGCCCCGGCGACCTCGCGACCTCCATCAACAAGCGCGGACAGATGGACGATCCCGAGCTGCTCGAGCTGGTCGCCCGCGCGGAAGCCGGCATCCTCAGAAGCGGCGTGCCAATCGGCGGCGTGGCGCGCACCGCAGACCAGGCCAACGCCCTGGTCGACCGCGGCTACCGCGCGATCGCGCTCGGCTTCGACTGGTCGCTGTTCCAGCGTGGCATCATGGCGGCGTTCGACGGGATCAAGCGCTGAACAGGCCGAAGGTCGCGCTATCGATGGCCAGGTGTCGTGTGTATGACACCCCAGCCAAAGGCAGCAAATCATTGAAAGTGCTTGGAGTTTACGTCGTCGACAAGACCAGGCCGCTGGCCTCGCCAGCGCCTTGATCGGGCCGAACCGATCTGCCCAAAGCGGGTTGGTTCGTGCTAGAGCAAGCGGCGAACGGGCGCCCCCCTCGCCGCCCCCAAGTCAATCCCCTGTCAGTCCGCGGGAACCGGAGAACGATGCGCGGTCAACCCAAGAACATTTCGCTGCCGCGCCGCCTGATTATCGACCTCATGCGCGCCTCGATGGGCGTGCCGTTCGTCTCATTGTCCCGCTCGCTCAATATTCGACCCCTGCTGGAGGCCCGCGCAAGCGCGGTGGCGCCGGTCGGCTGGGCCGCGATGTTCGTCAAGGCCTTCGCCCTGGTCGCCAAGGACGAGCCGGTGCTGCGCACCGTCTATGCCAAATGGCCCTGGCCATCGCTCTACGAGCTGCCGAAGAGCGTGGCGCTGGTGGCCGTCGCCCGGGTCGAGAACGGCGAGGAATGCGTGATGCCGCAGCGGATCGCGGCCCCGGAGACCATGGCACTGGCCGCGGTCGACGCCGAGATCCGGCGCGCCAAGACCGCGCCGATCGACGACGTCCCGATGTTCCGCAAGATCATGCGGGCGACCCGCCTGCCGCTGCCGCTGCGGCGGCTGTCCTGGGCGGTGGGCTTAAATTTCGGCCGGCAGCGAGGCAATTGGTTCGGCAGTTTCGCGGTGAGCTCGGTAGCCGCCTATGGCGGCGGCGAGCTCCATCCTGTGACGCCCGGCCCGTTCATCGTCAGCTATGGCCTGGTCGAGCCCGACCAGACCATCCATGTCGTGATCCGCTGGGATCACCGGGTCACCGACGCCGCCCCGATTGCCCGGGTCCTGACTCTGCTGGAACAGGTGCTGAACAATGAAATCGCTGCCGAATTGCGGGCGGCTGGCTCCAAACCAATCCGGGCTGTCGGGACCTGATTCCAGGGCCATTCGCATTGACAAAGCGGCCCAAACTCTCCTAAAAGCCCCCTGCTCGCGGGCCGATTTCGGCCCGCGAAGCGTTTCGCGACCCGTGGTCCTCTCCCTTAAGCTTTGGGGATCGGACCTGTCAGTGCCGGGCTAGCCCGTCAACCAGGAGGGCGCGTTTCCTCAAACCAAGTACCTGAAGAGGACGCGATGACTAAGCGCAGTGAGGCGAAGTACAAACTCGATCGCCGTATGGGCCAGAACATCTGGGGCCGCCCAAAGAGCCCCGTCAACCGCAGGGAATACGGCCCTGGCCAGCACGGCCAGCGCCGCAAGGGCAAGCTCTCCGATTTCGGCGTGCAGCTGCGCGCCAAGCAGAAGCTGAAGGGCTACTACGCCAACATCAGCGAGCGTCAGTTCCACGGCGTCTATGTCGAGGCGAGCCGCCTCAAGGGCGACACCGGTGAGAACCTGATCGGCCTGCTCGAGCGTCGTCTCGACGCGGTGGTCTACCGCGCCAAGTTCGTCTCGACGATCTTCGCCGCGCGCCAGTTCATCAACCACGGCCACATCAGAGTGAACGGCCGCAAGGTCAACATCTCGAGCTACCAGGTCAAGGTCGGCGACGTGATCGAGGTCAAGGAAGCCTCCAAGCAGCTCGCCCACGTTCTCGAAGCGAGCCAGCTCCCTGAGCGCGACACCCCCGACTATCTCGAAGTCGACCACGGCAAGATGACCGCAAAGTACGTGCGCATCCCCCATCTTTCCGACGTGCCGTTCCCGGTGCAGATGGAGCCCCATCTGGTCGTCGAATTCTATTCGCGCTGATAGACCAACAATTCATCGCTCAAAGGCCCCGGTTTCCGGGGCCTTTTTGTTGTGGTATGGGCAATCTGAATGTCTCAGATCACTGACCAACTCGCCAACATTGGACCGTCGGCAATTCCGACCGAAGCGGAGCGCGAGGTATGGGCCACGTTGTCACGTGACGAGCAGGTCCGCCGATATCAAAAGCTGTTCGCACAGCCCAACTGCAACAACTTCACTTCAGAAACTCCAGACGACATCCTCGCCACCGCGCGGCAACGCGTTGCCCAGCGCGGTCATGGCTGACTATCGTTGTTCGATTAGAGAATGAGACTCGCTATGCTCTACACCCCTCCCCCCATCGATCCCAAGGCGCCGCCGGTGCGCATCAATCTGCTCTCGGACACGCAGACCAGGCCGACATCTGCGATGCGCGAGGCGATGGCGCGGGCGGAAGTCGGCGACGAGCAGGTCGGCGACGACCCGACCGTGAATGCCCTGTGCGAGCGCGTGGCAGAGCTGATGGGCAAGGAGGCGGCCGTCTACATGCCCTCGGGCACGATGTGCAACGTCACCGCCACGCTGGTGCATTGCCGTCCCGGCGACGAGATCCTCGCGCACGAGACCGCGCATATCATCGCCCGCGAAGGCGGCGCGCATGCCGCGATCGGCGGCTTCCAGGTGACGCAGCTCAAGGGCGCCGACGGCCAGTTCACGCCGGAGACGTTCCGCAAGGCCCTGCATCCGCGCACGCGCTACCAGCCAACCCAGACGGTCGTCAGCGTCGAGCAGACCGCCAATATCGGTGGCGGCACGATCTGGAAGAAGGCCGCGCTCGACGAGATCGTCGCGATCGCCAGGCAACACGGCCTCGTCACCCACATGGACGGTGCGCGCCTGCTCAACGCGACAGTGGCGAGCGGTATCTCGCCGCGTGACATGACCGCGGGTTGGGATTCGGCCTGGATCGATTTCTCCAAGGGCCTGGGCGCGCCGATCGGTGGCGTGCTCGCTGGCTCCCGCGCCTTCATCGACGCGGTGTGGCAGTGGAAGCAGCGCCTCGGCGGCTCGATGCGGCAGGCCGGCGTCTGCGCTGCGGCCTGCATCTACGCACTCGACCATCACGTCGAGCGCCTCGCCGACGATCACGCCAATGCACGAGCTCTGGCCCGCGGCCTGTCGCAGATATCGGGCGTCGAGGTTCAGGAGCCAGAAACCAATCTCGTGTTCTTCAAGCCCGATGGCGCCGGCGTGCCCGGCGACAAGATGCTCGCCGCACTGCGCCAGCGCGGCGTGACGCTCGCGATGATGGACGGCCGCATCCGCGCCTGCACCCATCTCGACGTCGATGCGAGCCAGATCGAGGAAACGATCGGATACGTCAGAGAGATCGTGCGCGAGGCGTAAAAATCTACCGCCCCATCGCCTGATAGATCAGCGTCTTCAGCGCGAGCTGAATCCGGCCGCGCTGCGACGGGGTCTGCACCATGAAAATCCCGAACAGGTCGTCTTCGGGATCGATGAAGAAGAAGGTGCCGCCGACGCCATCCCAGCGATATTCGCCGAGCGGCCACGCGGTGCCCGGCGGCACCGAGGTGCGCACGGCGACGCCGAGACCATAGCCGGAGCTCTCCCCCGGGTAATAGTTCCTGTCGCGTTCGACGCGGGTTTCGGGACCGACGTGATCCGACGCCATCAAGGCGATGGTATCAGGCTTGAGATAGCGCCGGCCTTCATAGCTGCCGCCATTGAGCAGCATCTGCGAGAAGCGCGCATAGTCGCCGACGGTGCCGACGAGGCCGCCGCCGCCCGATTCCCATTTCAGTGGTTTCCTGATATCTCGGACCTGCGTCATCGGACTGATCGCGCGATCCTCCGGCATCGGCTCGGCGATGCGCGGCCACTTGGCGGGATCAGCAACATAGAACGCGGTGTCCTTCATTCCGAGTGGATCAAGCAGCCGTTCCCTCGCGAACTGAAACAGCGATTTCCTGGATATCACCTCGATGATGCGGCCGAGCACGTCGGTGGAGTGGCCGTAATCCCAGATCGTGCCGGGCTGTTCGGCGAGCGGCAGTGTGGTGATCTTCGCGACGAGTTCGGCATTGGTCGAATCCTTGTTGGCGAACAGACCGGCATCGGCATACAGCTTGTTCACCAGGCCCCCGCCATAATAGCCGTATGGAATCCCGGCGGTGTGGCGCATCAAATCCTCGATCGTCACCGGACGATTGAGCGGCTCCAGCTCCAGCGAGATCTTGTCGTCCTCGGCCTTCTTCTCGACGCCGACCTTCATGCCGGCAAAGGCCGGAATGTATTTCGAGACGGGATCGTTGATCGCGAGCCTGCCCTCCTCGACCAGCATCATCGCAAGGACAGAGGTGATCGGCTTCGACATCGAATAGAGCCGGAAGATCGTGTCCGCGCTCATCGAGATCTCGGTTGCGACGTCGCGGACGCCGAAATTCTCGTAATAGACCGGCTTGCCGTGCTGCTGGAGCAGCAGGATCGCGCCCGGAAACTTGCCGGTCGCGATCTCGTTCCTGATGTAGTCAGAGACTTTTGAGAGGCCCTCGGGCGTGAGCTTGTGCGCGCGGCCTTCGGAGCCCGCTTGCGCACTGACAAGGCCGAATAAAACGACGAGCGCCGCCATCAGCCCGCGGCGCCCGTGCATGTCAGTTCTCCATGGATTCATAGACGAGTTGCTTCAATGTCCGTTGGATGCGCTGGCGCTCGGTCGGGGTCTGTTCCAGCAGCACAAAGAACATGTCCTGCTTGGGGTCGATCACGAAATAGCAACCGGAGGCGCCGTCCCACTTCAATTCTCCGAGATCGCCGGGCGGCGGCGGTTTTGCGTTGCCGGGATCGGTGCGGACGGCAAGACCGAGTCCGAAGCCGAAACCGTCGCCGGGAAAGTAGAAATAGTCACGACCGACGCCGGAATTCGGGCCGACCTGATCGCTCACCATCTGCTTGAACGTCTCGGGCTTGAGGATGGTCTTGCCGTCGAGGCTGCCGCCGTTGAGCAGCATCTGCGCAAAGCGCTCATAGTCCGCCATGGTCGTCACCATGCCGCCGCTGGCGAACTGGATCTTCTTGACGACCGTCGGATCGTTGATCCGGCCGACCCGGAAATCGCTGTCATTCAGCACCGGCTGCGCCAGCAGCTTCTGCTTCTCGGGGTCCGTGACGAGGAAGCCGGTGTCGACCATGCCGAGCGGACCGAGCAGCGTCTCCCGCTCGATATCGAGCAGCGGCTTGCCCGCCGCGACTTCCATCACGCGCGCAAGAATGTCGGTGGAATGGCCGTATTGCCAGAGCGCGCCCGGCTGGTTATGCAGCGGCAGCTTTGCGATGCGCTCGGCGAACTCAGCGAGGTCGAAATCGCCGGCATAGATATTGGCGTCTCGATAGGCCTTGCGGACCAGGCTGTCGCCATAAAAGCCGTAGGTGACGCCTGAGGTGTGCGTCATCAGATCCTTCACCGTCATCGGCCGGTTCGGCGGCACCAGCTCGAGCGACTTGGTGCCGTCCTCGGCCTTCTTCTCGACGCCGACCTTCACATTCGCGAAGGACGGGATGTATTTCGAGACCGGATCGTCGAGCTTGATCTTGCCGTCCTCGAGCATTTTCATCGCGGCAACCGCGGTGATGGCCTTGCTCATCGAGAACAGTCGGAAGATCGTCTTGTCGGTGATCGGCGCCTTGCTGACCACGTCCTGCACGCCGAAGGCTTCGTGGTAGACCGGCTTGCCGTGCTGCTTGATCAGCACGGTTGCACCCGCAATCTTGCCGGTCGCGACCTCGTTCTTGAAGAACTCGGTGACCTTGGCGAGCTTGTCCTGATTGAAATGCGCGCCGGCTGGAATCTCGTAAGTGCCCTCCGCGCGCGCGAGCGACATCGTGCCAAACGAGACGAGCGCGCCGCAAACGAACGCGCGTAGCCCAAAACGTAAAATCATATCCCCTCCCCGGAACATGGCCGGGCGGAGTGTACTGACGGCGTCATCAGGCACAAGGGCTGCCGTGTCGCGCGAGCGCCTCGGCATGGAGTTTGGCGCTTGGCTCGGAGAAGCAGCAGAACACGACCCGACCAACGGATGGCGCGCCGGGCAGCATTTCGACAATCGTGCGGACAGCGATCTCGGCCGCCCGGTCAGCTGGAAAACGATAAATGCCGGTCGAAATCGCGGGGAACGCCACCGAGGTCAGCTTGTGCTTTCCGCACAGCTCCATCGCGCGGCGATAGCAGGAGGCGAGCAGATCGTCCTCGCCGCTTGTGCCGCCGGTCCAGACCGGTCCGACGGTGTGGATCACATGCGCGGCCTTGAGCCGATATCCCTTGGTGATCCTGGCATCGCCGGTGTTGCAGCCATGGAGCGTGCGGCATTCGGCGACGAGCTCGGGTCCGGCCGCCCGATGGATCGCGCCGTCCACGCCGCCCCCGCCAAGGAGCGACGTGTTGGCGGCGTTGACGATGGCGTCAACGCCGAGAGTCGTGATGTCAGCCACGATGATGTCGAGCTGGACGGCGCCGATCCGGCGCGTCAGCACCGTCACGGATCAGGCCGCGACCGCAACGCCCTTCTCGGACAAGAGCTGCTGCAATTCGCCGGCCTGGAACATCTCGCGGACGATGTCGCAACCGCCGACGAACTCGCCCTTCACGTAGAGCTGCGGGATCGTCGGCCAGTTCGAGTAGTCCTTGATGCCGTTGCGCAGTTCGGCCGATTCGAGGACGTTGAGGCCCTTATAGCCGACGCCGATATGGTCGAGGATCTGGACGACCTGGCCGGAGAAACCGCACTGCGGAAATTGCGGCGTACCCTTCATGAACAGAACCACGTCGTTCGACTTCACTTCGTTGTCGATGAATTCCGCGATGCTCATATCCGTGTCCTTCTGGGGCAGAGCCCTCACCTATCAATCCGGGCCGGCTCAGCCGATCTAACCCGATACCTGGCTATATATGTAGCCCAAACCGTTGTGCATCCAAAGTAAAATGGCGGCGAACGGCCCCCCGGGGCCGGGCCTGACGGCCCCGGCCCCATTGCATGACGGCACGAATATCATCAGCGGGGAGGACTTTCATACCGTAACAGAGCCCCTATCTAGGACGAACCTCGGTTTTGGAACCGGGTCCCGCCAACAACGTTCTCTTGTCCTGTCTGGAGAAAAACGTGACGAAACAAGCCTCCGCCACGGCCACCTCACCGCTTTCGTCACGGTCGGCCGCCCCGGACGGCCTCGCGCAGGGGCTGGAGACCGCGTTTCTTGCCGTCCGCAACGAGACGGAGCGCCGAGCCGCGCCGCTCTCGCCCGAGGACCAGCAGATCCAGTCCATGGCGGACGCGAGCCCCATCAAATGGCACCGGGCGCATACCACCTGGTTCTGGGAGCAGTTCTTGCTCGGCGAGCATGCCGCCGGCTACCGTCCCTTCCACCCCGACTTC
Source organism: Bradyrhizobium sp. S3.2.6 (assembly GCF_040546885.1). Taxonomy (NCBI): domain Bacteria; kingdom Pseudomonadati; phylum Pseudomonadota; class Alphaproteobacteria; order Hyphomicrobiales; family Nitrobacteraceae; genus Bradyrhizobium; species Bradyrhizobium sp. S3.2.6. The sequence continues at coordinate 93,685 of NZ_JBEPOS010000007.1, read as the reverse complement.
GCCTTCCTGTTCAATTCCTATTATGTCAGCGCCGGTCCCCGTCACGCCCGCAATCATCGCGGCGACATCACCCGTCCCAGTGCCGACGAGGTCGGCGCCTATCGCCGTTATGTCGATGCGGCGGTCGTCAAATTCTTCCGCGAAGCTGGCGAAGACGAACTCCGCGCTCTGGCGCCACTGGTCGAGGTCGGGCTGAACCACGAGCAGCAGCATCAGGAATTGATGTTCACCGACATCCTGCACGCCTTCGCGCAGAATCCGGTCTATCCGTCCTATGACAAGGACTGGCGCTTTCCAGCCGCGACGCGCACCGGCGACCATTGGCTGACGCTCAACGAAGGCATCCACACCGTCGGCCATGTCGAGGACAGCTTCCATTTCGATAACGAGAAGCCGGCGCACCGCGCTCTCGTCGGCCCGGTCAAGATCGCCCGCAATCTCGTCACCAATGGCGAATGGCTCGCCTTCATGCGCGACGGCGGCTACCGGACCGCAACGCTGTGGCTGATGGACGGCTTCGCCGCGGCAAGCAAGGAAGACTGGCAGGCTCCGGGCCATTGGCGCGAGGTCGACGGCGCATGGCAGCTGATGACGCTCGCCGGCGTCACGCCGGTCGATCCCGACGCGCCGGTCTGCCACATCAGCTATTACGAGGCCGATGCGTTTGCGCGCTGGGCCGGAAAACACCTGCCGACCGAGATGGAGTGGGAGGTTGCCGCGCGCGCCGGCCAGCTCAACGACGCCTTCGGCATCGTCTGGCAGTGGACGCGTTCTTCGTATTCACCCTACCCCGGCTACCGCGCCATTGAGGGCGCACTCGGCGAGTACAACGGCAAGTTCATGGTCAACCAGCTGGTGCTGCGCGGCTCCTCGCTCGCGACGCCGGACGGTCACAGCCGTGTCACATACCGCAACTTCTTCTATCCGCACCACCGCTGGCAGTTCACGGGGTTGCGGCTCGCCGATTACGTCTGAAGTCTTTGAAGTCTCATCCGACGACAAATGCGCGCCGGACAGCGCGTTCAGGAGAGTATCATGAATGTGCATGCCAGCGCTTTGGCCGAAGCCCATCTCCCCGACGAGCAGACGACTGCCTTCGCCCGCGAGGCCATCGGGGACCTCTCGCAGCAGCCGAAAAAACTGTCGCCGAAATATTTTTATGACGCGACCGGATCGGAGCTGTTCGAGGCGATCACGCGCCTGCCGGAATATTATCCGACGCGCACCGAGCTTGCGATCCTGAAGGAGCGCGGCAGCGAGATCGCTAAGATCATTCCCGAACATGCCGCGCTGGTCGAGTTCGGAGCAGGCGCGACCACGAAAGTCCGCCTGCTGCTCAACCATTGCAGGTTCGCGGCCTATGTGCCCGTCGATATCTCCGGCGATTTCCTGAAGGCACAGGCCAACGGGCTGAAGCGGGATTTCCCCTCGCTCAGCATCTATCCGGTGGCCGCCGACTTCACCACGCCGTTCGAGCTGCCCAAGGCGGTCGCGTCCATGCCCAAGGTCGGCTTCTTCCCCGGCTCGACCATCGGCAATTTCGAACCGCATGAGGGGCAGGCCTTCCTGAAGAGTGCCCGTCAGATCCTGGGGAAGGGCGCGCAGATGATCATCGGCGCCGACCTGGAGAAAGAGGAGCGCGTGCTCCACGCCGCCTATAACGACGCGGCCGGCGTCACCGCGCGTTTCAACCTCAATGTGCTGGTGCGGATCAACCGCGAGCTCGGTGGCAATTTCGACCTCTCCGCCTTCAGCCATGGCGCGATCTACAATCACGAGCGGCATCGCATCGAGATGCACCTGATCAGCCGGAAGAGCCAGACGGTGCGCCTGCTCGGGACCAGCTTCTCGTTCAAGGCCGGCGAGAGCATTCACACCGAGAACAGCTACAAATACAGCCTCGAGCGTTTTGCCGCGCTGGCGCAGAGCGCCGGCTGGCGGGTGCGCGAGAGCTGGACGGATGCCGCGAAGATGTTCTCGGTGCACGCGCTGGAGGCGGCGGATTAAACGTTCCGGAGCTACCGGCGGCCGGCGCTCAATGCTCCTCGGCCTCCTCCGGCTTCGATCCCAGCGACACCGACTCCCACACCGCGACGACGATCATGATCGCGCTGGTCGCAACCGACAGCCATAAGGGCGAGAGATCGGCGGCGAACCACCACAGCGCCATCAGCAGGATGATGCCGATGCCGTGCGAGAGCTGGAGAAAGCCGCGGATCGTGTGCTTGAACAGGATGGTGCCGACCAGAAACACCAAGGGACCACCGATCGTGCTCACGATGGTGCGGACGTCGGAATGTCCGGTCGGGTGCTTCAGCACCAGCTCGTCCGAAACCGCGGTCAGGATGATGCCGGCGACGATCGGCATGTGCAGATAGGTATAGGCGAGCCGCGCCAGCCGGCCGGATTCGGCGCTCTTCGAGATCCGCTCGGAGCCGGCCTCGGCGCCCTTGTGGAAATACACCCACCACATCGCGATGCTGCCGACCAGGCACGAGAGGAAGGCCAGGATGTTGTCTGCGGTCCAGTCCAGCTCGGCAAAGGTCGCGCCGTTGACGACGACGGCTTCACCGAGGGCGATAATGATGAAGCCGGCGCAGCGCTCGGCCATGTGGTTGCCCTCGACCGCCCAGGCCTCGACCGACGAGAAGCCCAGCTTCGGCACCCAGAAGCGCACCGCGGGCGAGACGTATTCGATCGTCAGCGCCACGATCCAGAACCACAACCTCTCCTCGCCATGGGCCAGACCGCCGAGGATCCAGAACACCGCGGAGCAGGAGAGCCAGACCAGGATGCGGATCGCATTGTGCCGCACCGCGGTGCGATGGCGCGGGGTCGCAAACAGCCAGAAGGCAGTGCGTCCAACCTGCATGACCGCATAGGCGAGCGCAAACCACAGCCCGCGCCCCTCGAACGCGCCCGGGATGGTCGTCGACAGCACGAGGCCGCCCAGCATCATCAGAAAGATCAGGATGCGGACCGGCGTCAGCTCGGGGTTGAGCCAGTTGGTGACCCAGGCGGTGTAGACCCACACCCACCACACCGCCAGGAACAGCAGCGTGACCTCGACCGCCCCGAGCGGCGTGAAGTGGTGCAGCAGCGTGTGCGAGATCTGGGTGACGGCGAAGACGAAGACGAGGTCGAAGAACAGCTCGGCATTGGTGACGCGGCTCGGCTGGTTCGGCACGACCACGCGAAACATCGCGCCGCGCGGGTTGTCGGCGGCCATCATCGTCCCCGTCGCGCGATCAGGTCAGGTCCAAATTATTCAAGTACTTGGTACGCCGGTTTGCAGCGCCAGCGCATGCAGCACGCCGCCCATCTGACCCTGCAGGGACCGATAGACGATCTGGTGCTGCTGGACGCGGGATTTGCCGCGGAAGGATTCCGAGATCACGGTCGCGGCATAATGGTCGCCATCGCCGGCGAGGTCACGGATGGTCACCTCGGCATCGGGGATTGCGGCCTTGATCATCGCCTCGATATCGTGGGCGTCCATGGGCATTCGGGTCTTGCTCCTTGTGTCGGCTTACAGCCTCGGCGTCGAATCGCCTTGCCGGGGTCCGGCCCTGCAAAGCCAAACTTGCCGGCAGGGCCAAACTTAGCGTGAACGGCCTTCTACGTCACGCCTTCAGGCACTATATCCCTGATCCTATCAGGATAAAGGCACGACAAAGTGCCGCGCGTGGCAGATTGATCGAAAAGGCGTGAAATCATGAAGCTTCCAGGCCCCGACCACCCCATCACCATCACCCAAAACCCCCGGCGCGTCCGCGTCACGGCGGGTGATGTCGTGATTGCCGAGAGCGCCAAGGCGCTGACGCTGAAAGAGGCCAAATATCCGGCGGTGCAATATGTGCCGCGCGAGGATGCCAACATGGCGCTGCTGGAGCGCACCGAGCGCACCACCCACTGCCCCTACAAGGGGGACGCCAGCTATTACAGCATCAAGGCCGACGGCAAGACGCTCGACAACGCCATCTGGACCTATGAGACGCCCTTCCCCGCGATGACCGAGATCACTGGCCATCTCGCCTTCTATCCGGACAAGGTGAAGATCGAGGAAGTGGGGTAGTCCACGTTCTGTGCCGTCGTCATGGCCGGGCTTGTCCCGGCCATCCAGGTTCTTGGCAGTCAGAACGAAGACGTGGATGCCCGGGACAAGCCCGGGCACGACGACTGGGCGTGTGGGAGCAGCGCCGCTACGCCCTGAAGATCGTGAGCCCGAGTATCAGCAGCACCAGGAAGATCACGACGAAGACATAGAACAGGAAGCGGGCGATGTCGGCGGAGGCGGCCGAGATGCCGGTGAAGCCGAGCACACCTGCCACGATCGAGATCAGCAGGAAGATCAGCGCCCATTTCAAGATCGTCATCGCCAGCTCCGCGACAGTGGCCACTGCAATCGGCGGCCTTCGCCGGTTTCGGAAACGCTAACCGCGTTGCGCGGAGCTGGTTCCTAGACGCACGACGGAAGGTCGTCGCGGCACAAACTGCCCTTGCTGAATCGGGTTCCCGGCGGCAGAGTCGTGTAGGGACAGAGGCACAACCGGGGCAACCATGAGCACGATCTCACAGTCAGCGACGATTGGCGCCGAAGCGCATGCTGCGCCAAAAAGCAAGACGCGCAATCTGTCGCTCGACCGCGCCCGCACCTTCCTGACGCTGGTGGTGCTGCTGCATCACGCTGTCATCCCCTATACCTATTTCGGTCATACCGACCCGAAGTCCTTCTTCGGCTTCGACATGATCGTGCTCGCTACCGATAGCTTCTTCATGGCGATGTTCTTTTTTCTGTCGGGCTTGTTTGCGTGGTCAGGCATCGCCCGCAAGGGGGCGCCGAGCTATTTGGCAGATCGCCTGCTGCGGCTTGGGCTGCCGTTCGTGATTTGCGCATTCACGATCATTCCGCTCGCCTACTACGCGATCTCGCTCCGGCACAATCCCGAGATCGGCTTCTCGGAGTACTGGTGGAATATGGTCACGAAGGGCCCGTGGCCGAGCGGGCCGATCTGGTTCCTCTGGGTCCTGTTCGCCTTCGACGTGGTTGCCTGCATCCTGCATCGACTGTCACCCAACCTGCTCGATCCGATCAATCGCCTGTCGCTGCACGGCCGCCGCCGGCCGGCGGTGTTCTTCGCGGTCATGCTTGCCGTCACCGCAGCGTTCTATGTTCCCGGGCTGATGTATTTTGGGCCAAGCAGCTGGTTCGAGTTCGGGCCCTTCTCGGTGCAGCACGGGCGCGTGATGCTCTATGCGAGCTACTTCTTTTTCGGTGCCGGCATCGGCGTCGCGAATATGGACCGCGGACTGCTCGCGGCTGACGGCCGGATGGCGAAGGTCAGTTGGGACTGGATGGTCTTGGCGATCGTTCCGTATTGCCTGCTCTGGGTACTGATCTTCATCAAGCGCGAAATACTGGGAAATCCGTCACCGCTGCCGAACTGGTATGAGGGGCTCTATGCTATCTGCTTCGCTGTCTTCAGCGTGGCCATCATGTTTCTCATCCTGGCCTTCTTCCAGAGGTTCAAACAATCGGGTTCGGCCAGACTACTCGATCCGATGCAGGCGGACGCCTTTGGCATATTTTTGGTGCACTACCCGATCGCGCTTTGGCTGCAATACTGGCTGTTCGACTATGACCTGCCAGCGATCGTCAAGGCGACGATGGGATTCGTGCTGACGGTCGCGTTCAGTTGGGCGCTGACGCGCGCCTTGCGCCAAATCCCCGGGGCAACGAAGGTGCTGTGAGTTTGGGGAGGGCGGCTTACGCCGCCTTCCCGGCCATATAATCCGGCAACCAGCGCTCGTGCGACGTCCGCAGCGTGTCGATCGCAACCGGCGCCTCGCCCGCGATCGCTATCGCATCGCCACCTGTGGTGCCGATCCGCACGCAGGGCACCTCACAGCCGCGCATCTTGGCGAGTACGCGGCCGGCTTCGGTTTCCGGCACGGTGACGAGATAGCGCGCCTGGTCCTCGCCGAACCAGTAGGCCTGCGGCACGAGCGCCACCGGTGCTGCCAGCAGCTTCGCGCCGATGCCACCCGCCATCGCCATTTCGGCGAGCGCGATCAGCAGGCCACCGTCGGAAAGATCGTGCACGGCGGTTGCAGTGCCCGCATGAATCATGCCGCGCACGCAGTCGCCGTTGCGCTTCTCGGCAGCAAGGTCGACCGGCGGCGGCGCGCCCTCCTCGCGACCGCAGATGTCGCGCAGATAAACGGACTGGCCGAGCCAGCCATGGGTGTCGCCGATCAGGAGGATCGCCTCGCCCTCCGCCTTGAAGGCGAGCGACGAAGACTTGGTGAAATCGTCGAGCAGGCCGACGCCGCCGATCGAGGGCGTCGGCAGGATCGCGCGGCCGTTGGTCTCGTTGTAGAGCGAGACGTTGCCGGAGACGACCGGGAAGTCGAGCGTGCGGCAGGCTTCCGAGATGCCCTTCAGGCAACCGACGAGCTGGCCCATGATCTCAGGGCGCTCGGGATTGCCGAAATTGAGATTGTCGGTGATCGCGAGCGGCTTGCCGCCGACGGCCGTGATGTTGCGCCAGGCCTCCGCCACCGCCTGCATGCCGCCCTGGTAAGGATCGGCTTCGCAATAGCGCGGCGTGACGTCGACGGTAAGCGCCAGGCCCTTCGGCCCGTCCTGCACGCGCACGACCGCGGCGTCGCCGCCGGGGCGCTGCATGGTGTTACCGAGGATGACGTGGTCGTACTGCTCCCAGACCCAGCGCTTGCTGCACATGTCGGGCGTGCCGATCAGCTTCTCCAGCGCCGCACCGAGCGCCATCGGCGCCGGCACTTCGCGGGCATGCACGATCGGCAGCGCGGTGGAGGCAACATGCGGACGGTCGTAGAGCGGCGCCTCGTCGCCGAGCTCCTTGATCGGCAGATCGGCCATGACGTCGCCGCCATGCTTGACCACGAAGCGCTTGCTCGGCGTGGTGTAGCCGACGACGGCAAAGTCGAGGCCCCATTTCCTGAAGATCGCCTCGGCTTCCTGTTCCTTCTCGGGCTTGAGCACCATGAGCATGCGCTCCTGGCTTTCCGAGAGCATCATCTCGTAGGCGCTCATGCCGGTCTCCCGGGTCGGCACCGCATCGAGATCGAGGTCGACGCCGAGGTCGCCCTTGGCGCCCATCTCGACCGCCGAGCAGGTCAGGCCCGCCGCGCCCATGTCCTGGATCGCGATGACGCAGCCCTTCTCCATGATCTCGAGGCAGGCCTCGAGCAGAAGTTTCTCGGCGAAGGGATCGCCGACCTGCACGGTCGGGCGCTTCTCCTCGGACTTGTCGTCGAACTCGGCCGACGCCATCGAGGCGCCGTGGATGCCGTCGCGGCCCGTTTTGGAGCCGAGATACACGATCGGCATGTTCACGCCGGAGGCGGCCGCATAGAAGATCTTGTCGGCATCGGCGAGACCGACCGCCATCGCGTTGACGAGGATGTTGCCATCATAGCGGGTGTGGAAGCGCACCTGGCCGCCGACCGTCGGCACGCCGAAGGAATTGCCGTAGCCGCCGACACCGGCAACGACGCCGGACACGAGATGCCGGGTCTTGGCGTGCTCGGGCGCGCCGAAGCTTAGCGCGTTGAGGCAGGCGATCGGGCGCGCGCCCATGGTGAAGACGTCGCGCAAAATGCCGCCGACGCCGGTGGTCGCGCCTTGATAGGGCTCGATGTAGCTCGGGTGGTTGTGGCTCTCCATCTTGAAGACCACGGCCTGGCCATCGCCGATGTCGATCACGCCGGCGTTCTCGCCGGGCCCCTGGATCACCCAGGGCGCCTTGGTCGGCAGGCCCTTCAGATGGATGCGCGAGGATTTGTACGAGCAGTGCTCGTTCCACATTGCCGAGAAAATGCCGAGCTCGGTGAAGGTCGGCTCCCGCCCGATCAGCTTCAGGATGCGCTCATACTCGTCGGGCTTGAGCCCGTGGGCGGCAACCAGTTCGGGGGTGATCTTGGGTTCGTTCTTCATGGATTTTGGGCTTTCGGCGGGCGTTTGGCCGTTCTTAGGAACATCGGGGCCTCACGAAAAGCCCTTTATGACGCATTTTCCCGCTGTCCCACGTTTTGCAAGGAGGGTCGGCGGGAACGGGAATTGCAAGGCGCTGACGGATCGGATTTAAGGGCTAAAGACCCGCAATTGAAGGCCCATTTCCTTGCACGAATTGACCAAAGTCCCCTCTACCCGCCGTCCCGATCTGCACGTCGCCACCGAGGGCGAGTTCAGTGGGTGGCGGACCTGGATTCGCGATAGTTTTGAGAGCCATATCGGCCCGTTCTGGCACAAGATCGAGGACGACGGCAGCATTCGCTGCGCCTTCCGGGTCGAGAAAAAGCACCTCAACGGCTCCGGAAATGTCCACGGCGGCTGCTTCATGGCCTTCGCGGACTATTGCCTGTTCGCAATCGCCACCCACGAGCTGAATGGCCCGGCCGTGACCACCAATTTCGCCTGCGATTTCCTCGACGCGGCGCGCGAGGGCGAGCTGGTCGAATGCACAGGCGAAGTGTCCCGGGCCGGCGGCTCCCTGATCTTCCTGCGCGGCAAGCTGAGCTCAGCCGACCGGCCGCTGTTCACGTTCTCCGGCACGATCAAACGCGTGAAGCGGAAGCCGGCACTGCAGGCAAGCGCATAGCGCCGCACTTTTCATTTTCGCACCGCTAGCTAGCGCGAACCTCTACTGCTTGCCCTCGTCGGCCAGCATCTTCCGGTATTTCTCCACGTCGCGCGTCACGAGCTTTTGCAGCACCTCGGGCGTGTGCTCGTCGGGATCGGGCGCGACGGTCGACAGCTCGGCAAAACGCTTCTTCACCGCGTCGGTTTCCACGGCCGCGCGCGCAGCCGCGTTCAGCCTGGCGATGATGGTCGGCGGCGTGCCCTTGGGCGCGAACAGGCCGTTCCAGCCCTGCGCCTCGAATTCGGGCAGGCCGGCTTCGGCTGATGTCGGCAGATCGGGCAGCGTCGCGAGCCGTACCGTCGAGCCGACCACGAGCCCTTTCACCAGCTTTTCGTTGATCGACTGCGAGACCGAGGCCGCTGCGTCACAGACGCCGTCGATCTGGCTGCCGATCGCATCGGTCAGCGCGGGCGACGCGCCGCGATAGCCGACCAGCGTCGCGTCGATCCCGGCGGCCGTCACGAAACTCTTGCAGATGAGGTAGTTCGACGAGCCGACGCCGGCATGGCCGAGATTGATCTTGCCCGGGTTGGCCTTGGCGTAGGCGATGAACTCCTTCAGATCTTTCGCCGGAAAATCCTTGCGTAGCGCGATGATGCCGAAGGTCTTGGCCACCATGCCGATCGGCGCAAAAGACTCCGGCGTGAACGGCAGCTTGGGATAGATCGTGTAGGTCGCGGCATTGGTGCCGGCATTGCCGATCGCGATGGTGTAACCATCAGGCTCGGCACGCGAAGCGCGTGCCAGCGCGGTCGAGCCGCCGGCCCCCGCAACGTTCTCGATCACGATGGACTGGCCGAGCGCCACGCCCATCTGTTCGGCCACCGTGCGCGCGATCACGTCCGAGGTGCCGCCGGCCGCGAACGGCACGATCATGGTGATCGGATGTTTTGGAAAATCCTGCGCGAACGCAGCCGTCGCGAACAAGAGCACCGCGAACGCGGCGAGTGCACGCTTCACCACGAAGGAAATCACGCGGCCTTTTCCAGATGCGCGGTGAGACCTGCGAACAGGCCGCGGCCATCGGTGCAGCCCATGATGTCTTCGACGTGGTTTTCCGGGTGCGGCATCATGCCGAGCACGTTGCCCTTGTCGTTGACGAGGCCGGCGATGGAATGCGCCGCGCCGTTGATGTTGTGGTTCTCGTCGACCGCACCGTCGGCCGAGCAGTAGCGATAGAGCACCCGCCCCTCGCCCTCGATGCGCTTGACGGTTTCTTCGTCCGCCTCGTAATTGCCCTCGCCGTGCGCGACCGGCACGCGGATCACCTGGCCGGCATTGTAGCCGCGGGTGAACGGCGTATCAGAGCGCTCGACGCGCAGATGCACGTCCTTGCAGATGAATTTCAGCCGAGCATTGCGCATCAGCACGCCCGGCAGCAGGCCGGATTCGCAGAGGATCTGGAAACCGTTGCAGACGCCGAGCACGAGCCCGCCCTTGGCCGCATAGTCGCGCACCGCATCCATCACCGGCGCCCGTGCCGCAATCGCACCACAGCGCAGATAATCGCCGTAGGAGAAGCCGCCGGGAACCACCACGAGATCGGTGCCATCAGGCAGCGACGTCTCGGCGTGCCACACCATCGCAGGCTCGTGGCCCGAGATCAGCCTCAGCGCGCGCGCCATGTCGCGCTCGCGGTTGATTCCGGGAAAGACGAGGATGGCGGCTTTCATGATTCAGGTTCCAACGAGGGTGGGAATCGGGTTGGCCCGCGGGCCAAATCGTGAAGAGACATAGCCATTTGACGGGGATTTTACCAGTGCTAGCCTCGCCGGACGGCCTTGTGCACAGGCCATGACCACGGCGCGTCTGCCCAAGTATTTTGCCCGGGATTGAAGCCATGAATGTCCCGTCACTGCCCACATCCGAGTCCGAACCGGTCTCCGCAGAGGGCGTCGTCGCCGCCGGCGCCTATGTCGATGGCCGGCGCGTCGCCAACATCGCCATCAGCGAGGCGTCGAGCTGGCGGGCCAAGCCCGGCCATGTGGTCTGGATCGGGCTGCACGAGCCCGACATGGCGCTGCTCGGCGCGGTGCAGAAGCAATTCGACCTGCACGAGCTCGCCATCGAGGACGCCAACAACGCCCATCAGCGGCCCAAGATCGAGCAATATGGCGAGGCCCTGTTCATCGTCGCGCGCACGGCGCAATTGATCGAGGGCCGGATCGCCTTCGGCGAGACCCACATCTTCATCGGCGACGGTTATCTCGTGACGGTCCGTCACGGCGCCTCGACCTCCTACACGGCGGTGCGCGAACGCTGCGAGAGCTGTCCGCGGGCGCTGGCGCGAGGCGAGGACTATATCCTCTATGCGATCCTCGATTTCATCGTCGACAACTACTCCCCTGTGCTCGAGAGCATTCACGAGGAGGTCGAGGAGATCGAGGACTACGTGCTCTCGAACGCGATCACCAAGGCGCAGATCGAACGGCTGTACATGCTGCGCCGCGACCTGTTGCGGCTGCGCAATGCCGTCGGGCCCCTGGTCGAAGTCTGCCGCCGGCTGGAGCATGACGAGCTGTCGATGGTGCGCCCGGCGATGCAGACCCTGTTCCGCGACGTCACCGACCACGTCCGCAACATCCAGGAGCGCATCGATTCCATGCGCGAGGTGCTGGCCTTCGCTTTTGAGGCGAGCCTGCTGGTCGGCCAGGCGCAGGAGACGGCGGTGTCGAAGAAGCTCGCCTCCTGGCTTGCGATCCTGGCCGTCCCGACCGCAGTCGCCGGCATCTATGGGATGAACTTCAAGTACATCCCGGAGCTACAGCTGGAATACGGCTACTTCATCGTGTTGGGATTGATGGCGCTCGCCTGCCTCGGATTGTACTGGCGCTTCCGCCGCGTCGGATGGCTGTGACGCGCCCGCACGAGTTACACGATCTCGACCCGGTAGTTCTCGATCACGGTGTTGGCGAGCAGCTTGTCGGCAGCGTCCTTCAGCGCGGCTTCCGCCTTGGCCTTGTCGGCGCCGGCGAGCTCGATGTCGAACACCTTGCCCTGCCGGACGCTGGCGACGCCGTCGACGCCGAGCGACTTCAGCGCGCCTTCGATGGCCTTGCCCTGCGGATCGAGGATGCCGGTCTTCAGGGTAACGGTAACACGTGCCTTCACGTCAAAACCCTCTTCAGCTCTTCACCAGCACCGGACCGGTGCCCTGCGGACGCTCGTTCTCCATGAGGATGCCGAGGCGCTTGGCGACCTCGGTATAGGCCTCGAGCAGGCCGCCGAGATCCCTGCGGAAACGATCCTTGTCGAGCTTCTCGTTCGACTTGATGTCCCACAGACGGCAGCTATCCGGCGAGATCTCGTCGGCGACGATGATGCGCATCATCTCGTTCTCGAACAACCGGCCGCATTCCATCTTGAAGTCGACGAGGCGGATGCCGATGCCGAGGAAGAGGCCGGTGAGGAAGTCGTTGACGCGGATGGCGAGCGCCATGATGTCGTCGATCTCCTGCGGCGTGGCCCAGCCGAAGGCAGTGATGTGCTCTTCCGACACCATGGGGTCGTTGAGCTGGTCGTTCTTGTAATAGAATTCGATGATCGAACGGGGCAGCTGGGTGCCCTCCTCGATGCCGAGGCGCTGCGACAGCGAGCCGGCGGCAACGTTCCGCACCACCACCTCGAGCGGCACGATCTCGACCTCGCGAATCAACTGCTCGCGCATGTTGAGCCGACGGATGAAGTGGGTCGGCACCCCGATGTCGTTGAGGTGCTGAAACAGGTACTCCGAGATCCGGTTGTTGAGGACACCCTTGCCCTCGATCACCTGATGCTTCTTCGCATTGAACGCGGTGGCGTCATCCTTGAAGTGCTGGATCAGGGTACCAGGCTCCGGACCTTCATAGAGAACCTTTGCCTTGCCTTCATAAATGCGACGCCGACGGCTCATTGGGATGTACCGTGTTTTGTTGAAATCCATGTGTTTGGTGTGCTCCGGTTACCAGGTTACGACCCACAGCGGAGCTGCCGTGAACGGCCTGGAACCCCATCCGAATCCTTGGAAACAGAACGGGAACCAAGCCTTTAGGCAACCTATCCGATTGGCTGTCCCAGCACAATCGATCCGGCCCGTCCGACGCTGACTTATACCACCTTGCCTGCGGCTTTACGGCTCGTTGTTTCACCGATTCCTGCCCCCTATGTAGGCATGCGCAGGGCCCCTCGCAACGAGGGCGCCTCGTCCGGCGAGCTTAAGGAATTGGAAGACGCATGAGCGAATTCAACAAGCGCGAGGAAGGCTTTGAGAAGAAGTTTGCCCTCGACGAGGAGCAGAAATTCAGGGCGGAAGCCCGCCGTAACCGGCTGCTGGGGCTGTGGGCGGCCGAAAAGCTCGGAATATCAGGCGAAGCCGCTACCGCCTATGCCAAGGAGGTGGTCGCGGCCGATTTCGAGGAGGCCGGCGACGGCGACGTCCTGCGCAAGGTCATGGCCGATTTCGCCGCCGGGAACGTCGCCGTCACCGAGCAGGCGATTCGCGCCAAGATGAGTGAGCTGATTGCGGTCGCGGCCGCCGAGGTGAAGGCTGGAAGATAGGCCCGCTGGGAGCGGCGAATGGCGAGGTAAGCCCCGTTCGCCGCTCGCTCCATAACAGCTTGCGGCGAGCCCCGGGCAATGCCAAATGAGCGGCATGTCCCAGGATCACGCCCAAGATCACATCTCCAACGTCCTCGCCCAACGCTATGCCTCGCCCACGATGCGCGCCATCTGGAGCGGCGAAGGCAAGGTTCGCCTCGAACGCGACTACTGGATCGCCGTGCTGAAAGGCCAGCGCGATCTCGGCATTCCCGTGCCCGATGGCGTGATCGAGGCTTACGAGCGCGTCAAGGACCAGGTCGACCTGGCCTCTATCATGCGGCGCGAGCGCATCACCCGCCACGACGTGAAGGCGCGGATCGAGGAGTTCTGCGAACTGGCCGGTCATGAGCACCTGCACAAGGGCATGACCAGCCGCGACCTCACCGAGAACGTGGAACAGTTGCAGGTCTACCGCGGGCTGCAGCTCATCGAGACCAAGAGCATCGCCGCGCTCATTCGCTTTGCCGGGCATGCCAAGCAATTGCGCGACATGCCGTTCACGGCGCGCACGCACAACGTGGCCGCGCAGGTCACGACGCTCGGCAAGCGCATCGCGATGTTCGGCGAGGAGATGCTGATTGGGCATCAGAGCCTGGTCAACGTGCTCGACACCTATCCCGCGCGCGGCCTGAAGGGCGCGGTCGGCACCCGGCTCGACCAGATCACGCTATTCAACGGCGATGCCGGCAAGGCCCGCGCGCTCGAGCAGCAAATCCTCAAGCACCTCGGCCTGCCCAGGAGCTTTGATGCGGTCGGCCAGGTTTATCCGCGCAGCCTCGACTTTCGCGCGGTCAGCGTGCTCGTCGAGCTCGCCAGCGGTCCCGGCAATTTCGCCAAGACCATTCGCCTCATGGCGGGCCATGAGCTCGCCAGCGAAGGTTTTGCCAAAGGCCAGGTCGGCTCGTCCGCGATGCCGCACAAGATGAACAGCCGCTCCTGCGAGCGCATCAACGGCCTGCATGTCGTGCTGAAGGGCTATCTCGCCATGGCCGCCGGCCTCGCCGGCGATCAATGGAACGAGGGCGACGTCTCCTGCTCGGTCGTCCGCCGCGTGATGCTTCCCGACGCCTTCCTCGCCATGGACGGCCTGCTCGAGACCCTGCTCTCCGTGCTCGACCAGATGGAAGTGTTCGACGCCGTCGTCGCGACCGAGCTCAACCGCTACCTGCCCTTCCTGCTGACCACCACGGTCATGATGGAAGCGGTGAAGAAGGGGGCCGGCCGCGAAGGCGCACACGAGGCGATCAAGGAGCACGCGGTCGCCGCCATCCGCGACCTGCGCACCGGCACGATCGTGCAGAACGACCTGCTGCAGCGCCTTGCCGCCGATCAGCGCCTCGGCTTGAGCGAAGCCGAGCTGCAGCGCGTGCTCGATCACGGCCGCGCCAATTCCGGCGATGCCGGCGCCCAGGTCGACTACTTCGCCGAGCAGGTTGATGCGCTGGCGAAGGCAAAGCCTGAAGCGGCCAAGTACACGCCGGGCGCGATCTTGTAGCGAATGGTGAGTGGCGAATAGCGAGTGGAAGATTCCATTCGCTACTCGCAATTCGCCATTCGCCCTCTATTCCTCCTTGAAGCCATATTCCGGCACATTGCCGCTGGCGCCGTAGTATTTGTACGGCAGGAACTTGCCCGACATCGTGATCTTGACGCGGTCGCCCTTCGGGTTCGGCAGGCGCTCCATCACCATGTCGAAGTCGATTGCCGACATGATGCCGTCGCCGTACTCCTCCTCGATCAGCGCCTTCCACGCCGGCCCGTTCACCATGACCAGTTCGTAGAAACGATAGATCAAGGGATCGGTCGGCGGCATCGGCATGCCGCGCATAGGCGTCTCGTTGAGCATGGTGGTCTCGGACTTCGACAGGCCGAACAGTTCAGCGGCGTTCGCAGCTTGCGGCTTTGTCAATTTCATCTGGCCGAGGATCGCGCCTGTTATCAGCACCTCGGAATAGCCGCCGATCTTCTCGCAGATGTATTTCCAGCTCCAGCCCTTCTCGCGCTTGATGTCGAGCAGCTTTTCGGTGAGGTCTTCGCGTTTCATGTCAGGTCTCCTTTTTAGGCGGTTAATCCGGGACTGGTCCCGGGGGTCCGTGTCTGTTGTTGCTCATCGCTCGCCGCGATCGTCAGTCCGGGCTTGCCGATCTGCACCACCGGCACGTTGCGCGGATCGTGATCGGGCTTCTCGGTCGTAAAGGTCCTGCTGCGCGTCACCAGGAAGTCGATGATGTGGTTGCGCAGCGCATAGTAGAGCGGATGGCGGTGGAGGTCGGTGCGGCCGCGATCCTTCGGCAAGGGGTTTTCGACCACTTCCGCCAGCACCGCGCCCGGACCGTTGGTCATCAGGAAGATCTTGTCGGCGAGATAGATCGCCTCGTCGACGTCATGGGTGATCATGAACGCGGTCTGCCCGGTCTCCAGGCAAATCCGCCGCACCTCGTCCTGGAGCGTTCCGCGCGTCAGCGCGTCGAGCGCCGAGAACGGCTCGTCCATCAGCATCATCTTCGGCGTGATCGACAGCGCACGCGCGATGCCGACGCGCTGCTTCATGCCGCCTGATAGCTCCGAAGGACGCTTGTGCTCGGAGCCGGTCAGGCCGACCAGATCGATGAAGGTCTGCGCATGCGCCTTGACCCTAGCGCGATCCCAGCGCCGCCATTTCGAGCTCACGGCATAGGCGACGTTGCCGAGCACGGTGCGCCAGGGCAGTAGCGCATGGCTCTGGAAGATCACGGCGCGGTCGAGGCTGGTGCCCGAAATCGCCTGGCCGTCGACGATGACGGCGCCTTCGCTCGGCGCATCGAGGCCGGCGAGGACGTTGAGTACTGTGGTCTTGCCGCAGCCGGAATGGCCGATCACGCAAGCGAACTCGCCGCGCGGCATCGACAGCCAGAGGTTTTCGAACACGGTGGTCGTAGCCCCACCCGCGGCCGGATAGCGCTTGGCGATGCCTTCGATGGAGATGAACTTGTCGGTCACGGCCCTACTCCGGAAACGTGACCATGCGCGTGAAGCGCGCGAGGATCTGGTCGAGCAGCATGCCGATGATCCCGATCAGCAGGATCGCGATGATGACGTTGGTGATCGAGAGGTTGTTCCACTCGTTCCAGACGAAGTAGCCGATGCCGGTGCCGCCGACGAGCATTTCGGCGGCGACGATCACGAGCCAGGCGATGCCGATCGAGATCCGCATGCCGGTCAGGATCGTCGGTGCCGCCGCCGGCAGGATCACGGTGAAGGCGCGCCTGAAGGTGCCGACTTCCAACGTGCGCGCGACGTTGATCCACTCCTTGCGCACGCCCGCAACGCCGAACACGGTGTTGAGCAGCATCGGCCAGATCGAGCAGATGAAGATCACGAAGATCGCGGAGATCGAGGAATCCTTGATGGTGTAGAGCGCGAGCGGCATCCAGGCCAGCGGCGAGATCGGCTTCAACACCTGGATGAAGGGATCGAGCGCCTTGCTGAGCAGCGGCGACATGCCGATGAGGAAGCCGAGCGGAATGGCGACGAGCACGGCCAGGAGATAGCCGGTGCCGACGCGCGCGATCGAATAGCCGAGCTGGATACCGAGCCCCTTGTCGTTCGGCCCGTTGTCGTAGAACGGCCGCTTCAGATGCTCCCAGAGCTGGGCGCCAACGTCGACTGGACCGGGCATCGCGGATTTGCCCTGCGTCGCGGTCAGGCCCATCAGCTTGGCGTATTCCGGGCTCATCGCTGCGGTGGTGCCGGTCGAGCGCGTGGCGAGATGCCAGATGCCGAGGAACGCAGCGAGCAGCACGATCGAGACAACGCCGGCGCGCAGGCGAAGGGAGGATGTGGTCATCTCGCACTCCGCCGTGCCCCGGGCGCGGTGCGGCGCGAAGTGACGCGCCGCAGAACCGAGACCCATGCGGCTTCACTGGGTCCCGGCTCAGCGATGCACCACTGTGTGCTGCATCGCGTCCGGGACACGAGAGCGACGCCCCTCACGACGCCTTCCTGATCTTGAAGCTAGCGACATAATCCTCCGGCTTGGCCGGATCGAACGTCTTGCCCATCA
Source organism: Bradyrhizobium sp. S3.2.6 (assembly GCF_040546885.1). Classification (NCBI taxonomy): domain Bacteria; kingdom Pseudomonadati; phylum Pseudomonadota; class Alphaproteobacteria; order Hyphomicrobiales; family Nitrobacteraceae; genus Bradyrhizobium; species Bradyrhizobium sp. S3.2.6. Next base: position 76,381 of record NZ_JBEPOS010000007.1, on the reverse strand, counting down.
CCGCGAACGATTTGTAGCTGCCGGCGGGCGGCGTGAGGCCCATCTCGGTCATCAGCTTCTTGGTGTCGGTGGCCAGATACACCTGCTCGGCGACCGCCTTGTAGTCGACATCGCCCTTGATCTGACCCCAGCGCTTCATCTGCGTCAGCATCCACACCGCAAATGACTGCCAGGGGAACGGATCGAAATCGACGCGCTTGGCATCGGTCTTCACGCCACCGAGGCCGTCGGCATAGGTGCCGGTCAGGACCTGCTCCAGCACCGTGACCGGCGCGTTGATGTAGTTGGCGGGCGCGATGGCTTCGGCGATCTGCTTGCGGTTCTCCGCCTTCGACGCGTAGGCGGTGGCATCGACGATGGCGCGGGTCAGCGCGGCAAAGCTGTTCGGCGCCGTCGTGATGAACTCGCGGCTGGCGGCGAAGCTGCAGCAGGGATGGCCGTCCCATATCTCCTTCGACAACAGGTGCATGAAGCCGACGCCGTCATAGATCGCGCGTTGGCAGACGTTGTCGGGCGCAAGGAAGCCGTCGATATTGTCGGCACGCAAATTCGCGACCATCTCCGGCGGCGGCACCGAGCGCAGCTGCACGTCGGTATCGGGGTCGAGCCCATGCTCGGCGAGATAATAGCGCAGCAGGTAATTGTGCATGGAGTAGTCGAAGGGGATGGCGAACTTCATGCCCTTCCAGTCCTTCGGGTCGCGCTTGTCCTTGTGCTTGGTCGCCAGCACGATGCCCTGCCCGTTGATGTTCTCGATCGCGGGGACGGCGAAGGGAATGGCGTTGGCACCCAAGCCCAGCGAGATCGCGAGCGGCATCGGCGCCAGCATGTGGGCGGCGTCGTATTCCTTGTTGATGGTCTTGTCGCGGATCACCGCCCAGCCGGCGGTCTTGACCACATCGACGTTGAGGCCGTGCTTGGTATAGAAGCCAAGGGGAGCAGCCATGATGATCGGCGTAGCACAGGTGATCGGGATGAAGCCGACCTTGAGGTCCTTCTTCTCGGGCGTGCCGGCCTGCGCAAAGACCTCGGTCGCCGTCTTCAGCGGGAAGAATTGCGACAACGCGGCAAGTGCGGTCGAGGCCCCGACCGATTTCAGGAAGGCGCGCCGCGCCACATCCTGCGGAAACATCGCGCGCATCACGGCGGAGGCGACGACGCCTTCGTAACGTCTCTCCTCGCTCTCCGTCGGCTCGCAGCGCAGCGCCAGCGAGGCCTGATCATGCTCGGCGGCCGAACCGTGCTGGCCACAGGCACAGCCGGCCCGGAGGTTGCGATCGGGATCAAACGGATTGTCGAAAGTGGACATCGGACCTCCTGCGCGTCATTGCAGGATCAATTACGCAAGGCGCGTGCCACCGCTATCGTTCGGGCCACCGCCTTGATGACACAGGGATTTCGCTCGCGGTTGGTCGCTACGAAAACTCGTGATATACGAAAACTCGTAATCAAATAACGAGATTTCGTAATGGCAACGACGCCAGCGCATGGCCGCGACGAAGCGGCCCAAAACCTCGATCTGCGTGCCGCAGCCTTCGAATCGTCCGTCGAGGCAACGCTGCTGGTCGATCCCTATGGCGACCAGATCATCGATGCCAATCCGGCCGCCTGCGCCCTGCTCGGCTACGACCGCGCTCTGCTGCGGCAAACCCGGGCCAGCACGCTACATGCGGGCCAGCTTCCGGCGCTTACCGTGTTCACCCAGGCGGTGCTGCACAAGGGCGCGTACTGGACCACCGCACTGACCCCGCGTCACGCCACCGGTCAGGAGCTCCGGCTGGAATATTCCGGCTGCCTCGTCAGCCATGATGACCGTATCCTGCTGCTGTTCACCCTCAACGATCTCGAAGCGCGCCGGCGGCGCAACGTGGACGCCGCCGCCGAAGACCACATGCGCAGCGGCATTGCGAGCTGGCAGCGGGTCGAGCGCGTCTTCCAGGACATCGAGCGCGAGAACCAGCTGATCCTGCGCGCCGCCGGCGAAGGCATCTATGGCGTGAATGCCGAAGGCAAGACCACCTTCGTCAACCCGGCGGCCGAGCGGATGCTGGGCTGGACCGCCGACGAGCTGGTCGGCAAGGAGATCCACCCGATCGTGCACCATACCCACCACGATGGCCGGCACTATCACAACCATGACTGCCCGATCTACGCGGCGTTCCGCGATGGCGCCGTGCACCAGGTGGACGGCGAGGTGTTCTGGCGCAAGGACGGCTCGCCGGCCTGGGTCGAATACACCTCGACCCCGATCCGGGACCGCGGCGTGGTGGTCGGCGCTGTCGTGGTATTTCGCGACGTCAGCCAGCGGCGCGAAGCCGACGAGAAGCTGCACGCCGCGCTCACCGAGGTCGATCGCCTGCGCGAGCGGCTCGAGCTGGAAAATGCCTATCTCCAGGAAGAAATCCGCATCGAGACCAATCCCCGCGGCATCATCGGTCGAAGCGAGGTGGTCCAGCAGACGCTGCGCCAGGTCAAGCTGGTGGCGCCGACCACGGCTGCCGTGATGATCACCGGCGAATCCGGCACCGGCAAGGAGCTGATCGCGCGCGCCATCCATGAGGATTCCACCCGCAGCGACCGGCCGCTGATCCGCGTCAACTGCGCCGCGATCCCGCGCGAATTGTTCGAGAGCGAGTTTTTCGGCCACGTCCGCGGTGCCTTCACCGGCGCAACCCGCGACCGCATCGGCCGCTTCGAGCTTGCCGATGGCGGTACGCTGTTTCTCGACGAGGTCGGCGAGATCCCGCTCGAATTGCAAGGCAAGCTGCTGCGGGTGTTGCAGGAAGGCAATTTCGAGCGCGTCGGCCAGGAACGCACGCGCGCGGTCGACGTCCGCGTGATCGCCGCGACCAATCGTGACTTGAAGCAGGAGGTGCAACGCGGCCGTTTCCGCGAGGACCTCTATTTCCGCCTCAACGTATTCCCGATCGAGACCGTGCCGCTGCGCGAGCGGCGCGAGGACATTCCCCTGCTCGCCCAGCACTTCCTGACGCGCGAGAGCAAGGCGCTGAAATCCAATTTGCGCTTGTCGGAGGGCGATGCAAGGCGCCTGACCCGCTACGACTGGCCCGGCAACGTCCGCGAATTGCAGAACGTGATCGAGCGCGCCGCGATCCTGTCGCAGAACGGACGCCTGCGCATCGACCTGCCCGATCCTTCCGGCGCACCGCCCACGCCCGGTGCGGCGCGCCAGAAGACCGATGCCCGGCCGGCGGTCATGACCTCCTCGGAGATGCGCGACCACGAGCGCACCAATATCCTCGCCGCGCTCGAAGCCTGCGCCGGAAAAGTCTTCGGCTTCGGCGGCGCGGCCGAGCTGCTCGACCTCAAGCCGACCACGCTGGCCTCGCGGATCAAGGCGCTGGGAATTGCGCCTCGTCCGCGTGCGGGCTTGAACGGCTAGAGAATGGTGAGACTGGAGCCGGACGATGCGTCGAGGTTCACCTCTCCTTATGGGAGAAACGGTACTGAGTGTGGAGATGCACGTTGATGCGCCCTCGCCCCTTGTGGGAGAGGGCAGCGACGCTGGCAGACCCAGGCTCACTTGGGTGAGGGGTCTGTCTCCGCGAGTCCGACGCCAATCGGAATCGCGGAAAGAGACCCCTCATCCGGCGCTCCGCGCCACCTTCTCACACAAGGGGAGAAGGGGACCGAGCGCGCAGCAGGCACACGCTCACGCCGCCTTGGTCGTGACCTCCGCTGCAATCGGCAGGCCCTGCTCGATCGGCAGCGACGGATCGCGCGACCATTCGTTCCAGGAGCCGAAATACATCCGTACGTCCTTCACGCCGGCGTTCTTGAGCGCCAGGAACGTGTTCGAGGCGCGGGCGCCCTTGAAGCAATAGAGATAGACCGGCGTCGTCTGCGCGATGCCGACGGTGGCGCATTCCGCCAGAATCTCGTCCTTGGACTTGAAGCGCGGTCCCTCGGCGGTCGGCTTCATCATGCGGTACCATTCCAGCCAGACAGCGCCGGGAATGCGGCCCTTGCGCGGGCAGAAATCCTTGCCGTAGGGCGAGGAGCTGTCGCCGATCCACTCGTCGACGTCACGCACGTCCAGGATGGCGATGCCGGGCTTCCCGACGGCGCCAAGCATGGTCTTCGCGTCGATCAGGATCTCGCCGGCTTCCGGTACGATCGAGAACGAGGCTTTCGCCGGCGTCGGCACATCCTTCGTCACTGGGAAGCCCGCGGCCGACCACGCGTCGAAGCCGCCATGCAGCACCTTCACCTTGGGATAGCCGAGCATGGTGAGAAGATAATAGCCGCGACAGGACTGGCCGAAGCCGGAGTTCATCGACTGCTCGTAGATGACCGCCGTCTCTTTGCCGGACAAACCGGCAGCTCCGAAGGCGTCGGCGAATTTCGTCTTCAGCTCGGCCATGCCTTCAGGGGTCGAGGTCGCAAGAAACGTGAAGATCTCATGTACATTGACGGCGTTGGGAAGATGCCCGGCGGCATAGGCGTCGGGATTGCGCGTGTCGACGATGACACACGGCTCTAGCTTCAAGAGATCGGCAAGTTCGACGGCACTCATCAGAACGTCAGTCATGGTAGCCTCTCCGTTGAGGTTCAGTGGACGTGGGGGTGGACTCGTGAGACTCAGGAATCGGCGAGCATCTTGCGCAGCTGCTTGGTGGCAGGCGTGACGATCGCGACGAAATAGGCCTCGCGCAGGCGCCGCTGCGCGCGGTGGCTCTTGAGGTAGCCGCGCGCGCCACAATGCAGCATCGCGGCATGCGCAGCCGCGACACTGGCGTCGCCCGCGCGCAAGCGCAGCGCGATCACCTTGCGCCAGTAGGTCTCCTCCTCGTTGTAGGGATCGCGCGCCAGCGCCATGGTCTCCGCCTCGAGCTCGGCGGCGAGCTCGCCGAACTGCACCGGCTGTTGCGGCAGATAGCGGTTGATGTGGCCGAGCGGGCCACCGACCTCGTCCATGATCTTGATGCAGTCCCTGATGAGGCCGAGCGCCATGCCGGCCTGGAGCAAAATGAAGCCGGCGCGGATCTTCTTCACGAAAGGCGCGGCGGGATCGGCGAGGATCAGCTCGTCCGGCACGAAGACGTCGCGGAACTGCACGCCATAGGTGCCGGTGCCGTCCATCGCGAGAAACGGCTTGCACGGCGTCAGCGTGATCGCAGGATCGGAGCAGTCCGCCAAAAACATCACCTGGCCCGGCTCGCCACTTGCGATGCCCGGCTCGCCCTCGCGCTCGAAGATGGTCCCGAAATAATGATCGGGGCCGAGATTGGAGACCCAAGGCAGCGCGCCGCGCACGATATAGCCGCCATCGACCTTGCGCCCTTTCAGCTTCAATCTCTCGATGCCGAAAAAGCTCTTCATCGGATTGGACAGTCCGGTGCCGCCGAGCACGCGGCCGGTGGAGAAGCCGTCGCCAAAACGTTTTGCCAGCTTCAGATTGGTCGAGTTGCCGGCGTACCAGACCAGCGTGTTCTGGCACCAGGCCATGAACGCCGTGGCACCGCAGACCTCGCCGATCGCCGCCATCGCCTGGATCGCGCAGCGCAAGTCCGCAGGTCCCTCGGGGGGCATGTGACTGCCCCACGCGCCGACCTCGCCGAATTTGCGCATCACGTCGGCCGGATAGACCGAACCGTCGTCGATACCCATGGCGAGCGGGGCGAGCTGCTCCCGCGCAATCCGCGCCACCTCTCCCGCAATGGACGGTGCGGGCTGATCTGAAGCTTCGACCCGCGATAGTGCCAGTGAACCCATGATCGTCTCCCGCACCTGATGTCCTGTTGCCGTCAGCTAAAGACCGACCTCGAGATTGACCGGGCGGGTGAAGGTGTTGGCGACCGGGGACCATTGCTTCACATGGGCCACCAGGGCGTTGATCTCCTCCTGCGCGATGCCCTCGCACTCCATGTCGACCTTGACGCGGACATCAGTGAAGCCGACTGGCTTGTCGGAGACATCGCCGGTGCCCCACACTGCGGTGATATTGAGGTCGCCCTCGAGCTCGAGCTCGAGCTTGTTGACGATCCAGCCACGATGCACGGCATTGGCGTGCAGGCCGACAGCGAGGCAGGAGCCGAGCGCGGCGAGCGAGGCTTCCGACGGATTGGGCGCGGTGTCGTCACCCAAAAGGCCCGGCGGCTCGTCGACGATATAGGGCGGCAGATTGCGGATATAGTTGGCGTGGCGGAATTTTCCTTCCGCGACCGTCTTGCACTTCAAGGTCTTGACGACCTTTGGATTGGCCTTGCCGCTCGCAATCAATTGCTCGAGGCCATTCTTGTCGATGGGCGCGAGGCACCCCGTCAGCACTGTCTTCTGAACGACGGCAGTCATCATCTTCTCCCTGGCAGAAGTGGAAATCGGCAGGATACCGAACGGTCTGTTTCCTTGCACGGAGCGTGCCACAGCTGGGCCAAACCGAAACGCGAAGCATTGGAGCCGCTTAGCCGACGCTGCCCGTGGATTGATCAGCCGCCCTTTGCTTAAAGGCGATGCAGATGAGCTTTCCCGTGCGAATCTTTTCAGCGCGGAACAGATGCGCCTTGCTGACGCGGCGTCGCTGCAGGTAAGTTTGGACTCATGGCCAAGTCCTTACTCAACAAGACGTCCTCGAAGAAGACCTCGCCTCACGCCGGCGCGGGCGAAGACGAATCAGCGCGCGGGCGGCTGCTCAGCGCCGCGACGCATCTGTTCTGCAAGAACGGAATCAACGCCACCGGCATCGATGCGATCATCGAGGAAGCCGGCACGGCGAAGACCACGCTCTACAAGCTGTTCGGCTCGAAAACCAATCTCGTCAACGCGGTGCTGGAGAGCGAAGGCAAGCAGTGGCGCGAATGGTTCATCGGCGCCATGGAAGAAGGCGGCGGCGACGCGCGGGCGAAACTGACGCGCATCTTCCCGGCGCTGAAGAGCTGGTTCGCGGAAGAGCGCTTCTACGGCTGCCCCTTCATCAACGCCGTCGGCGAGCACGACAAGGACGCCAAGCAATTCCGCAACATCGCGATGAAGCACAAGAAGATCGTGCTCGGCCATATCGAGAAGCTCGCCGGCGAGCTCGGCTCGAGCGAGCCAACCGTGCTGGCGCATCAGCTCGGGCTCTTGATCGATGGCGCCATTGTCGCAGCGATGATCTCGCGCGATTCCGGCGTCGCCGACACGGCAGCGCTGACTGCCGGCCCCCTGCTCGGCCAGTCGAAACCGAAGAAGAAGCGCGCGGCGGATCAGTTAGAGGCGGTGTGATCTTCGTAGGGTGGGCAAAGGCGCAAAGCGCCGTGCCCACCATTTCTGCCTCGGTTGATCGGTCGAGGATTGGTGGGCACGCTTCGCTTTGCCCACCCTACAAGGCTATAAACTTACTATTTGAACGGGCTGGTTTCGCTCGTCAGGCCAGCAACCGGCGAACTCCAAAACCTCTTCCACCGTCTCATTCGCGTGAGAGGTGGTCGTAACAAAGCGCGTGTCATCCGACCCGTCGCCTACCACGAGTTCATCGATGATGTTCTCTATCCGCGCCGCGCCTTCTCCAGCGACTGCGATAAGAGCGACGTTGTCGCAAAGGCACTGCTCGACGAAGGCATCCAATAGGTCTTCGTTCGATATTGGCAGTTGGAGAATGACCCTTGACGCATAGCTCATCTAATTCTCGGCGGCGTGGTGAAATCGCTCTCCCCTGATTTGGCGCCAGTATTCTTCGGCAACGTCGGGGTCGATTTCGATTGGCGCGGAGCTTTCAGGATCGAGGCGATCCTTGCCGTCTTTTCGCGGACCTGAAATCCAAAACCTCTCTCCGGTTTCAACGTCAAAGTAGTTTGCCTTGAAGCCGCTACCTTTCAGGCTTTGGAAAGTGCGTCCTCCATAGCTGATAGACTTGCCCGTCTTCGAGAATGTGACGCGGCCGATCCGTGCCAGTCCATTCAGCGAACTAGATTTATCCTCGATGTACATGATGCGTGTTTTCGGCATCCTTGGACCTAGCGTGCGGAGGCATACGAGAGACAAATCAGCTGCCCAACGGACAATCAATAATAATTGTCGAGCGCGAATACAACTCGAAGAGCTTTGTCAGTTAAGCAACCGTAACCGCATTCATGTCAGTTGTTGATCTCTCGCAGGCCCTGCAATGCAAGTCGTCCCTCTCCCCTTCCGAGGCAAAGCTATCGCATATGACAGCGGGAGGCTGCCGCACGAGCTCGGCCTGCATGGTTCGAGACGCCCGCTTTGGCGGGCTCCTCACCATGAGGGTCAGATATCGCGCCGCAAAACGCGACCTCATCCTGAGGGCCCGCCGCAGGCGGGCGTCTCGAAGGATGGCCGCAGGCGAGTTTCCAGCCACGTTTTTCTTCATATGCGATAGCCCTGCCTCCCGAGGGGGGTAGAGCGGACAAAGCCTAGGCTACCACCTACGAGGCGCTCGATCCTTCAGCGATCATGCTCTCGAGCCGCACCAGCTCCGCCTCGAGATCCCGCTCCACATCAGCGGCCCGGATCTCCAGCACGCGATAATCGCGCGCCTCCAGCCACGCCCGCCGCGAGGCGCGATCCGCCGCGATGGTCTCGCCTTCGCCCGGGTTGACCAGCTCGATCGCGATCCGGTGCGGGAACGAGACGAAGTCCGGGATGTGGCGGCCGACCGGGGTCTGGCGCTTGAACCCTCCGGCGAAGCGGCGATCGCGGGTCAGGGCCTGCCAGAGCAGGCGCTCGGCATCGGTCGGGTTGCGGCGGAGCAGGCGCGCGAGGCCGCGCACCGTCGAGCCGCTGTCGGGAACGCCGCCGCCTTGCCCGTGCTCGGCCAGCAGCGCGCGCAGGCGCGTGGCCTGCTCGCCGTCGAGCACGCCGCCCTTGGCTGGACCCTTGCGACCTTCGGCGATCGCCATCACCACCCCATGGAGGGTGTGCATGTCCTGCTTGGTCGGCTCCATGCGGGTGAAGATGTTGCGCAAATTGACCAGCATGGTGTCGCGCTTCTCGGCGGGTCGCAAAAACTCGACCCGGTCGAGCTCGCGGATGAGGTTGTCGAAGAAGGCCTGCATCTGGTGCTGCGAGGCGCGCTCGGAGCGCTCCGGCATGGCGTGCGGCAGCTCGCCGGATGTCGCCCGCTTGAACCATTCGTAGCCGACCAGCAGCACGGCCTGGGCGAGGTTGAGCGAGGCGAAGCCCGGATTGACCGGGAAGGTGATGATGCGGTTGGCGAGCCCGACCTCCTCGTTGGTCAGGCCCCAGCGCTCCCGGCCGAACAGGATGCCGGCCTTGCCCCCGGTGGCGACGTGCCCCGAGATCTCGCTAGCTGCGGCTTCCGGCCCCACCACCGGCTTGGCCTGGTCATGGGGACGCGCGCTCGTGGCGAACAGCAGGTCGAGATCGGCGACGGCCTCGCCGACGGTCTCGAACAATTCGACCTTTTCCAGAATGTAGTCGGCGCCGGCGGCGGCCCGCTGGGCCGCGATGTTGGGCCAGCCGTCGCGGGGGTTGACGATACGTAAAGCGCTCAGCGCGAAATTGCCCATGGCGCGCGCGGCCATGCCGATGTTTTCGCCAAGCTGCGGCTCGACCAGGATCACGATGGGACCGTCGAGGGCGAGGCCCGCCTTGGTCTTGTCAGTGCCCGACATCTCGTTTCGCTTTCACATTGTCTCTCCAAGGCCTTGGAGAGACGTTCTTCAGGAATAGATTCAAGGCCGGCCGCCGACCGGCACGGCCTCGTCCGCCTGTCGTTTGCCTGTCCTGACAGAATTCTCAAGGGGAAATAACGGGTTGGATTCGACTTTTGAATCTCGCCCGAAACTTCAGCTCGCCCGCGGCCGGCGGCGGGCGGCTCGCCCCCCATCCGTGGAAACTGGATGAGCTAAAACTGCATAATCACTTGGCTTTCGCCCGCCGCGGTCCGGTGCTAAGAGGCGGCGGATATTCACGTCGGCGCCAGCGGCGCCGTTCCCAAGAGGGCTTCCCCGATCATGGCAAAAATCAAGGTATCCAATCCCGTCGTCGAGCTCGATGGCGACGAGATGACCCGGATCATCTGGCAGTACATCAAGGACAAGCTGATCACCCCGTTCCTGGATGTCGAGCTGCAGTATTTCGACCTGGGCATGGAATACCGCGACCACACCAACGATCAGGTGACCATCGACGCTGCCGAGGCGATCAAGAAGGTCGGCGTCGGCGTCAAGTGCGCCACCATCACCCCGGACGAGGCCCGGGTGAAGGAGTTCAACCTCAAGCAGATGTGGAAGTCGCCGAACGGCACCATCCGCAACATCCTCGGCGGCGTGATCTTCCGCGAGCCGATCATCTGCAAGAACGTGCCGCGCCTGGTTCCCGGCTGGACCAAGCCGATCATCATCGGCCGCCACGCCTATGGCGACCAGTACCGCGCCACCGACATCAAGTTCCCGGGCAAGGGCACCCTGTCGATGAAGTTCGTCGGCGAGGACGGCACCGTGATCGAGAAGGAGGTGTTCAAGGCGCCCGGCGCCGGCGTCGCCATGGAGATGTACAATCTCGACGATTCCATCATCGACTTCGCCCGCGCCTCGCTGAACTACGGCCTGCTGCGCAACTACCCGGTCTACCTCTCGACCAAGAACACGATTCTCAAGGTCTATGACGGCCGCTTCAAGGACATCTTCCAGGACATCTACGACCGCGAGTTCAAAAAGGAATTCGAGGCCAAGGGCCTGACCTACGAGCACCGCCTGATCGACGACATGGTCGCCTCGGCGCTGAAATGGTCAGGCGGCTATGTCTGGGCCTGCAAGAACTACGACGGCGACGTGCAGTCCGACACGGTCGCGCAGGGCTACGGCTCGCTCGGCCTGATGACCTCGGTGCTGCTCACCCCCGATGGCAAGACGGTCGAAGCCGAAGCCGCCCACGGCACGGTGACCCGCCACTACCGCGAGCACCAGAAGGGCAAGGAGACCTCGACCAACTCGATCGCGTCGATCTTCGCCTGGACCCGCGGCCTGTCGCACCGCGCCAAGCTCGACAACAATGCCGAGCTCGCCAAGTTCGCGAACACCTTGGAGAAGGTCTGCGTCGACACCGTCGAGGAAGGCTACATGACCAAGGACCTCGCGCTCCTGGTCGGTGCCGACCAGCGCTGGCTCTCGACCACCGGCTTCCTCGACAAGGTCGCGGAGAACCTCGGGAAGGCGCTGGCGGCGTAAGCTGCCAACCACACCGTCATTGCGAGCGCAGCGAAGCAATCCAGAATCCTTCCATGGAGGCAGACTGGATTGCTTCGTCGCACCAGCGCAAAATTGCTTCGCAATTTCGTCGCAAGGGCTCCTCGCAATGACGAGACTTTTGCCTGCGGAAACATCATGCCGACACTCAAGAGCGTTGTGCTTGCGATCCTCGCGCTGACCAGCGCGTCCGCGTTCGCCGCCGATGCCCTCCCCGACGCCATCGCCGCGCCCGGCGAGAGCGTCGTGCTCAGCGTCCATGCCGAGGGCGCGCAGGTCTATGAGTGCAAGGCCGGCACCGACGGCAAGCTCGCTTGGGCTTTCCGCGAGCCGATCGCGACGCTCTTCGCCGACGGCAAGACCATCGGCCGTCACTATGCCGGCCCGAACTGGGAGCTTGCCGACAGCAGCGCCGTCGGAGGCAAGGCCACCGGCAATGCGCCGGGTGCCACGGCTGCCGATATCCCCTGGCTGAAGCTGGACGTCACCGCCCGCCGCGGCAGCGGCGTGCTGACGCCGGTCACCACGGTCCAGCGCATCAACACCCACGGCGGCAAGCTCGACGGCGCATGCGACAAGGCCGGCGAGTTCAGGAGCGCGCCCTATTCGGCCGAGTACGTCTTCCTGAAGAAGGGCTGAGGAGCGAGGCGCGGCGCTTTACGCGCCCGCCATCTTAAGCGTCCGCCATCGCTTTTTCGATCGCCGACAACGCCGCGGCCGCATTGGCCCCGTCGGGGCCGCCGGCCTGCGCCATGTCGGGCCGGCCGCCGCCGCCCTTGCCGCCCAGCGCCTCGGATGCAACGCGCACCAGGTTCACGGCGTTGAAGCGCGCGGTCAGGTCGGCGGTGACACCGACCACGACGCCCGCCTTGCCGTCCTCGGTGACGCCGACGATGGCGACCACGCCGGAGCCGATCTGCTTCTTGCCGTCGTCCGCAAGGCTCTTGAGATCCTTCATCTCGATGCCCTCGACCGCTCGCGCCATCAGCTTGACGTTGCCGACCTCGCGCACGCCGCTGGCTGCGCCATTGCCGCCGGCGGAGGCGCCGCCGCCCATCGCAAGCTTCTTGCGGGCGTCGGAGAGCTCGCGCTCGAGCTTCTTGCGCTCCTCCATCAGCGCGGTGATCCGCGCCGGGACGTCGTCGATCGAGGTGCGCAGCTCGTTGGCCGCAGCCTTCGCCAGCGCCATGGTCTCGTTGGCGTGTTTTCGCGCGTAGTTGCCGGTTAAAGCCTCGATGCGGCGCACGCCCGAGGCCACCGCGCTCTCGCCGGTCAGCGTGATCAGTCCGATATCGCCGGTGCGCCGCACATGCGTGCCGCCGCAGAGTTCGACCGACCAGCCGAGCGCATTGGTGCCGCGCTCGCGCGCGGTCCGGCCCATCGAGACGACGCGAACCTCGTCGCCATATTTCTCGCCGAACAGCGCGCGCGCCCCGGCCTCGCGCGCTTCATCGACGCCCATGACGCGGGTGGTGACCTCGTCGTTCTCCAGCACCACGTCGTTGGCGATGTCCTCGACGCGGGCGAGTTCCTCCGGCGTGATCGGCTTCGGATGCACGAAGTCGAAACGCAAACGATCCGGCGCGACCATCGAGCCGCGCTGGGCGATGTGATCACCGAGCACCTGGCGCAGCGCCTCGTGAATGAGATGCGTCGCCGAGTGATGCGCGCGGATCGACGAGCGACGGCCGTGATCGACCTCGAGCTGCAGCGCAGTGCCGACCTTCAGCTCGCCGCTCTCCAAGATGCCGACGTGAACGAAGAAATCGCCGAGCTTCTTCTGCGTGTCGGTGACGCGGAACTTGATGCCGCCCTCGCCGGTCAGCACGCCGGTGTCGCCGACCTGGCCGCCGGACTCCGCATAGAACGGCGTCTGGTTGAGCAGCAGCGCGCCGGTGTCGCCGGCCTTGAGGCTCGCGACCTCTCGGCCGTCCTTCACCAGCGCGGACACCACGCCTTCGGCGCTCTCGGTCTCGTAGCCCAGAAATTCGGTGGCCCCGAGTTTTTCGCGCAGCGGGAACCAGATCGCTTCGGAAGCCGCCTCGCCGGACCCCTTCCAGGACTCGCGCGCCTTGGCCTTCTGGCGCTCCATCGCGTCGGTGAAGGCGGACTGGTCGACGCCGATGCCGCGCGACTTCAGCGCGTCCTGCGTCAGGTCCAGCGGGAAGCCGTAGGTGTCGTACAGCGTGAAGGCGACGTCGCCGTCGAACATGTCGCCCTGCTTCAAGGACGCGCTCTTCTCGTCGAGGATGGCGAGGCCGCGCACCAGCGTCTTGCGGAAGCGGGTCTCTTCCAGCCGCAGCGTTTCCTCGATCAGATTCTCCGCGCGCATCAGGTCGGGATAGGCCTGGCCCATCTCGCGAACCAGCGCCCAGACCAGGCGATGCATCAGCGGCTCTTTCGCGCCCAAAAGCTGCGCATGGCGCATCGCCCGGCGCATGATCCGGCGCAGCACATAGCCGCGGCCCTCGTTGGAGGGCAGCACGCCATCCGCGACGAGGAAGGCGGACGAGCGCAGATGGTCGGCGATGACGCGGAACGAGGCCACCGTCTGCTCGTTCGGCCCGTGGCCCAGCGCGGACGACGTCGCATCGATCAGGTGACGGAACAGGTCGGTCTCGAACACGCTGTCGACGCCCTGCATGATGCTGGCCATGCGCTCCAGGCCCATGCCGGTGTCGATCGAGGGACGCGGCAGATCCACGCGCTCCTCCTTCGTCACCTGCTCGTATTCCATGAAGACGAGATTCCAGAATTCGAGGAAGCGATCGCCGTCCTCCTCCGGAGAGCCCGGAGGGCCGCCCCAGATGTGGTCGCCGCGATCGATGAAGATCTCCGAGCACGGGCCGCACGGGCCGGTGTCGCCCATTGCCCAGAAATTGTCCGAGGTCGGGATGCGGATGATACGGTCGTCGGAGAAGCCGGCGATCTTCTTCCAGAGCCCGTGCGCCTCGTCGTCGGTGTGGTAGACGGTGACGAGCAGCTTGTCCTTGTTCAGCCCAAACTCCTTCGTGATGAGCTTCCAGGCCAGCTCGATCGCGCGCTCCTTGAAGTAGTCGCCGAACGAGAAGTTGCCGAGCATCTCGAAGAAGGTGAGATGGCGCGCGGTGTAGCCGACATTGTCGAGGTCGTTGTGCTTGCCGCCGGCGCGCACGCATTTCTGCGAAGTGGTGGCGCGCTGATACGGCCGCTTCTCGACACCTGTAAAAACGTTCTTGAACTGCACCATGCCGGCATTGGTGAACATCAACGTCGGGTCGTTGCGCGGCACCAATGGCGAGGACGACACGATCTCGTGGCCGTTCTCGGCAAAGAAGTTCAGAAAGGTCGACCTGATCTCGTTGACGCCGCTCATGTTCATCCAATCGGGTGTGCTTGGACCCGCTTCCTTGCCGTCCAAACCTGGGATTCGGCTGATATCTGCGGGCCAAAGCGCTTTTAGACAAGGCCAGCTTCGCTGTCCAGAAACTGTGCAGAGAGATCAGAGGGTTGCCGCAGTCGCGCAATCCCGTTGCGATCCCGTTGCAATCCCGTTGGAAAGCCGCAAAGGGCGCGTTGACAGGCTTGGCCGGGCTGTGGTCTGTACCCATCTGTATCGTACGGCCACGTCGGGAGAGACCGGCTTTGGGTAGCCGGCGCCGAAGGAGCAACCGCCCCGGAAACTCTCAGGCAAAAGGACCGCGTGGCTTTGACGACATCTGGAAAGAGGCGCCGACGGGCTTAAGGCCCGGACTGCGTCCGCCGACGGGATAATACTCTCAGGCACAGCGACAGATGGGGCTTCGATTGGTGTCCTCAGGGGAATCGTCCCCGGGGAACCGCCGAGGGCCCCTGTGATGTCAGTGCGCGACGACCGAGACTCCCTGAGACGTACCCCCCTCTACGACCTCCATGTGTCGCTCGGCGGCAAGATGGTGCCGTTCGCGGGCTATGACATGCCCGTGCAGTACCCCGCGGGCGTCCTGAAAGAGCACCTCCAGACCCGCAACCAGGCCGGCCTGTTCGACGTCTCCCATATGGGCCAGATCGCGCTCCGGCCGAAGTCGGGCAAGGTCGAGGACGCCGCCCGCGCGCTGGAGCGGCTGGTGCCGCAGGATATCGTCGCGGTTGCACAGGGGCGGCAGCGCTACGCCCAGTTCACCAATGCGGATGGCGGCATTCTCGATGACCTGATGGTCGCCAATTTCGACGATCATTTGTTCCTGGTCGTCAACGCCGCCTGCAAGGCCGAGGACGAGGCGCACCTGCGCGCCAATCTCTCCGACGCCTGCGTCATCGATTCGCTCGCCGATCGCGCGCTGATCGCCTTACAGGGCCCGAAGGCCGAGGCTGCACTGGCGAAATTGTGTGCAGAGGCGCCCGCCATGAAGTTCATGGACGCCGGCCCGCATCAGGTCGCCGGGCTTGCCTGCTTTGTCTCGCGTTCCGGCTACACCGGCGAGGACGGTTTTGAAATTTCGGTGCCCGCTGCGGATGCCGAGCGCCTGGCCAGGACGCTGCTGGAAAATCCTGACGTGATGCCGATCGGCTTAGGGGCCCGCGACAGCCTGCGGCTGGAAGCCGGCCTCTGCCTCTACGGCCACGACATCGACACTGCGACCACGCCGGTCGAGGCCGCGCTGGAATGGTCGGTGCAGAAAAGCCGCCGCAGCGGCGGCGCCCGCGCCGGCGGTTTTCCCGGAGCCGAAAAGATCCTCGCTCATTTCGATCACGGCGCATCCCGCCGCCGCGTCGGCCTGCGCACTGAGGGCCGCGCGCCGGTGCGCGAAGGCGCGCTGCTGTTTGCCGATAGCGCTGGCGGCGAGCCGATCGGAAAGGTCACCTCGGGCGGTTTCGGCCCGAGCCTGAATGCGCCAGTCGCGATGGGCTATGTGCCCACAAGCCTGAGCGCGCTCGGCACAAAACTCTTTGCCGAGGTGCGCGCGCAAAGTCTGCCGCTCACCGTCGCCGCCATGCCCTTCGTGAAAAACACCTACAAACGCTGAGGACTTTAAGAAAATGACTACGACACTGTACACCACCGACCACGAATGGCTCGCGATCGAGGGCGATGTCGCCACTGTCGGCATCACCGATTACGCGCAGTCGCAGCTCGGCGACGTCGTGTTCGTCGAGCTGCCCAAGCTCGGCCGCGTCCTCAAGAAGGCCGAAGCCGCAGCCGTCGTGGAATCGGTGAAGGCCGCCTCCGACGTCTACGCGCCTGTGACCGGCGAGGTGCTGGAGACCAACCCCGATCTCGCGAGCGAGCCGGCGCTGGTCAATTCGGATGCGCAAGGCAAAGCCTGGTTCTTCAAGATCAAGATTGCCGACAAGAGCGAGCTCGGCGGCCTCATGGATGAAGCCGCCTACAAGGCACATACGGCGTGAGATGACGAGAACTTTGACCTCATATTCGGTGTCATCGTCCGCGGAGGCGGACGATCCAGTACGCCGCGGCTCCTCTGCTCAAGCCGTGACGCCTGCGTGTACTGGATGCCCCGCCTTCGCGGGGCATGACGCCGACGACAGATAATCTAAAGCGAGGACCCATGATGACCGCGCACCGCAAATCCAATGGCGACACCGCCAGTTTCGTTCGCCGCCACATCGGCCCGTCGGCGCGCGATGTCAGCGCAATGCTCGAGACCGTCAGCGCAAAGAGCGTCGACGCACTGATGGCGGAGACGCTGCCGGCCTCGATCCGGCAGGCCGCCCCGCTCGATCTCGGCAAGCCTTTGAGCGAGACCGAGGCGATCGCGCACATGGCCGAGCTCGCGCGTCAGAACCAGGTCTTCACCTCGCTGATCGGCCAAGGCTATTCCGGCACGATTTTGCCTGCGGTGATCCAGCGCAACATCCTCGAAAATCCCGCCTGGTACACGGCGTACACGCCCTACCAGCCCGAGATCAGCCAGGGCCGGCTGGAGGCGCTGTTCAACTTCCAGACCATGATCTGCGACCTCACCGGGCTCGACGTCGCCAACGCCTCGCTGCTCGACGAGGCGACCGCCGCGGCCGAAGCCATGGCGCTTGCGGAACGGCATTCGCGGGTCGAGGCGAAAGCCTTCTTCGTCGACAAGGATGTGCATCCGCAGACACTCGCGGTGATGCGCACCCGCGCCGAGCCGCTCGGCTGGTCGCTGGTGGTCGGCGATCCCCTCACCGATCTCGCGAAGTGTGACGTGCTCGGTGCGCTGCTGCAATATCCGGGATCGTCCGGCGCGGTGCGCGACCTCCGGCCCGCGATCGCGGCGCTGAAGGCCAAGGGCGCGCTCGCAATCGTTGCCGCCGATCTGCTGGCGCTGACGCTGCTTGCCTCGCCCGGCGAGTTAGGGGCCGACATCGCGATCGGCTCGGCGCAGCGCTTTGGCGTGCCGATGGGCTATGGTGGCCCGCACGCGGCCTATATGGCGGTGCGCGATGCGCTGAAGCGCTCGCTGCCCGGCCGCATCGTCGGCCTCTCCGTCGACTCGCGCGGGATGCCTGCCTATCGTCTTGCGCTGCAGACCCGCGAGCAGCACATCCGCCGCGAGAAGGCGACCTCCAACATCTGCACCGCGCAGGTGCTGCTCGCCGTGATCGCCGCGATGTATGCGGTCTATCACGGCCCCGAGGGCCTCGCGCAGATCGCGCGCAATGTGCATCGCCGTGCCGCCGTGCTCGCCACCGGCTTGCGCAAGCTCGGCTTTGCTCTGACCAGCGAAGCCTTCTTCGACACGCTCAGCGTCGATGCCGGCGCCAAGCGCGCCGAGGTCATCGCGCGCGCGACCGCGGAGAAGATCAATCTCGGCGTCGGTGAAAGCGCGCTCCGCATCGCACTCGACGAGACCACCACGCCCGCCACCGTCGAAGCGGTCTGGCGCGCGTTCGGCGGCCAGCTGTCCTACGCCGAGATCGACGCGACCACGCGCGAGGCGCTGCCGGAGGCGCTGAAGCGCAACACCGCCTTCCTCACCCATCCCGTGTTCCATGCGCATCGCTCGGAGACCGAGATGCTGCGCTACATGCGCAAGCTCAGCGATCGCGACCTCGCGCTCGACCGCGCGATGATTCCGCTCGGATCCTGCACCATGAAGCTGAATGCGACCACCGAGATGATGCCGCTGACCTGGCCGGAATTCGCCTCCTTGCACCCGTTCGCCCCGCGCGAGCAGGCCAAGGGCTATCACGCGCTGTTCGCGCGGCTGGAAAAGTGGCTGTGCGACATCACCGGCTATGACGCGATATCGCTGCAGCCGAACTCGGGCGCGCAGGGCGAATATGCCGGCCTGCTCGCGATCCGCGGCTATCACGCCGCTCGCGGCGAGGCGCATCGCAAGATCTGCCTGATCCCCTCCTCCGCCCACGGCACCAACCCGGCCTCGGCCGCGATGGTCGGCATGGACGTGGTGGTGGTGGCCTGCGAGGCTAACGGCGACGTC
This sequence comes from Bradyrhizobium sp. S3.2.6, assembly GCF_040546885.1. Taxonomy (NCBI): domain Bacteria; kingdom Pseudomonadati; phylum Pseudomonadota; class Alphaproteobacteria; order Hyphomicrobiales; family Nitrobacteraceae; genus Bradyrhizobium; species Bradyrhizobium sp. S3.2.6. The sequence goes on along the minus strand of NZ_JBEPOS010000007.1, from coordinate 57,813 downwards.
GACGTCAATGATCTCCGCGCCAAGGCGGAGAAACATTCGAACGACCTTGCCGCGGTCATGATCACCTATCCCTCGACGCATGGCGTGTTCGAGCAGCACATTCGCGAGATCTGCGACATCGTGCATGGCCATGGCGGCCAGGTCTATCTCGACGGCGCCAACCTCAACGCGCAGGTCGGCCTTAGCAGGCCCGGCGATTACGGCGCCGATGTCAGCCATCTCAATCTGCACAAGACCTTCTGCATCCCGCATGGCGGCGGCGGCCCGGGCATGGGCCCGATCGGCGTCAAGGCGCATCTCGCGCCGTTCCTGCCAAGTCATCCTGAAAATCGCCATCCCGCGACGAGCGCGGATGCTCCGGTCGGCCCGGTCTCGGCCGCGCCGTTCGGCTCGGCGTCGATCCTCACCATCTCCTACATCTACATCCTGATGATGGGCGGTGAAGGATTGAAGCGCGCGACCGAGATCGCGATCCTCAATGCCAATTACATCGCAGCACGCCTCGATGCGCATTTCCCGGTGCTCTACAAGAACGAGAAGGGCCGCGTCGCCCATGAGTGCATCGTCGATCCCCGTCCGCTGAAGACGACGTCCGGCGTCACCGTCGATGACATCGCAAAGCGCCTGATCGACTACGGCTTCCATGCGCCCACCATGAGCTTTCCAGTCCCGGGTACGCTGATGATCGAGCCGACCGAGTCGGAATCCAAGGCGGAGCTCGATCGCTTTTGCGATGCCATGATCGCGATCCGCAAGGAAATCGCCGAAGTCGAGGCCGGCCGCTTCAAGATCGAGGCCTCGCCGTTGCGCCATGCCCCGCACACCGTGCACGACATCGCCGATGACGACTGGAAGCGCGCCTACACCCGCGCCGAGGGCTGCTTCCCCGCGGGCTCCTCGCGCACCGACAAGTACTGGAGCCCGGTGGGACGCGTCGACAACGTCTATGGCGACCGCAATCTGGTGTGCTCCTGCCCGCCGGTGAGCGATTACGCGGAAGCCGCGGAGTAAGGCTCGACGGAGGTTTCGTAGGGTGGGCAAAGCGGAAGAGACTGGGCAAGAATCTCGCGGTTACGCTGCGATGCTGAAGCGGAAGCGGATGATCGCTGGTTTTTGGCCTAATTTGGCTGAGAGGCCTCTGATAGAGACGATGGCAGGGCCTATGGCGGGCACGACGGCGCACAGGACGCGCAAAATTGCGCTCCTGGCCACCCGGTTGGCAAAAAACGCGACAAAGCCGTCAAAGCCGAGGATGTTCAGCACACGGGCGAGATTGTAGCAGAGCGCCATCAGACTCCATTCGCCGCGAACCTTGGCAAAGCCGCGGACTAGGAAGTGGCGATAGCCGGCGCGGCATTTGAGCGTGCCGAAGGGATGCTCGACCAAGCAGGAGCGCTGGCGCATCAACTCGCTCGCCTCTTTCATCCGCTCCCTGTGACGATCAATCACCTCTTCGTGCTGCCAGCGATAGATGGTGCGCTTGTCCGACTTTTGACCAAGGCATTGCTCGCGCAAGTGACAAGCCTTGCAGACAGATTTCAGGCTGACATAGCGGACGTCTTGCCGACCGGCCGGGCTGATTTTGACGCCATTCATCGGTCTCAACAGCGCGCCCGCGGGACAGCGATAAGCGTCGGCTTCGGCGTCATAGCTGAACGCTTCATGCGTGAAGCGGCCTTGTTCCTCCAAACCCCCTGTTCGCTTGGGCGGCGGGACATAGGCAACAATGCCGCCTTCCTCGCATTCTTTCAGGGTCGTGCCATTGTAATAGCCGGTGTCGGCAATCGCCTGCAGCGTCTCGGCTCCCAATGCCTCTTTTGCCGCTTTGGCCACCTCGTAAAGCTGGCCCGTATCGTTGCCGTCGTTGACGACCTCGCTCGCAACGATGAGCTTGTGCTTGTCATCGACCGCAATCTGGACGTTGTAGCCTGCGAGGACATGGCCTCTTTTCGACAAAAGCCGGGCGTCCGCATCGGTGGTCGACAACTGGGTCTCGCCGCCGTCCTCCAGACGATCAAGATCGGCCTGGGCTTTCGCCCGGCGCGCCATCAACGCCGCCAGCTTGTCCGCAACCCTGCCGCCATTCCCATTCGCGCTCCCGCCATCTCCGTCACCTGACGAATGCGCTTCTTCGCTGGCGTCGTTCGACGCCAGCGCTTTGCCATATTCCTCGATGTCGCGATCGATACAAGCAAGCTGCTCCGCCAGCCGCTTCTTCGTCTTGATGCTCGCCTTGCTCGCATCGCCATGGAAGAAGGCGCCGTCGATCGCCACAAGCTTGCCGCCCAGAAGCTCAAGTTCGCGCAGCAAGAGCACAAATTCCCGGTTCGTCGCCTTGAGCGCCGACCAATTATCCCGGCGGAAGTTGGCGATGGTCCGGTAGCCGGGCGTCAGTCCCTTGAGCAGCCACATCAGTTCCAGATTGCGTTGCGCCTCCTGCTCGAGGCGACGCGAGGAGCGGACCCGGTTGAGATAACCGTAAAGATAGGCCTTCAACAGGTCCGCCGGATGGTAACTTGGCTGTCCCGCCCCGGTGCCACCACCGGCATGCCGGAACCCGAGCTTCTCAAGATCGAGCGCACAGACATAGGCCTCGATCGCCCGGACCGGGTTGTCTTGCGCAACATAATCCTCGACGCGAGGCGGCAGAAGGCTCAACTGCTCCCGCCGCGGACCAGTCTTATAAGTGCGATTCGTCATGAATAGAATCGTACATCGATCCCGATTCGGGCGAGAACAATTCTTGCCCAGTCTCGGAAGCGTGCCCACCACCTTTGTGTGCGTTGAAATATGGTGGGCACGGCGCTTGCGCGCCTTTGCCCACCCTACGGCACCGCGTTCCCGAATGCGCCTCTACGGCGCGACCAACGATCGGCTTTCGCGGTCCCATCGCCAGAGCCGCTCGTTGGTCAATTCAGTGCCGCCCCACTGCCCGGCTTTGCTGTCTCCGAACGGGCGGCGACATAGACTGCGAGTTCGTCGAGAGGCAAAGGCCCATCAACAAGACGGAACATGAACGGAATGACGGCCTCGGCGAGGCCCGAGCGCATGAGATCGCTCCCGGATGAACCCGTCAAAATCACACGCCTCATCACACCACCTGATCAACGAAACGCAAAAAGAAACGGGCACTGATGACGTCGGCAACTCAACGTCCTCAGCGCCCGCTCCTCGCGAAAAGTTCTTCGCGGTAAGCTTACTCGTCCGCGGGCTCTTCGCCGTCGGCGTCGCGCTCGGGGCTGCCGGCCAGAATCTGCTCGGCGATCAGGCCGGAGTTCTGGCGGATCGAGGTCTCGATCTTGGCGGTGATGTCGGGGTTGGCCTTCAGGAACGCTTTCGAGTTCTCGCGGCCCTGGCCGAGGCGCTGGCTGTCATAGGAGAACCAGGCGCCGGACTTTTCGACGATGCCGGCCTTGACGCCGAGATCGAGGATCTCGCCCATCTTGGAGACGCCTTCGCCGTACATGATGTCGAATTCGACCTGCTTGAACGGCGGCGCCAGCTTGTTCTTCACCACCTTGACGCGGGTGGTGTTGCCGACCACTTCGTCGCGCTCCTTGATCGCACCGATGCGGCGAATGTCCAGGCGGACAGAGGCGTAGAATTTCAGCGCGTTGCCCCCGGTGGTGGTTTCCGGCGAGCCGTACATCACACCGATTTTCATACGGATCTGGTTGATGAAGATCACCATGGTGTTGGACTTGTTGATCGAGGCCGTGAGCTTGCGCAGCGCCTGGCTCATCAACCGCGCCTGAAGTCCCGGCAGCGCATCGCCCATCTCGCCCTCGAGCTCGGCCTTCGGCACCAGCGCCGCAACCGAATCGATCACCAGCACGTCCACCGCGCCCGAGCGCACCAGCGTGTCGCAGATTTCCAGCGCCTGCTCGCCAGTGTCCGGCTGGGAGATCAGAAGTTCGTCGATATTGACGCCCAGCTTGCGCGCATAGACCGGGTCGAGCGCGTGCTCGGCGTCGATGAAGGCGCAAATACCGCCCTTCTTCTGCCCTTCCGCCACCGTGTGCAGCGCCAGCGTGGTCTTGCCCGAGGATTCCGGCCCGTAAATCTCGACGACGCGCCCCTTGGGCAGGCCGCCGATCCCGAGCGCAATGTCGAGCCCGAGGGAGCCGGAGGACACCGCCTCGACATCCATCGAGCGGTCGTTCTTGCCGAGCTTCATCACCGAGCCCTTGCCGAACTGGCGCTCGATCTGGGAGAGCGCGGCAGCGAGAGCTTTACTCTTGTCCATGGAGGATCCTTCGACGATACGCAGGGCAGTGGTGGACATCGGGTCGTGCTCCTTATGGCGAGGATTCGGGTGCGGGACAAACGATTGGCGCGGCGGGTCGTCGATAAAAGTAATGTACCCCATTTGTTCTAGGTTCGCAATATGTTCTTTTGCGGAATTTGGTACTGGCCTGTTTCCATCCCCAGTGGCCTAGCTTGAAAATCACAGTGGCTTGATTTGGCTTTTGTCGGACACCGAACAGACGGAGCTCTATGGCCGATTTTAGATTCGTGGGGCCGGAAAATGGAGGACCGCGCCATGCAGCGTAGGCGGATCAAGCACACGACGTCCTTTGAAGAACGATTGGCAGAAGAAGCCAGACGGTTCAAACAGGCGGCCGAAAAAGAGGCTCCAGGCAGCACCGCTCGCGAACTGTTCTTGCGCAGGGCCCGCCAAGCCGAGACGGCTTCGCACATGAATGCGTGGCTGACCTCACCCGCTCTACAGATTCCCAAAACAGATGTGCAGCAAGACAACTGAGGCAGGCAGTGGCAATGAGCGAACCCGCCAAAGGCTGCCCATCGATTGTGGTTCCGGATTTGGATGATGAGGCCGAAGTTTTGCGCGTCGCGAAGGTCACTGCGTTGAAAACAGGCCGGATGGTGACTGTTCGAGATGCGGACGGCCTCAAGATTGAGACTGTCTCCCCTATCAAACACTAGCGCTGGCGATGAACCGGGAAATCCTAATTTTCAGCGCTTCGTTGGTGTGGTTAGCCATTGTGGCAATCGGTTGCGTTTACGTGCTGATGCAATAGGGCCGCCTCATTCACGACAGGGGCATGGGATGCGGCGGAGGTGGCGCGCGCGGCCGCCGGCTCTGCGGGCGTTCCGTCCGGGCACGATGAACCACGATGAACCTTGGCACGGCACGACAGACACACCGGTATCGGGATTTTACATTTCCCCTCCCGGGGCTGGAAAGCCGCCGCCTGCGTCTCATTTAAGCGGGCGGCGTTTTATTTTTCCGGAGCCGCACGCGCCGTCATCATTCCGCAATCTTGTGGCACCGAACCTTTCCGTGGCTGCCGACTTGAAAAGGGGGCCGCCACCATGGGGGATTGGATCATGACGGAAGACACGCAGCACCATGCTGTCAGGCGCAATTCTCTGCTCGAGGCGGCGCTCGAGGAGATGGCGAAGTTCGAGCGCAAGGAAATCGAGTTCCGCAAAAAGGACCGCGCGGAGCGTGCCGCCGACCTTCGCCTGCCGCTGGACGAGATCAAGGTGCATTAGGAAAGGTGCATTAGGAAACGCCAGCCGAAACAGGCCGTTGCCTACTGTGCATGGGGTTGTTTTCACAGCTTTTGGCGGCACGTGCCGCCGAGGCCGCCGCTACATCAACGCCAGCAGCACGATGCCGATGACCAATACCACAAAGCCAGCCGCCGTCGCGGCGGCAAATGACCGCTCTACCTTGTCCATGATGCCACCCCGCTAGCAGCGCGCCACGTTTCCCCCATGGCTTCGCCGTGCCCGCAAAGTGTCGCCAACGGATGTGTCTGAAGTTGTGCGGGGGGATGTCTGAATTGGGACGTGAGAGCGGCTCTCGACGTGGCCGCAAGCCCCGGTCTGTCAGGCTGTCGTAAGCTGAACGGGCTAGGGTCGTCCGGCTATGGTGTTGCAGCCCAGCACCTCAGCCTCCAATAACCTTCTACCCCGCCCGGCTCTCCCCTGGCGGGGTTTTTTCTTGCGCGAGCACGGATCCATCGCGCGTGCTCCGCGTATGCCTCCGTGGTTCTCCGACCATGAACGGAGTTCCTGGCCGGGTGGCCGCGCGCGTGAAAAAGCATCCATCGGTTCCATTTTCGGAATCCGATTTCGCTTGTTTCGAACGGCGCGCGCTTGCTGAATTCCGATGAGCCACCTGCGACTTGGCGGCAAATTTTGCTTGTCGCTGGAATATTGCGACGGCCAACATGTTACCCGACATGGCGAGGTGAATCGTGGAGGTGACCATGAATCACAGGGGCGTTGAGTTCACGGTTGCAAAGACGGCGATCCCGGGCGTCTGGCAATGGCAGTTCCGGATCGGCGACGAGACCAAGACAGGCAAGACCGAGACGAAGATCGACCTGCTGGCGATCCGTCGCGTGCAGCTGCGCATCGATCGGGAGCTGAAGGCGATCGGCCGCAAGACGGCCTGAACGAGACGGCCTGAACCGGCGGGTTGAGAGGCTGGACCAGGGCTAGTCGGCGCTGGGCAGCCGCCGCATGGTGAATTCGATGTCCCCGCCGGGCAGCTCGCGCCAGCTCTCGACTTCGCTCATGTAGCCGGCCTTGGGATAGCGCGCGAAGAAGGCCTGCGCCCTTGCCCGTGCGGCCGCACGCGGCAGAGTAAAACTCTCGCGCAGATAGCCGTCACCGGCCTTGTCGCCCGATCCAGCAGCCGGCTTGTGCCGGCGCGCCATCCGCTCGGCGAGGTCCCGCGGGCGATCCGCCATCTCCTGCCTCCTCAACGCAACACTACGAGGGAATGTAGGATCAGGGCCAGGCCAAGGGGAGTCCCGAAAGGAGGCGTCACCCGCCTCCGGAGCCATGGTCGATTGGCTCCTCCGGAGCCGTGGTCGATTGGCTCCTCCGGAGGCCTTGGTCAATTGGCGGCAGTACCGGCCTTGGTCTTCTTGGGCGCGCTGGTGGCGGCCGAGGCCTTCGGCGCGGGCTGCTTCGGCTGGTCGGCGCGCATTCCGCCCCAGGGATCGCTGGACGTCTTGGCGTCCGGAATCTTCTTCAACGTCTCCTTGTAGGCCTTGTCGCGCGCGGCATCTGCGGCCTTCTCGTCCTCGGTCTTGGAGGGGCCGTCCGCCATCAGATTGATATGGGGCGACTCCTGCGCGAAGGCCGGTCCAGCCACCAGCGCCAACACCGCCGCCATACGGAAAAGCTTCATCACTCACTCCTTGATCATCGATAGAGGGGACGGATGCCGCACCCTGACCTTCTTCACGGCTCCGCTAAAGCCGATCCGATTTGCACGATTTCGGCCCGTGGAGCCAGTCGTCCCAGATCGGGCCGCACCTGGTGCAACCGTTCAGCGCCAGACCAAGCGCGGCCAGGCAAATGACAAGGACACATCGACGCAACATCGTCCACCCGCTCCCAAGCGTGGCATCATATCGGGCGAAGTCGGGCATTTTCAAGCCGGCGGCCCGGTGACTTTGCCGCGCCCGAGCGGGCAGAATGAGCGAAACATCCGGCAACACAGGAGGGAACGACAGCCATGCCACCGCAGCCAGACGCCGAGTTCGGCATCACTGAGGCCAGACGCATCCTCGCCGAGGTCTTTGCCCCCTGGGTCCAGGATCTCAACCTCTCCGTCGAGCGCATCGAGCACACCCCACCCGCAGACGCGCCGGACTGGCAGCCGGGCGCACTGCTCCGCATGCCGTTCTCGGAGCGGCTGTGCCGCAACGGCGGCGTGGTCTGCGGCCAGGCGCTGATGGCGCTTGCCGACACCGCGATGGTGATCGCGAACCTCGCCGCCAATCGCGGCTATCGTCCAATGACCACGGTGGACCAGACCACGCATTTCATGCGCGCGGTCTCCTCGTCCGACGTGCTGGCGGATGCGCGCGTGGTGCGGCTCGGGCGCACCATGAGCTTTGGCCGCGTCACCCTGCTGTCCGCCACCGACAACAAGCAGGTGGCGATGGTGTCGGGCGCATTCGCGATGCTGCCCGGCTGAGCCTGATCCGAAACGAAGAGAGCCGCGTGAGCGCAAACGCACCGCGGCTCTCGATGGCGATCATAACGACGCAAGGGACGCAAGCACGATGCAATCACGCTCCCGCCGCGACGCTTCCAAAATTACTTGCCGAGCACTTCGTCGGCGGCAGTGACGATGCTGACGTTCGGATTGGTGCCGCAATAGGTGCCGAACTTCTTGGCGTTATCGACGAACACGTCGGTGTCGATGATCGCGTTGTCCTCGTCGCCCTTGTACCAGCCGTCCATCCAGGTCAGCACCATCTTGATGGTGTCGTCGCCGCTCTCGAGGAACTGCTTGCAGCTCATCGTGGCAAGATCGAGCTTGGTGGCATGGGCGGGCATGGACGACAGCGAGAGCGCTGCGGCGAACAGAAGCGAAAGCGTGGTCTTCATCGAAATCTCCATCGGCGTGTAACGCCATAAAAGAAAGGCTTGCGGGGTAAACTCGGCGGGAAGTGACTCGCCGCTTCAACGTCGTAAACGAAGTCTGAAGCGCTGTGCAAGTAGCGCCAGTATTGTTGTGGATTTCACGCGACAATTTCGTGCGGAATTGCCGTACGGTGTGGCGCAACGACAAGCGCATCGGCCTTGCCTTCGTGCAACAGCGCGTACGATGTGAATGACCGTTCGCATCGCATGCACGCAAACATCATGTCGACCTGATACGACGTCGGCGACGCCAGCGCAGCCCCGCGATGACCAGCGCGACAATCGTGAGCGCGATCGCCGACGACGCCGCGAAGAATCGCCCGCCGGTGTGAAATTCGAAAGCGCGGACAAGCTGGCCGACATTGTCGGACGTGATCTGGCGCAATGGCGAGAAGCGTGAACCGCCGGGATCGCCGCCCCAGCTCTCCCAGGCGACGCACGGCCGCGCAACAAGCAGAACGACGAGGCCAACCAGATATCGCAGCCGGCCCGCCACCGCGCGCCTCGCGCTATTTCGGCTTCTTGGCGGGCTCGCTCGGACGCGCCCCGCCCCACGGGTCATACTTTTCCTTGGACTCCGGAATGCGCTCGAGCGCGGCCTTGTAGGCCTTCTCGTCGGCCTTGGGCTTGTTGTCCGCCTTCTGGCCGCTATCCTGCTGCTGGCGCCGGCCGCCGCCCATCTGCGCCTGCGCGGACGCAACCGTCAGTGCCAGCACCGCAGCCGCCATGACCAAAATTCTCATTGCTGCAATCCCCCTCATCCGGGGTACAAACTAGCCCGCAATCCTCTAATAGCAAATCTGGTGGTTTCCACCCCTTCAGCAAATGTTGATCGGCCGGGACTTCGTCCGGTCGAATTCGCGCCTATCTGTTGGCCCGCAGGGGACCTTCACGAATGTTGCGGATTGTTGCTCATGTGGCGCTGCTCGCCGGCGCGCTCGCGCTCGGCGCGTGTGGCTTTGCCGACAGCCGCGCGCCCGTGCCCGATTTCATGCGCCTCAAGGAAGCCGACCAGCCGCCGCCCGAACCGCCGCCTGACATCAAGCGCGTGGTCCGCGAGCAGATCGAAGTGGTCTTCCTCAACACCTCCTATCCGCGCGAGGTGCAAGTCGCCCTGCCCCATCACGAGGTCCGCGGACCGGGCTGGACGGCCTGTGTCCGCGCACAACTCACCTCGGCCACCGGCTCGGCGCTGGGCACCCAGACCTACATCGTGACGATCGACGGCGGAAAGGTCGTCGACAGGCGGCGCGCGGAAGCCGATGACATCTGCGGGTCGGAAGCCTACGAGCCGATCTAGCAATCGATCGCACCGGCCTGTCCGGTCCTGTCTGCGTCAGGACTCGAGCGGATGAACCGGCGCCGCGATCCGTGTCGATGATTGCAGCTTCGCGATGAAGCGGGCAAGCACCATGCCGGCGCACATCGCGGCGACGAAGATGACGGCTGAGGTCGAGCCAAAGCCAAGCGCAGTCAGTGCCGGTCCTGGACAGAAGCCGGCCAAGCCCCAACCGACGCCGAAGATCGCGGGCCCAACAACGATCTTCAGATCGATGTCGCTGCGCGTCGGCACGGAGAAGCGTTCGGCGAACAAGGGATGTGCAAGCTTCAGGACATGCCTGAAGCCGACGAAGGTCACGGCGACCGCGCCCGCCATCACGAAGGCAAGGCTCGCGTCCCATGTCCCCGCCGGGATGCCGCCGAGGTCGAGGAAGTTCAGCACCTTTGCCGGATTCGACATCCCGGAGACAACGAGCCCGAGGCCGAACAGCAAGCCGATCGCAAATTGAACGAGAATGGTCATTGCCCTTAGCTCCAGTGCCGGATCACGAAGACGGTGGCGATGCCCGTCGCCATGAAGGTGATGGTCGCGACCAGCGAGCGTACCGATAATCGCGACAGACCGCAGACGCCATGGCCTGACGTGCAGCCGCTGCCCCACGCCGTGCCGAAGCCGGTGAGCACCCCTGCGACAATCAGCACCGGCGCTCCCGCAGCGATCGTCTGCGCCGGCAGGCTTCCGGTTACGAGCCTCACCAGCACGGGTGCGGCGATGAGGCCGGCGACGAAGGCGAGCCGGCCGGCAAATTCGCGGTCCTCGTAAGGCGGAAACAACCGTGCCGCGATGCCGCTGATGCCGGCGATCCGTCCCGTCGCCCACATCAGCAGCACGGCGGACAGGCCGATCAGCGCGCCCCCGAGCAGCGAGGCAATCGGCGTGAAAGGCGTAGCGACCATTTTGATCCTCCGGATCGAGACAGCATCCGCCAGTGGGCCGGCCGGATGCTCAATGAGACGTTAACAATACCACTCGAATTGAAGCGGCGTCCCAACGGGATTTTCCAATCTTTGCGCTAAGCATGACCGCGTAACGCCGGCTCAAGCCCGCGTGAACAGGGAACGACGAGACGTGGTCGACATCGCGCACCAGGCTGCGATCAATCCGGCATCGGCGAAGGATGCAGCGCCCGCGCTCGTCTCGCTTAGGGCGATCGAGCCTGGCCAATGGCGCGCGCTGGCGCAACGGGCGATCGAGCCGAACGGCTATTATCTGCCCGCCTGGGAGCTCGCCGTCAGCGCAACCGCGCGCGGCCGTATCGGTGCCTCGGCCTTGTCCGTATACGGCGGTTCCTCGACGCGGCTGATCGGGTTGATGCCGGTGGTCTCGCTTTGGCGAGCCTGGAAGATTCCCCTGCCCGCGCTGGTGAGCGCGCATCCCTATGGCACGCTGTGCAGCCCGCTGATCGACCGCGACGGGCCAATCGACGCCGCGACAGGCCTGCTGCAACGTGCGCGCGAGGCCGGCGCGCATGCGCTGATCCTGCGTGACGTAGCGCTAGACGGCGCTGCGATGGCATCGCTCAAGGAAGCGCTCGGCCAGGCCTGCCTGAAGCCGCGCGTGCTCGGCTCCTATGTCCGCGCCAGCCTCGATGCGACACAGGATGGCGAGGCGCTGCTGTACGAGGCTCTTGGCGCCAAAAAGCTCAAGGAGTTGCGACGACAGCGCCATCGCCTTGAGGCGCACGGCGCGATCAGCTTTGACGTCGCGCGCAAGCCCGACGAGATCAGGCCCGCGCTCGAAACCTTCCTGCAACTCGAAGCCAGCGGCTGGAAGGGCGAGCGCCGCACTGCATTGATTCAGGACGCGGGCGATGCGACCTTCATTCGCCGCGCCGTCCCCGCACTTGCCGAGACCGCGCAATGCGAGATCGTCACCCTGCGCGCCGGCGCGACACCGGTTGCCGCCGGCATCGTGCTGCGCCACCAGGACCGCGCCTTCTTCTTCAAGCTCGGCATCGACGAGCGTTTTGCAAAATATTCGCCGGGCGTGCAGCTCACGCTCAACCTGACGCGCCATCTCTGCGCCGATCGGTCCATCGCGAGCGCGGATTCCACTGCGAGCGCCGATCATCCTATGATCAACCCGATCTGGCGCGGCCGCTTTGCGATCAGCGACGTGCTGATTCCGCTCAGGCGCAACGATCCGATGGTGGCACTCATCCACGCGTCGCTGACCGCGCGCGGCTTCGCACGCGAAGCAGCACGCCGCGCGCTTCATCTTCTCCGCAAGTAGGTCTGCGCTACTCCGCCGCCTGCGCGTTGATCTCCGCCGAGACCTGGCGGATGGCGCGGGCGAGCAAGTTCGGATCCTGCGCACCGGAGACGGCGTATTTCTGCGCGAACACGTAGGTCGGCACGCCGGAGATGCCCTTCTCGGCAGCCTCCTGCGCGTCGGCCGACACGCGCGCGACATCCTCGTCGCTGGCAAGGCGCTTGCGTACGTCCTCGGCATCGAGGCCGACATCGGCGGCCGCCTGCACCAGCACGTTGACGTCAGTGAGATCGCCGCCGTCGCGGAAATACAGCTCCATCAGCCGCTGCTTCATCTCGGGCGCCTTGCCGATCGCCTCGGCCCAGAGGATCAGGCGGTGACAGTCGGTCGTGTTGGGCTGGCGCGCAACCAGCTCGGGCTTGTAGAGGAGGCCCTCTTCGCTGGCAGCCGCGACCACGCGGCCGGCAATGCCCTTATAGGCCTCGACCGAGCCAAACTTGGTGGTGAGATAATCCTCGCGGCTGATGCCGTCGCGCGGCACCCAGGGATTGAGGAAGAAGGGCCGGAAATTCAGCTTGACGGGAACGTCGGGTACAAGCGCCAGCGCGCTCTCGATCCGGTGCTTGCCGATATAGCACCACGGGCACACCACGTCGGAGACGACATCGATCTGGAGCGGTTTCAGCGTGCTCATGAGCGCCTCCTTCGGGCAGTGCGGTTTTGTCGGAAGATAAGCCGAACGCCGCCCGGGGCAAGGGTGCTAGGCCAGATTTGCGGCCGTCTGTTTCAGCCAAGCGGCGGTGCGTTCGTCCGCCGGAAAGAACGTCTCCAGCGCCAGCTCCGACAGGGTGATGTCGACCGGCGTGCCGAACACCATGGTGGTGGAGAAGAAACTTAGTATCCCGCCGTCATGGCGCAGCTTGAACGGGATTGCGACATTGTCGCTCGACAGCGGGCCGGAGCGCGCCGGGATCGGATAGCTCTTGAGGTCATGATAGAGCTTGATCAGCTCCGGATCGGCCGTCGCCTCGCATTGCCGGTGCAAGCGCTCGAGCAGATGCGCGCACCATTCCGCGAGATTGACGGTACGCGGCGCCAGCCCCTCCGGATGGAAGGCGAGCCGCAGCACGTTGAAGGGCTGGCCGAGCAGCCGCTCCGGAACGCCCACGAGCAGCGGCGCCACCATGCGATTGGCGGTGACCAGATTCCAGTGCCGGTCATAGGCCAGCGCCGGATTGGGCTCGTGTGCCCTGAGCACGAGGTCGATCGCCTGCCGGGCTGATTTCAAGGCGGGATCCTCCAGTGGGCGCTGCGGAAACGCCGGCGCGTAGCCGGCGGCAACCAGCAGCACGTTGCGTTCGCGCAAGGGCACGTCGAGACGCTCGGCAAGCCGCAGCACCATGTCGCGCGAGGGCGCGGCGCGGCCGGTCTCGACGAAGCTCAGATGCCGCGCGGAAATCTCCGCTTCGCCCGCGAGATCGAGCTGGCTCATGCGGCGGCGCTGCCGCCATTCGCGCAAATGGTCGCCGATATGGACCGGCTGGCTGGGTTCGGCGCGGGCCGTGGATGCATGTGCGTTCATGGTCGAAAACCTACCACGCAGATTTCAGCCCTTCCATTACCCCTGAGGTAATCGAATTGGGTTGCTCCGCGGCGCATCTTCCTGAGCACGGGAGATGACCATGATCGCGCTGCTGCTCTACCGCACCCTTGCAGACAACCTTCTTCCCTGGGCCATGGCGTTCGCGACCCGGATGCTGGCACGCAGCCTCAACATGCCCGAGCCGCTGGTGCATTCCACCGGCGACTACGTCGTCGCGCACATCACAGCCTTCGAGCACAGCGTCGGCAGAAGCCTCTGCCCGTTCCGCCTCGCTCGCCTGCTCCGCACCTGGTGGCGCGGACTGAATTGAGTTCACCCCAAGCCAACCCAACCATGGAGACCTCTGATGATTGACGCATCCACCTTCCTGCGCCGCGCCCTGCTCGCCGACGCCGTGTTCAGCGGTGTCGCCGCGCTCGGCTTCATTTTTGGCGCCGGCGCGTTCGCCACGCTGTTCAATCTGCCCGAAGCGCTGTTGCGCGAAACCGGCCTGTTCCTGGTCGCCTATACCGCACTGGTCGGATGGCTCGCCTCCCGCGCAGTGGTGCCGAAGGCGATCGTGCTGCTGGTCGTGATCGGCAACGCGGCCTGGACGGTCGGCAGCATCGCGCTGCTGTTCTCGGGTGCGGTGTCGCCGAACCTCGCCGGCGAGCTCATGGTCGTGGCGCAGGCGATCGCGACCGGCGTGTTCGCCGAGCTACAATATGTGGGCCTGCGGAGGAGCGGGAGTGTGGTGGCGGCGGCGTAAGATCTCGAGTCGCGGACGCGCTGCAACGCTTTTGGCGTTGCGGCGCGGAGCCGGGACCCACGCGGCACGGGTTGCTCTCGGAGACATAGGCCCCGGCTCAGCAGCGCTCGCCACTAGGGTCTACTCGGGTGGCTGAAGCCCGGGCGTTCGCAGCCACTCGCTCATGTGCGAGCCTGTCTCGGCCTGTCTGGCTCTACGAAGTGCATCCTCGCGTTGAGGACCGGGGGGAAGGGATTTGGCTTTGTCCCGGAGGCGTTGCGCCTCTTCGGCAAGTCGTTCTTCAAGGGGAACGGTCTGTTTGAAGCGGCGTCGGCGCTGCATGGTACAACCTCGTCTGACGGGTCCTAACCGTTGGGGTTTGAGTTCCAGCGAAATTAATATGCAGAAGGCGCGGGTTCTGTTCCAAAGTGAACATCAAAATTCAGAGCGCCGCACCAATGTACCTACGAAGGCGCACCTTCGTTGAGGACGGACCGCACCGGCAGCGTGGGGCGACTATGAGAAACGAACTACTTCGGAAACCGCGCCGCAATCGAGGCGAAGCACAGGACGACGTCGCGCGGCTGACGGAAGCTACGCCTTCGCGCGGCCGACCTTGCCGGCGAAGTGCTTGCCGTTCAGCTTCTTCTTTCTCGCCATGGTGGTTTTCGCGCCCACCTTCTGCGCCTTGCGCTCGGCGCGCGCCTTCACCTTGGCGCGTTCGGCCCGCTCCTCGGCACGCTGCTTCTTGCGCTTGGCTTCGCAGGAAGGACACTTGCAGCCGATCGGCTTCAGATAGGCTTTGAAATAGTCGGTGCCGTAGTCGTAGTTGATCTCGTCGCCCGGCTCGATGTTCTTGATGGCGCGGATGAACACCTTGCGCTCGCGCGGACGGACGTCCGACTCGGCGTTGGGCCGGCAGGAATGGTTGATGTAGCGGGCGACGTTCTTGCGCACCGAGCCGTCGATGGTCCAGCGGCCGTTGAGCTCGAACAAATATTTGTTCTCGATGTCGTCCTGCGCAGGGATTCGGCAGTCCAGAATCGGCCCGAAATAACGGATGATCCGGGTGCCCTTCCTGATCGGTTTGGTGGCGAAGAGGCCAAGCCCCGTCTTGGAGCGGCCGACGCGATAAGGTTTGTTCGACGAGATGGCTGGCATGATCAAGTGTAAAGAGGACGCGAACGAGGCTGCATGAGCCCAAGCGAAGCCGCTCTTCTAGAACGATTCCGCGCCCCTGTCAGGACTATCGGAAGCGCGATTGACCTTGCCCACAGTGAAAGTGTCGGGAGCCGCGAGTTCCGCATCATCGCTCGCCTGCGCAGGCCTCGATCTTCCGCCAATGCCCAATGCTTTCTGCTCAATCCCTGGGCGCGACGGCTCGCGCGGTCGCGCGAGCATGCATGACAGGAATTGCCGACGTTCCGTTCGATCAGGTGCTTGGCAGCTTTCCCGCCACCGTCGACTTCAGGATCGCTTCCAGAAGCTGCTCGGCCGTCGTGCCATCGGGCAGCCGCTCCAAAATGTCCTCGAGCCGACCGTCGAGCAGCAGCATGGTGAAGCCGTGCACCATCGACCAGGCCCGCGCGATCGCAGCGCCCTGCTCGATGGTCAACTTGTCGCCGCTGATCGGCTCCTGCCGCATCGCGCCGATCGCATTGGCAAGTCCGGCAAACGAGGATTCCGCGGCCTCGTGCAGCGAAGGCCTGGAATAGTCGAGCCGCTCGGTGCGGAACATCAGACCGTACATGCCGGGATGGGCCTGGGCATAGGCGACGTAGGCTTTGGGCCGCGCCAGCGCCCGTTCCAGCGGCGAGGTGGCCGCGTCGCAGGCAGACGCCATCGCCGCATTGAACTGGCGGAAGCCGATTGCGGCGAGCTCGCTGACGAGGCCGGTGAGATCGCCGAAATGATGCGTCGGCGCGGCATGCGAGACCCCCGCCTCGCGCGCCACCGCGCGCAGCGTCAGGCCGCCGAGCCCGTCGCGCTCCAGCACCCGTTCGGCCGCCTGCAGCAGCGCCTCGCGCAAGGCGCCATGATGATAGGGCGTCTCGGCCTTCGCGCTCGCCCGGCGGCGCGCCGGCCGAGATGCCGGCGATGTCTTTTTCGGGGCGCGCGCGAGGTGCGCCGTTTCGCTCTTGGTGTCGGCGGTGGTGCTGCTCTTGGCCATTTACAAGCTATATGACGCAATATTGACAGTGTAAAGATTTCGCTTGACGGACGCCGCGCTTGGTCCTATTCCATCTTTACGATGTAAAGATAGGGAGGGATACGCCGTGCAGCAGGACGCCACACCTGAGCGCCGTAACAATATCGCGCCGATTCCGTTCGAGGCGGACGCGCCTTTCCTCAGGATCGTCGGCAAATTGCCGCGCGAGCTGAACGGCACGCTCTACCGCAACGGCCCCAATCCGCAGTTCGACACGCCCGGCGCGCACTGGTTCGTCGGTGACGGCATGCTGCATGCTTTCCACCTGGAAAACGGCCGCGCCAGTTACCGCAACCGCTGGGTCCGCACGCCGAAATGGCTTGCCGAGCACGATGCCGGCCGCGCGTTCTTCGGCAACGGCTTCGGCCGCAAATTGCCGGACGCACCTGCCCATGTGACTGACGGCGGCGTCGCCAACACCAACATCATCTTCCACGCCGGCAAGCTGCTCGCGCTGGAAGAGGCGCATCTGCCAACCGAGATCGAGCCGGGCACGCTTCAGACGCGCGGCTATTGCAACTACCAAGGCCGCGTCGCCGGTACGTTCACGGCGCATCCGAAGATCGATCCTGTCACCGGCGAACTGGTGTTCTTCGGCTACAACGCGTCGGGGCCACTCACGCCCGCGCTCTCATTCGGATCGATCGATGCATCAGGCAAAGCGACGCGCTTCGAGCGGTTCGAGGCGCCCTATGCCAGCATGGTGCACGACTTCATCGTCACCGAGAACCATTTGCTGTTTCCGATCCTGCCGCTCACCGGCAGCGTGGAGCGCGCGATGGCGGGCCGGCCGCCTTACGCCTGGGAGCCGGAGAAAGGCGCCTATGTCGGCGTGATGAAACGCAAGGGGGCGAGCAAGGACATCGTCTGGTTCCGCGCGGAAGCCTGCTACGTCTTCCACGTCATGAACGCGTGGGAGGACGGTGACTGCATCGTCGCCGACGTCATGCAGTTCGAGGAGGCGCCGCTGTTTCCGCATCCCGACGGCCGGCCGACGAATCCCGAGAAATCCTTCGCGCGCCATTGCCGCTGGACCTTCGATCTCGCGGGCAATACAGACCGCTTCCAGCAGACCTATCTCGACGACCTCACCGGCGAATTCCCGCGCATCGACGATCGCCGCGCCGGCTTGAAAAGCCATCACGGCTGGTACGCCTGCGCCAATCTTCGGCTGCCGATGTTCGGTGCACTGTCCGGCATCGTCCATGTCGACGGCAATGGAAAGCGGCTCGGCCATTATCTGCTGCCGGCCGGCGACACCATCTCGGAGCCTGTTTTCGTCGAGCGGTCGAAAGATGCTGCGGAAGGCGACGGCTGGCTGCTCGCTGTGGTCTGGCGCGCGCGGGAGAACCGCAGCGACCTCGCGGTGTTCAACGCCACCGACATCGAGGCCGGTCCAGCCGCGCTGGTGCAACTCGGCCATCGCGTGCCCGACGGCTTTCACGGCAATTGGGTGGGAGCGCAGTAGCTCCCTCCCCCTGTCATTCCGGCTTGCGCCACTTGCGTGGCGCGAGCCCGGAATGACGGATCGAGGAGACTTCGCATGCACGTCCCCGCCATCACGGCGAACTATCTCGCGATCCTCGCGCTGATCTACGCCGCGCTCGCGCTGCAGGTCATCCGGCTGCGGCGGAGCAACGCTGCCCCGTTCAACGACGGCGGCAATGAAGGCTTGCGCAGCGCGATCCGCGCCCATGGCAATTTCATGGAATACGTTCCGATCATCGCGCTGATGGTGGCGTTTCTCGAAATGTCCGGCGCATCGCCCTTGCGCATTCACCTGCTGATGGGGGCGCTCGTGCTGTCGCGGCTCTTGCATCCGCTCGGCATGTCCGCGACGCCGGGCTCGCCCAAATTCATGATCTGCCGCAGCGGCAGCATCTTCCTGACCATCGGTCTGCTGGTCTCTTGTGCACTGACCATTCTGTCGCGCCTGCCCTGGGCGGCCGTCGCCGACGAGATATCGGATCAAGCCATTGCAACAATTGAGTTTTTACATGTTGTTCACGTCATTTTGACACTGTAAAGATTTCGCTTGACCCGACGTCGGGCCTGAACTATCAATCTTGACATCGTAAAGATTGGTTCGACCGAGGCGACCATGACGATCTTCCTGATCCTTGCTCCCTATGGCGTCTACACCGTCCTGATGATGGTGACGTCGGCCACGACCAGCGTGTTCGTGGCCTCCGCGATCTGCCTCGCCACCATCGCGATCGACGTGGCCTGCGGCCGCTCGGTGAAGATTTTGGCCGCGGGCTCGGCGATCCTGTTCGCAGGCATCGGCCTCACCCTCGCGCTGCGCGCCCCCTCGCTCAGCACGCTCGGCGTCAGGCTTTCGGTCGATATCGGCATCTTTGTCATCTCGCTCGGCTCGATGCTGGCGCGCCGGCCCTTCACACTGCAATACGCGGTTGAATCCGTGCCGGCCGAGACCGCGGCGATGCCCGGCTTCCTCACCGCCAACTACGTCATCACCGCCGCATGGACCGCGGCCGCGCTCTTGATGATGGCCGCCAACATCGTGCTGCTCTACTTCCCGGGCTTGCCGGTGTGGCTCGGTCTCGCGGTTGCCTTCGCAGCCCGCAACAGCGCGATCTATTTCACCAAGTGGTATCCCGAATATCGCCAGATCAAGTATGGTGCGCCCGCCGGCGCGTTGCCCGAAGCCCAGTGAGACAGGACCGACAATGAAGGACGTATTCGCCCGCCTCGCCTCCGATTTCCTGTCGGCCATCGTCTTCCTGGTGATCTATCTCGTCACCGACAACGTCATCCTGGCGACGTCGGTGGCGATTGCCGGCGCGATCGCGCAGGTGATCTATGCGCGCGTCAAGGGGCGTGAGCTCGGCTACATGACCTATGCCAGCGTCGCACTCGTCATCGTGCTTGGCACGGTCACGCTGCTGACCAACGATCCCCGCTTCATGCTGGCCAAGCCTGCGATCGCGCATTTCGCGATCGGCGCGATCATGCTCAAGCGCGGCTGGATGCTGCGCTACATGCCGCCGATCGTTGTCGGGACCGCGCCGGAATATGTCACCGCTGCGGGCTATGCCTGGGCCGCGCTGATGTTCGTCCTCGGCGCCGGCACGATCGCGGTCGCATCCACCGGCGATCTGAAGCTGTGGGCGTTCTATATCTCTGCGGTCGCGGGCGGCGCCAAGGCCCTCGCCTTTGCCGTGCAATACGTGGTGTTCAGGCTCGTCGTCACCAGCCGCCGGCGCGCCGCCGCCCGCGCCTGAATGCCGCCCAAGCGGCATTAGGCAGGCGTTAGGCAGCGGCTTCAAGTTGCGCTATAGGCTCGGCCCAGGACGGGTTGCGGATCATCGCAGCCTGCCGGGACATTGTTTGGGAGACGCGAATGGCCGTGGACGGAAACTGGAATCTGACCATGACGACGCCGATGGGCGAACGCCAGGCGACGCTGAGCCTGAAGGAAGCGGGCGGCACGCTCACGGGCACGCAAGGTGCGGAAGGCAATACTGCCGAGATTTTTGACGGCACCGTCAGCGGTGACGCCGTCAACTGGAAGGTCTCCATCACCAACCCGATGCCGTTAACGCTCGAGTTCATCGGAACGGTCTCCGGCAACAGCATGAGCGGCGAAATGGGCATCGGCCCGATGGGCAGTTTTCCGTTCACTGGCGCGAAGGCGTAAGCTTATCCTCTCGTGTCCCGGACGCGGTGCAGCGTGTAACGCTGCTCCGCAGAGCCGGGACCCATGCCGCCACATGGACCCCGGATCAGCAGCGCACCGCTTCGCGCTGCGCAGCATCCGGGGAAAGTGGAGCTAGCCCAGATTCAATTCCTTGAAGAAATCATTCCCCTTGTCATCGATGATGATGAACGCCGGGAAGTCGACGACTTCGATTCGCCAGATCGCTTCCATGCCGAGCTCGGGATATTCGAGCACCTCGACCTTCTTGATGCAGTGCTCGGCGAGGTTTGCCGCGGCGCCGCCGATCGAGCCGAGATAGAAGCCGCCATATTTCTTGCAGGCCTCGCGCACCGCTGGCGCGCGATTGCCCTTCGCCACCATCACCATCGAGCCGCCGGCGGCCTGGAACTGGTCGACGAAGGAGTCCATGCGGCCCGCAGTAGTCGGACCGAATGCACCGGAAGCGTAGCCTTCGGGCGTCTTGGCAGGTCCCGCGTAATAAACCGGATGGTTCTTGAAATAATCCGGCAGCGGCTCGCCCTTCTCCAGCCGCTCGCGCAGCTTGGCATGCGCGCTATCGCGCGCGACGATCATGGTGCCGGTCATCGAGACCCGCGTCTTGATCGGGTTCTTCGAGAACGTCGCCAAAATGTCCTTCATCGGCTGGTTGAGGTCGATCTTGACGACCTCGCCGCCGAGCGACTCCTCCACCTGCGGCAGATACTGCGCCGGGTTGTGCTCGAGCTCCTCGAGATAGACGCCGTCCTTGGTAATCTTGCCGAGCACCTGGCGGTCGGCTGAACAGGACACGCCAAGCCCGATCGGCAGCGAGGCGCCATGGCGCGGCATGCGGATCACGCGGACGTCGTGGCAGAAATATTTTCCGCCGAACTGAGCGCCTACGCCCAGGCTTTGCGTCATCTTGTGGATTTCCTTCTCCATCTCGACGTCGCGGAAGGCGTTGCCGTCAGGCGAGCCGTGGGCCGGCAGCGCATCGAGATAGCGGGCCGACGCCAGCTTCACCGTCTTCATGCAGAGCTCGGCCGAGGTGCCGCCGATCACGATCGCAAGGTGATAAGGCGGGCACGCCGCGGTGCCGAGAGTGAGGATCTTCTCTTTCAGGAAGGCAAGCAGCCGGTCCTTGGTCAGCACCGAAGGCGTGGCCTGGAACAGAAAGCTCTTGTTGGCGGAGCCGCCGCCTTTGGCCATGAACATGAACTTGTAGGCGTCATCACCTTCGGCGTAGATCTCGCACTGCGCCGGCATGTTGTTGGCGGTGTTCTTCTCCTCGTACATCGAGAGCGGCGCCACCTGCGAGTAGCGCAGATTACGGCGCAGGTAGGCATCGCGCGCGCCTTCCGACAGCGCGGCCTCGTCGTCACCGTCGGTGATGACGTTGCAACCCTTCTTGCCCATGATGATCGCGGTGCCGGTGTCCTGGCACATCGGTAGCACGCCGCCGGCCGCGATGTTGGCGTTCTTGAGGAAATCCAGCGCCACGAACTTGTCGTTCGGGCTCGCCTCGCCATCCTCCAGGATCGCGCGGAGCTGCTTCAGATGGCCGGGGCGCAGGTAATGGTTGATGTCGCCGAAAGCCGCCTCCGACAGCGCCCGCAGCGCCTCGCGCGACACCACCAGCATGTCCTTCCCCAAGACCTTCTCGACCCGGACACCCTCTGACGTGATCTTCTTGTAGGGCGTCTCGTCCTTGCCCAGCGGGAACAGCGGGGTGTGCTTGTAGGGCGGGACGGGTTTTGAGGCGTCGGGGAAGGCGGTGGGAGCGTTCATGGGGGCAATCTCGGGGTTTTGGAGCCCTCGCGGGCCTCTAAGCATAGAAGCGTTCTAAGCTTTTTTGCCGCAAAGGGAAGGCGTTCTGGCGCGGCCGGGGCATCCCGATTCGGTGCCATGGCGGCCATTTTGCGATCCCCTCGTTCGATCATCGGGTGGTCACGGTTGTGCCCAATCAAGCCGGGTTGCACCCCTTGCACTTCGCGCGCGGCGACGGTTGAATGCGCGCCCTCAAGGGGCTTTTCATCATGATTTTCAAACTGCACCTCCGCGGCGCGATTGTCCTCGCCGCCGCAATCATCGGCCTGGTGACCCTCGCTGTGCCTGCGCGCGCGGACCAGTGCGACGATATCGCCAAGCAGCTCGCCGGTGGGGTTGACGGGCTGAAGGTCAACTTCAAGGCCGCCAACATCATCTACCTGACCCATCCGGCGGCGAAGGAACTGTCGCTCGGCTGCCGTGCCCAGGGACAGACCTATTCCAACGAGCTCTACGCCAAGGGCGACCGCAAGCCGACGCCGCCGTTCTATGATCTGGTCGCTTCCACGGCCGCGATCATCTTCACGGTAACGAAGGATGACACCACGACCGGTGCGACGCGCTGCCTCAAGCGCATGGGCCTGTTGCGCGGCGACAAGGTGACGATGCGCTACAAGCGTCTCAACATGGAATGCACGCGCACCAAGACGGATGCGACGATCGCGATCACGCGGCCTAAGGACGAGTAGGTCGAGTAGGTCGAGCTGCCGCCACACACTCCGTCATTGCGAGCGCAGCGAAGCAATCCAGAGTCTTTCCTCGGAGGGATTCTGGATTGCTTCGCTGCGCTCGCAATGACGAGGAGAGATCGGAGCTCTCCCTGACACAGAACAATGTCAGGCACGAAAACAGTGCGTCTTTCCCTCGCATTTTAACGATTGGCTTGACGGAGCTTTCGTCCCCTCCGGAGCAGGATCAATTGTTTCAATCTGTGAGGATTTGTGGATGAGCGTTTCCAGCGTTGCGCCGCCGCCTGTGACGGTCGTGGTCCCGAGCTACGACACGACCAAGCAGGCGGACGACCAGACCAAGACCAAGGACAACGATCCGACCTATCAGCCGACGCCGCCTGCGCCGCTGCAGCCGGGCCAGGGCACGCGGATCGATCAGCTCGCCTGATCCGGCTTGCCTGCGATGGATCGCCCGGTCCGGTTGACCGGGCTTTTCGCGCGTCCGGCTTGCGGGATAGCGCGGCCAGATTCGTGCGGGGACGGCGGGGAACCGCGCTTGATCGCACGCCTCCTATTGTATCATGCGATTGCCGCCGGCCGCATGCTGGCCGAAACAATGCTATCAATGGCTCGGTCGCGTGAGGGAGCCAGATCGAACATGATCGCACGCCTGCTGTTGCAGAACACCGTTCTCACCGCCGGAATGGGCGCGCTGCTGTTTGCCGCCGCCGGCACGCTGCATTGGCCTGGCGCGTGGGTGTTTCTCCTCACCTCCGTCCTGCTCGGCCCGCTCTGCGGCTGGTGGCTCTACCGGATCGACCCGGCGCTTCTGGCCGAACGACTGCGGCCTGTTTTGCAGAGAGATCAGCCGGCCGCGGACAAGATATTCATGGTCGTGTTCGTCGTGGCGATGCTGGGCTGGCTCGTCGCGATGGGACTCGACCGGCGTCATCTTGCGTCCCACATGACCATCGCATGGCAGGCACTCGGCTTCATGCTGTTCCTCGCCTCGACACTGTTCACGCTGTGGGTATTTCGCGAGAATTCGTTCGCAGCACCCGTGGTGAAGCTGCAGGCCGAGCGCGCGCAGCGCGTGATCTCGACCGGGCCCTACGCCCATGTCCGCCATCCCATGTACAGCGGCATGATCCTGTTCTTCGCCAGCGTGCCGCTGATCCTCGGCTCGTGGTGGGGAATGGCGATTGCGCCGCTCTTCCTGGTGCTGCTTGCGGTCCGCATCCGCATCGAGGAGCGCACGCTCATCGCGGGCCTGCCCGGCTATGCCGACTATGCGGCACGGGTGCGCTACCGCCTGCTGCCCGGACTGTGGTGATTCACGCATCCAGCTCCTTGTAACGGCGGAAGATGCCCTGCTCGTTGAAGGGAATGCGGCGTTCGCTTGCAAGATAGGCCTTGATATTCGGCCGCGCCGCGACACGGTCGTGCAGGCCGACGAGGCCAGGAATGTCTTTCTCGAACGCCTTCATCCGCTTCGGGAAGGCATAGCGCAGGCCATCGACGATCTGGAACAGCGAGAGATCGACGTAAGTCAGGCGCCGACCGGTGACATAGGCGCCGCCATTGTCGTCGAGCAGCTGCGCGAAATAACCGAGATACTTCGGCACGCGCTCGTCCCAGAACTCGGCGGTGCGCTTCTTCGCCGGCGGTTTCTGGTCTTCGTAGTACATCGAGGGCCCGAGCGGATGATGGGTGTCGTGGATTTCGACCACGAGATCGGTGATGGTCAATTGAAGCTGGTGCACCCAGAGTTTTCCGGCATCGGTCTTCGGCGCGAGGGCGTGACGGGCGCCGAGATAGAGCAGGATGTTGGCGGTCTGCCCGATGACGAGCTTGCCCGCTTTCAGGAACGGCGGCGCAAAGGGCGGCGTGCCCTTGTGGGCCCCCATCATCTTCATCATTGCGCCGCTGCCGCGGGGGCCGCGTGCGACGTCGTCGTAAGCCGCGCCCGCTTCCTCCAGCGCCAGCCGCACATATTCACCGCGGCCCTGGATCTCGGGCCAGTAGTAGAGCTCGTACTTCATGAGAAGGGTCCGTGAGCGTGGAAGCGACGGAACCAATGTAACACGCAGCCGAAGGTTCCGTCAGAGAGGGACGAGACGCTCGCACCACACACCCGCAAAGCAAATCCAGACAATCATCGCGGAGGGACGCTGGATTGCTTCGTCGCATCAGCGCAAAATTGCTTCGCAATTTTGTCGCGAGCTCCTCACAATGACGGAGGCCTCAATTCGCCGCGAAACAATACAGCAGGCCATCGCCGCCGGTGCTCTTCAGATCGGCCTGCGAGCAGCCTCCATCGGGGCCACGCGAGAGGTGAGAGCTATTCCAGGACTTTGAGGGCTCGTCGTCGCGCAGGCCTTGGCGATCGGCATGACCAACGATCGCCGCGCCTTGCGTGCTCGACGTCCAGTTCTTGCAGGTCTTGTCGTCGCCCGCGGCAAAGGCGGTGCCGTCGGCTTGCGATCCCGTGAGGATGTCATGCCGGTTCGGCGTGTCGCCGCGGCCGTTGATGACCTCGCCCTTCTCGCTGAGCGCGGTCTGCTTGGTGAGATTGTTGGCCGCGCTGTGGAGGTCGGCCACGTCCTTGGCAATCACCACGCCTTTGGCGTTCTGCCACGGTCCCTTGCCGATGCGGTCTTTGGCATTGACAGCCGGCTTGCCGTCGGCGGCTTGTGTCGAGAGATAGGCGCGCCAAGTTTTTGCAGCGGCACCGCCAACCTGCGCCAGCTTCTGGCACTGCGCATCTGCGCCATCAAGGCCGCCCAGATCGGCGCCCTTGCCGGGACCGATGGAGGTCACGAAGAACGTCATGTAGGGCGACTGCGCTTGTACCGATGGCGCCGCAAGCAAGGCTGCAGCGAGCGCAAGGCCTGACATTGTCACGGATCTTGCGGTGCGGATCATCCTGTCCTCCCGGTTGTGTTGTATTTGGCCGCCTGATGTCAACCCGACGCGCGCCCGCTTATTCCGCTGCCGCGATGCGAGACGTCCAAAGAAAAAGGCGCCGTGCAAGAAGCACGGCGCCCTGGTTTCTCATGTTGCGCGCGCGATCAGTTGGTCTGCTGGATCGCCGACAATTCCCAGGCGCTGCCGGGGCGGCGAGCAAAGGTCCAGACTTCGGTGACTTCGCCCGGCTGCTCGCTGCCGGCGACGAGCGCGCCGGTGTTGCGGTCGACCGTCTTGTCGGTGAGCGCAAAGCGCAACGCCACGGTCGCGTACTCGGTCTCGCCTTCGCGCCAGGCTTCCGCGAGGTCGCCCTGCAGCAGCTTGACGTTGGTCACCTTGTTCACGGCGTTGCGCGCGCGGTTCTCGGCGAGATCCCGCTCGAAATAGGAGACCATCTCCGGCGTCGCCAGCGTATGCAGTTTTGCAACGTCCTCGTTCGACCAGGCGGCCTGGACGTCGCCGAGCAGACGCTCAAATGCTTCGTAGTCGTCCGGCTTGATCTCGAGCGGCGCATTGTTGGCGCCGAAGCCGAAGCCGCCGCCGAGACCCGAACCAAGACCGCCGCCAAGACCGCTGCGATAGCTCTTCTGCGGTCCCGGGCCGGTGTCAGCGCCGGCATAGGCCGCCTGCGGCGCGTTGCGGCGCTGCCACCAGGACATCGCCAGCCGCACCACGAACACGACGAGCACGATCTGGATGATCAGGCCAAGAATCGATGACAGCCCGCCGAGGCCGCCGAACAGGCCGCCGCCGAACAGCATGCCCAGAAGGCCTGCGCCGAGGAAGCCGGCCGCAAGACCACCCAGGAACCCACCGCCGCGGCCGAACAGGCCGCCGCGCGCGGGCGCTGCCGTGTTCATGCCGGCGCCGGGCTGGCTGTAGGTGCGGTTGAACTGTGAGGTGGAGCCCGGCGCGGTCGTGGTCGACGGCGGAGCCGAGAAGGTCCGCGAACCGCGCGAGCCCGACGAGAGGCCACCGCCGACGCGGGCGTCAGCGGAGGAGATCGCAAGCGCCGTCGGCAGCGCGAGCGCCAGAACGACGGCAATCGTCTTCACGAGAGTGCGGGACCATTGCGAGAAATTCATGTTCGTTTCCCAAATCCCCGGCATGGGGACGTGCCAGTAAGATGGGCACCCTTTAGCAAAAGGGAAGCCGGTTTCGGAACCCCCGACTGCGGCCCTCAGTCGCGGGGATGTAGCAAAAGCCCATATTCGCCGGGGGTTTGGCCGGATGTGGCCAGGAACTGTGGTCGCGGGGTACCGGCGGCTATTGCGACGAGAATTCCGCTCTCTCCATTGCGAGCGTGTCGCCCTCACCCCTGCTTCGTCATCGTCTCCTTCACCGCCGCCACGAGCTGGCTGAGCGTGAACGGTTTTGGCAGGAAGTCGAACTGCTGCCCCTCGGGCAGACTCTTCTCGAAGGCATCCTCGGCGTAGCCGGAGACGAAGATGAAGCGGATATCGGGGTTCTTCTCGCGCATCGCCTTGAGCAGCGTCGGCCCGTCCATCTCCGGCATCACGACGTCGGAGACGACGAGATCGATGCCGCCGCTCTGCTCCTCCAGCATCTCCATCGCCTCGACGCCGTTCTCGGCCTCGATCACGGTGTAGCCGCGCGAGCGCAGGCCGCGGGCGTTCAATGCGCGCAGGCCCTCTTCGTCCTCGACCAGCAGGATGGTGCCCTGCCCGGTGAGATCGGTACGGGGCTTCGTCTCCGCGGCCGCAGGCGCGGCGTCCTTCGCACCGCCATTCGTCGCGGCCGGCTGTTCGACCTGCACCTCGGGCTCGGCGTGATGGCGCGGCAGGAAGATGTGGAACGAGGTGCCCTGCCCCGGCTGGGAATCGACGTAGATGAAGCCGCCGGTCTGCTTGACGATACCGTAGACGGTGGACAGCCCGAGGCCGGTGCCCTTGCCGACTTCCTTGGTCGAGAAGAACGGCTCAAAAATCTTGTCGCGGATGTCGGCGGGGATGCCGGTGCCGGTGTCGGCGACCTCGATCCGTACGTAGTCCGCCGCCGGCATGCCCTTGTAGGCGAGCTTGCCCGCCTCGTCGGTCGCGACATTGGCGGTGCGGATGATCAGCTTGCCGCCGTCGGGCATGGCGTCGCGCGCGTTCACCGCGAGATTGACGATAACCTGCTCGAACTGGGAGACATCGACCTTGACCGGCCAGAGATCGCGGCCGTGGATCAGGTCGAGCTTGACCTTCTCGCCGATCAGCCGGCGCAGCAGCATGGTGAGATCGGACAACGCATCGCCGAGATCGAGCACCTGCGGCCGTAGCGTCTGCCGCCGCGAGAACGCGAGCAGCTGCCGCACCAGCGTCGCAGCACGCGTGGCGTTCTGCTTGATCTGCATGATGTCCTGGAACGACGGATCGGTCGGCTTGTGCGCGTTCAGCAGGAAGTCGTTCGCCATCATGATGGCGGAGAGCACGTTGTTGAAGTCGTGCGCGATGCCACCGGCGAGCTGGCCGACCGTCTCCATCTTCTGCGACTGGTTGATCTGGTTCTCCAGCGCGCGCCGCTCGGTGGTCTCGAGCATGTGCACGATCGCGGCTTCGGCGTCGTTCTCGGCCGCATCGACCGGCGTGACGAAGAACTGGCCCCAGCGCTCCTTGGTCCCTTCCAGCGCCACCTCGACCGGCGCGATGTCGGCCTGGTTTTCGGCGGCCTGGTTGATGGCTGCAATCAAAAGGTGGCGATCGCGCGCATTGATCGCGCGGAAGATCGACTTGCTGGCGCTGTCGAGCCCGAGGGCCTGCGCGAGCTTGGCGTAGCGCGCATTGGCCCGCACCACGTTGCCGCCGCGGTCCACGGTGGCGATCGCCATCGGCGTGTGATCGAAGAAGCGCATGAAGCGCACTTCGGCGGCGCGGTCCGGATCGCTGCGCTCGTCGCGGGCACGGCTGATGACGAGCGTGCGCGAGGGCCCCGGCGCGCCGTCGGCGCCGAACGCGAGCTTGTGGTAGAGCCGCACCGGCATGGTCTTGCCGGTGCGCATCCGCAGATCGATGTCGAAGACTTCGGTCTTCACCTCGCCCGGCACCGCCACGATCGAGCTCAGCAGCGAAGCGCCGTCGCCGGAGACGATGTCGGCGAGCTTCAGCCCGCCGGAGCCGATCTCGGCGAGATCATAGTCGAGCCAGTTCGCCAGCGTCGCATTGACGTAAGCGAGCTCGCTGGCGGGATTGACCGAGAAGAAGCCGCACGGCGCGTGATCGAGATATTCGATCGCGTGCTGGAGCTCCTGGAACACGTCCTCCTGGCGCTCGCGGTCGCGGGTGATGTCGGCGATCGACCACACCGCATATTTGGCTTCGCGCTTGCCCGTGCCGAGCGGGCGCACCCGCATGCGCAGCCAGCGGCCCTGGCTACCGTCGTGGCCGGAGATGCGCACCTCTTCCTGCTGGCGCTTGCCTTCGCGCGCGGCCTTGAGCAGGCGGAACACGGCTTCCGAAACGTCCGGGTTGCCGATGAAGACGCGCTCCACGGGGCGCACATCCTGCGGACCGGAGGCGCCGGTCAGCGTCAGATAGGCCGCGTTGGAATAGACCACATGGCCACGCGGATCGGTCACCGCGAGGCCGTCGAAGGCGTGATCGGCGATACGCCCCATCACGGGATCGTCGAGA
The DNA here is from genome assembly GCF_040546885.1 of Bradyrhizobium sp. S3.2.6. Classification (NCBI taxonomy): domain Bacteria; kingdom Pseudomonadati; phylum Pseudomonadota; class Alphaproteobacteria; order Hyphomicrobiales; family Nitrobacteraceae; genus Bradyrhizobium; species Bradyrhizobium sp. S3.2.6. Next base: position 28,539 of record NZ_JBEPOS010000007.1, on the reverse strand, counting down.
TTGCGGTCGACGAAGCGGATGATGCCGGCGGCGAAGGCGAACAGATTGAACAGGCCGATCATCGCCAGCACGGCGAGGATCCCGAGGATATAGGGCTGCGCCTGCGCGCGCCCGAGCGTCATCAGCCCGATGGCGACCGCGACGAGGCCGGTGGCCACCAGGAGCACCAGCGCAATGCTGCCCGAGCGCGGCGACGGCTCATGCGCCGCAACGGGCTCGCGTGACAGGTCGTGGTCGGTCTCGGCAGTCATTTCACGCTGGCATGGCCTGTCGACAGAGAATCAACGCGCCACGGGGCACGTGGGGTCCTCCCTGCCTGAATCGGACCCGCGGACGCAAGGGCGGCAGCGGCGAAACGTACGCTGATTCCCAGTTTACAGCCATTTCCGGTACTTTTCGGGGTTTTATTGCCGCGCGGCGCTGAAACCGCGCTTCAGCCGGATGACGTAGCCGATGACTTCGGCGACTGCATGGTAGTGCTCGACAGGAATTTCCTTGTCGATTTCGGCGGTGGCGTACAGCGCGCGGGCCAGCGGCACGTTCTCGACGATCGGGATGTCGTGCTCGCGCGCGATCTCCCGGATCTTGAAGGCGAGGTTGTCGACGCCCTTGGCGACGCAGATCGGCGCCGACATGCCGCGCTCGTAGGACAGCGCCACCGAATAGTGGGTCGGGTTGGTGATGATCACGGAGGCCTTGGGAACCGCCGCCATCATGCGCTTCTTGGAGCGCTGCTGGCGCAATTGCCTGAGCTTGCCCTTGATATGCGGGTCGCCTTCGGACTGCTTGAACTCCTCCTTGATCTCCTGGAGCGACATCTTCTGCCGCTGGAACCAGCTGCGATACTGGAAGAAATAGTCGCCAATGGCGATGATCGCGAGCGCGGCGACCACTGCGCCGAGCAGCTGGACGGTCAGGCCGGTGGTGGCGCCCAGCATGGCCATCGGATCGAGCTTGACCATCGCCTCCATGCGGTGCCGTTCCGGCCACAGGATCGTGGTCATGACCACCCCGAGCACGACGAGCTTGCCGATGCCCTTGAGAAAATTGGCTCCCGCCTGCTTGCCGAAGATGCGCTTGAAGCCGGCAGCGGGTGAGAGCTTGCTGAATTTCGGCGTGAGAGATTCGGCCGACCACACCAGCCGGTGCTGGAGCATATTGCCGGCAATCGCAGCCAGCACCAGCATCAGCAGGGGCACGCCGACCGCCGCGAACACCGCGACTTCGACCTGCTGCATCAGCACGAGCAGGTTCCCGGGGTCGGTTTTGATCATCCAGGAATTGGCGAGCAGATTGCGCATCGGCGTCAGCAGCCCGCTGCCGACCGAGCCGGAGAAGGTCGAGACCACGAGCGTGCCGCCCGCGATCATGAACCAGGTGTTGATCTCCTGGCTCTTGGCGACGTCGCCGCGTTCGAGCGCCTCTTCGAGACGTTTTTGGGTCGGGTCTTCTGTTTGGCTCTCTGGATCGTTGTCTTCCGCCATCGATCACCCGTTACCAGTTACTTGAGCGGCATCATCTGGTGCATGACACCGATGAAGTAGTCGAGATAGGTGCCCATCATCGCCGTGAGCACTACGGCCAGCACCATGAAGCCCGCGAAGATCGATAGCGGCACGCCGACGAAATAGACCTGCATCTGCGGCATCAGCCGCGCCAGCACGCCGAGCCCGATATTGAAGACGAGGCCGAACACCAGGAACGGGCCGGAAAGCTGCAGGCCGAGCAGGAACGCGGCGGAGAAGGCCCGCGTGGCGAGCGAAGCGACGTCGCCGCTCGATACGGTCTCGCCCGGCGCGAAGATCGCGTAGCTGTCGTTCAGCGCCGCGATCACCAGGTGATGGCTGTCGGTGGCGAACAGCAGCGTGACACCCAGCATGGTGAGGAAATTGCCGACCAGAACGCCCTGCTGCCCTTGCGTCGGATCGACCGAGGTGACGAAGCCAAGTCCCATCTGCTGCGCGATCACGGCGCCTGCGACCTGCAGCGCCGACAGCGTCACGCGCGCGGTTGCGCCGAGCACGATGCCGATCACGATCTCATGCAGCATCAGCACCAGCATCGGCGCGAGCGAGCCCATGTCGACCTGATAGGCATTGCGATGCAGCGGCAGGATGATCAGCGTCAGCAGAAGCGCGATCGACAGCTTCACCCGCGTCGGGATGTTGGTCTCGCCGAGCCCCGGCAGCAGCATCACCATCGCGCCGACCCGGGCGAAGGCGAGCATGAAGGCCGCGGCAAGCGCCGGCAGCAACGAGACGTCGATGCGCATGGTGGGCGCATAGTGCCTCAGCCGCCGATGATTCGCGACGAGATCCGCAGCATGTGGGAATGAAGCGCGTCGGCCATGAACGGTAGCGCCAGCAGCATCGTGGCAAAGATGGCCAGAATCTTCGGCACGTAGACCAGCGTCTGCTCCTGAATCTGCGTCAGCGCCTGGAACAGCGACACGATCACGCCGACCACGAGCCCGACCACCATCAGCGGCGAGGACACGATGACGATGGTCCAGATCGCATCGCGGGCGACGTCGAGGGTCTCGGGTCCGGTCATTTCAGAATTCCCTTATTCAAGCTTCATCCCCGCCGCACCGACGAGAACCACACACCCCTCCCCGTCATTGCGAGCGCAGCGAAGCAATCCAGACTGGTGCCTGCGGAAAGATTCTGGATTGCTTCGCTTCGCTCGCAATGACCGCGGAGGCCGAAATCAGATCGGCATCTTCATGATGTCTTCATACGCCGCGATCACGCGGTCGCGGACCGAGACCAGCGTGGACACCGCAACATCGGTGTCGGCGACCGCCGTCACCACGTCCATCACATTGGCCTTGCCGGAGGCCATCGCCACGGTCTGCGCGTCCGATTTGCGGCCGGATTCCATGACGCTGCCAACCGCGTCTTTCAGCAGCGAGGCAAAGGACTGCCCGCTCGCCTCGCTGCCCTTGCCGGCGCCGCTGTTCTCCAGCACGCGGGCAAGGTTGGCATAAGCATTGGCCGCGATTGTCGGTGTTGCCATGGCCTGGGGTTTCCTGTTCAGCTCTTGAGGATGTCGAGCGTGCGCTGGATCATCCGGCGCGTTGCACTGATGATGTTGACATTGGCCTCGTAGGACCGCTGCGCATCGCGCATGTCGGTCATCTCGACCACCGAATTCACGTTGGGATATTTGACGTTGCCGGTGGCATCCGCCGCCGGATTGCTCGGCTCGTATTTGACGCGGAAGTTGGACTGGTCGGGCTTGATCTTGCCGAGCGTGACGACCTGCGCGTCGAGCGTGCGGTCGAGCGCCGCGGAGAATGTCGGCACCTTGCGCCGATAGGGATCGCCGCCTGCGGTCGGCGCGGTCGAGTCCGCATTCGCGATGTTTTCCGAGATCACCCGCATTCGCCCGGCCTGCGCCCGCAACCCGGAGGTCGCGATCGCCATCGAGCGGGCAAAGTCGCTGCTGTCATTCGCCATGTTGCGCCTCTCCTAGCTCTAGCCCTTGCCGATCGCGGTCTTCAGAAGATGCAGGCTCTTCGAATAGAGCGAGGTGACCGCCGCATAATCCATCTGGTTGTTGGCGGACTTCATCATCTCCTCTTCGAGATTGACGGCATTGCCCGCAGGACGGGTCTCGAAGCCCGCATTCTTGTTCTGGTCGAAGCTCGAGGCCGAGCCCGATGACGTCATGTGCGAGGCGCTGGTGACGGCCATGGCGAGCGGCCCGATCGAGCCCGCCGGGGCGCCGGTCTTGTCGAATTTCGGCTCGACCAGCTCGCGCGGCCGGAAATTGGGGGTATCGGAATTGGAGACGTTCTCGGACAGGACGCGCTGGCGTTCCTGGTGCCACTGCATCTTGGTGCGAAGCGCCGACAGCACCGGAAGATCGTTGATGGACATCGTTGCGGCTCCTTGCGCCTCTTGCAGACCCTGAGGTCCGAAGCTAGGCAGAATTTGCCGCGTGTATGGTTAACAGGTGGTTAAGGCGTGGCGGATGCATGTTTCTGATTGAGACATGCAACGGTCCCCCGTGATTCTACCCATTCCAAAAGCCGCATTAACCCAACTGCCTGGCGGCCCTGCGCAGGCCAAGAAGTCGTTTTGGATCGGGCGATTCATAGGTTATTAAGACTTGGGGACGGCAAGGCTTGCCGTGGGACGTTAAGAGATCACAGTTTTGGGGCATCGCACGCCGGTGGTCGGCGCATCCGACCATAGGCACGAGAGAAGCGCCATTTACCGGGGACAGGTATGAACGGTAGCCCTATCACCTTCATCGTCGCGTTCATCGTCGTTCTGGCGTTGATCGGCGTCGCGGCGTGGCTGGTCCGCCGATTCGCGACCACCCGGCTCGGCGCCAACACCCAGCGCGGCAGGATGCCCCGGCTTGCGGTGATCGACGCGGCTGCGGTCGATGGCCGCCGGCGCCTGGTGCTGGTGCGCCGTGACAATGTCGAACATCTCCTGATGATCGGCGGCCCGACCGACATCGTCGTCGAACCGAATATCGTGCGCGCCGCAGCCGGCCGCGACCAGATTCCGCAGCGTCCCAGCGCGGCCGAGCCGCCGCGCCTCGCCCCGATGCCCGATGCCGGCAGCTGGGCCGACGAAGCGCCGCGACCCGAGGTGCTCGACCATCCCGAGCCGCAAATGCCCGAGCCGCCGCCGCGGCCCGCACGTCCGTCCTTTGCCGACGAAGTCCGCCGGCCGGCGCCCGCTCTGGCCGAACGCCGTGGCGAACCGGCGCTCGGCGGCTTTTCGCCCGAACCGATGCCGCCGCGTCTCGAGCGTGAGCCCCGCCCCGAGCCGATGCCGCCGCGCGTTGCGCGCAGCGAACCGCCGCTGATGCCGCGCCCGCCGCGCCAGAACGAGCCGGTGAAGGTGCCGCCGGTGCGTGCCGAGCGCGCGGCCGCGCCGCCGCCTCCTCCGCCCGTGCCGCAGGCACCGCCCGTTCCGCCGCCGGCCGCAGTTGCCGCGCCGTCGAGTGCCGAGCAAAATCTCGCCGAGATGGCCCAGCGCCTCGAGGCGGCGCTCCGTCGTCCGGCCGGCGAGACCATCGCCCCACCGGTTGCGCCGGATCCGCCCGCCGCGCCGCCGCGCGCCGCACGGGTCGATCCGCCGGCCCCTCCGGCGCCGCCGGCCAGGCCGGCTCCGGAAAAGACCAGCTTTGAAAATCTCGAAGACGAGATGGCCTCGCTGCTCGGCCGTCCGAAGCCGTCTTCGTGAGGCTGCCGTCCTTTCCGCGTAGAGTTCTTGTCCCCTCTGTTCTGATCGCCGCGGCCTTGCTCGCCACCCCTGCGCATGCGCAGGACATCAGCATCAATCTCGGTGGCCAGGGCGGCGGTGGCGTCACCGAGCGCGCGATCCAGCTGATCGCGCTGCTCACGGTGCTGTCGATCGCGCCGTCGATCCTGATCATGATGACGTCGTTCACGCGCATCGTGGTCGTGCTGTCGCTGCTGCGCACCGCGATGGGCACGGCGACCGCGCCGCCCAACTCGGTGATCCTGGCGCTGGCGATGTTCCTCACCTTCTTCGTGATGGGGCCGGTGCTGCAAAAATCCTACGACGACGGCATCCGTCCGCTCGTCGCCAACCAGATCGGCGTCGAGGACGCGCTCCAGCGCGCCTCCGTCCCGTTGCGCGGCTTCATGCAGAAGAACGTGCGCGAGAAGGACCTGAAGCTGTTTCTCGATCTCTCCGGCGAGCCACCGCCGGCGACGCCCGACGAGCTCGCCCTGCGCATCCTCGTCCCCGCCTTCATGATCTCCGAGCTGAAGCGTGCCTTCGAGATCGGCTTCCTCCTGTTCCTCCCTTTCCTGATCATCGACCTCGTCGTCGCCTCGGTGCTGATGTCGATGGGCATGATGATGCTGCCGCCCGCGACGATCTCGCTGCCGTTCAAGCTGATCTTCTTCGTGCTGGTCGACGGCTGGTCGCTGGTGGCGGGAAGCCTGGTGCAGAGTTACGGGGGGTGATGACGCCAGCGGCGCATCCCCTCTGCCCCGACGATAGATAGCCTCCGCCCTCTCCCCGTCATTGCGAGGAGCCCTTGCGACGAAGCAATCCAGAATCCCACCGCGGAAAGATTCTGGATTGCTTCGCTGCGCTCGCAATGACGGAGGATGCGGCGCTGTCCCCGCGCTTCGCGCGGAAGCAGGGGTCCTACCGCGTCATCTTGATCTGCCGCACGACGGGGATCGTCGGCAGCGAGCCGGTATGATCGGTCTCGTCCTTGGCCTGCGGGGCGGCGGGGGCGCGCGCGGTGGCGTCGGGGAAACGCTGCTTCATTTCGCGGAGGAAGCCGTCGAGCGTGTCGACGCTTGCAGCGAGCTTTGCAATGTCGGCGAATTCGGCGCTGGAGGCGCCCGCCGGCTTGCTGGCGATGTCGAAGGCGAGCCGGTCGGCGCTCTCGCTCATCAGGGGGGCATATTTCTCGCGGAAGCGCGACAGCCCGATCGAGTCGTCGGCGAGCGCATAGCCGACCGCGGCGCGGATGATGTCGCTCTTCTCCACCGCATTGAGCGGCTTGAAGTCGCGGAAGCGGTCGCCGTAATAGAGCTCGATCTGCTCGGCGGACTCGCGCCAGCGTCGCCCCGCCCAGAAGATGTCGGACCGCAGCCGCAGCACCTCACGCCCACTGACGTTGGAGACGATGTCGAGCGCGAGATCATGGCGGCCGACGTCGCTCTGCGCGCGCGCTTCCAAGAGCAGGCGCTGCTGCCGCAACTCGCCGGAGAGATCGCTGATGCGGCTGGCGCGCAGCGCGGTGATCGCCATGTCGGGCTTGCGGTTGGCGAGATAGATCATCGCAAGGCGCGCGGCGACCTGCGCGCGCGCGGCGCCTTCGAGACGGTGGTCGACCTGGTATTGCAAGAGCTCGGCGGCCTGGTCGAGCAGATCGATCGAGGCGAGACGATCGGCCAGGCGGCGGATCAGCTCGTCACCGCGGCGGCCGATCGGCGTCAGCTCGCGGAACTCGTAGAACATCCCGAGCGCCTCGACCGGCGGCAGTTCGTCGCCCTTCGGCCCCAGGAAGATCTGCGTAAACAGATCCGACGCCAGATCCTGCGCCTGGCGCGAGGCTTCCGCGTTCGGCTGCAGCTTGGTCGCGGTACGCGCCGCCGTGAGCGCATCGCGATAGCGTCCGTTCTCGGAATAAAGCTGCGACAGCATCTGCAGCGTCTTGACCTCGATCGCGTCGCCGCGCCACGTCATCGATAGCGTCTCGAGCTCTTTCAGCGCGTCTTCCTTGCTGATCTCTTCACGCTTCTGCCGCAGCGCGATTTCGAGCTGCTTGGCTTCGGCGGCGGCCGGCCGGTCATTCGAGGCGACCGCGAATTTGTAATCGTCGAGCGCATCCCTGTCGTGGCCGAGCGCCTCGGCGAGCCGGCCGCGCAGCACGGCAAAGCCGGGCCCGGCCTCCGGCGAGACGCCGACAACCTCCATCTCGCTGCGGCGCTTCGAGGCACCGGCATAGTCCTTCACCTCGAGCGAGGCGCGCATCGCATCCATCGTCACGATGCGCTGGATGTCGAGCGGCAGCGAGGCGATGGCGAATTCGACATTCTTGAATTTTTCGCGGGCGTCCGCCCATTTGCCCTGGCGCGCATAGGCGAGTGCCTTCCAGAGCTGGGAATCGTGGCTGTTGCCGATCACGGGATTGGCGAGATCCTTCAGGCCCAGCGCCGGCCGGCCGATCAGAATGCTGGCGATCGCATGCATGATCAGCGCGCTGCTCTCCTCCTTGTTGAGAGGATCGCTCAGCATCAATTCGGTCACGGACTTGGCTTCGTGATACATCGCGCGCGACATGTAGAACTGGGCGAGATCGAGCCGCGGCAGCGAACGCTGCGCCGGCTCGACGGCCGAGATCGCCGTGATCAGATCGCTTTGGCGGGTCCAGAAATCTTCCGCTTGGCCCTTGCGCCAGCCCTCGGGATTGAAGATCGGCCGCACCGCAGTCGGTGCCCGCTCGGCCGAAACGTCGACCGGCGACAGCGTCAGGCCGCCCTTCTTGCCGAGGATGACCTTGTCCGATCCGACCTCGATGCCGACTTCGTCGGAGTTCGGCCGGATCGCGATGCCATGCGCGGATTCCAGCAGCGAGAGATCGACGAGATCCTGCCGCTTGATGAAGCCGCGGACCGGCCGTTGCGCGGTGACGACGTAGAGCATGTCGCCGGCATCAGGGTCGGTGAGCTTGTGCAGCAGGCCCGGATTGGCAAAGGGGATGGCGATGTTGGCGAGCGCGGGATCGGTGATGTTGCGCGAGATCAGCAGCGGCAGCGGCGTTGCCTGGATCTTGTCGGCGAGCGTCAGCAGCCAGTTGGTCTCCTTGCCGACCTCCTCGCTGGTCAGCGAATAGACCAGCGGCCGGGTGAGACGGATGCGTATCGCCTGCCCCTTCTCGAGCGGCATGCGGCTGACCTCGCCGATCATCGCACCACCCCGTGTGCGGATCGCCTCGATGTCGATCGGCTTTGGCGAATCGAACACCAGCCATACCGTGTCGCCGCGGCGGAACGCGGCCGCCGGCGTTGCGACAGGAATCGGGAATGTCACGCGCAGGCCATCGCTGTCGCGGCGCGCATCGACGCTGGCAACAGGAGGCGGCGGCGCGGCCTGAGCCTCAGCGGGCGCAGGCTTGGGCCCTTCCTTCGGAGCTTCCTTGATCGCTTCCTTAGGCTCTTCCTTGACCGGCTCCTTCGCAGCTTCCTTCACCACCTCGTTGGGCGCTTCGGTTACTACCGGCTTGGCAGGAGCAGCAGGCGCGGCGGCTTCCATTGCGGGCGGCGCGGTCTTGGGCGCTTCCGTGACGTGCGGAGCTTCGGTCGAGGTTATTGCCGGTGCCGGCTTTGGCGCCTCGGCGGACGGCATCGCAGCGGATGCTTCCGGCTTCGCCTCCGATTTCACCTCGGGCTTCACCTCAATCCTGGCTTCGCGCGCGATCGCCTCCGAGGTCGGCGGCTTGATCTCGCCATGGGCGTCCTTCGGCTTTGCGACCGCCGGCTTTTCAGCTGCCGGCGCCGGTCCGTGACCGCCGGATTCGGCCTTTGCGATCGTGGCTTCAGGCGTCGCCGCCGCCTTGCCCTTGTCGGGCTGGAACGCGATGTCGACGACGTAGTTCTTGTCGTCGCGGAAGGAGTGCACGTCGGAATCGCCGATCAGCGCGATCTCGACGCTGGTCTGGTCGATGTCGGACTTCTGCTTGATCGACGCGACATTCGGCGGCGCGGCGACGACGGCATCGGCGAGGTCGAAGCTGAGATTGGCGTTGAAGGCGAGCGTCAGCTTCTGCTCGTTGAGCACGGAGGAGACGCCGACGCCCTCGGGCATCTCGAACACGAAGCGCACGAAGGTCGGCTGCACCGAGGCGCGCACGCGGATCGGTGGCCGCTTCTTGCTCTCGGCCGCAGCGCGCTGGGCGCGCAGCGCGCGCTCGGCAGCGCGCGCGCGTTCGGCGAGTTCCTTGACCACCTCCTGGGGCAGGCTCGGTGGCGGCCCTTTCCAGCCTTCCGGCATCAGATCGATAAAAGTACGCTCGCCGGCATTCATGGTGTTGACGGTGACGCGCCGCGCCAGCGACAGCCGGATCGCGCTGCCGTCGGGGTCTCGGCGGGCGGAGTTGACGTATTCGGGTGCGCCTTCCGGCACGCGGTCGACGGGAACGTCGACGGGACGGTCAAAGCGGATGATGAGGATGGAGCCGGCGGTCGTGACCTCGGAGGGAACGTCCTCGCCGAGCTTGATCACAAGACGGGCAAAGCCGCCGCCAGCCGAAAAGCTCGCCTCGCCCCGGACCGCATCGGCAGCTCGGGCACCATTGTCAAGGCCGATCAGCAGACAGGCCGCCAACAAGACAGCCTTGCGGACATGACGCGACAGCCCCAGCGCCAAAGCGCGGGCTCGCGACATCAATCCAGCGGCAGCCTCTCGCGCCATTGGCGGCACTTCTTCCGGTTCGGCGGTCCATGCCGGCACTGGCGCCGGCCCGTGCCGTCGACTGTAGGTTTTGCCAATTAAGGACTTGTTAATGCTGTAATGACGACTTGATCCGGCACAATGTGTCGCGACGCCTTGTTCGTGGACCGAGACGTTCGCGCCCAGAATCTGGCGAGCAAGTGGTTAAGGAGGAGTTGACGCCTGCAAGCCGACCGCAGCTTCAATGTTGCTTTTCCGCGCCATCCGGCGCAGAGGAGCTCTCCCGCTCGAGACAAGCATCATCGTCGGTGTCGCCATCTTCCTCTTGCGGCGGCAATATATGCTGGTGGCTCAGCGCGGACGTCCAGGCAAACGTCATCGCCGCGATGAGCAGCCGATTGGCGGCTTCGATTGCGCGTTCTGCTGCGGACGAGTAGTTCATGGCTTCCTCCCGCGCTGCCGATTGCGAATGGCCGAAGCCTAGGACGAACTCTTCAGCCCCACTGTACTCCACTTCACATTTGTGCGCGTCAACTCATCGCAGCCCCAGAAGATGCCGCTTGTTCTCGCTGCATCCGAAACGCGAGTAGACGTGCTGCGCACGTACAACCCCCGAGACGTTGCGGTCCATCAACGACTCTGAATCAGATGTGATCACGGCGATTCGAATTCGATTGGTCAGCTTTGGGGGGCAATCAATGAGCGGAGAAGCCAACTGCATTGTGTGTAGCAGGGCCAGAGCGGTCGTAGCCGTCTTTCCAATCGCGCGGGGCTATGCCCTAAAGGTATATGAATGCCCCTGCTGCCACAGCACCCTGCATCTCGTGACTCGCATTGAGAACGCAGCGCTGATCAAGCAACACTGCGAGTCCCTCCTTCCCGTCGAGAATCCGCTGAGCTCGACTGGTCGCAAAGGTCAACAGCGGGTCGCGAATTAGACACGCAACGCGTCCGCCGCGTGCACGCAGGTTGCCGCCGCGCGCCGCGCCTCTTGAGCCCTCAATTCGGCTTTTGCGTCGGCTTGCCGTCGATCTTGGGGAGATCGCCGGCGGAGGCAGCCTGATCCCCGCCCCCATTGGCGCGGCGGGCCATCTCGACCGTCAGCCGCTCGGCGGCTTCCGACGACATCAGGCCCAGGATATCGGACATCTTTCGCGGGGCGATCGCCGAGGCGATCTCGATCAGCACGCCCATTTCCAGCCGGTCGAACACCCGCGCGGCGTCCTTGGGCTTCATGCCCTCATACATGGTCACGAGGCCCTTCAAGCGCTGGGCCTCCGCGGCTTTCTGCTCGGCCTGGGTCGCGGTGATGCGGGACTCCACCGCCTTCATCTCCTCGACCTTGTTCTCGATGCGCTTCTCGGCCGACTTCAAGAGGCTCTCGCGAATATCGATCTCGCGCTGGCGGGACTCGATCTCCTGGCGGCGCGCCTGCAACCGCTCAAGGATCGCGCGCTCCGAGGCCGAGACCTGCGACTGGGCCTCGTCCATCTTGACCGGGGTGCCCTCGAGCTTGGTCTCGGGGGCGGCCGGCTTCGGAGCTTCCTTCGGCGCTCCGTGCGTCGAGCCGGTGATGTCAGGGTCTTCGCCCCCGGGAAAATTCAAATTCTCCTGCGCCCAGGACTTCTTCACATGGTTCGGCTGGTAGTCGAAGACATAGCCGCCATTGATCACGAGGCCCGCCACTTTCAGCGTGGCGAGACCTGCGACCGCAACCAGGACGACCGGAATGACGCGGATGTTACGAAAGGACTTCATACCCTGACTTTATGCGGCAAGACCGTTGGACCCAAGACCGTTGGACCTTCGGCGCTCCGAGAAGGCTTCGGCGGCAGCGGCCACCGCTTTCGCCGCCGACGGCTTGGCGACGGGGGCGGCTGCGGCTTCCGGATTCGTGACGGGGCGCGCCGCGATCGCGATCTTGGAGAGGCGGCGCACCACGTTGTCGGCTTCGCCGAGCTGTTTGTGCAACTGGCCGGACATCTGCGTGGCGGCGGCAAGCTGGCTGCCGAGATTCTCGTTGACGTCGCGCACCGCGAGCTTGAGCCCGCCGATCGCGCGCTCGGCGATCTCGGTCGCGGTGATCAGCTCGCCGATGACAGCCTTCAGCGAATGCTCGTCCGCCTTCAGCCGCGTCAGCCGCTTGTTGAGCAGGATACAGTAGCCGATCGTGAGCATCAGCAGGATGGCCACCAGTGTCTCGATCGCCATTCCTAGGGAGTGGTTCATGGGGCCTCCATCAGCTTGTTCTGCTCGTCCACCTTCTCGAACATCGCAAGTGTCGTACTTGGCTTGCGCAAGGGTTTCGTCACGCGAATCGCAACGCGCTCTCCGACCCGGCCCATGCGTCCTTCGGTGATCGTGACGTCGCCGCACCGCACGGTGACGTTGGCATCGGCGCGCATGTCCAGCGGCAGCGTGTCTCCGACCTTCAGCCGCATCAGCTGCTTGAGCGGAATGTCGGCCTCGTAGAGCACGGCGTCGACGGAAATCTCGGCCTGGACGATCTCGGTGGCGAAATGACCCTCCCAGATCTGGTCGCGGCCGAACTTTTCGCCCATGAACATCTGGAGCAAAACGGCCCGGATCGGTTCGATGGTCGCGTAAGGCAGCAGCAGTTCGATGTTGCCGCCGCGATCTTCCATGTCGATGCGCAGGCGCACCAGGATCGCGGCGTTGGCGGGACGGCTGATCGCGGCGAAGCGCGGATTGGTCTCGAGCCGGTCGATCGTGAAGGTCACCGGCGACAGCGGCCGGAACGCCTGCTCGGCATCGGTCAGCACCACCTCGACCAGCCGCTTGACCAGCTCGGTCTCGATCGTGGTGTAGGGCCGGCCCTCGATGCGGAGCTGGCTCGAGCCGCGGCGGCCGCCGAGCAGCACGTCGATCATCGAGTAGATCAGGTTGGAATCGACCGTCGCCATGCCGAAATTGTCCCACTCCTCGGCCTTGAAGACCGAGAGCACGGCAGGCAGCGGGATCGAGTTCATGTAATCGCCGAACCGCACCGAGGTGATGCGGTCGAGCGAGACTTCGACGTTATCGGAGGTGAAATTGCGCAAGGATGTCGTCAGCAACCGCACCAGGCGGTCGAAGACGATTTCGAGCATCGGCAGACGCTCGTAGGAGACCATCGCCGAATCGATGATGGCGCGGATGCCGGAATGGTCGTCGAGCGTGACGTCGCCGACGGTGAAGCCGAGGAGATTGTCGATCTCCTCCTGCGACAGCACCCGCTCGCCGGAGTTCTTGCCGGTGCCGAGATCGCGACTGCCGTCCTCGACCATGGCCGCCCATTGCAGGGCCATGGTCTCAGACAGCTCGTTTTCGGCAGCAGCCTTCGCGGCCTCCGCGGGATCCTCGGAATCGAGCGACGCCTCCCATTGGGCGGCAATCGCATCCTGGTCCATCTGCTCGTTGCCGGCCATGACGCTAGCCCGTACCCTTCCGCAGCATCGTCACTGGAGGACGACTTCCTTGAACAGCACCGCGCTGACCTGCACCGGCGCGACCGCGGCGTTGACGCGCTTGGTCAGCTCTTCCTTGAGACGGAAGATGCCGGCGGAGCCGTTGAGGTCGGAGGAGCGCAGCTCGCGCACATAGGTCTGGAAGATGTCGGTGACGCGCGGCATCGTCGGCTTGATCGCCTCGACCTGCTTCTCTTCCTTCAGCTCGAGCACGATTTTGAGCTTCAGATATTGCACGCGTTCGCCGGGCGCGCCGGCGAGGTTGACCATCATGTCGGGCACCTCGACGAATACCGGCGGCTTCGGCGGGGGTGCGACCTCGGCATGGTGCTCGTCTTCGCCATGGCGGAAGAACAGGAACCAGGTCGCGGCACCGCCGCCGAGCACGACCAGCGCGCCGACGACGATCAGGATCAGCTTGAACTTGCTTTTGGGGGCAGCGGCTTCCGCGCCTTCGGCGGCCGCACCGCCTTCCGCTCCATTCTCTGCCATGATCGTCCGGGCTCGCTCATCTCAAAAAGGGCCGAAAGAGCGAAGCCTCCTGGCAGACAGTGACGCGATACAAATGCCCCAGCGCAAAGCGCTCCTCTTACCTGCAAACGCTACGGTAATAATGGTTAACGGAACCTTTCGATCGGGCCTCAACTAGGAAAAATCTGCCGGGCAAACATGGCTAACAGAACCTTTCTGCCCCCCGCCCACGCCGCTGAAAAATATCCAACTCATTGTAATTGCATCTCATTTCAAGTTGGCACGGCTTTCGCTGAGAGAGGGGCGAGACTGAACGGTTTGGGAGAACCCGACGGTCTCGTTCACGGGATCGGCCAAGGCGCTTGGGAGAGCGAAATGGCGGATCTCACGCAGGGGAGATTGACCGATGCAGAATGCGCTTCTGATCGGCTTGTCACGGCAGATGACGTTGGAACGGCAGATGGATGTCATCGCCAACAACGTCGCCAATGCCAATACCAACGGCTTCAAGGCCGACCATTCGCTGTTCGAGGAGTACCTCAACTCGAACGCGCATGAGGACAATTTCGTCGGCTCCGACCGCCGCGTCTCCTATGTGCAGGACCGCGGCACCTACCGCGACGTCGGCCAGGGGCCAATGGAGGCGACCAACAACCCGCTCGACATGGCGATCAGCGGCAACGCCTTTTTCGCCGTGCAGGCCAATGGCGCCGAGCGTTACACCCGCGACGGCAAGTTCGCGCTCAGCAGCACCGGCCAGCTCATGACCTCCGACGGCAATCTCGTGCTCGGCACCGGCGGCCCGATCGTCTTCCAGCCGACCGACCACGACATCAACGTCTCCCCCGACGGCACCGTCACTGTGCTCGAAGGCACGGCCAAGACCGACTCGATCCGCGGCAAGATCCGCATGGTGACGTTCGACGATCCGGCCAAGCTGACCAAGCTCGGCGCCAATCTCTACGGCGCCGGCTCCGCCAACCAGCAGACCGACGCCAAATCCACCCTGCAGCAGGGCTACATCGAGAAGTCGAACGTGAATTCGGTCGGCGAGATGAGCCGCATGGTCGAGGTCATGCGCAGCTACACCGCGATCGCCAACCTGCTCCAGCAGCAGAGCGACCTCCACAAATCGGCGATCGAAAAGCTCGCCGACGTTCCGGCCTGATTAGGGGACCACTGACATGCAAGCGCTCCACACCGCTGCGACCGGAATGGCGGCACAGGAACTGAACGTTCAGGTGATCTCCAACAACATCGCCAACCTGCGCACCACCGGCTTCAAGAAGCAGACCGCAGCGTTCCAGGACCTGATCTACGAACACATCCGCCGCGTCGGCGCGCAGGCCTCGGACCAGGGCACCATTCTGCCGGTCGGCGTTGACATCGGCGGCGGCGTCAAGACCGTCGGCACCCCGCGCAGCATGACGCAGGGCACGCTGTCGCAGACCGGCAACGACCTCGATCTCGCGATGTCCGGCGAAGGCTTTTTCAAGATCCTGATGCCTGACGGCACCTACCAGTACACCCGCGACGGCACGTTCCAGATGGACAACCAGGGCCGCGTCGTCACTGCGCAGGGCAACCCGGTGCAGCCGACCATCACGATCCCGAACAACGCCTCGGGCATCACCGTCAACGAGCAGGGCCAGGTGTCGGTGACGCTGCCGGGCTCGTCGAGCAACACCATCCTCGGCCAGATCGGCGTGACCCGTTTCATCAACAAGGCCGGCCTGCAGCCCGTCGGCAGCAACCAGTTTACCGAGACGACGTCGTCGGGCGCGCCGCAGGACGGCACCGCGAACTCCGAGGGCTACGGCAAGATCACGCAAGGAAGCCTCGAACAGGCCAATGTCGACGTCGTCTCGGAGATGAGCGACCTGATCGCCGCGCAGCGCGCCTACGAGATGAACGCCAAGGTGATCAGCGCCGCCGACCAGATGATGCAATCGACCACGGCGCTGTTCCGCTGAGGTGATGACCATGATCCGCGCGACGCTTGCCACCCTCTCCGCCCTGCTCGTGCTGGCGCTGCCGGCGCAGGCCGCCGACGACGGCATCGCCGCGCCGACGCTGCGCGCCAGCATCACCGTCACGTCCGACGTGGTGCGGGTCGGCGACCTCATCGAGAACGCCGGCTCGGCCGCGCTGATTGCGGTCTATCGCTCGCCCGATCTCGGCACCACCGGCGCATTGCCTGTTGCCCAGGTCCTGAGCGTGCTCCGCTCCAAGCAGGTGATCGGCGTGATGACCGGCGACATCAGGGAAGTCCAGGTCACGCGGCTTGCCCGCACCTTTGCCAACAAGGATCTCGAAAACGCGGTCGGCTCCGCGCTCGAGCGCCGCTTCGGGCTTGGCGACGCCGCCAACATCACCGTGACCTTCGACCGCGGCATTTCCGACATGCGGCTCGATGCCTCCAACACCGGCGCGCTGCAGCCGGTTGCGACGCGCTACGATGCCCGCAGCGGCCGCTTCGACATCGCCTTCGAGATCAACAACGACAGCAACCCGGCGCCGACCAAGCTGCGCTTCACCGGCACCGCGATCGAGACCGTGGAGGTCGCCGTCCTGACCCGCGACATCGAACGCACCGAGACGCTGAAATCTTCCGACGTCGCGCAGGAGCGACGGCCAAAGGCCGAAGTGACGGGCGAACCTGCGCTGCGCGACCGCGCGGTCGGTATGCAGCTTCGCCGGCCGATGCGCGCGGGCACGGCGATCCGCGCCGCCGACATCGCCAAGCCCGAATTCGTGTCGCGCGACCAGAGCGTCACCGTCATCTACCAGGTCCCCGGAATCTACCTCACCACCCGCGGCAAGGCGATCGAGAGTGGCGCCGAGGGCGACACCGTGAGCGTCCTCAATTTGCAGACCAAGCGTACGCTGACCGGCGTCGTCACCGGCCGCGGCCAGGTGACCGTGCTGGGCGCCAGCCAGTCCGCACCGATGGAGACTGCGGTCGAGCAGACCTCCTCGCTTAGGCGTGACGAAGCGCCCGCTCCTGTCGACACTGCAGCCCTCGTCCGGAACCTGGTCCAGGCCCCCGCGTCACCGGCGCAGATCGCACAAGCCCAGATCCCGCAAGTTCGCGTCTCGCAAGCTCCAGCCAAGCAAGCTCCAGCCAAGTCAGAGTAAGTCATGTCCTCGTTCAGTTCGGCTTCCCGTCTTCGTCGTATCGCGATCTCTGCCCTGCTGCTCGCCACTTGCGCGCTCGCAAGCGGCTGCTCCTCGATTGACCGTCTGTCGCAGATCGGCGAGCAACCGAAGCTGTCGGCGATCGACAATCCGACGACGCAGCCCGGCTACAAGCCGGTGCAGATGCCGATGCCGAAGCCGGAAGTCGCCTCCTACAATCCGAACTCGCTGTGGCGGAACGGCAGCCGGGCCTTCTTCA
This sequence comes from Bradyrhizobium sp. S3.2.6, assembly GCF_040546885.1. Classification (NCBI taxonomy): domain Bacteria; kingdom Pseudomonadati; phylum Pseudomonadota; class Alphaproteobacteria; order Hyphomicrobiales; family Nitrobacteraceae; genus Bradyrhizobium; species Bradyrhizobium sp. S3.2.6. The sequence goes on along the minus strand of NZ_JBEPOS010000007.1, from coordinate 11,296 downwards.
AGGATCAGCGCGCGACCCATGTCGGCGACCTCCTGACCGTGACCGTCAATATCACCGACAAGGCCAATCTCTCCAACGAGACCCAGCGCAGCCGCACCAATTCGGAAGATTCGGGCATCACCGATTTCATCGGTTCGAAGACGCTCGGCGTCCAGGCGCAGAAGGTGCTGCCCGGCCGCATCCTCACCGCCGACTCCACCGCCTCCAGCGACGGCAAGGGCAGCGTGCAGCGCACGGAAGCCTTGCAGACCAACGTCGCGGCGGTCGTGACCCAGGTGCTGCCGAACGGCAACCTCGTGGTCGAAGGCAAGCAGGAGATCCGGGTCAACTTCGAGATCCGCGAGCTCGTGGTCGCCGGCATCGTCCGCCCCGAAGACATCCAGAGCGACAACACCATCGATTCCAGCAAGATCGCGCAGGCCCGCATCGCCTATGGCGGCCGCGGCCAGATCACGGACGTGCAGCAGCCGCGCTACGGCCAGCAAGTCATGGACGTGCTGCTGCCCTTCTAGCCCTCTCCCGAGCTCCCACATCGTGTTCGCGAACCTAGGCGCGAACGACGATGTACGACGCGGCCCTCGCCAGCTCCCCTGGCGAGGGCCGCATGTATTTTGCAAGGTGTTGCTGTCATCGTCCGCGAAGGCGGACGATCCAGTACTCCGAGACCTTCGTTGCTGAACCGATACAGCACGGTGTACTGGATTCCCGCCTTTGTGGGGAATGACATCGGAGAGAGTCGCAACGCCTCACGTAAACTCCGCCTCCACCACTCCGAGCCCATCCAGCTCCATCCGCACCTTGTCGCCGGCTTTCAGCCACAGCGTCTTCACCAGGCTTCCGGTCAGCACGAGCTGTCCCGCGTGCAGGCCCTTGCCTTCGGCGGCGAGGTGGTTGGCGAGCCAGGCGAGTGCGTTGTGGGGATGGCCGAGCACGTCGGCGCCGGTGCCATGGCTGACCTCCTCGCCATTGACGAGGGCGCGGCCCTTGACCGCCTTCAGGTCCGGCACCGCCGAGCGCGGAACGGAGGCGCCCAGCACGCAGCCGGCGGCAAAGAAATCATCCGCAATCAGCGTCGGCGCGCCCATCGTCTCCCATTTCACGTAGCGGTCGTCGACGATCTCGATCGCGGGATGATAGGCCTCGACGGCTTCGCCGACCCATTCGGCGGTGAACGGCGCCTCGCCGGCGGCGAGATTGCGCTTCAGGCGCACAGCGATCTCGCACTCGACGCCGACATGGACATAGTCGGAGGCCGCGAGCTTGACGCCGCTGTCGTGCACGCCCTTCTGGAACACGCCGCCGCCGCAGGGGTGCGGGATGCCGATATAGTCCTGCATCACCTGGCTGGTGCAGCCGATCTTGTAGCCGACCAGCGGCCCGACATTCTTCAGCAGCAGATCATGCAGCGCGCGCTGGACCTGGTAGCCCTCGGCCTCGTCATCAGGCGGAACCTCGAGCGCTGCGAGCGGCGCATGGTTGCGGCGCGCCAGCGCGATCGCCTTTGCGGCTTCGAGAATTTTGTCCATCGGCGCCGGCTCCCACGCTACCCAATCGAGGGCGGCAGTGGAGCATCCCCGCCCGGGCCTGACAAGCGCGGGCGGCTTGTGGCATCACGCCTTGACCAGGCCGAGCCGGATCTTGACGCTGCTGGAATGCCTGACGCGGCCGAGCATCGGCACGACCGCCTGCAAGGGAATCCGGCTCGCGGCGCGCCGCACCGGCCAGTCCGCGCCTGGAGCCGCGGAACCCGCCGCGCCCGCGGTCCCAGTTCCCGCCGCAGGATGCGGCTTGCGGCCTGCTGCCGCCGGTTAAGGAAATATTGAGCTGGTCCAGGGCTTATGGAGATGCACGCCTTATAGCGTCGCATGAAGCCTGATTGCAGTGAAGCCGCTGGATCAGTGTCTCAGCATCCGAGACGATCTCGTTGATGCGACTCGCAAAACCTCCCGCACCTGAAGTGAAGGCTGTTTCTGATGTGAACTCACGTGAGCTTGCAGCAATCGACTCTACCTCCTTGATCGCGATTCACTTTTCGCGATTGCACTCGCGCGTCGAAGCGCGCGGCGGCAAACGTCAGGCAAAAATATCGATTGCGGCGCGAAACGGCGCCGTGAGCCCAAAAACAAAGAGCCGCATCGCCGCGGCCCGGACTCTATTCGTCGCGATAGACCTTCTCGCGTTTCTCGTGGCGCTCCTGCGCTTCCACCGAGAGCGTTGCGATGGGCCGGGCCTCGAGCCGCTTCAAAGAGATCGGCTCGCCGGTATCCTCGCAATAGCCGTAGGTGTTGTCCTCGATACGCTGGAGCGCGGCGTCGATCTTGGCGATCAACTTGCGCTGGCGGTCGCGGGCGCGGAGTTCGATGGCGCGGTCGGTTTCGGACGATGCCCGATCGGCGAGATCGGGGTGGTTCACGTTCTCCTCCTGCAGAGCCTGCAGCGTGAGCTTGGACTCTTTGAGGATCTCATCCTTCCAGGCGAGGAGCTTCATACGGAAGTACTCCTTCTGCCGGTCGTTCATGAAAGGCTCTTTTTCGGTCGGTCGGTAGTTTTTCAACTTTTCCAAGGGCGGCCTATCTTCTCAAGCAACGACTCATGAACGGAACGGGGTCCGTTGAGCCGGGGCTTATATAGCTACCCCATGTGACAGACAATATTTCCTTAATAGCGCAGTTAGCGCCCCCAAGCCCTTGCACAGGAAGGTTTATCCGGGAGGGCCCGGGGGCGGCCAAAAGCCGAGCTAGTAGCCGACCGTGAAACGCTGCCTCAAATGGGCCGGCTTCTCGATCTCATCGGCGAGCGCGATGGCGTAGTCGGCGAAGCTGATCCAGCTCTTGCCGTTCGCATCTGCGAGAAGCTGATCGGTCCCGAGCCGGAACTTGGTGGTCCGTTCCCCCTCGATGAACAGCGCCGAGGGCGAGATGAAGGTCCAGTTCAGCTCCTTTTCCTGGCGCAGCAGGTCGAGAAAGGCCCCACCCGCCTCCGCCTCGGCCTTGTATTGCGCCGGAAAACCGGGGGTTGTGACCAGTTTGACGCCGGGCGCGACCTCCAAACTGCCGGCGCCGCCGACAACCAGATAGCGCCCGACCTTGGAGTCCTTGGCCGCGCCGATCAGCTTGTGCGGGTCGCTCGCCAGGAAGTGGACGGAACTGATGGCCACATCGTGCCCGGCCCAGAGCTTGGACAGGCCGGCCTGGTCGAGCACGTCGCCCTTGGTCGGCGTGACGTTCGGCAGGATTGCAATCTTCTCCGGGTTCCGTGCGATGGCGGTGACGCCGTGGCCGCGCCGGGACAGTTCCTTGGTGATCTCCGAACCGGCTCGGCCCGAGGCGCCGGCAACTGCGATTTTCATGGAAGGCTCCTTCGCTTCTGTAGTAACCAATGGTGACTAGATATCGTAAGGAACGCTGGTGTTAAGAGAGCACTTTGTGCTTACCTGATTACGCAGGAGTAACCGGCAAGCCGAAAGCAAGTGCGAGGCAAGTGCGAGGCAAGTGCGAGGAATGAGATGAAACCCAACGTCTATGCAGCCGATTGTCCAACGCGCCAGATCCTCGATCGCGTCGGCGACAAATGGGCCGTGCTGATCCTGTTGTTGCTGCGCGAGGAGCCGATGCGCTTCAATCAGTTACGCCGCACGATTGAAGGCATCTCGCAGAAGATGCTGAGCCAGGTTCTCAAGTCGCTCGAGCGCGACGGCTTGATCAAGCGCCGCGCCATCGCGACCGTGCCGGTGACGGTTGAATATTCGATCACGCAGCTCGGTGTGACGCTCGCCGCCGCGGTCGATCCGTTGCGCGATTGGGCCGAGGAAAATCTGAAAGACGTGCTCGCCGCCCAGCGCCGCTACGATTCGCAGCAGAAAGACGAAGCGGCGTAAAGCCGTTCCGTAAGCGCCTCAAATGATCCGCTGGACGACTACGCCTGCCCGGCCTTGGCCAGCTCGACCTCGACGCGCAGCTCGATCTCGGACAGCACGGAATCGAGACCGGGATCGCCGGAGGACGATTTCAGGTTCGCAGCCGCATCGCGCAGCCGCATCACGGTCGATGTATCGAGATTGCCGGACAAGAGTCCCATCTTGAGATCGTCGAGCACGTCGAGCGCGGTCTTGCCGCGGACGACTGAGCGCTTGCGGCGCTCGACCGGATCTTCCTCGATGCCTTGCAGCGCGAGCAGCGCATCGATGTTGGCGGAGGCCTTGGGTGCGGTCGCAGCGCGGGTCTCCTGCGCCGAATTCGTGTCGGGCAGCACGAAGGTGCCGGAGCTCGTTCGCCTGGCCTGGCTGGCCGGCGTTCCAAGCGTGGTGCCATTCGGTCCGTAGATGCGCATCGGAGCAATCCGGGTGATCGATGCGCCACATTCGCCGCTTTATGGTTAACGGGGCGTAAACGGCCCGGCAAAATCTGCCGACAGGCGGCAGTTTCGCTCCTTAGGGCGAATGCCGGCTGGCACCGATCCGAAGAGATTTATTCAACCTATTCAATCGACTATCCCATCTGCCCCGTGTTGGCACAGCGCTCGCAAGGAAAGCGTCGGACCAGCTCGTCATGGGAGTGTCGCAGATGGTCCGAGATGTGAGGAGCCTCGGGGAGCAGAGGATGCCAGGCGTTCGTTGGGTGAGGATTGTTGGGGTGGCCTGCGCCGCGCTGTCAGCGCTGGCGCTCTCGGTCGCGCCTGCGCGTGCGACCTCGCGCATCAAGGATCTCGCCAATATCGAAGGCGTGCGGCAGAACCAGCTCATCGGCTACGGCCTCGTCGTCGGCCTCAACGGCACCGGCGACACCCTCAACAACATCCCCTTCACCAAGCAGTCGCTGCAAGCGATGCTCGAGCGCATGGGCGTCAACATCCGCGGCGCCACCATCCGCACCGGCAACGTCGCCGCCGTCATGGTGACCGGCAATCTGCCGGCATTCGCGACGCAAGGCACCCGCATGGACGTCACCGTCTCCGCGCTCGGCGATGCCAAGGATTTGCGCGGCGGCACCCTGCTCGTCACCCCGCTCCTCGGCGCCGACGGCAACGTCTATGCAGTGGCACAGGGCTCGCTCGCGATCTCCGGCTTTCAGGCCGAGGGTGAAGCGGCCAAAATCGTACGCGGCGTTCCGACCGTAGGACGCATCGCCAACGGCGCCATCATCGAGCGCGAGATCGAGTTCGCGCTGAACCGGCTGCCGAACGTGCGGCTCGCGCTGCGCAACGCCGATTTCACCACCGCCAAGCGCATTGCAGCGGCGATCAACGACTATCTCGGCGTCAAGAGCGCCGAGCCGATCGATCCCTCGACAGTGCAGCTGACGATCCCGCCGGAGTTCAAGGGCAACGTGGTCGCCTTCCTGACGGAGATCGAGCAGCTTCAGGTCGATCCGGATCTCGCCGCCAAGATCGTCATCGACGAGCGCTCGGGCATCATCGTGATGGGCCGCGACGTCCGCGTCGCCACCGTCGCGGTCGCGCAGGGCAATCTCACGGTCACGATCTCCGAGAGCCCGCAAGTGAGCCAACCCAACCCGCTGTCGCGGGGTCGCACCGTGGTCACGCCGCGCTCCAGCGTCGGCGTCACCGAGGACGGCAAGAAGTTCGCCGTCGTCAAGGACGGCGTCTCGCTGCAGCAGCTCGTCGACGGCCTCAACGGCCTCGGCATCGGCCCGCGCGACCTCATCAGCATCCTCCAGGCGATCAAGGCCGCGGGTGCGATCGAAGCCGACATAGAGGTGATGTGATGCAGACCGGCATGATCAACACCGCGCACGTCGTCACCGCCGCACTCTCGAACCCAGCGTTCTCCGTGGAAAGCCGCAACGGCCGTCCCGATTTCGAGCTCGCCGCAGCGTTGCAAAAGGTCTCGCCGCAGCAGCAGGCCAAGACGCAGAAGACCGCCACTGACTTCGAGGGCATGTTCCTCAACAGCATGTTCGCGCAGATGACTTCGGGGCTGAAGGGCGAAGGCCCGTTCGGCGATACGCCGGGCACCGGCGTCTGGCGCTCGATGCTGACCGAGCAATATTCCAAGAACTTCGCCAATGCCGGCGGCGTCGGTGTAGCCCGCGACGTCTACCGTACCCTGATCATGCAGCAGGCCAAAACCACTCTTCGTACGGCATAAGGTCAAACGAGATGAACCACTTCAACGCGTCACGTCGGCCGATGCCAGCGCAGCGCCCGAACAATACGCCCGAGAGCACCGCTGCGCGCAAGCTCGCAGAGGACCTGATGGACGCGATGAGCGCCCTGCTCGGCCTGATCGAGCGCGAGACCGAGCTCGTCCGTGCCGGCAAGGTTCGCGAAGCGATGATGATGGAAAGCCAGAAGCAGGAACTGTCGCGGCGCTACGTCGGCGCCGTCAGCCAGTTGAAGGCGAACCAGGCCCAGCTTTCGAAATCCGCGCCCGAGCTGCTCTCGACGCTGCACCGCCACCACGACGCCTTCCGCGCCATGCTTCAGGTCAATCTTACCGTGCTCGCGACCGCCCATGCGGTCTCCGAGAGCGTCGTGCGCGGCGTCAATGCCGAGATCCAGAAGCGCAACGTGCCGAACACCTATACGGCGGCGGGCCGCCGCGCCACGCCTGGCCCGCGTCACATCACGCCGCTCGCGGTCAGCCGCACGCTCTGAGCGCAGACAAGGAACTCCATCCAATTTTACGAAAAACCGTGCGGCGAAAGCGTCGCGCGGTTAGTCACGTTTGCTTACCCGGTATTCAATCCTGGTGTTCCATGGTTGCGTATTGAGAGGGGTTGGGATTTGACTCACACGAGGCAACCAGGAGGCTGCCATGAGTACAGATTTCAGCATCAGGCCGGTGGGGATACCGGTCGCCGCGCTACCCATAGCGACGTCGAGCGCGGCGGCCAACGACGCCGTGCGGACCGATTTGCCCGCGAGCCAGACCGTCAGCGCGAGCGACGCTGGCGCCGCCGCGCGCAATGATCTGTACAGTCAGAACGTTTCGCGCCAGGTCGTGTTCAACCAGGCCGCCGCATCCTTCGTTTTCCAGGTCGTCAACGAGAAGACCGACCAGGTCGTGGAGCAATTTCCGGACGAAGCGATGCTGCGCCGCCGCGCCTATTTTCACGCGCTCGACCTCAGCAAGGCCGACGCAGAACGCCCGCTGTCGACCGACCGCAGCGCCTGAAGTCGTGGAGGCTGATCAGCAGAGCTAAACGCTCTGCTTCAGCAACTCGTCCTCCCGTTTGACGAGTTTCTGGATCTCCTTCAATGAATTGTACAGAGAGCCGCTCAGGATCAGCTTGCTTGCAGCCTCGATCGACGTTCTGAAGCTTGGCACCGCCTCGAGCAGATCCTTGACGAAGCTCACATAGAGCTCCTGGTATTTCGGGATGTCGTTCTCGAGGTACATCATCTGAACGCAAAGATAGAGCCGCTTCACCGGCGTGTCGGCGGTCTCCGCGGTCAGGAGATCCTTCTCCCGCATAATCGGCGCCTCTCCCGAGATCAATAGCCTGGTTCGCGCATCTGAGTTGGTGATGAGGCTTTGGCCGATGATGATTCGCTCGAAGGGCTTCAGTTCAACTTTCAGCGCCATCGCTGTTACCTCCTGCGCTCATACCAAAAACAAGCCGTCTGCGACGAAGCGAGAGATGAAAGACTCCTGCTCCAGCGAGCTGACCAGGTTCATCGGAGGGAACCCCACCGCCGGCTGCGCACGGGCCGGCTGAGCTACTTTCGAACGGTCGGCTTGCCGGCCGTAGCGCGGATTTCCGTTGCCAAACGGTAAATGGGTTTGGTTAACGAGACATTAACTACCGCGGCGCGCGGCGCGACAACGCGGATCGGTGACCAGGACGCTTCGCGATGCCGCGATTAGACCAGGTCGGCGTACGCCGTATTGAGCACGTTCGCTCCGGTCGCAGGATTGGTGACGACCGTCTTGATCTGCGCGTGACCGATCTTCTTCAGCAGGAACTTGGAGTCGCCGATTCGGAAGGAATTTTCCTTGATCAGCACGTCCTGGTACTGAACTGGGCCCGTGCCGCTCTGGTATTTGACCTTGGCGCGAAATCCTTGAACGTCAGAGATTGAGAACGAAAACTTCTCGCCTGTGGAATACGTCCCCTTCCAGGTTCCGGTATAAAGGGTGGAATCGACCGGAACATACTTCACATTCGATGACGAAGCCGTTGGCGCTGTCTTATAGCTGTTGCTCAGAATGCTAAGGATGTCCGCCATCGCTTGAATTCACCTCAATCGGCACGTCCTCTCAGACGCGCCCGCTCAATCCGGCTGCAATGTTGCGGTTTATCTCGATCAACGACTTGAAGTGCTCCCGCTGGGGGCTGATCTGCAGCGCCGCTGTCTGGGACAGCACGAAGATGCTGATGTTGGCGATGTTCTGCCGAACATCCATTGGCTGCGGGTTCCCATCGCGCTGAGCTTCGCTGAGAAAGATTGTCCAGAGTTTGCGGTTATAGATCAACGCCTCGGACATCTGCACATAGCTCGCATCGGGGTCGGATACGACGGCTTGCAGCTTGTTCGCCGCTTTCAACAATGTCTGGGCTTCAATATCGCGCGGGGATGAGGTGGTACTCGCGACGCGCGCGTAGGCTTGAGCGGCAGCACTAGACATTCGTCACCTCAGCAAACCTTGTTCCGTCTGACAAGTTTCCGGACTTCCTCGTTGTAACCCCTAAAGGCGGCCAATTAAGATTAACTTACTCGCTGCCCGAATTCGCGTCATCAGATTTGACGCAGGGGAGTTTCGGGCTCGAACCGAGCGCGGCTTTCGAGATCATCGCTGACCGGTCTGTTTCGGCCGAAGCAGGATTTCCCCGGCCAGAACCGCGGCGTTGTCCAGCACTGCCCCAGCCGTCGCCGATCGGAACGTATCGTTAACCACATTTCGTAAGCAGTGGTTAATCATATTTTAAAAGCTTTTGTTCACTCTTGCGGAGGCTGAAACCACAAAGCGCATTGACCCGGACTAGGACGCCGGCGGTGCACACAAGGGAAGTCATTCAAATGTCCGACGTCGTCCTTACCGCGGCAGTCCGTCAGAATCTGCTCTCGCTGCAGGGCACCGCTGATCTGCTCGCGACCACGCAGGGCCGTCTCGCCACCGGCAAGAAGGTCAACAGCGCGCTCGACAATCCGACCAACTTCTTCACCGCCGCCGGTCTCGATGCCCGCGCCAGCGACATCAGCAATTTGCTCGACAGCATCGGCAACGGCGTGCAGGTCCTACAGGCTGCCAACACCGGCATCACCTCGCTGTCGAAGCTGGTCGATACCGCGAAGTCGATCGCCAACCAGGTGCTGCAGCAGCCCACGGGCTACAGCACCAAATCAAACATCCAGTTCACCGGCACGGGCGCTCCCACCGGGACGGGCGGAGCCACTTCCGCGGACCTCACGACAAGTAAGCTCAACGGCGGCGTTTACACGTTTACCAATTCCGCCGGCACTGCTGCCACGATCACCATCGGCACTGCCCCGTCAAGCTTCAATCCGGTGACCAAGACCGCACAGGTCCAGTCGCTGGCACAGCTCAATCAGGCACTGGCGGATGCGGGCGTCAACCTCGCGGGCTCAATCACCGGCCCTGACAGTCTGACTCTTACGTCGACCAATGACGGTGCGGGACAGGTGATCACGGGTACCGCCGCTCCCGCTGCTCCCGTCACGCTGGACGCCATCAATATCAGCGGCAATGCCGCGGGCGGTGGCGCAGGTGGTGCCGTCGTTGCGGCGGTGCCCGACCAGATCTCGCAGCAAGCCAGGGCGACCCTCGTCAGCCAGTACAACCAGATCCTTCAGCAGATTACCACCACAGCGCAGGACGCCTCTTTCAACGGCGTCAACCTGCTCGATGGCAACTCTCTGAAAATGATCTTCGACGAGACTGGCAAGTCGACGCTGACGATCGCGGGCGTGACATTCAATCCGAACGGTCTCGGCCTGAGCCAGTTGACCGCCGGCGTGGATTTCACGGACAACGTCCTGACCGGCAAGGTTCTGACCTCGCTCAATGCCGCCAGCACCACGCTGCGGTCGCAGGCCTCCGCCTTCGGCGCCAACCTGTCGATCGTGCAGATCCGCCAGGATTTCTCGAAGCAGATCATCAACGTGCTGCAGACCGGTTCGTCCGCCCTGACGCTCGCCGACACCAACGAGGAAGCGGCCAACAGCCAGGCGCTGTCGACCCGCCAGTCGATCGGGGTGTCCGCGCTCTCGCTCGCCAACCAGTCGCAGCAGAGTGTGCTACAGCTCTTGCGTTGACGGCTGAGTCCGGCCTCTCTGCGGGCGATAAAATTGGGGCGGCGAGGCTTGGCTTCGCCGCTTCTTGTTTTTGTTCTCGTTCTCGTCACAAAAACCTGTGGGCACGACGACAACTCGACCGCCCTGACAGGCTAAACGAGAAACTCGTACAGCGGCCGACGCGAGGCAGTGGCGCACGGTTTCCAAGACGACTCTCATGCAGCCAACAAAACGGCGGGGCCGAGGCCCCGCCGCAATTCCGTAGCAAGACTTTTGTCGAACTCAGCGCAGCAGCTGCAGAACGCCCTGCTGCGACGTGTTGGCGAGCGACAGCGCGGACGTCGCAATCGACTGGCGGGTCGACAGCGCCTGACTGTTGGCCGCTTCCTCGTTGGAGTCGGCCAGCGTCAGGGCGGACGAACCGGTCTGAAGCACGTTGATGATGTTCTTGTTGAAGTCCTGGCGGATCTGCACGATCGACAGATTGGCACCGAAGGCCGACGCCTGCGACCGCAGGGTGACGCTGGCGGTGTTGAGCGCCGTCAGAACGGTGTTGGTTGCACTGTTGTCGATGAAGTCGCTGCCCGCGGTGAGCGACTTCAGGCCGAGACCGTTCGGATTGAAGGTCACGCCCGCAATCGTCACGGTCGATTTTCCGGTTTCGTCGAACACCAGCTTCAGCGAGTCGCCATTCAGCAGGTTGATGCCGTTGAACGAAGCGTCCTGCGCCGTGGTGGTGATCTGCGTGATGATCTGGTTGTACTGGGTGACCAGCGACGAGCGCGTGGCCTGCGACACCGGGTCGGCAACCGCGGCGACAATCGTTCCGGCGGTGAATGCTGCACCGCTGGTGGTGTCGATGTTTACCGAGCTCGACGCCGTGGCGGGCGGGGCGACATAGGCAGCACCGTTGGTGATGACCTGGGATGCGGCATCATTGGACGAGGTGAAGGTCAGCGAGCCGTTGGTATTGACGCTTGCGATCAGCTGAATACCCGCCGCCGAAAGCGCGCTGTTGAGGCCGGTGATCGTGTTGACCTGGTTCGCGGCGGTGCCGAGCGTGATCGTGGTGGTGCCC
>NZ_JBEPOS010000006.1:0-260055 GCF_040546885.1 Bradyrhizobium sp. S3.2.6 | reverse complement strand
GCGACGAAGATTATGCCGAATGGGATTGGCGGGATCATGCCGCCAACCGGGCCCAGCCGAGCAGATGCGGCATAATCTGGATCGCGGCATTATGCCCCTTATGCCGATATCGGCATAAGGCGCATGCCACCGGGCATTCCTCGCGCCTCAATCGCGATCAGAGCGGATCCTACGGTACGAAGAAATATGCCTTCGAAGAACTGGTCGCCGAGTTGAGCTCCGCGTTCAGCTGCGCGTCGCTCGGGATCGTCCCGACTGTGCGCCATGCCGACTATATCGGATCATGGCTTGAAGTCCTGCGCGAAGACAATCGGGCCATAGTGCGTGCCGCCTCGCAGGCGAGCAAGGCCGCGGACTTTTTGCTCGGCTTCGTTCCCGGGTCCATTGAGCCCGCGCCGCTGGATTCGGTTGTCGCCGATCACGAGGCTGCCTGATGCTTGGCCTCGTGGCCGCGCGAGAGTGAGAGGAGGGGAGGCTGCTTGCGACGGGTTGGAAGCCGAGAGAGAGTCTCGCGGCCGCCCGTCGTGGAGAGCCAAAATGACGAAAGCCGTACAAAAGATCACGCTGTCGCCTTCCCGGGACATTCCCTTCAACAAGCTCGTGCTCAGCCAGTCGAACGTTCGCCGCGTCAAGGCCGGTGTTTCCATCGAGCAGCTAGCCGAGAGCATCGCGCAGCGGACGCTTCTGCAAAGTCTGAGTGTCCGGGCCGTCGTCGACGGAGCCGGCAACGAAACCGGCATGTTCGAGGTGCCGGCCGGCGGCAGGCGCTATCGTGCTCTGGAGCTCCTCGTGAAACAGAAGCGCATGTCAAAGACGCAGGCGGTGCCGTGCGTTGTGCGTGAAGGGGGCATCGCCGCGGACGATTCGGTGGCGGAGAACGATGAGCGGGTCGGTCTGCACCCGCTCGATCAGTTTCGGGCCTTCCAGACACTCCGCGATCTCGGCATGAGCGAGGAAGACATCGCCGCCCGGCACTTCGTGAACCCGGCGATCGTGAAGCAGCGGCTGCGGCTGGCGTCGGTGTCGCCGAAGCTGCATGAGGTCTATGCCGAAGACGGCATGACGCTCGAGCAACTCATGGCGTTCTCGGTCACTGCGGATCACTCTCGCCAGGAGCAAGTCTGGGAGAACGTCAGCCGTTCCGGTTATGACGAGCCATACCAGATCCGCCGGCTGCTCACCGAGAACACCGTGCGCGGGTCCGATCGTCGGGCCCAATTTGTGGGCCTCGATGCCTATCAGCACGCGGGTGGCGGCGTTCTGCGGGATCTGTTCGAGCACGACGACGGCGGCTGGCTTCAGGACGTCGTGTTGCTCGACCGCCTCGTAACCGAAAAGCTCAAAGCCGAAGCTGAGACGGTTGCGGCCGAAGGCTGGAAGTGGATCTCGGTCGCCGTAGAGTTCTCCTACGGTCACACGCAAGGCCTACGAGAAATCGAAGGCAAACCTGTCGATCTCTCGCCTGAGGAACAGGCCACCATCGACGCCCTGAAGGCCGAGCAAGCCAAGCTTGAAACCGATTACCAGGATGCCGACGAATTGCCCGACGAGGTCGACGAGCGTCTCGGCGAAATCGAGTCGGCACTGGCGGCGTTCGAAGACCGGCCGATGCTTTACGAGCCGACGGAGATCGCCCGGGCCGGTGTCTTCATCAGCATCGATTCCGAAGGACGCCTTTCCGTGGATCGGGGCTACGTCCGGCCAGAGGACGAGGTACTGGCAACTGATCCTGATGTTGCGCAGGGCGCCGAACCGTCGTTGATCGAAGGGCAAGAAGCTAGCACTCCTGTCCAGCGTACGGTGATCGCGGTTGCGGGTAGTGCTCCTGATGCTGAAGAAGATGATGACGACGCGGCCCGGCCTCTGCCGGATCGGTTGATCATCGAGCTCACGGCGCACCGCACGCTGGCACTACGCGATGCGCTGGCAGAAAATTCAGCGGTTGCGTTCCAGGCAGTGCTGCATAACTTCGTGCTGACGGCCTTTTACCGGTTCGCGTCGTCGGGGAGCTGTCTTGAGATCAGCCTTCGCACGCCGAACTTTCCCGCCCAAGCTCCGGGGCTGAGGGAAAGCGTCTCGGCCAAAGCAGTCGAGGCGCGGCATGAGGCCTGGAAGGCGCGGTTGCCGAAGAGCGAGAACGATCTCTGGGATGCGCTGACGGCTCTCGATGGTGGTACACAGGCATCGCTGTTCGCCCACTGTGCATCATTTGCGGCCAACGCCGTCTATGAGCCGGCCAACCGCTACAACCAAGGCCGTGTCTCCGCTCAGGGTGTCCGGACGCGTCTAGACCAAGCTGATGTGCTGGTGCGCGCGGTCGGGCTCGACATGGTGCAGGCTGGCTGGCGACCGACCGTCGACAACTATCTCGGCCGGGTCACCAAGCCGCGTATTTTAGAAGCGGTGCGGGAAGCCAAGGGCGAGCCGTCGGTCCAACTGATCGACCATCTGAAGAAGGCCGACATGGCCAAGGAGGCCGAGCGTCTTCTGGATGGCTCGGGCTGGTTGCCGGACCCGCTGCGTCTCGTCGATCCCGATGCGGCGCCAGTGGGGCAGGAGGGCGAAGGGGGCCCGCTGCCCGAATTCCTCGCCGACGAGGAGGATCAGACCGTCGGCGACGAAGATCCGCAACAGCTCGACGCGGCTGAGTGACATCATAGAGCGGGGTAGCTCCGGCTAGCCTGCGATTATTCGGGGACCGGTGCACAGCGCCGGTCCCCTTTTTTATGGCGAGCGCTGAGAGGGAGAGCCGGGCCGGGAAGGGTTTGAGCCGTCGGGGTCAGAGAAGAGCGCCTGCTGGTTCGACCCATTCCTGCTCTCCGAAAGAAATCCTGCCATGACCGAATCTCTCACCGGTGGCGCTGCCGCCGCGCCGCTTTCGATGCGTGCCGCTGCAAGTCTCACCTCCGCTGCTGTCGGGGCCGCGCGACAGCTCTTGACCGATCTCGAACGGGGCCGTCGCATCGATGCCGCCGTTCTGCGTAGCGCCATGGAGGCTGCCTTCGGCGCCTCCGACGCGGCCGGCGTCTGGAACTGGAAGACCGCCTATGACGTCTGCGAGGTGGCAACAGTTCTGTTCCTTCGCAAGTTCGGCCCGGCCATGCGGGCCAAGGCTGGTTCGACGGCCGCCATGCTGCCAATGATCGTGCGAGTAGCTGGTCTTCTGCCGACACATACGCGGCGGTCCGAGGACAGCCAGGCGTTTCAGCAATTTTCGACGCCGATCCCGCTCGGGCTGGCGGCATGTACCGCAGCCGGAATTACGCCTGCCGATCGCGTTCTGGAGCCATCCGCGGGGACAGGCCTGCTCGCCGTCTTTGCAGAGCTCGCCGGCGGCGCCTTGGTGTTGAACGAATTGGCCGATGCCCGCTCAGAGCTGCTCCGCCATCTCTTCGCCAACGTTCAGGTTACGCGGTTCGACGGCGCCCAGATCGATGATCACCTCGATGCGAGTGTCGTACCGAGCGTCGTCCTGATGAACCCGCCGTTCTCGTCCATGGCAAATGTCGATCGACGGATGGCGGATGCGGCTCTCCGCCACGTCGCTTCGGCGCTGGCGCGTCTTTGCGACGGCGGACGCCTCGTCGCCATCGCTGGCGCAGGCATCGCGCCGGATAACCCGGCATGGCGAGATGCCTTCGTTCGCCTCCAGGAACGCGGACGGGTGGTGTTCTCTGCGGCGATCGATGGCGCCGTTTACGCGAAGCACGGAACGCAAATCGACACACGGCTGCTTGTGATCGACAAGCTGCCCGCTGCCGATCCGACGGCTTTTCCTGCCTCGCCGGGCATGGCGGCCGATGTCGCTACCTTGCTCGGTTGGGTGACCCAGCATGTGCCTCCAAGGCTGCCCGTCGCCGCGCCATCGGAGATCGTTGGTATTGGGCGGCCAGCGATGTCGCGATCGGCCAGCGCCATTGCACCACGCATATCATCCACTTCGAGAGACGCCGCGCCAGTAGGCGCAGAACTGATCTACGAGACGGTTGAATGGTCCCCGCCGGAAGGTGCCCGGCTGACCGATGCGCTTTATGAGGAATACGGATTGCAGTCGATCTGCATTCCCGGATCGTGCGCGCATCCGACCAAGCTCGTGCAGTCTGCGGCGATGGCTGCCGTTCGCTCGGGCGACCATGGTGGAGGCGGCGCATCGATCGATCTCTCTGAAGGAAGCCGCTGATGTTCAAACGTCCATCTGTTCACTACGGCCGCACGCCCGAGCCGGTCACTCCCTATCAAAAAGCAGCACAAGTCTGGGACGACCGTATCGGGTCAGCCCGCGTGCAGGCAAAAAACTGGCGATTGATGGCATTTGGATGCCTCGCGCTGTCGACGGGTCTTGCCGGCAGTCTCGTCTGGCAATCGACCCAAGGCACGATCACGCCTTGGGTGGTCGAGGTCGATCGTCTTGGCCAGGCCCAGCGCGTGGCGCCGGCCAATACAGACTACCAGCCGACCGACCCCCAGATCGCCTACCATCTGGCGCGATTCATCGAGGATGTCCGGGGCCTGCCGGCTGATGCCATCGTGCTGCGTCAGAATTGGCTGCGCGCCTACGACTTCACGACCGATCGTGGTGCTGCCGCTCTCAATGACTACGCCCGAACCAACGATCCCTTTGCCAGGCTCGGTAAGGTGCAGGTCTCGGTCGAGGTATCGAGCGTTATTCGCGCGTCGATGGAGAGTTTTCGGGTGGCGTGGGTCCAACGGGCTTACGACAACGGATCTCTCAGTTCAACCGAGCGCTGGACTGCCATTCTCAGCGTCGTGATCGAGACGCCGCGCGATGCCGATCGGCTGCGCAAGAACCCCCTCGGCGTCTACGTCCACGCCATCAACTGGTCGAAGGAGCTTGGGCAGTGAATACGCTATTTCGCAATAGGACTTCTCTGCGCGTTGCTTCATCCAGTCGCTCCATCTCGTTCAGATCAGATGGTCTGGCGCTCCGAATGGCGATACTTTCAGCACTGCTGGTGTGTGCCTCGGCTTTGGGTGGTTGCTCCACGTTCAAGCCACCCGAGATCAGCTACGACAGTGATGTTCCGCAATTGCCTCAACCGCCCGTAGCTGCTGACGACAAGCTGCGGCCGCTTCATGTTCCCCCACTGTGGAAACCGGCCCTTGGCGGAAAGTCAGGTAGCAAGGAGGAGACCGAGCCGGTGAGCCGGGTCGAGACGGCGAACAGCGCGGCTCGCGTCGAACCACGCAAGAGGGGATATTTCAACGCTGCGCAGATCTACGCCTACAGTCCGGGTGCGTTGTACCAGGTTTATGCCGCGCCCGGACAAATCACCGATATCGCGCTTGAGGAAGGCGAACAACTCACGGGATCGGGTCCAGTTGCAGCAGGCGACACCGTTCGTTGGGTGGTCGGCGATACCGAAAGCGGTAACGGAGATACCCGCCGCGTCCATATTCTGGTGAAGCCCACGCGCGCTTCGATCGAAACCAATCTCGTCGTCAACACCGATCGGCGCACCTATCTGATCGAGCTACGCGCCCGTGAAAAGCCCTATATGCCTTCGGTCGCCTGGTACTATCCCGAGGACCGACGGGGCAGGGTGCGGTCCGTTCCCTTGGCTCCGGTGCTACCCGATCCGACGCAGCGTCGTTTCCGCTATGCCATTGAGGGTGACAGCCCGCCCTGGCGGCCGCTGACCGCTTATGACGATGGTCGCAAGGTCTATATCGAGTTCCCGCAAGGAATCGTTCAAGGCGAGATGCCACCTCTCTTCGTCATTGGCCATGACGGCAAGACCGAGATTGTGAACTACCGCGCCTATGGCAACGTCCTGATCGTCGACCGGCTCTTTGCGGCCGCGGAGTTGCGGCTCGGTGGCGAGCATCAGCAGAAAGTCCGGATTGTCCGGACCGACGGGAGGCCGTCGTCATGAGCACACTTCAGAGCAATGACAGTAACGGGCAGCCCGGCGAACCGAACAGGTCGGAAGAATTGGCGCAGGACTTCCGGTTAAGGGCAGATCATCCACGCGTCACGCGGCTGTCCCGTAAGGTGCTGGCGGGAGGGACCGCCGTTGCATTGGTTCTTGTTGGGGGTGCCGTGCTTTGGGCTCTCCAAAACAACCGCCCGCGCGGACCCGCGCCGGACGAACTCTACAGCACCGATCACCATAACGTCGCTGATGGCCTCGCCGGTTTGCCGCGGGACTATACTGGTGTTCCGCGCCAGGTGCCCTCGCTGGGGCCGCCGCTTCCTGGTGATCTCGGCCGCCCAATCCTCGCCGCTCAGGGACAGCCGCCAACCACAGCCGCGACAGGCTTCGATCAGGAGCAGCAGCGTCGCGACCAGGAGATCGAAGCCGCGCGCATTAGCCGTTTGTTCGCCTCCACCAATATTCGCGAGACGACGCCTGCTGCAGCCCAGACCTCAAGCTTTGATCGAGCCGCCCCATCGTCCATGCCGGGAACTGACGATGGCTTTGCGCAGAACGGCCAGGACCGCAAACTTGCCTTCGTCAACGCGTCAGTTGATCGCCGTACCACAAGCTCGGATCGCGTCACGAAACCAGCTTCGCCCTATGTGGTTCAGGCAGGAACGGTAATTTCTGGAGCTCTCATCACCGCGATCCGCTCAGATCTGCCCGGGCAGATCACGGCGCAGGTGACCGAGAATGTTTTTGACACGCCCTCCGGTCGCTTACTGCTGATCCCGCAGGGAGCTCGTTTGATCGGAACCTATGACAGCCAGATCGCATTCGGTCAGTCACGCGTGCTGCTGGTCTGGACACGCTTGATCATGCCGAACGGTCGTTCGATCGTCCTGGAGCGACAGCCGGGCGCGGATGCGGCAGGATATTCAGGGTTGGAAGATGAAGTCGACAACCATTGGGGCGAGCTGTTCAAGGCTGCAGCCCTTTCGACGCTGCTGGCTGTCGGCAGCGAAGTGGGAGCCGGCTCCGACACCGGCAACAACGGTGACATCATCCAAGCCCTTCGCCGCGGATCGAGCGATAGCTTAAACCAAACTGGCCAGAAGATCGTTCAACGCAATCTCAATATCCAACCAACGCTAACGATCAGGCCGGGGTTTCCGGTTCGCGTGATCGTCAATCGCGACCTCGTACTTGAGCCTTACAGAGGGTGAGGAACGAAGATGGCCAAGCTTAAGATCGGGGCGCTTCCAAATGACAAGCCCGTCAAGGTCACCGTTGAATTGCCGGCTGACGTGCATCGAGATCTGGTTGCTTACGCGGCAGCCCTTGCCCGAGAAACGGGTCAGCCGGTCATCGATCCGAGTAAGCTCATCGCGCCCATGCTGGCGCGGTTCATGGCTACGGATCGTGGATTTACAAAACGGCGTCGTATGACTCAATCACCGGACGTCAGCGAAGGATAGCGTTCGGCCAAGAGTTTGAGAAAGCCTTCCATAGTTGGATTTTCATTGTCGGCTCGCCAATGGGCCGAAAAACCAAAGCGCGTTGCTCCGGTCCCGTCGCGCAATTCGCGATAGACTAGCCCAGCGAAGCTTGCGCCAACTTCTGATTCCAGGACCAAGCTGATTCCAAGATTCATGCTGACAAGACTCTTAATAATGCCTCGATTGACGTCATGCCGCTCGATCCTGGGGCGACCTTCAGCAGGAGCAAGCTTTGATACCAGGAGATCCTCGAACTCTCGTCCGGGATCGTGCTGGCTCAATAGAACGGTCTCGTTCCGAAGGTCCGTCCAGTAGATTACGTTGCGCTCGGCCAATGGATGGGTATCCGCCAGAGAGACCAAGATCCGCTCACTCCAGAGAGGACGAACGTTGTTGTCCGTCAGCGGCACCTCCCCAGTTACGATCAGAATATCGACCGTGCCGTTTCGCAGTGCCGTTGCCAGACGTGTTCGCGACCGCTCAATCGTTGCGAGTTCTATCCGAGGAAACCGGCTCCTGAATTCCATCAGCGTCGCTCGCAGGTTCCCCGCGGAAATGGAGGTGCAAAAGCCGATCGAAAGACGGCCAGCTTCCCCTCGGCCATTCGATCTCGCTGTTGCCACTAGTATGTCGACTTGCTCCAAAATTAACCCGGCCATCCTCAGGACGCTTCGCCCAGCCGGCGTTGGCTTTACTCCTCCGCCTGAACGTTCGAATACGGTGACACCGATCCGGTGCTCAAACTGACGAATAGATCGACTCAGGATCGAGTGTTGAATAGAGAGCAACTCGGCGGCTTGCCGAATACTCCCATGGTTAGCGGCTGCGATCGCAAACTGCAGCTGCTGCAGGTCAACAGCGAGCACTCGGGACATGCGTAGCTTATTCATTTTCTCGTTTCTCACAGCCCCGAAGCAGACAGCCGCATACGCTACGGGGCAGCGATGTCGCTTAGGAGCTAACAGAACTGTTCGTCTTATGATAATGACGTCAGGCGACAGCGAGAACGACCGGCTCCCAAAGAACGGGTCCGGCGAAACCGCCCGCATTACGAATCCTAGTCAGCACCTCAGTGGATATCTCGAGATAGCCTGCAACCGCCAACGTATTTCCAAGATTGCAGGGGTTGCCTAGGCGTCGTAAGGGCCAGCCGGCCCGGCGCAGGATTCGCTCCATTCGAGCGTCGGTTACTGTGACGATATCAGTAAGTCGTCGCGAGAGGCCGAACTCGATCATGCCAGCGAACATTTCATATGTTGCGCAAGCTATAGCGTGCTTCCCCTTAGGAGCATCTGTAGCCACGTCCAGTGCGAATCGACTGCTTTCCCATATTGAGCGTTTTGATGGTGCACTTTGACCAGCTAGAAGCACAGGAAAAAGTTCACTCAGCATAGTAGGCCCGACAGATGGAAGTAGTCTAACGCAGCCCTGTAGCCGGCCGTCGGTTGCTAGCTGCACAAGATACGCAGGATGGAGGGCGTCGAAGCTGTCAACTTCCATATCTCCGCTGGTGTGGACTTCCCAGTCCAACCGCTCTTTGAAAACTCGATAGCGGAGTTGGTGCATTGCGATAAGAATTTCCGCAAAATTGCCGTAGCGCCGCTCTGTGATGAGCTGAATCATGATTGCCTCCTAGCAGCATTTGTCGTGCCTCATGGAAGCTCGTTTCGTGATCGGAGGCATCACCCTTACCTACGGGGGATGCGCGCCTTAATTGTGCGAATTTCCTTTTGCAGCCGCCATGCGTGTCGCCGCTTGCACGATCGTACGCACTCCCAGCTTTTCCTTCGCACTATCAAGATATGAGGCCACGGTATGACGTGAGATGCCAAGGATGTGTCCGATTTCCCAAAAACTCTTGCCTTCTGCAGCCCAACTCAAGCATTCGAATTCGCGAGGAGAAAGGAGCACCTCACCGAGCCTCCGATCGCCCGAAAGCTTACGTCGAACGTGCGCATGGAAGTACATTGCCATGAGTTGAAGGACGCGCGCGTGCGAATTGATGCAGCTTTCGAACTGCGGCCGCTTTTCGTCTGTGGAGAAGGTCAATGCAGCGATGGGACCGTGACCATCGTGAATAGGAACTGTAAAGCCAAATCGAATTCCAAACCCGGAAGCTTCAGAAAGTAGCTTGTGCTGCGCCGAAGAGAGGTGTCTCGCGGCTAACCCCAAGCCCCACCGGAAGGGCTCTGGATCTTGGAGCGCTTGCATAACGACCGGATCAAGGCGGTCGTAATGGCGGCATAAATAGTGCTTAACCCAATCAGTAGGATATGTGGAAATTACAAGAGGTTCTTTGCCTTGCCGAAGTGGCAGCGCAAGATATGCAAAGCAGGACAAATCCATCGCGGCTGCTGCCGTAGCGATTGCTTTGGAAAAGCCTTCAACCACGTCGCTTTTAGCGGCAAAACGTACATCAACTTCAGAGTGTCACACCACCTGATTTATCAGTACACGGCCAAAGATAGCACCTCGCGGGTGCGTGACAGACTACGTTCACGATTGCCTTAGAAGACGGCAGCGCGATCAGCTCCCGACAGAGCAGCCGCCGCTATGGTTTGGGCTGCTACGGTGAGAGAAGGCGCGCGTCACTTGCCGCGGCGCGCGACTTCACAGGACATTTCAGCGCTGATGACCTAAGCCCACTCCGAGCTGCGACGCCTTTACGCGCAGCGCGCCAATAGTGCGCTTCATCGCCTTCGAAATTTTCTCGATTGGTGTGCGGGCCTTTGAGTGCTTCTTGAGGGCTCTCAAATCCGCCGCAGTCCACTCACGACGCGGGGCCCTCTTCTTGGCTTTGGCAGCTTTCAAGGTCTTAACTCCTAAGTGTTTGGAGAGCAGTCGCTGTTAGCAACGGCTCACCAGATTCTCAACTAACAATCTGGAAATAGTTCAATGCTGACTGTTAGGTTGAATACGAACGACCTCGCGTGTTGGGCAGAGCAACTTAGCGCTCAAGGATGCACAACGTGATTCGCCGCGCCATCGATACGGCAGCATTGAGTTAGCGAGGCCTCGCGGGCCGTGGACTTCAAAGAGACACCGCCAGCGCTAGAAAGAAAGGCCGCCTGCGTTGCCACAAGCGGCCCAAGTCTAGGGAGGAAACGCCCAAGGAGGGCAGCGATAGCGGGAGTGCTACCGCACACCCTAGCTAAGACGATCGCGATCAGCGGTTCAACTGAACGTTGGTAAACGTCGGGCATCAAAAGGGGTCGCGGACCGATACGAAGGTTTACGGCGCTCGCCCTAGTCGGTTCGCAGCCGCTGCAGCCATGCGGTTAGGACCGGCGGTTCGCGAAGTTAAAAGCGCGGGGTGGATGCTGTCAGCGGGAGAGGTCGAACCGACAAGCCACTCCGAAGCACGTCACGCCTTCGTGGCCAGTTGACTCATCAGCCTCCCGCCAAACGAGATCTTTCGTGGAGAAGGTTAAATGATGCAATGCACCGCCTTCTTGCATATGAATGGCTGCCTCGGGCGCAACGCGGCTTAGCGAGCTGAGAGAAAATCTGCCGCCAAAATTATAGAGATATTTCAATGATATACGGGTTCGCAGTTTTATTCTGAATGGCGCGCCAGCAACGTAGTTTCTGCACCCTTCACAGAAACGAGGTACCGCGCACAGACCCATTGGTACAGGTCGACTACAAGCGCGTCGTAGATTTGGATATGGGGGCGAACAAATCGGACATCTGCGCGATCAGAGTGGTCACCATTTTGGAGCGCGCCGGCAGAATTCGAGCCTGTAATCGCGGGTCGGTGTAGAGGCAGCTATGGAAAACGTTGAGTCTACCGGTCGGCCGGCGACGGATCGCTAGAACAACACAAGGTCGGGGGTTCGAGTCCTTCCTCACCATGTGTCCAGTACGTTCTGTCACCTATGTCTCGGGCCGCTCACCGTACGCCAAACTACGATATCTGCGGTCGCGCGTGCCATGTCACGAGCAGTCTTCGCCTATGGCCTGGTGAGCGAACGGCCGCTCGTGGCGCAGAGCGGGCATTCGCGATCTGCGACCGAAGGATTGCCGTGACCCGTCGATGCAAGGGGGTGTTTGAGTGCTGATCCTGATCGGCGCGAGCCCGCCTGTCAGCTTCTTTGCATATCCGAACAAGCCGTCCTGGTGCACGCCGGAGGACTGCAAGATCATCTATCTTGCTCATCCTCACGAGGATGGTTTGGCGGCGTTGGAAGCCCTCGCCGACGCAGCGGCGATCGTCGCTCAGCTTGTTCTCGTCATCACGACCGACAGTTCGGTTGCGCATTTGGCCGGTGCCTTGGGAAAGCCTGTCTGGGTTCTGCTCGGTCACAATGCGCACCGGCTTTGTTGTTCCATCGGGCAGATAATCCCTGGCATGCGACCATGAGATTGCTTCGTCCGCGCGCTGAGGGTGACTGGGACTATGTGTTTGACGCTGTTTCGTCCGAGCTGATGAAGCTGGCCGAGAATCAGACGGAGATCGTTCAGCTTTTCTTTGTCACCATATCTTGGATTTGGCTGTCCCAGCCTAGATGCAACTACCTCGAACTTCCCCATGATGGATTGGAGCGGGAGTTTAAGTTCTTCAGTATGTTAGAATGCCGCGTGTGCACGATGCGTGCACCGAGAGATCAAAGAAAATCTAGGGACAACCAACGTGAGCAGACCGAACTGATCTCGTTGCAGTCGGCAGCGCTCGGTCTCACCGTACCGGCAACTTTGCTGGCAGGTGCGGACGAGATCATAGAACAGTGGACGGCCAAGCCCGGGCTAGTGCGGTTCGTTAGACGATCCAAAGGATGCGGCGATGTAGTGAGTGACCTTAGGTTCCACTGCGGAGCCAAACTGACGGATGGTATCCTGAACGACCCTGTCCGCATTGGTCACGCGATAGTGCTGCCGGAGATGTTCAAGCCAGGACGCGACCATGAAGGTCTCAAGGAAACGTCCGTTTTCGGCGGCGTCCTCGTAGACGTCCCACGTGTAGGCGCCGTCCCGGCGGCGCAGTTGGCCCAAATCTCTGACGGCGACCAGAAACGCGGCACGCTTCTCGGGGGCGACTCGGTACTCGACCGTTACCAACACCGGACCGCGGTCGGCATCGGCGTCGATCGCCAAGACCGGCGCCGGCCAATGCATGGAGGGCGCGAGGTCCACTCCCGCACCGGACAGTAGCTTCCAGTGCCAGGTCGCCGCGATGCCGACGACGGCGCCGGCGGCCGCGATGAAGTGGGCTGCCGGCAACCCAAGCGCCGAGGCAAGCTGCCCCCAAAGCGCGCTGCCGGCCGTCATCGCGCCAAAGAACACGGTGACGAACATGGCCAGGCCACGGCCGCGCACCCAATCCGGCAGGGACATCTGAACCGAGACGTTGAGGCTGGCGAGCACTGCGATCCATGAAACGCCCGCGACCGCGCAGGCCGCAATGCCGATCGTTGAATGACGGGCGATGCCCAGCAGGACCAGACTGAGCGCCGTGCCGAGCGTGCCGGCCGCAACAAGCTTGTCGGATCCGAGAGCCACCTTCATGGAGGGCAGCGTGAAAGCGCCGAGGACGGCGCCGATGCCGATCGCTCCCAGCAAAATGCCGTAGAGCTCTGGGCCACCCGCGATCTGATTGCGTGCGACCAGCGGGAGCAGCGCCCAGTAAGCACTTGCGAAGAAGAAGAACGCTACCGCTCTTATGAGCGTTGCGCGCAAATTCGCATTGTATCGCGCATGCCGGAAGCCGATCACCAGGGCACCGGTCAGGCGCTCCGGCGGAAGCCCGCTCCCTGGCGATGCCGGCGGCCGCCACCAGAGCAGGGCCCCGATCACGGCGAAGTTGCTCAAGGCGTTGATCCAGAACGGTGCCGCGATGCCCCAACCGCCGATGATCACGCCACCCAGCGCAGGTCCGATCGCCCTGCTGATGTTGACGCCGACGCCGTTGCTCGCCACCGCCGCGGCCAAGTCGTGCTTCGGGACAAGCTGAGGCACGACGGACTGCCATGCCGGTGCTGTGAATGCCGCGCCGGCGCCCAGCAGGAACGTGAACAGCAACAGGATGGACGGGGTGACGAGGTTGAGCCAGACCAGCACCGCGCTCGCTGCCGCGACGACGGTGAGGACAATCTCCGCACCGATCAGGAAGCGGCGCTTGTCGACGGTATCCGCCAGGGCCCCGGCGGGGAGCGCGAATAGGAACATTGGAAGGCTGCCCGCAACCTGAACCAAAGAGACCGTCAGCGGATCGGGATTGAGGCTCGTCATTAGCCATCCGGACGCGGCGTTGTACATCCAAGTGCCGACATTGGCGACGACGGTCGCGATCCAGACCACCGTGAACGCCCGATGACGAAACGCGACCCAGGGAGAGGCGCGCCCCTCGACGTGCGATGCACTGGGTCTCTCGTCAGGATTGGTCATGCGTCCTACTTTGCCGGCTTGCTAAGTTGCGTCCAGGCCGAAGTGCTCGACCAGAAAATCGATGAACAGTCGCACCCTGACCGACAGATGTCTCGTGGGCGGATAGATCGCATATAGCGCCAACGGAGGAGTGCGATAGTCCTGGAGCACCGCCCGCAGCGCCCCCTTATCGAGGGCTTCGCCTGCGATAAAGGTCGGAATCAGCGCGACGCCGCACCCGCGGATTGCGGCGTCGCGCAGCACCTCGGCATTGTTTACGCACAGCGACCAAGTCGGCTGGATCTAGTGATCGCCGTCGGCACCCGTCAGCTTCCATTGATTGCCGGTCAGCAGGAAGCCGTACGGGAGAGGCGGAGCTGACGGCCAGCTTCAGGCGAGGCTGCCTGTCTCAATGACCTTCACGAACGCCCGGAGGCTGGCAACCTTGTCCATTTGCGCTTCATTGTCTCCAAATCGTGGACATGATGGTTATAAAATCACGTATTGTTCTCAAATCATAGCGTCGCGATATTGGAGGTCATAGAGCCCAACCCGATGATTTCTTCGAACTTCTCGACCGGACAGGATCTCATTCGATGGACGAACACCGGACTTACGGAGACGCTGTGGCTCACAGCCACGGCTTGGACGGCTCGCCGGCGCTGATTACACGTTCGTTGCCCAAGGCTCAGATCGGAATCACCAGGATCATCTGTGGTCCGGAGCATATCGGCATGAAAGCGACAATTCCGGCCGAGGACACGTTCATTGCCGCGCTTCACCTGACCGAAGTCGCTTACCACGAATTGTGGAGCAGCGGACGCCCCGTAATCTCGCAGGGTTACGCCGCCAATTCGCTCAGGATCGTGAACCTTGGCGCCGAATTCGCGTCGTACGTCGGGAGCCCGCACGAGGCGCTATCGTTCTACATTCCTAGAAGCGTCCTCAACGATTTCACCGACGAAGCTGGCAATCCACCGGTCGTCGACCTGCACTGCAAGCCCGGCTTGGTCGATCCTGTCGTCGCCCATCTCGGAGCCGTCCTGCTGCCGGCCCTGGAGCGCCCAGCGGAAGCGTCTTCTCTGTTCGTCGATCATGTTACACTGGCGCTCGTTGCCCATCTCAGTAAGCGTTACGGAGGGGTCGTCCAACGCGAAACCGCCCGGCCTCGAGGACTCTCCCTGATTCAAAATCAGCGCGCCAAGGAGTATCTGGCGAGCAACCTCAGCGGCGACATCCTGGTGGCTGACGTCGCCAAGGCGTGCGGACTCTCACGCAATCACTTCATCCGGTCGTTTCGTATGACCACCGGCATGACGCCACACAAGTGGTTGCAGCTGCGCAGGATCGAACAGGCGAAGACGCTGTTGCTCGGATCTTCGATGGCGACCGCCGAGATCGCCGTCGATTGCGGATTTGCCGATCAGAGCCATCTGACGCGGGTGTTCACCCGGTTGGTGGGCATGCCACCGTCGGCCTGGCGCAGGGAACACAAGGGCCGAACAACGATCGGATGCGTGACGTCGAGCGGCAAACAAGGTTGGCCTGACGGACCGCAATAGCAGCACCGGACCTCTCGCCGCGCTGGGTGCGATGGCGCTCAGGCATCGTCACGGACCCTTTCAGCCTGGCGCACGAAGAAATGGAGTGACCATTCCGAGAACCGGCGGCACAACAAAGCACCAGACGCCGACATGCGCATACAGCAGGGCGGCGGTGGCGCAGCCCGCCGCGAAGACGGCTATGTTGGTCGACATAGCCAGCAGGCGCGGGCTGGGAGCGGACACATTTTCCGCTGTTGGTGCGTGCACCATATCAGCGAGATCGATCATGATCTGCGTCGTCGTTCCCGTCATCAATGTCGAGGGCGGCACTGTCCCGAGATGAATTCGGTGGGCGGCGTTCTGGATCGCCATGGCAGCCACCAGGACCATGCCGGTGACGACCGCCTTCCAGGCGTCGCCGTCGACGAACGGTCCGAGGCGGATCGCCAGTACCGCGCCGGCAACGAGGAAGACGACCTTCAGGCCGAGAATGATCGTCAGCGCAGGGCGGTTCAACCGCAAGAGCGCCGAACTTAAGAGGCGCGTCAGGATCACGACCAAGCAGAACACCGGAAGCGCCAGGAGTTTCGCCACCGCGCCCGACGTCCCAAACACCAGCGAGGCGCCGAGGGTGACGAAGTTTCCGGTGACGTGGGCTGTGAACAATCCTTGCAGAGCAAGGAAACCGGCGGTGTCGACGAAGCCGGCGTTGAGGCTCAGCAGCAGCGGGAGCGTCGGCCTTGAGTTTGCGGCAGGCATGATCGAACCTTCTCGCGGAACGTCAGTTACAGGGCATACTTCAGTTCGACCCCGACGTAGTCGCTGTCGTGACCTCCCGCCTCGCGGATCGTGTTTCCGATCTTGTAGTGCACCGCTTCCAGAGCGCCGGTCAGATTGGCATTGAAGCGATAGTCCACGCGCAACTGCCCGTAGGCGCCCGACCAGGCACTGCCCTTGCCGGCCGTACCGGCGACCGGGATGTTGGGCTGCACGTAGATCGCATCCGCCGTGGTCTCGCGCCACTGGAAGCCTAGCGCGCCCATGACCGACAGGTTGGTCGCGGGCTTTACAGTCAAGGATGGCTTGACGTGGAAGAGATTGACGTAGCCTGTGAACCCAGCCAGCGTGAAGTAGTAACCATTCGGAAACAGTGGATTGAAGGTCCCCAAAACGTTGTCGGCGGGATGATGGTCTCCCGAGGCGGCATCTATTTGCAGTCCAAGCCGCGGCTGCCACACGAATTGAGCGAACGTGTAGCCCGTGCGCGCTCCGACCGCCCAGGCGCGGATATCTTTGCCGCCGATTACGCCTGTCTGGCCCATCGCCTCGAGATCCCAATCGACATGGTTGAGATTCCCCGCGAACCGAACATCAAACACGTTGCGCTTTTCGTCGCCGCTGGCGTCGAGGTATTTTGCGTTGTCCTTCTGATAGAAGGAGTAGTAGGCGGATAGTTCGTTCGTCCCGAGCACCTGACGCTCGACGCGTAGCGTGTGAAACCGGAAGTGGCTGTTCGAGGTGTCGTCGAACGGATGTTGGAGATCGTACTGCACCGGCTGGCTCAGGAACCCAATGAAGCGCCAGGGGCCGCTCTCCCAGTCGCCCCACACGGCATCGAACGACTGCCGCACGTTGGGACCGTCGCGGGACGAGACGAAACGCTGCAGGTCGAAGTCGAAGTCCTGCCGTCCAACCCGCGTCTTGAAGGTCCCAGCCTCGGTCGCGTTGACGTAGGCGAGAAATCCGAGCCGCAGGTCGAGGGGGTCCTGGTCGACGGGCGTGGTGACGTTCTTGCCGAAGGCGCGATCGTCCTCGAACTGCAGGAACAGTTGCCAGTGCTCGTCGAAATGGACATCGGCGTGAAACTGAAGACGCTGGATGACGTAGTTGTCGCTCTTCGTGCCACCTACGCCGAAGCCGGCGGCGTTGACGCTTTCGAACCGCTCCCGCAGCGTCGCGCCGAACGACATGTAGCTCTTCGGATCCCAAGGCATGATGGGAATGTACTTGATGGCATCGTAGGGCTCGGTCCGAAGTGCCGGATTTGCCAGCACCGACCAATCCTCCTGCCAGCGATTGGTCTTGATGGCGGGCCGCTGCGGCGCGGCATCGTCGGCCCGGGCTACCGCCGACATCGACACCATGCAACCAATCGTCAGCACCGTCCGGAAAACGGTTCGGGGACGGTAGGTCGGAGGTTTCGATTGCGGCTCAACACGGGTCATCGGATGCCGGGAACAGAAGCCTGTCGAGCCTAACGCCAAATTAGGACGCTCTGCGAGAGCCGGGAAGCCACAGCACTCGGCTCATTTCGACGCTGCATGCAGTTCGGCGACATAGCCGCCCGGAAACTGCACCAGTGCGATATCACGGTGGTCCGAATTGAAGGCGTCGACCAGGACGGTGACACCCACGGCCTTTGCCTTGCCGAGCGTTTCGGCGAGGTTGGGCACCTCATACCCCGTCATTTCGTGCCCATAGGGGTAGGGGAGATGCCCGTCGGTCACCAGCACGGTCATCTTACCGAACACGGATTCAATCCTTATGCGACGATAGGTGCCGTCGGCGCGGCCGATCTCCACGCCGGGGGCGCGCCCGTTATCAGATACGATCTTTCCTCGGGAAAAGCGCACAAAGCTCCTGACGAAGGCGTCCGCCCGGTCGGGCGAGACATAGACGCGGTTTTCCGGCACGGTCTGGAACGCCGCGTAGTTGGGTTTGGTCGTATGCCAGTAAATCTGCATGTTGACGCCGCCCGGCCACTGGATCACGGCATCGCGACCGATCGGATCGGGGAATGGTGCGACGATGATGTCGGCGCCCGCAGCGCGCGCAGCTTTGATGGCGGCGTCCATGTCGGCGACGAGGTATCCCGTCCGTTCCGCGCCGAACGGATAAGGGATCGGGGTTTTGAAGCCGAACAGCGAGACGGTGCCGACCGGCGTCTGGATCAGTTGCGACGTCGTGCTGCTCGGTGTCGGAGTGACCGTAACGACCACCTGTTTGGTGCTTTGACCACCGAACGTTGCGCTGAAACTCGCAATGAATTTATCGACATCGTCTGGCGCGACGTAGACGTGCGTCGTGTCGTATTGCGGCCCGACTCCGACCAGGGGCGCGGCCTCGCGCGCGCCGGCGACGGAATTGGCGGCCAGGGTGGCGATGGCAACGGCAGCGATGAGTGAGCGAAGGCGGACCATTTGCGGATTCCTTAACGGTGGCGACAAGAAGCGGTGAGCGGCGGGCTCGATCATGTGCGTTCGCCTCCCGCCGCGTGGATCGAGACGACGACGAGGCCGGCTATGAGCCCGAGGTGTTCGAAGAACGCGTTCAACGCCATGAAACGATCGTTCCCGGTCAGGTGCCAGAAGTCATTTGCGGTCAGCATGGCGACAGCGGTTAGGACGCCGAGGCCTCCGGCGCCCAGCCAGACCAGTCGCCCAAGCATCACGAGGGCCGAACCGCCCAGTTCAACAATGATCGCGAGCGCCGCCCAGGCCCAGCCTGGGTGCAGTCCGAAATGCTCCTGTTCGGCGATGGCCGCGCTGAAGTCGGAGAGCTTCGTCAGGCCCCCGATCAAGAAAGCCGAAACCAGTGCCGCCCGAGCAGCAGGCCACATCCAGGGCGAGCCCAGGATGGTGCGTACCCAACCCGGGGTGTCCCCGACACGGCCCATCTCATACGGCCCAGCAGGCGCAACCAAGGGCGCCCCAGAAGCTTTTCAGGTCCGAAATAGGAAGTTTCGCCGACCAGGCGCTGGCGTGGTCGTGGCCGTGGACACCGCAGCTGTTGGTGCAACTGCAGTGTGCCGCGGCCTGCATGCGCATCGCGGCAACCGGTTCGGCCTTGGCGCCCCATGCGGCGTACCCGCCGTAGCTGCGGACGGGCGACCAGTCGGGCATAGCAGGGGGCGGGGGCGGGGCGTCAAGGGATTTGAATTCACCCTTGGCGTAGACGATCTTGCCGCCGACCACCGTCAGATCAGACGTCGTGTCCGCGATGTCCACGTCCGCGCAGGAAAAGAAATCATGATCCGGAACGACGAGATCGGCGAACTGTCCTACTGCGATGCGGCCCTTCTTGCCTTCTTCGTTGGAGAACCAAGTGACGTTCTCCGTCCACATCCGGAGCGCTGTCTCTCGGTCGAGGCAGTTGCGTTGCGGGGTGATGCGTAATCCCCCGACGGTCCGCCCCGTGACCAACCAGGAAAGCGACACCCAGGGATTATACGAAGCAACGCGCGTCGCGTCGGTCCCGGCCGAAGTTTTCACGCCCTTGGCCAGCATCTTGGCGACCGGCGGCGTCGCTTCCGCAGCTCCAAACCCGTAGCGTTCGACGAAATATTCGCCCTGATAGGCCATGCGGTGCTGCACGGCGATGCCGCCGCCGAGCGCCGCGATGCGATCGATCGACTGGTCGGAAATCGTTTCGGCGTGATCGAAGAACCAGTGCAGGCCTTCGAGGGGCATGTCCTGGTTGACTTTCTCGAACACATCGAGCGCCCGTGAAATGGTTTCGTCATAGGTCGCGTGGAGACGCCACGGCCATTTGTTCTGGACCAGGATCCGGACGACCTCTTCCAATTCGCCCTCCATCTCGTGAGGCATATCCGGACGCGGCACCCGGAAATCCTCGAAATCGGCTGCCGAGAACACCAACATCTCGCCCGCGCCATTATGGCGGAAATAGTCGGTGCCCTGCTTGTACTTCGATGTCCTGGTCCAGTTTAGGAAGTCGTCCTTTTCACCCTTGGGCTTCTGGGTGAAGAGGTTGTAGGCGAGACGGATCGTGAGTTGGCCCTCGTCGCTGAGCTTCTGGATGACCGCATAGTCGTCCGGATAATTCTGGAAGCCGCCGCCAGCGTCGATCGCGCCGGTGACGCCAAGACGGTTCAACTCGCGCATGAAGTGCCGCGTCGAGTTGACCTGGTACTCGAACGGCAGCTTGGGGCCCTTGGCGAGCGTCGCGTAGAGGATATTCGCGTTCGGTTTGGCCAGCAGGAGTCCGGTTGGGTTGCCGTTGGCGTCACGGGTGATCTCACCGCCCGGGGGCTCCGGCGTGGTTTTGGTGTAGCCGACCGCACGCAACGCTGCGCCATTGAGGATAGCGCGGTCATAGAGGTGGAGCAGGAAGACCGGGGTGTCCGGCGCGACGGCGTTGAGCTCGTCGATCGTCGGCAGCCGCTTCTCGACGAACTGATGTTCGGTAAAGCCGCCGACCACGCGGACCCATTGTGGCGCCGGCGTGATCTCGACCTGCCGCCTCAGCATGCTCATGGCATCGGCAAGAGACCTGACACCGTCCCAGCGCAGTTCGAGATTGAAGTTGAGCCCGCCGCGGATGATGTGGAGATGGTTGTCGATCAACCCCGGAAGCACGCGCTTGCCCTTGAGGTCGATCACCCTGGTCGAGGGCCCGGCGAGCTTCATCACCTCGCTGTCGTGGCCGACGGCGATGAACACGCCATCCTTGATTGCGACCGCGCTCGCGGCTGGATTGCCGCGGTCGAGCGTCGTGAACAGGCCATGGTGCAGAATGAGATCGGGCGTGCTCATGAACGGTTCTCCTCGATGGCACTGGGCGCCATCGCGGCGGTGTCCGCCTGGCGGCCAGGCAAAAGGCCAAAGATATGCGGGGCGCACTGTGCCTGCCGCCACGCGGCGGTGAGGCCGTTACCGGAAAGAAGTTGCTTGCCGACCGGGATAACCTGCTCGCCGATCAGGATGCCGAGCAGGCCAACCAGGGCCACAAGCGGCGGCGCCGGCGAGCGAACGTTCAGGAGACTGTAGATGACGCCGACCAGAATGCCGGCGCCGGCTGATAGCAGATAGATTTTCATCGCCGATCTTCCCCGTTGCGAAGACAACGATCGTTATTCGGCAGCTTTCGCTCCACCTTCCGAGGCGTGTTCGCCCAGCGCCCACTTCGAGAAGCGGACCTGGATGCCGTAGGGCGAATGCCCGCGCAGGATGTCCATGACGCCTTCGTAGGTTTCCGAGCGCGCCCAATCCTGCTGTAGCTCGAACACGTATTGGCAAGACGTGATCGGGGTCGCACCGGCCTGCACCGCACGTTCCATCGAACGGTTGTGCGCTTCGAGCGAAAGATCGCCGCAGGCGTCGGCAGCGATATAAATTTCGTAGCCTTCCCTTAGCATGTCGATCGTTGGAAACATCACGCAGGCTTCGGTCCAAAGCCCGGCGATGACGAACTTCTTGCGTCCCGTCGCTGCGACCGCCTTGCGGAAACCGGCATCAAGCCAGGAATTCATGGAGGTGCGGTCGATGATGTCGTGGTTCGGGAACAGATCCGTCACCTCGGGCATGAAGGGCCCGGAAAAGGAATCCTTTGCAACGGTGCTCAGCACCGTCGGTATCTTGAAGAGCTTCGCCGCCTTTGCGAGGATCTGGATGTTGTTGAAGACGACAATCCGGTCGTGCGACTGCACGCCCTGATACATGGCAGGCTGATAGTCGATCAGGGCGATGGCGCTATTTTGCGGGGTCAGCATTTCGAGTTTGGACATCTGTGATCTCCTGGCCGGATGGCGCTATTTCGAGCCCCAGTGCGTCTCATCCTTGTGCTGATGCGAGCGCGGTCTGTGGTGAGCGTCTGTACGCCCGACCGTGAGATCCGGTCTTTGCAATAATTCTCGCAGTTTGGACAAAATGACGATTGCGTCCAATTCGCAGGACCTCACTACGAAGCGTCACCTTGGTTGCCTTGGCTAGGCGACCGTTTGCGATGCTTCGTAACTGGCCCGAAATCTCCTTCAGGTCTGCGGTGGAGTCGGTCTGCGAGATAGCAACGATGCCGTCGTAATGCACTTTCGCGCCGCCCATTATGCGTCGGCACCGCTAATTGCGGATCACGGCTTCGGACGAATTGAAGAGCGCATCACACCACGAAACCGGGCGGTTTGGGGCTGGCATGTCGATTATCGAAGCGCACAAAGGACGATTGCGGACGAGCCACTGCTCATCCGACCACAGCATCACGAGTGGAATGCCGCCTCCTATCTATGACGCGGAACCGCGTCGCTAAGACAAAACTCGTAAAACAGCTGACCTTGGTCACTCGTCGGACGGCCCATCATGGATCGACCTCGCCGAGATTCACGTCAACACAACGGAATCACGGTTCGCGGCCTGTCTCAACTGACTTTTGCAACAGAATCTGCCATCAGCGACATCAGGTCTCCCTTTCTAATAGCGGTAATCGCCTTCCGCTCCACAACCGACTGAGGTAGCCTCACCAAGGAGATAGCCGAGCGGACAGGCCGAAATCCCATTTTGAATGGCGGCTTCGGGAAACGGCGTGTACGCAGACGTTGGCTCTCAGCACTGAGATGACGCCAATGAACGAGCGTGTCCCCACAGGCGCCGAGACGTCACTGTTGAGCCTGCCGCCGACACATCGGCAGACGCGGTGGGCGGTTGCCGTCGCCGTATGTCAGGTCGCGGCGTTCGCGCTTGTTGCCCCGTTCGCAAGAACTCAGCTTGCGGAGATAAACGCATTCATTCCCGCGTTCGAGGGGGTCATATTCGTGACCGACCTGGTCACTTCGGTGCTGCTGTTCTCGCAATTCGCGATCTATCGCCTGCGCGCTCTCCTCGTCCTCGCCTGCGGCTACCTCTTCTCGGCCCTGATGATCATTCCGCACGCG
The DNA here is from genome assembly GCF_040546885.1 of Bradyrhizobium sp. S3.2.6. Classification (NCBI taxonomy): domain Bacteria; kingdom Pseudomonadati; phylum Pseudomonadota; class Alphaproteobacteria; order Hyphomicrobiales; family Nitrobacteraceae; genus Bradyrhizobium; species Bradyrhizobium sp. S3.2.6. The sequence goes on along the minus strand of NZ_JBEPOS010000006.1, from coordinate 237,104 downwards.
CTCACGTTTCCGGGTGCATTTTCTCCGACCGGTCTGCTTGGCGCCGGCCTTCAGACCACAGCGTCGCTCTACTGGTTCTGGCACTTGCTTTTCCCCATGGCGCTTCTGGGCTACGGATTGCTGAGGGACGAAAAATCCGATCCGGGCCCGGCTGAACCGTCGTTGCTCGCCTTGGTCGTCGGAAGCGTCGCGCTCGTTCTTACGCTCGCCTGCGGACTGACCCTGCTCGCCACCGCCGGCAACAACTACCTGCCGGTGTTGTTCGCGGACAGGGTTGGCTTTACGCCGGAGGCTCGCCTGGCGGCCGCGACCACGATGCTGTTGTCCGTTAGCGCGGTCGCGGTCCTGTGGCTTCGCCGGCGCGCGCTACTTGATCAATGGCTGATAATCGTCGCTCTGGCGGTACTACTGGAAATGGCACTCGGCTCCATATTTGTCAGCGGGCGCTTCAGTCTCGGCTTTTATGCAGGCCGCCTGTTTTCGCTGCTCACCTCGACGATCGTCCTGGTCGTTCTGCTGGTGGAGACGATGCGGTTTCACGCCAACGTCGCCCGCTCCAAGGAAAGGAAGATCCGCCGCCTAGTCGATGCCAATATTCTGGGGATCTGCATTTCGAATCTGGAAGGCGCAATTATCGAAGCTAACGAAGCGTTTCTGCGCATGCTACAGTACAGTCGCGAAGATGTTGTTTTGAGGCGCTTGCACTTGACCGATCTGACGCCAGCCGAATGGCGTGAGCAAAATGAACGCTCAGTGGCGGAACTGCACTCGACCGGGGCTTTTCATCCGGTCGAGAAGGAGTACTTCCGCAAAGATGGGAGCCGCGTGCCCGTGTTAGTCGGCGGAGCGCTGTTCGAAAAAAGCGGCAACGAGGGCGTTATTTTCGCGCTCGATTTGACCGAGCTCAAGCGGGCCGAGGAAGCATTGCGCCGCGACGAAGCCTGGCTTGCACAAGCACAGAGGCTAAGCCACACCGGTACTTGGGTTCTGGACGGGACAACCAAGCGTTTTCTGTATTGGTCGGATGAGAGTTACCGCATCTGGGGGTTTGATCCGCTGCAGGGCCTTCCAAGCCGAGACGATATGTGGGGACGCATTCACCCAGACGATCGCGAGAGGCTGTGGAAAGAAGTCCAGGAGGCATTGCGCGAGCAAAGAGACTTCGTTGAGGAATTCAGAATCTTGCTGCCTGATGGAACGGTCAAATACCTGGAAGCAAACACCCACCATGAATTTTCTCCACCCGGCGTGCTACTTGAGGTCGTTTGCACAAACGTCGACGTGACGGAACGGAAGCGCGCACAAGACGAGCTTGAGCGGCTAGGTCAGCTTGAGGCAGACCTCGCCCATATAAATCGTTTGAGCATGATGGGAGAATTGGCCGCCTCGCTGTCACACGAAATTCTGCATCCGATCGCGACTGCGCGCAACAACGCCCGTGCGGGGATGCGGTTCTTGGAAATGAGTCCGCCGAATCTGACTGAGGTCAGGGAAGCGCTTGGTTGTGTTGTCAGGGATGCGGACCGAGCCAAGGACATCGTCGGACGGATTCGCAGTCAGATTAAGAGAGCTCCGCCGCGAAAAGAGCGTTTTGACCTCAATGAAGCCATCAACGAGGTGATTGTGATGGTGCGAAGCGCAATCGCCAAGGATGCCATCTCGGTCAGCACTCGCCTGATGGATGGTCTGGTTCCTGTTCAGGGTGATCGGGTTCAACTGCAGCAAGTGCTCGTGAATCTGATCCTGAACGCGGTCGAAGCGATGAGCTCAGTTGAGGAGGGCACGCGAGCGTTGACGATCAGAACCGAGCAAAACCAGCCCGGCGGCATCCTCGTCGCAGTGCACGATTCAGGGCCCGGCATTGATCCGGTAAACTTCGATCGAGTTTTCGAACCCTTTTACACCACTAAGACCAGCGGAGTCGGCATGGGGCTGTCGATTTGCCAGACCATCATCAACGGTCATGGAGGCCGGTTGTGGATGAGTGCCAATGAGCCTCGGGGGGCGGTATTTCAATTCACTCTGCCTGTGGTCCAGGAGAACTCATGAATTGTCTTCAATCGGCGTGCCGGCCTGCAGAGCTGATCGCAAGCACCGTTCGAGATCGTCGTCGTCCACTGGCTTGCTGAGGTAGCAAACGACTCCATCCCTTAGGGCCTGATCCCTGACCATTTCATCAGGGTATGCAGTCACGAGGATCGTCGGAATCGCGTGCCCTGTGTCGACCAAACGCCTGTGGAGCTCGACTCCGGTCATCCCAGGCATCTGAACGTCGGTGACCAGGCAGTCGGTTTCAGGTACGAGACGTGATGCCAGGAAATCGGCTGCTGATGGAAAAGATTCGACAGTGTAGCCGAACAACATTACGAGCTTTCGCAGAGATTCTCGAAAGGGCTGATTATCGTCGACGATAGATACGAGCGTATGCTTCAACATTGCGGCTTCCGGGAAACTTAGTGGCTCCGCCACCCGCGGCGCAATACCTCGCACCAGCATGCAACTTCGTAATGTCAGGGACATTCCCCAACAATGCAATGCCGTCGCCCCTAAGCGATGGCTTAGGCCTTGGGCTATCCGCTTGGGGGGCAGATGCTGTTCAAATCGACCGCTTGTATGTAGTATGGCAGGAGTAACGCGCTCCCTTTTGGGATACCGGCGATGGGTGAGGCAAATCCCAGTGTCTTGGTCATCGATGACGATCCCGAGTTTCGCGACTCGGTCGTGCGGCTGTTGCGGACGGTCGGCCTACATACCTGTCAATTTTCGTCTGTTCACGATTTTCTCAAAGTTGATCCGCCGGAAGGCCCCACCTGCCTGGTACTCGACGTGAGAATGCCGGGGCGAAGCGGTCTTGAGCTTCAGCGCGACCTCGCCGCTGCGAACAGGCAAGTGCCGATCATCTTCATCACAGCGCATGCCGACGTGGCGATGACCGTGCAAGCGATGAAGGGCGGCGCCATGGAGTTCCTCACGAAGCCATTCCGTGATCAGGATCTTCTTGACGCTGTCGAGGCCGGCCTCGCTCGCGATCGTGCCCGGCTGGAGAGTGACAGGGCATTGACTGCGCTCAGGGAGCGCTTCGACACGCTCAGCTCACGCGAGCGTGAGATCATGCTCCATGTCGTGGCGGGTCGCCTCAACAAACAGATTGCCAACGATATCGGCATCGCCGAGTCTACGGTGAAGGTGCATCGCACCCACCTGATGCGGAAAATGAAGGTCCGCTCGCTTCCCGAGCTCAGCCGGATGGCGGACACTCTCAACGTGAGGCTACAGCAGCCGCAGAGCTCCTGAGTCAGCCTAAGGGATATCGCCTCAAGCGCTTTCACGCGAGTGCGCTGTCCCTGCCAGCAAATTACCATCTGCTGCATTTGCTACAACGCTGCTCGTCGGGCATTACGTGCTCTTCGGCTAACGTATGCAGAAGCGTGGTTAGAGATCTCGCGCCCGCGTCGTCCCTAAGCGATGGCTTAGAAAAGGCAACTATAAGCGAACCTCACACTACCACCGCGCAATCGACCACGCCGTGCCAAACCGTCAAAACGCGTCGTACCGGTTTTGCCGGGGAATTCCCCCATGCACGGGAGGTTATAATGCTCGTATTAGGATCCAGTGCACCCTCCGAACGCATGACACAAATTCGTCGTTTCGAGCGGGGACTTCAAACTCCAGCACCAGAATTTTCCTTTGCCGCTGATCAGCAGTTCCGCTTGGTGGGAAACAGCCTGATCGAGCTGCTTGAAACTGCAAGGCGAGAGCTAGAGCGTGACCGAGAGCTCGCCAAGGCGTCACTGATTACGGCATCGCGCATCCTTCACATGGAGATCGAGCGTTGTTCTGTCGCTAACGGCTGCCCAAGAGGTGGTCTAGTGGCATGGCAGATCGCTCGCGTGCAAACTTACATTGACAGCAATTTAGGTCGTACCCTTCACATTCGGAATCTCAGTGCGGTCGCGTGTCGGAGCCCAGCGCACTTCTGTCGAAAATTCAAATTAGCGTTCGGCGAGTCGCCACATGCCTACGTGGTGAGAAAGCGTCTGGAGAGAGCCTGCCACCTGATGCTGACCAGTGCGGCATCACTGAGTGAAATAGCCTTGAGCGTAGGTCTTTCGGATCAAGCACATCTATGCAGGCTCTTCAGAAGGGCTTTTGGTCTAAGTCCAGCCCGCTGGCGACGCGAACGCGGAATCCCTGTCCAGATGGAGCAATCAGCGGCCTGTTTGTTGGGGTAGAGCGGAACCGACAAGCCTCGTGTCTCGGCGGCGATGGGAGCCACCGAGCGGGTCACCTGGATCATTCCGCGAACCGTCTCAGACCGAAGTCTTCGAGGGTCCCGGGGGCTTGGAGGCATTTGCTTAAGGCACAAGGGCGCGTTCTCGAAACAAGACGGCAAGAAATTTCCCGACGCGACAAAAGCCTTCAAGACGATAGCCAGTTTGAATGTGACATTGGCCCATGCGAAAATTGATTGCGCGCAGTTCTGGTGGTTGGCAGTTGCGCTGATTGTCGTCGTCGTGTGAGCCTTGAGGCGGCGTACCATGGAGGCAGGGATGCGGAGCGAACAGGTGTACTGGGTGTTCACCGTTACCGTCGATCAGATGGACAAGTTCACGCCGCTGATACCAAAGCTTGTGGCCGCGACAGAGAAGGAGCCGGGCGCGCTGCAGTTTGAGTTCAACATCGGGCACGACCAGAAGACGGTTGACATCTTTGAACGCTACACGGATTCGAAGGCGGCTCTATTCCACCAAACGGAAAGCTTCGGGCCATTCTCGAAGGAGTTCTTCGCTGTGGCCAAGCTCACTCGCTGGGTGATCTATGGCACGCCCTCGGACGAGTTCAAGAAGGCAAACGAGGACTCCCACCCGATTTATATGACAGCATTCGATGGCTTTGTCAGGTGACGGGATTTGGTTCCGGACTTAAGGTCGCGAGCCTGGCAGCGGACATTGTTGAACAGCTGCCAGATGCCGCGCTCGACGCGGCAATGCTCTCTGAACAATCGTAAATGCCCGAATCGCGGTGTGCTGAGGGATCATGGGCGATAAATCCGGCAAGCAGGCTATCGAATACGGCATCGTACCAATCGACGTGATCGCGTCGATGTCGGGGCTCGATTTTGTCCGCGCGATCTTCGCGAGACGATTGCCGGAGCCGCCGATCATGCAGACGGTCGAACCGTTCGACTGCACGGTCGAACCCGGCGCCGTCGTGATTCACAGCGTGCCGGGCCTGCGCCATTACAACCCAATCGGCTCGGTGCACGGCGGCTATACCGCGATCCTCTTGGATTCTGCGATGGGGCTCGCGGTGCAGAGCACGCTCCCCGCAGGCACCGGCTACACCACGCTGGAATTCAAAATCTCATTCGTGCGCGGTATGAGCGAGACGAGCGGCGTGATCCGCACCGAGGGTCGCGTGCTCAACGCCGGCCGTCGCGTCGCTACCGCCGAGGCGCGCATCACCGATGCGAGGCGTCGGCTGCTTGCGCATGCGACGACGACGTGCCTTGTGCTCGAATTTCCGAAGGGGAACGCGAAAGGCTGACGTTGAATTGGTGGATACCTTTGGGCTAGGCTTTCGCTGCAGGTCAAGAGAGGGCTCCCCTGTGCCTCCCGAGCGGATCGAACGCAAGCTCGCCGCCATCCTGGCCGCCGATGTGGCAGGCTATAGCCGACTCATGGGAGCTGACGAGGAAGGCACTCTCGCACGCCTGAAGGCCTGCCGTCGCGAGTTGATGGACCCGGAGATTGCGGAGCACCGTGGGCGCGTCGTCAAGACCACCGGAGACGGCATCCTCATCGAGTTTCCGAGCGTGGTGGACGCCGTGCGCTGCGCGATGGACGTTCAGCGCGGCATGGCCGAGCGCAACGCGGATGTTACAGATGAGCAGCGGATCGAGTTTCGCGTCGGGATCAACCTTGGCGATATTATGATCGACGCCGAGGACATTCATGGCGACGGAGTGAATATCGCGGCGCGGTTAGAAAGTATAGCGGAGCCCGGCGGCATCTGCATCTCGGACTCGTCCTATCAGCAAGTGCGCGACAAGTTCACCATCCACTTCGAGGATATGGGCGTGCAGCAGCTCAAGAACATCGCGCGTCCGGTGCGCGTCTATCGCGTACCGATTGGCCGGAGCGCGCGAAGGGAAAGGCCGGCGCTCGCCCTGCCGGACAAGCCTTCGATCGCGGTACTGCCATTTCAGAATATGAGTGGTGATCCCGAGCAGGAATATTTCGCCGACGGCATGGTTGAGGATATTATCACCGAATTGAGCCGCATTCGCTGGCTGTTTGTGATCGCCCGCAACTCGACCTTCACCTACAAGGGCCACGCAGTTGCTGTGAAGCAGGTGGCGCGCGAACTGGGTGTGCGCTATGTGCTCGAAGGATCGGTGCGCAAGGGCGGCAGTCGGGTGCGCGTCACCGCGCAAATGATCGATGCGACCTCCGGCGCCCATATTTGGGCCGAGCGATACGACCGCGACCTGAGCGATATCTTTGCCGTGCAGGACGAGATCACGGCGAGTGTTGCGGGAGTTATCGAGCCGGCGCTGGCCGAGGCCGAGCAGCAGCGAGTATTACGCAAGCCGCCGGAGCGGCTCGATGCTTGGGAAGCCTACCAACGAGGACTTTGGCACTTCAACAAATACGGACCGGAGGAAAACCGGACCGCACAGACCTTTTTTCGCCAAGCTATCGCGCTCGATCCAAATTTCGCTCCCGGCCATTACGGATACGCGCTGGCTCTCCAGTGGGATATCTGGCACTTCTCGAGTCGCCCCTTCTTGGAGGTTCAAGGAACCGCGCGTAAAGAAGCGCAAATCGCGGTATCGCTCGACGAAAGGGATGCGATGGCGCATGCCGTGCTGGCACACATGATGATGTGGGGCGGCGAATGGGAGGCGGCGATCGCCGAAGCGCGCACCGCGGTTGCCCTCAATCCAAACAGTGCCTTTGTCATCAGCATGCTTGGTTGTGTACTCGGGTTCGGCGGCTATCGAGAGGAAGCACTCGAGAGGTTGCAGCAGGCAATGCGTGCCAGCCCACACGATCCCCTGATTTGGCTTTGGTCGATCTGGCGCGCCCTCTTGCAGTTTTTTTCACGCGATTTCGTCGCTGCGCTGCAGACATTGCGCCAAGTTGTCCGCCTGCGTCCGAGCTATGCTCCCCCTTACGAATACGTCGCTGCGTCGCTCGCTCATCTCGGGCAATTGGGTGAGGCGCGCGAAGCACTGGAACGTGTTCCCCCGCAATCGGCGGAGCAGCGTCAGCGTTGGCAGCAAAGGCCGCCCTGGATGCGGCCCGAGGATTATGCGCTACGGGCCGAAGGTGTCCACCTCGCAACCGGAGAGCGATAAGCCGTGAACTTGAGTTGTTCCGAGGCGCGGAAGTATCACTGCGCTAGGCGCTGAAGATAGCCCACAGCCTCCACCCAGGTTCGAGGATCGTGAATGTCAGTTTTGACGGCGGCGCAAGTAAGCGACGCTTCCGGTCTTTCCTGCCGGCTCAACCGGTCGACGTGTCTCAAAATGACCACAAGCGACCTTCGCTGAATGACGGCTGTTGGCGCGAAGCGGCCAGTCGGGAAAAGCCGCTAAATCGATGCGAGTTGGAGCCGTTGGAGGATCCCTTGGAGCAAGGCCGCTGCTCACCGTTCTACCCGAGAACGCCGCAACGATATCGCAACGAATTGGGTGAAACGACCGTGAACAAAACGAGACTGAAACGCCTGTCGAAGTAAGAAAAATCAACACCTTAGAAGATGTTCACTGCGTTCGGGACGCAGGAGGCGGGCTCGATCAGATCGCAACTTGAACTTCGAATGTCGGTATCGGTGGTTGCGCTTCCCCCGCAACCACTTTCGTCATAACTCACTCACCGTCCCGGTCTACCGGTGGCGCGCGCTTCGCCTCCGTGGGGCTCAGGAGACCGCATAACTGGACCGAAACACGCAGTTCGGCTCCCTAGCGTGGCGAGATAGGAAAGGCGGCAGCAAATGAAAAACCGACAGGTATGGCTAAGTTCACGCCCCAACGGAATTCCGCAGCCGACGGACTTCGCGCTGCGCGAAGCGGAAGTGCCGAGGATTTCGGACGGCGAGTTCCTCGTTCGCAACATCTTCCTGTCGGCAGATCCGGCCATGCGCGGATGGATTGCCGACAAGAGCACCTATTGGCCGAGGATCGAAGTCGGCGACACCATGCGCGCATTCGCGGTCGGAGAGGTGATTGAAACGCGAAGCCATGGCTATGCAGCCGGCGACAAGGTCATGGGCATATTCGGCTGGCAGGACTATGCCGCAGCCAAACCGCAGCAGGTCATGCGGAAGGTCCTCGAGGAAGACCTTCCGCTGTCGCTCTCGCTCGGTGTGCTCGGACTGAACGGCCTGACGGCCTATTTCGGCTTGCTGGACGTCTGCCGGCCGAAGGCAGGGGAAACCGTCGTGGTCTCGACGGCCGCCGGTGGGGTTGGCTCGGCTGTGGGCCAGATCGCGAAGATCAAGGGATGTCGCACGATCGGGTTCGCCGGTGGTGCGGAGAAAGTCCGGCAGTGCATCGAGGAGTTCGGCTACGATTCGGCCGTCGACTACAAGTCGACTGCGGATCTCGATGAAGCGCTTGCCCGGCTTTGCCCCAATGGCGTCGACGCTTTCTTCGACAATACGTCAGGTGCAATTCACGATGCCGTTGTCCGGCAGATCAATGTCGGAGCACGCATCGCGATTTGCGGTACTGCCTCTTATGCGAGCTGGGATCCCTGGAACGAGGGACCGCGGCCGGAGCGGCATCTGCTCGTCAAGCGCGCAATCATGCAGGGCTTCCTCACCACCGATTTTGCTCCACGGTATGAAGAAGCGGTCGTGGCGCTGGCTGGCTGGATTCGCTCCGGCAAGTTGCGGTATCGCGAGGACGTGCAGGACGGCATCGAGGCCGCGCCGGCATCGATTGCGATGCTCTACGCCGGGGAGAATCGCGGGAAGCTGGTCATCAAATTGTAGCGGCACCCGACTCCGCGCCCGGTTTGCTCGTGCCGGGCGGGAGCGGGCAGGTCGTCAGGCAGATGCCGTGCTTCGCTTGCGTTTGAGACCTGGGCCATCCGGCGCGTGAGTCTTGCCCGGCTTTGCCTTTGATGTTCTCGCAGCCGGCTCGCGCTCGGACGATACAGCGTCGAGGACGATTTTTGCGGTCAGTTGCAGGTGCGCGTTCATCAGTGCGACGGCGCGTTCGCAGTCCCGCGCCAAAGTGGCCTCCGCAATCTCGCGATGTTCCTTGTCGAGGTCGCGGTCCACCTTGGACAGGGGACCGGTAAACCACCGGTAACGTGCAGAGTGATTGAAAAGCACCGCGCGCAGATGAAGAAGCCAGGGGCTGCCGCATCCCGCTGCGAGGACTTCGTGAAAGGTCTCGTGAGCCCTCGCATATTCGTTGCTGTAGCGACGCGCGGCCTTGTCTGCCCATACCGGCGTATGCGTCAGACGGTGCAGGGCGGCGACGACCTGCGACTGCCACTCGAGTCCACCGTTCTCGATGGCGCCTCGAAGGCACAGCGCCTCAATGCTGCATCGAACGTCGGTGAGATCGCGAAGGGCATCAACCGACAATGGGGCGACGCGGAAGCCCCGCTGCGGTTCGCTGACGACAAACCCCTCCGATGCGAGGCGCGACAGCGCCTCACGCACGGCGCTCGAGCCAACTGCAAAGCGACGGCAGAGATCCTCGATCTTCAGCTTCTCTCCGGGCGCGAAGTTGCATGCGAGCAGTTCGGAGCGAAGCTCCGCATAGGCTCCGTGGGTGAGGCTCGTCGGTGATTCCATGGTGCTAATAGCCATAGCGGACGAAATGTCTGGAGTCACTTGCAAATATGCATACTTTCGAAATTATGCATTTTATTTTGTAATATGCATTTTGTGTGATATAGGAGATCGCACACGGAGGAAAATGCCCCATGCGCTTCATCGCTTATGAAAGAAACGGAACGCGCGGCCTCGCTGTTGCCGATCAAGCCGGCCGGCACTGGGGGCTCGATGACGGCGGAGAGGGCCGGCTCGAGCGCGCCATTGCCGGTGGAGCGGACGCACTGAAGGATCTCGCCTCGGCGCTTCTCAAGGGCGATCCGATCGATCCGGAAGCGGTGAGCTTCCTGCCGCCGTTGTCCGCACCCGGCAAGATCATCTGTGTGGGCCTGAACTACGCGGACCACACTGCCGAAAGCAGCATCAAGCAACCGGACTATCCGACGCTGTTTGGCCGGTTCGCCTCGAGCCTCATCGGGCACGGTGTGCCGATCGTACGTCCGAACGTCTCGGAAGCGCTCGACTTTGAGGGAGAGCTTGTCGCTATCATCGGGCGCGGCGGCCGCCATATCCCGCAGTCCGCAGCCCTCGACCATGTCGCCGGATATTCGATCTTCAACGATGGTACAATCCGCGACTATCAGTTCCGCACGCCGCAATGGACCATCGGCAAAAATTTCGACGGCACGGGAGCGTTCGGGCCGGCATTTGTAACGGCCGACGAACTTCCGTCAGGTGCCAGCGGCCTGAAACTCGAGACGAGATTGAACGGGACGGTGATGCAAAAGGCGTCGACCTCCGATCTGATCTTCGATGTCGCAACCCTGGTCGCGTTGATCAGCGTGGGCATCACGCTGTTTCCGGGAGACATCATCGTGACCGGTACGCCGTCCGGCGTCGGCGCGGCACGCAAGCCGCCTCTCTATATGAAGCCCGGCGACGTCTGCGAGATCGAGATCGAGGGATTGGGTGTTCTGCGCAATCCGATCGTGCTTGAAGCCGAAGACGCGGTGCGTGCGGCGGCCTGATCCTGCGGTGATCCTGTCACCCGCGGATTCGAGCGGACATCATATCGGTTGTCGTGGAGCGAGGTCTTGACCAGACTAGATTAGCGCACTGCCCTGGCTCAACGGAGTTGATCAGGCCGGGTCCTGATCGGGCGTCATTCGGTGGCGGCAGCACGACGTAGATCGTGCGCCGCTTATATTGGGAGGAAACAATGAAATCGGTTCCGGTTCTGATTGCAGGGGGCGGTCCCGTCGGGATGACGCTTGCGAACGTCCTGGCCCATTTCGGCATCCGCTCGATGCTGGTCGAGAAGAATGCGACGACGACCCGCCATCCGAAGATGGACATCACCAACAGCCGCAGCATGGAGCTTTTTCGGAAGTTCGGCCTCGCGGACGCGTTGCGACATGTCGCGGTGCCGGAAGATCATCCCTTCGATGTCTCCTGGATCACAAGTCTTGCCGGATATGAGCTGCATCGCTTTCGATACATGACCCCGAGCGAGTTTCGAAGGCAGATCCGTATCAAGAACGACGGCACCCAACCGCTCGAACCCCCGATGCGGGTCTCGCAGGTCGAGATTGAGCCGGTTCTGAAGAAAGCCATCGACGCGCGTCCGGAGGTCGACGTGCGGTTCGGCGTCGCCTTCGAAGGGTTTGAAGAGAAGGACGATCGTGTCGTCGCGGTGCTGCGGGAGCAGGGGAGTGGCACCCAGGAGCAGGTCAGCTGCCAATATCTCATCGGTTGTGACGGCGGCTCCAGCCGCGTTCGCGCAGGGCTGGGCATCCAGCTCGAGGGGCAGTCGCGCGTCGGCGAACTCTACATGATCCACTTTCGATCGACCGAGCGAGATCTGCTGCAGCGCTGGGGCGTCGCCTGGCACTACCAGTCGCCGCTTGGAACGATGATCGCCCAGAACGACGATGATATCTGGACCGTTCACGTGCCTGTGCTTCCCGGCCAGGACGCGACCAAGCTCGATCCGCGCGCGCTCGTCGAGGCCTATGCCGGCCGGCCATTCTCCTTCGATATCCTGGTCGCGAATGTGTGGACGCCGCACCTGCTGGTCGCCGAAAGCTATGGCACGGGACGCGTCTTGCTCGCAGGTGATTCCGCGCATCAGTTCATCCCGACAGGCGGCTACGGGATGAATTCAGGGGTCGGCGATGCGGTCGACCTCGGCTGGAAGCTGGCGGCGACGCTGCAGGGTTTTGGTGGGCCCGGTCTCCTCGCGTCGTATGAAATCGAGCGGCGTCCCGTGGCGGCACGAAATCGCGACGCCTCCGGCCGCCACATGCAGGTGCGAATGCACATTGCCGAGGCCTATGGAAGCCTGTTGGAAGGCGACAACAGCGACAATCCCGTGCGCCGGGCCGAAGTCGGTGCAGCGATCGCCAAGCTCGGCAACGTCGAGAACGAATGCTTCGGGATCGAGCACGGCTTTATCTATGAGGGATCGCCGATCGTCGCAGATGGCTCGGCCACTCCCTTTCCATTCGATTCCGTTGTCTACAAGCCGACGACCACGCCCGGCGCCCGCTTGCCCAGCACATATCTGAAAGACGGGACGGCGCTCTACGATCGGCTGGGCCCGCATTTCACGCTGATCGATTTCCGAAGGCGCGATCTGTCGTCCTTTGTCGACGCTGCGGCGCGACGACGGATACCGCTGTCGGTCTTGCAACTCGACGAACCCGATCTGAAGGGTGTTTACGGACAGGACTTGCTGCTCGTTCGGCCTGACCACCACATTGCGTGGCGCGGAACGGGTAGCACGCCGCCAAACGCCGACGCGATCCTCGCGACGGCTCTCGGCTGGGGGGCGGAACGGTGAAGCCGCTTCATGCCCTAGTGATCGGCGCAGGTATCGGCGGCACGGCGGCTGCCATCGCACTGCGCCGGGCCGGTCTCGACGTCTCCCTGTTCGAGCAAACGCTGGCGCAACGCGAGGTCGGCGCGGGCATTCAGATCAGCCCTAATGTCTCCCGGCTGCTGAGCCGTTATGGGCTCGGGGACGCCATGGCGCGGGCCGCCGTTCGCCCCTCTTCGGTCGTCTTTCGCCGCTGGCAGGACGGCCGAGTCCTGGGGCGCGAGGAACTGGGCGATGCCCTCGAGAACCGTTATGGGGCGCCCTACTACCATTTCCACCGGGCTGACCTCATCGCCCTTCTTGCTGACGCCTTTGGTCGCAAGGAGATCAAGCTTGGACGACGTCTGGTCGATGTCGAGCAAGACGAAACGGGCGTGACCGCCCGCTTCGAGGACGGAACGTCCGAGCGCGGCGATCTCCTCATCGGCGCCGACGGAATCCACTCCCAGGTTCGCGAGCGCCTGTTCGGCGTCGAAAAGCCGCGGTTCTCGGGGCAGATCGCGTATCGGGGGCTCGCACCTGTCGAACGGATCGCGCATCTCGGCCTTCCGCTCGATGTCACGAACTGGGTGGGGCCTGGCGGACACTTCGTCCATTACTTCGTTTCCTCGGGTCGATTCCTGAACTTCGTGGCTGTCAGCGAAGAGGCGACCTGGACCCGGGAGCAATGGTCCGACCGCGGTTCGATCTCCGATGCCGCAAGGAAGTACGAGGGGTGGCATCCGCAGATCTCGACGATCCTCAACGCCGTCGACGAGACGTTCAAATGGGCGTTGTTCGATCGCGATCCACTTCCGGAATGGACGCGGGGGCGTGTCGCGCTGCTGGGGGACGCGTGCCATCCCATGCTGCCGTACATGGCGCAGGGGGCCGCGCAGGCCATCGAGGACGGTGCCGCGCTGGCGGCATGCCTGAAGCACGCAGCCTTCGACATTCCGTCGGCGTTTCGGGGTTACGTCACATTGCGCAAGCCGCGCGCGACCGAGGTGCAGGAAAGGTCTCGCGCCAATTCTACGAGCTTCCACCTGCAGGACGGACCACAACAGCTCGAACGGGACCACCTCTTCGCCACGCGAGGTGTGCGCGGCAGTTCTGAGGCTATGAACCGACTTTATGGCTACGACGCAGAAGCCGTCGCGGCGACGCTGGAGGAAAAACGATGACCCGCGCTTTCCAAATCGCCTATGTCGATCTCGATACGCCTGCCGCGGAACAGGAGATCGCCTACTACGACCGCGTGCTCGGCGCAACGCCGGCCGAGCGAGGATCCGATGGCCGCGCCTATTTCAGCCTCGGCCTCGATCACCACAACATCACCATCAAGCCGGCGCCCGAGAAGCGTCTCACGGCGCTCGGCCTGAGGATCGAACAGGAAACGGCTGACGAGACGGTGAAGTCGCTCCGCGGTCTCGGCCTCTCTGCCGAAAAGAAAAGCGACGCGCGGCCGGGCGTTCCCGTCCTGGTGGAGGTCGTCGTTGTGGGGCACACGCTCCATCTGTTGCCGGAGATGGCGATGCCTGGCCCCGGCTTCCGCACCTCGGGCGTCGTTCCAACGCGTCTTGGGCACGTTGCGCTGATCACGCCGGAGGCCGACAAGTTCGTTGAATTCTGTTCGGCCATCGGCTTCCGCACGACCGATTGGTTTGAGGGAATTGCGACGTTTCTGACCTGCAATCACGATCACCACGTCCTCAACGTCATCGGTGCGCCGGAAACCCGGCTTCATCACCTTGCGTTTGAGCTGCGCAGCCGCGCCGCGCATCACGATGTGGCCGATTTTCTCGCGACGAAAGGCCATCCGATCCTCTGGGGTCCGACGCGGCATACCGCGGGCCACAACCTCGCGTCCTATCACTACGACCCGAGCCGTTTTCTGATCGAGCTCTATTCCGACATGGACGTGCTGGTTCCGGAGCTCAATATTTTCGAGCCGCGGCCCTGGCACGAGGCGTACCCCCAACGTCCTCGGGTGTGGACGATTGAGCAGCTGACGACATGGGGAACCCGGTTCGACTTCGACCTGAAGACGGCCTGACGATCCGAGCGATCGTCGATCCAATATCGAATCCGAGGAGAGAGGCATGTCACAGCACGCGCGCGCGCCGCGATTGGTTTATTGGGTTATCGCGCTGACGATCTTGATCGGATCGGCCGTTGCAGGGCCAAGCAGCGCGCAAGGGCAGAAGCGGTACGATGCCGGCGCAAGCGATACTGTCATCAAGATTGGCAATACCGCTCCGTACAGTGGACCGCTGTCATCGAATGGCATCATTGCCCGAACGGAAGGCGCCTATTTCAAGATGATCAACGATCAAGGCGGGGTTAACGGCCGCAAGCTCGAGTTCATCTCCTACGACGACGCCTATAGCCCTCCGAAGACCGTGGAGCAGACCCGCAAGCTGATCGAAAGCGACGAGGTTCTTCTTCTCTTCAATCAACTGGGGACGCCGACCGTCATGTCGGTTATCAAATATGTCAACGCCAAAAAGGTGCCGCAGCTGTTCATAGCAGCCGGAGGGACCATCTTCGGTGATCACAAGGCATATCCCTGGTCGATGGGCTTCCAGCCAAGCTACCAGAGCGAAACAAGCATCTACGGCAGGTACCTGCGTGAAAACTATCATGGTGGGAAGATTGCGGTTCTCTCGTCCAATGACGACTTCGGACGGGACAATATCAAGGGCTTGAAGGACGGGCTCGGCGATGCGGTCGGCAACATTGTCGCCGAAGTCACGTATGAGACGAGCGCGCCGACGATTGATTCCGAACTTGTGAAGCTGAAATTCTCGGGCGCAAGCATCTTCGTCAATTTCGCCTCGGCGAAATTTGCGGCGCAGGCCATTAAGAAGGCAGCAGAGATCGGCTGGAAGCCAGTGCATATCCTGCATGGAAACTCGCAATCGATCAGCGCCGTCCTGAAGCCCGCCGGCCTCGAAAACGCAAGGGACATCATCACAGCGAGTTACAGCAAGGATCCTGCCGATGCGGCCTGGAAAGATGACCCCGGTTTGACGAGATTCTCCGATTTCATGTCCAAATACATTCCGGGAGAAGACCAAAACAATTTCTATGTAGTCTATGGATATAACGCCGCCCAGGCGCTGGTCGAAGTGCTCGGGCGGTGCAAGGATGACCTTACGCGCGCCAACATCATGAGGCAGGCCGAGGCGTTGAACCGGGTTCATCTCGACATGCTGCTTCCGGACGTTACGTTGGACACATCGCCAACCGATCACTACCCAATCGAGCAGATGCAATTGCAGAAGTTCGATGGCCGGAACTGGGTGAGGTTTGGCTCTGCCATTGAAGGGACGCCGAGCGAGAAATGATGGCTCTAGTTGGCTCAAACTAGCCTAGGATGGATGGGACCGAGAGTTAAAGTTTTTGGACCAGTTCGAAATGTCGTGTGCAGCAAGAGCAGGGTAGGCCGGATCGTGTAATCGCGGTCAGAACTCTGTCTCTGGTCCCGACAAAGATTGCGCGCGGCGTCGATTCCTGCGACGAAGGAAAACAGGCGCTTCCGCCAGCCGGCCTTTCTTTCGTAATACACTTTCCTGGCGCAAACCGGGAGCAGTTCCGGATAATTGAATCCTTGCAACCCGGCAACCCGTAATCATCTGGCTGCAAACCTGCGGCGGAGTTGGCTTTTCGGTTCCTTCGCCGGTTGCGGCATATTTTCCGATCGGGGAAAGAGGCACTGCAAAACAGGTATGAGAGTTCTGCAGCCTCCGTCAAGCCAAAACACTTCAGAGCTCTCGCTAGTGGTCGATCCAGACGGTCGTGCCCGGCTCGAGGCCCGACAACTCTCCCTTCGGGTCAAGGTCAAGGCGCAGGCGCAGCGTGTTGCGGTCATGATCGCCAATCACCCGCTCGGCTTGCCAGGTGGCGAACACGCCGAGTGGCCGCAGCTCGGTGACGACCGCCTTTGTCGCGCCATCGGCGCCGCGCCGCATCACGTTCGCCGTTTCTCCCATCGCGAGACGATCGAGATGATCCTCGCGCACGTTGAATGAGAGCCATTGCTTGCCCGCCGCTTCGACCACCAGGATCGGCTGGCCCGCGCGAACGTTCTCGCCGATCTCGGCGGCGATGACGCTGACTACGCCGTCGGCCGGCGCGCGCAACACCATCTTGTCGAGGCGGCGCTCGAGCACGGTGACCGCGGCGGCCGCGGCCTGCACCTGCGCGTCGGCGATCGCGCGCTCTTCCCGGGTCGGTCCCGCCACGGCCGCATCGTAATTGGCCTGGGCCTCGGCCACGTCGGCGCGCGCGCTCGCAACGTCGTTCTCGGCCTGGTCGAGCGACTGCTGGGATTCGAAGCTCTGGCGCGCCAGCGTGCTGGTCCTGGAGAGCTGGGCCCGCACATAGTCGAGGCGGGCGCTGGCCTTGGCGATGGCAGCTTTCAGCGAGTCGACTTGCTCACGGCGGACGCCGGCATAGACGTTGTTGCGGTTGGCAGTTACTGATGCCAGTGCAGCGCGCGCCTGATCCGCCTGTGCCGTCAACTCCACTGCGGAGAGCCGTGCCAGAATATCGCCCGCGCGCACGGTGGCGCCCTTCTCGACCGCGATCGACTGGAGCTGTCCGGTCACCTCCGGCTCCACTCTCACTTCGGTCGTGCGCACGACACCGACGAGTGCAGGCGGTGATCCGGAACGATTTGCGGACACGATCAGGATGCCCGCGACCAGCGCGAGCGCAATGATGGCCGCAAGCCTAGCCTTGTGCATGTCGCTGTCCTCTCTTGACGACGAATGCCGAGATCACCGCAAGCACGAAATAGACCAGCGCCAGCAACCAGAGCCCGAGCCAGTCATGCGTGACCTCCCAGATACCAGCGCCGAGCTGATTGATGCGCACGAGACCGTCGATCGCGGAATCGGCGGGGAAAATCCGGCCGAAGGCGAGGGCCACATCGGGAATCGCCTCGCGCGGCCATGCAAAGCCGGCCATGAAGAACTGCGGCAGGCTGGTCGCCAGCAGCAGGATGGTCGCGTTCTCGGGCCGCGTGAACCAGGCTCCGACCGCCTGGCCCATAAAACTCGTCGCCAGCAGGAATATGGTCGCGAGCGCGAAGATCTGCGGCAGATGGCCGAGTGTCGAGAAACCGTAGATCCGCGGCAGCACGATGAGATAGAGCGCGACCGCCGGCAGGTAGATGGTCAGATGCGCGACGCCGCGGCCAAGCACGCCGGTGAACGCGCCGCCGCGGCCCGCCAGCGCCGAGCCGGTCAGCATCGCCGCGCCGATCAGCAGGGTCTGCTGGAGGATCAGCACGAACGCGGCCGGAACGACATAGCTCGCATAGCCGCCGACCGGGTTGAAGATCGGTTGCAGCAGAACGTCGGCCGGGCTCGAGCTTGCCAGCTTTGCCTTGACCAGGCTGCCGTCCGAGCGTCCGCCGCGCGACACGAGCTCGGACGTCAGGGCGCCGAGGGCGGTGGCCACGCCGCTTGCGGTCGACCTGAAGATGAAGAGGTAGGTAGCGTCCGCATAGACCGGGATGTGCGCGGTGATCCCCTTGAGCACGTCGCGCTCGGTGCCCGCCGGAATGTCGACGGCGGCAAAGGCCTCTCCGCGATTGATTGCGGTGTGTGCCTCGGCAAGCGTGCGGGCGCGAACCGCGACGCTCAACGCGCCGCTGGCATCCAGCGTCTCGACCATCCGGCGGCTGAGATCGCTGAGATCATTGTCGACGACCGCGATGGGGAGCTTGCGCAGGATCTGGTTCAGATAGGGCTGCGGGTAATAGACACCGTAAACCAGTGGCGCGAGGAACAGCACACTGAAGGCGCTCCGCGTTCCCAGCACGCGTCGCCACTCCACCGTGAAGGCACCGCCGATGCCGCGCGGCGCGGGCTCGATTGCGGGGGCCTCTTCGGGGCGCGCCGTCTCGAACCAGCCGCTGCGCGTCAAGCTCGCCATGCGCAGCCAGGCCAGGCCGGCAAACAGCAGCGCGAGGCCCGCGAGCGCTGCGAAGGGGACGGCGGATTCCGTCACCGGCAATCCGCGCGCCGCCTGTCCCAGCAAAACGGCCATATACCAGCGCAGCGGCAGGATCGCGCTCCACATATGCGCAAAGGCGTTCATGCCGACGGTGGGAAAGCCGACGCCGGCATAGCCGAACGCGGGCGAGGCAAACAGGCCCGCAAGTCCGAGCCCGGTCGCGAGGTCGCGGACCAGCAGCTGGAGCAGGGCGCCCAGCGACAGATAGGCAATGATCAGCAGCGAGCCGGCCGCGATCATCAGCAGCAGGTCGCCCTTGAAGGGCACTTCGAGCACGCCCTCGAGCACCAGCGGCTCGGCCAGCATGATCACGACAAAGATGCAAAACAGCGGCGCGAGCTTGCCGGCCAGCGCTGTGACAGGATCGCCTCCGGCGCTTGCGAGCCAGTCCCGTGCATCGCGGCGGCGGAATTCGGAACCGACCGAATAGCCTGCGGCCAGCGTGATCACCACATGGATGATCGTCGGCAGCAGCGCGCGCAGCAGGAACTGCGCATAGTTCTTCTGCGGATTGACCAGCGCGACGGTTTCGGTCGAGAGCGTCCCGATCGAAGCCGCCGCGGGCGCGGCGCGCCTGGCGGGAGCGGCCACGGCCGCCGCGGCCGACAGCGCATCGCTCAGACCCGACGAGGCGATGCCCGCCGCCGTCAGGAACTGCTGATTATAGAAGCCGACGACCTGCGGGCGGCGCTGCGCCTCCAGGTCGCGCTCGAAATCCGGCGGGATATGGATCGCCGAGATCGCCTTGCCCGAGCGTATGTCCTGCACCGCCATGGACAATGTCCCGGAGCGGTCGACGATGTTCAGGCTCGGCGACGCCGCCACATACTCCACCAGCGCACGCGATGTGCCCGACTTGTCCTCGTCGACGATGGTCACGCCGAGCCCGCGAATGACCGGATGGCTAAAGACCGTGGTCAGCACCACGAACGCAAACAGCGGTACGCCGAAGATCAGGAGCAGCGCCACGCGATCGTGAAACAGCCAGCGGCACTCGCGCCGTGCGACCAGCAGAAATCCGGGTTTTGGCGCCGGCCTCATTGCCGCGACCGCCAGTCGAGATAGGCGCTCATTCCCGGTCGCAACTCGGGCACCGGCTGCACCGGATAGGCGCGGATCGAAAACGTCCGCAGGTCGAAATCGCCGGTCGCACGCGTGGCCCGCCAGCTCGCATATTCGCCCTTGGTGGCGATCAGCTTGACCTCGACCGAGACGGAGCGGTCGCCCAGCGCCGGAATGCGCACGTCGAAGCGATCGCCGACCTTCAGGCCTTTGACGAGATCCTCGCGCAGATCGAAATGGACCCAGAGGTCGGCCAGATTGATCAAGGTGACGAGCGGGACGCCCGGCGACACGTATTCGCCGGGTTCGACGTTGCGCTGGTAGACCTGGGAGGCGATGGGCGCGTAGACCACGAGCTGATCGATGATCGACTGGACGCTCTGGATATCGGCGCTGGCCTTTTCGACATTGCTGCCGGCGATGGCCCGCTCCTCCTTGGTGTAGCCGTTGACCGCCTGCTCATAGGCCGATTTGGCCTGGTCAACCGCGCGCTCGCTTTCATGCAGCGCGTCGGTCGCCTGGTCGAGGCGGGCCTGCGGCGCGTTGCCCTGATCGGTCAAAGTGTGCGTGCGGTCGTACGTCTTCTGCGCCAACACCAGCGCTGCCTGCGCCCGCTCCATTTCCGCCTTCCGTGCCGCGATCACCTCCACCCGCGTTCCCACCATAACGTTGGCAAGCTGCGCGTCCGCAACAGCCTTGGCCGCCTTCATCTGCTCGTGCTTGGCCATGGTCTCTGGATTGTCGATCTGGACGAGCACCGCGCCCGCAGCAACGTTCTGGCCGCGCTCGACGGGAATCTTGCCGACCCGTCCGTCCACGCGCGCCGCGATATCGAGCCGCGTTGCATCGACCTCGCCCTGGACTAGCAAGGGCTCCGGCCGCAACAGATAGAAGACGGAAAGCCCCACGACGGCAACCGCAACGACACCGACGATGATGGAGGGCGTGCGCGTCGGGTTGCGCGCGGTTTTCGCCCGTCCGTCATCCGGCGCGTCGGGCGTGCCTTGAATGTCCTTGTCAGAGCTCGGCACGTCCATGCCTGACTCCCTTTCTGATGGCCGGATGGCCATTTACTTTATTCGGTTGCAGGGCCCAGCCGCAATCGCGAGGCGATGAATTTTTTTAAGTCAGAGCCGACCATGTAACCTGCCCGTTGCCCACGCTTGGACGTTTGATGCCTCACTTGTTGAAAGCTGCTGCGCTCGCATCGGTGGTCGTCGCGATGCCGCGCGAGGGGCCGCAACCGATCAAGCAGCAGACCCATTCCAGCGGTGACATTCCTGTCCAAGATCAATGACGGTGATCGCGTCATAGTCGCGTCACCTGACCCGGTCCGTGGTCGGGCCAGGATGCAGGTGCGACATGCCAAACGCCGTCACGAAATCAAACCCCACAATCCCTCGTCTGTTCGTCCTCGAACTGAATGCAGGCTGCATTCACGCCATGAATACGGATGGCTCCGAACGCACGACCATCGTGACCGGCTGCCACCTTCCGGACGGTATCGTCGTGGATGTCGAGGCCGGCCATATCTACTGGACCAACATGGGCATCCCGAGCCTGGATGACGGGTCCATCGAGCGCGCCGACATCGACGGCAAGAACCGCAAGACAATCGTCCCGCAGGGACACACCCATACGCCGAAGCAGATCATCCTCGATAAGAAAGGCGGCAAGCTGTACTGGTGCGATCGCGAGGGCATGCGCCTCATGCGCTGCAACCTCGACGGCTCGCGGCTGGAGACGCTGATCGAGGCGGGGCACAGCGAAGCCGATCGCAAGGACCAGACCCGATGGTGCGTCGGACTGGCGATCGATCCGAAATTCGGACGCATCTACTGGACGCAAAAGGGCCCCGATAACGCCGGGCTCGGCCGCATCTTCCGCGCCAATGTCGAAATACCCGCCGGCCAGACCGCACCGACAAGATCCGACATCGAGATCTTTTACGACGGCCTGCCGGAGCCGATCGATCTGGAAATCGATCACAAGAACCGGATCCTCTACTGGACCGACCGCGGCGATCCTCCGCGCGGCAACACGGTGAACCGGGCTTCGATCGACAGCAAGCCTGCCGAGTCCGAGATCGTGGTGACGCATCTCATGGAGGGGATCGGCATCGCGCTCGACGTCCCGAACGATCGCATGTTCGTGACCGACTTCGCCGGCTCGATCTACTCCGCGCGGCTCGATGGATCCGGCGAGCGCAACTTCCTCTTCGCCCAGGGCAATCTCACCGGCATTGCCTATGCCGAAGTCTGACGAACGCATTGGAGAGAATGACATGACCGACACCAAGCCCATTCGCCGCATCGCCATCATCGGCACCGGCGTGATCGGTGCGAGCTGGAGCTCGCTGTTTCTCGCCAAGGGACTTCAGGTCGTCGCGACCGATATCGCGCCGAACGCGGAAGCCGCGCTGAGGAAGTTCGTCGAGACGGCCTGGCCGGCACTCGAGCGACTGGGCCTGTCGCCCGGAGCGTCGCAGTCGAACCTCAAATTCACGCCCGACATCGCACAGGCTCTCGCCGGCGCCGACCTCGTCCAGGAGAACGGGCCCGAGCGGATCGAGTTCAAGCAGAAGCTCTATGGCCAGCTCGACGAGCTGTTGCCGCCCGACGTGATCATCGCATCGAGCTCGTCGGGACTCACCATGAGTGAAATCCAGAAGGGGGCTGCGTCCCATCCCGAGCGCTGCGTCATCGCCCATCCGTTCAATCCGCCTCACTTGATTCCGCTGACGGAGATCGTCGGCGGGGCAAAGACCTCGGAAGCCACGATCCGGCGCGCGGCGGAATTCTACACGTCGATCGGACAACGGACAGTGCGCCTCAACAAGGAAATGCCGGGGCATGTCGCCAACCGTCTCCAGGCCGCGCTGAGCCGCGAGGTCTATTACCTCGTCGCCGAAGGTGTGGTGAGCGCCGCCGACGTCGACACCGCCCTGAGCTGGGGCCCGGGCCTGCGCTGGGGCGTCATGGGCAGCCTGATGCTGAACCACCTCGGCGGCGGTCCGGGCGGCATCGAGCACTTCTTCCAGCAGTTCACCGGCCCGATGACGGCCTGGTGGAAGACGCTCGGCTCGCCGGTGCTGACGCCGGAGGTGCAAAAGAAGCTCATCGACAGCGTCCATGCCGAGGCCGGATCGCGCACCATCGAGCAATTGGAGGCGGAGCGCGACGAAGTTCTGCTCGGCCTGATCGAGCTGCGCAAGAAAGCAGCCAAGCCGAGCTGACGAAATCGGCGGCGCCGACGAGACCATTCACACGTCAAACCCGTCCTTCACTTTTCAGGCTTCCGAGCCGCAGCAAGGAGAGATTCCAGATGCCAACCGCAACCCCGGCAAGCAAGACCGCAGCGCCGAAGCCGGCGCCTGCACCCAATGGCGACTTCTATCAGCTGGTCGACCTTCTCACCGCCGACGAGAGAGCGCTCGTCAAGAAGGTGCGGACCTACATGGAGACCAAGGTCCAGCCGGTCATCAACAAATACTGGTCCGATGATGCGTTTCCGTTCGAGCTGCTGCCGTCGTTCAAGGAGCTCGGCCTCGGCGGGCTCGGCTTCGAGGGCTATGGTTGCGCGGGCGGCAGCCAGAAGCTGTTCGGCTTCGTCGCGATGGAGCTGGCGCGCACCGACGCATCATTCTGCACGTTCTTTGGCGTGCATAGCGGCTTGGCGATGGGCTCGATCTATCTCGACGGCTCTGAGGAGCAGAAGCAGAAATGGCTGCCGGCGATGGCGCGCTGGGAAAAGATCGGCTGCTTCGGCCTCACCGAGCCGCTGGTCGGCTCCGGAACGAGTGGCGGTCTGACCACGACGGCCAAGCGGGAGGGCGATACCTGGATTCTCAACGGGCAGAAGCGGTGGATCGGCAACGCGCCGTGGTGCGACATTTCCATCATCTGGGCGCGCGATCTTGCCGACAATCAGGTCAAAGGCTTCATCGTCGAGAACAAGTCGACGCCCGGCTTCAGCGTCGAGAAGATCGAGCACAAGATCGCGCTCAAGGTGGTCCAGAACGGCCAGATCACGCTGAAGGACGTGCGGATCCCTGAAGCGAATCGTCTCCAGGGCGGCAATTCGTTCCGCGATACCGCACGCGTGCTGCGGATGACGCGGTACATGGTGGGCTGGGCGTCGACCGGCATCCAGATGGGTGCATACGAAGCCACCCTCAAATACGCCCAGGAGCGCCTGCAATTCGGCAAGCCGATCGCTTCGTTCCAGCTGATCCAGGATCTGCTCGCCAAGATGCTGGGCAATCTGACCGCGTGCCAGTGCCTGATGCTCCGCCTGGCGCAGCTCGACGACGAAGGCAAGCTCGGCGACCATCACGCGGCATTGGCAAAGGCGTTCTGCACATCGAAATCGCGCGAGACAGTCTCATGGGGCCGCGAGGTGCTGGGCGGCAACGGCATCGTCGCCGACTACAACGTCGCGCGCTTCTTCGCCGATGCCGAGGCGCTCTACTCCTACGAGGGCACGTATCAGATGCAGAATCTGATCGTCGGCAAGGCCATCACTGGTCACGGCGCCTTCCTCTGACCTCTCAGCGACGCCGGCGCACCAGCGCCGGCCGCCCTACCCAGGAGACATCATCATGGTTTCGGGAACTGCACCGTTCACTCCTTCACCTGCGACAGCACCAGGCTCCGCACCCAGAGCGGCGCTGGCGCTTGCGAACGTCCAGTACGAGAAAAAGGGCCCGGTCGCCTACGTCACGGTCAATCGGCCGAAGGTGCTCAACGCGCTCAATACGCCGACCTGGACTGATCTGCACGCCGCATTCGAGGACGCAAAAGCGGACGCGTCCGTGCGCGGCGTCATCCTCACCGGGGCGGGCGACAAAGCGTTCATCGCCGGCGCCGATATCAGTGAACTCGCACATGTCGACGCGTACGACGCCGAGGAGTCCAGCCGGTTCGGGCAGAGTGTGCTTGACCTCATCGAAAATCTCGGCAAGCCGGTGATCGCGGCGATCAACGGCTTTGCGCTCGGCGGCGGTTGCGAGACCGCGATGGCCTGCACCATCAGGATCGCGGCGGAGCACGCCAAATTCGGTCAGCCGGAGGTCAAGCTGGGCCTTTTGCCCGGCGGGGGCGGCACGCAACGCCTGCCGCGCCTGGTGGGAAAGGGGCGTGCGTTGCAGCTGATCCTCACGGGCGAGACGATTTCCGCGCAGGAAGCCTATCGCATCGGCCTCGTCAACGAAGTCGTTCCTGCGGCCGGCCTGATAGATCGCGCCGAGACGGTCCTGAAGCAGATCATGGCCAACGCGCCGATCGCCGTGAAATTCTCGCTCGATGCCGCCAACAAGGGGATGGAGACCAGCCAAAGCGAAGGCCTCGTGCTGGAGGCTTCCTTCTTCGGCATTTGCGCCGCCACCGAAGACAAGAAGGAAGGCACCGCCGCCTTCCTCGAGAAACGTGCGCCGCAGTTTCGCGGGCGTTGAAACAAGGCAGCCCTCCTACGAGGATCTGGAAAGGACACCCATGGCAAACGACAGCATTTTCTCCGGACTGAAGGTGGTGGATCTCGCGAGCTTCATCGCGGGCCCCAGCGCGGCCGTGATCTTGTCCGATTTCGGCGCCGACGTGATCAAGGTCGAGCCGCCGAGCGGCGAGCTGTGGCGGCATGCAAACCATCTCCCGCCGCAGCCGGTCGCTGACGATGCCTATCCCTGGCATCTGGCCAATCGCAACAAGCGCGGCATGGCGCTCGATCTGAAATCCCCGAGCGCCCATCAGGTTCTCGAGAAACTCGTCAAATGGGCTGACGTCCTCATCGTCAACACGCCGCATCCGGCGCGCAAGAAACTGAAGCTCGAATATGAAGATGTGGCAGCGTGGAATCCGCGGCTGATCTACGCCGACATCTCGGGCTTCGGCGACAAGGGACCGGATGCGAATCTTCCCGGTTTTGACATTACGTCATACTGGGCACGTAGTGGGCTGCTGTCGATGACCCGCGATGCCGGTGCACCGCCGACTTGGCCCGTGGCCGGCAGCGGCGACAATGCGACCGCCGTCGGGCTCTATTCTGCGATCGTCACGGCGCTGTATCGTCGCGAGCGCACGGGCGAGGGGGCGCATGTTACGACCTCGCTGCTCGCCGAGGGTGTGTGGTCCGCCAGCGTCTCGATCCAGGCGGCGCTGTGCGATGCGAAATTCTTCGGGCTGCATGATCGTATGCACCCCGCAAATGCGGCCATGAACGTGTATCGCGCCAAGGACGATACCTGGTTCGTTCTCATCATCACACCCGACAAGATGGAGGCCGTGGCGAAGGCGATCGGCCGGCCCGATCTCCTGACTGATCCGCGGTTCTCCGACCCGGCCAAGCTGATGGCGAACATGGCGGAGCTCACGGCGATTCTCGACCAGACCTTCTGTTCCGAGCCGATGTCACATTGGTACGAGGTGTTCAACGGCGTTCACGTCACGTTCGGAGCGGTACGCGGGCCGCAGGAGGTGATCAACGACCCCCAGCTCCGGGCAAACGACATCATCGTTCCGCTCGAAGATGCCGGCGGCAAGCTGACGTCCACGATCTCGAGCCCGCTTCAGGTGCATGGTGTCGCCAAGGTGTCCGCGAAGCGCGCCCCGAAGATCGGAGAGCACAACGACGAGGTTCTTCGGCAGCTGGGATTCAGCGCGGCCGAAATCGATGGTCTGCATGCGAGCGGTGCCGTTCCGAAGGCAAAGGAGCACGCTGCTTAGCGCGATGACACTGTCGGGAGTGGCGGGAGCCGCTCCCGAAGCTGGATTTGCAGCGAAATTCGCCAACGGAACTAGGATGCGGACGAATGGATGAGATTGTTACTGAGCACGCTGGAAGCGTCCTGCGTATCCAACTGAATCGCCCAACCAAGCGGAACGCCATGACGTCGACCATGTACGTGGCACTCGCGGGTCTCTTCAACGAGGCGGCGAATGACGACAACACGCGAGTCGTCCTCTGGCATGGCGCGGGCGATTCGTTCTGCGCGGGCAACGATATCGAGGACTTTCTCAAGAATCCGCCGGGGCCAGGCGAATCGCCCCAGGCGCGTCTGATGAACGCGTTGGTCAACTTCGACAAACCGCTGGTCGCGGCCGTCCATGGCGCGGCGATCGGTGGCGGCACCACCATGCTGACGCACTGCGATTTCATCTACGCGGGCGAGAGCGCGAAATTCCAGATGCCCTTCATCAATCTTGCCGTCGTGCCGGAATTCGGATCGAGCTGCTCCGTGCCGGCGCGGATCGGCCATCTCCGTGCGGCGGAGCTGATCATGTTGGGAACTCCCTTTGATGCCAGGCGCGCCGCGGAATTGGGTCTGGTGACCGAAGTCGTATCCGATACGGATCTCCGGGCGAGGGCGACAGAGACGGCTCGGAAATTGGCTGCGAAGCCGGCCGCAGCGCTGCAAGCCAGCAAGAGGCTCATGAAGGCGCCATTTCGCGAACAGCTGAAGGCCGCAATGAAGGCCGAGAACGAAGAGTTCAGCGCGCAAGTCCGTTCCGAAGATGCAAAAGAGGCGTTCACGGCTTTCATGGAGAAGCGCAAGCCTGACTTCGCCAGGACTGTCAAATCTCAGGCGAGCGCATGACCATGGACAAGCCGATGAACGTGTGTGTGCTGGTTGGAAGCCTGCGCAAGGCGTCGTTTAACCCGACGCTGGCGAATGCGTTGATCTCGCTCGCGCCATCGTCGCTCAAGCTCGAGATCATCGAGATCGGGCAACTGCCTCTCTACAACGAGGATGTCGACATCGATCCGCCGGCGTCATGGACCGCATTCCGGCGGCGCGTGAAGGGCACCGACGCTGTGCTGTTCGTCACGCCCGAATATAACCGCTCGGTGCCGGCCGCTCTCAAGAATGCGTTGGATGTCGGCTCCAGGCCGTATGGAAGCAGCGGCTGGGACCGCAAGCCGGGCGCGATCGTCAGCGGCTCGCCGAGTGCGATCGGAGGCTTCGGCGCCAATCATCATCTCAGGCAATCGCTGGTGTTCTTGAACGTGCCGACCATGCAGCAGCCCGAGGCCTATGTCGGCCGTATCGACAAGCTCTTCGATGAGCAGCGCAACATCGCCAGCGAGGGCACCGGCAAATTCCTCCAGGGGTTCATGCAGGCGTTCGCTAATTGAATCGAGGCGGTCCGATCGCGGGATTAGCGCATCCGGGACTTGCGGCAAGGGCGAGCTGAAATCGTAGGGGGGCGGTCAGAAATGTATTGGCCGCATCCCTTCGAATTCGCCGCGGCACGCATGACTGAAGCCAAGCAATAGATCGATCGTGCCATCAATAGCCATTTCGCGTAGTTCGACGAAGCTCTTGTCCGGCTCCAGATAGGTATCGAGGATCTTTCGGGCGACGTCTTCGGCTTGATGAACCACCTGCTTTGACGACACCGCCCGCATCGCGCTCAACTTGGCATAAAGACTGACCAGGTTTGGAATGTCCGCCTTGTCATGCTGAAGCGCATCGATGTAGCACTTGGCGGCATCCTCGATGAATTCCCTGTAAAGCGTCTGCCGGCGGGTCTCCTCGTGGAGAATCCACTGGGCGCGGACCTGGCTTCGTTGGCTCCGCCAATTTGCAATTCCGCTCGTCAAGCCGCCGACGGCCGCCCCGGTGAGGGCGGCGAGCGCGGAGATGATGGAGGCGTCCACAGGTGCAGTCCTCAGCCAATTGCCGGAAAACAGTGATTACCGGGTCTGATCACTACTCGGACGAGGACCGTGGCCCTTCGGAAATCAACCGTGAGCTGCGCTGCCCCGACAGATACGACCAGAGCCATTGGGTCTGAACACGGAACCGGTTCTGGAGCTGCGGCAGCGCGAGCACATGCAGCGCGGCCCACACCAGCCAGGTCAAAAAGCCACTGCTGTGCAAATGACCAGCCTCGAGGATCGCGAAATTCTTGCCGACCACCGCCATATTGCCCTTGTTGCGGTATCGGAACTGTCGGCCATCCTTGCGTCCCCTGACACGGTTGGCGATGACCTGCCCGACAAATCGTCCCTGTTGAATGGCTGCCTGGGCCACGCCTGGGACGGGGCGACCATCCTGGGTCATCGCGGCCGCGTCGCCTGCCACAAACACGTTGGGCGCCTCGGGAATGTCCATGAAGGCGCCAACGCAAGCGCGTCCGGCGCGGTCCGTTTGCGTTCCCAGCATTTTCACGACCGGCGAGGCGCTGACCCCGGCCGTCCAAAGCACGGTGGCGCTGGGAATGCGTACGCCGGCCGCGATCACGCCCTGATCGTCGACCTTTTCGACTTTCACGCCCGTCGACACCTCGACGCCGAGTTTCGTCAGTCGTTTGGCCGCCTTTCGCGCCAGCGATTCCGCAAAGGTCGGCAGAATACGCGTGCCGCCGTCGAGCAGAACGATGCGGCTCTTGGCCGGATCGATCCTGCGGAAATTGTTGCGCAGGGTCACCGAGACCAGTTGGGCGATCGAAGCGGCGAGCTCGACGCCGGTCGGGCCGGCGCCCACCAAAACGAAGGTCATTTGGCGCGCGCGCTCCTGCTCGTCATCGGTCGATTCCGCCAGTTCGAATGCGCTCAGGAGCTTGGTCCGGATCGTCTCTGCGTCGTTGAGGCTCTTGAGGCCCGGTGCGAATTGGACGAACTCGTCATGACCAAAATAGCTCGGATGCATTCCGGTTGCGATCACCAGGAAATCGTACGAGAGCTTTCGACTGCCGATCCTCGGGCAGATGGCCTCGATCGTGCGAGCCCCCAGGTTGATGCCCTTGACCTCAGCCAGCAAGACGTTGAGGTTTTTCTGGTTTGCCTCGAGCTGCCGGATCGGTGCCGCGATCTCGGATGGCGCCAAAACAGCGGTTGCGACCTGATACAGGAGTGGCTGAAAGATATGGTGATTGCGCCGGTCGATAAGCGTGATGTCGACATCGCTTCGTTTCAGTGCGCGTGCCGCCGCGATGCCGGCAAAGCCACCACCGACGATCAAGACGCGTTTTCTGCCCGCGACGGTTCTCGCAACAGGTGGCTTTTCTTGCGCGAACGATTTGGTCAGGACTGTAGTCATGGATGTACCGACGGTCTCGAGGGCCAGCAGCGTATGAGAACCGATACAGCGGGTCTTCCTGCTGTTCTTGGACGGCGCTGCGGCGCATTGAACGGCCGTGCCTCCTCATGCAGGGGAGGGTGGTGCGCGCTCGAACAGCATGCGCGGGAGGATCAGTCCGAAGGCCATGGCCATGATGATCAGAAATGCCGTGACGCCGCTCGTGGCGATACCGGTCAGCAAAGCTGGCGGCGTGCTCGATCCGATCGAAACCAATTCCACGAGGCCGATCGCGGTATTGAACAGGAAGAAGCCCGGCATCAACGAGACAACAGCGGAAAATGCGACAGCTGCGAAAGGCAGATGCAGGCGATCGACGGCCGGCGTCGTGAGGGTGCCGACGAGCATGCAGGCGACCAACGCGCCGGTCGGAGCGCTGGCTCCCGCGTTGGAGATCAGCGCCCAGCGTGCAGCATGTGCGACCATACCAACCGCGATCGGGAACGCCAGCAAGCGCCATGGCATTGAGAAGAACGTGCCGAAGGAGGCGACGGCGCATCCTGCTGCGATCACGTCGATGAGGAATGGCACGGGAGGAGGTGATGCGGCCATCGCGAGCTTTGCGCCGCCCGCCGCGAATCCGAACAGGCCACCGGCGCAGATCAGGAGCACAATGAGGCCGGCATAGGTCAGGCGTGCAATTCCGAGCGCGACGCGGGTGCGAGCGAGGTCAATGGCTCCGTTGAGGATATGCGGACCAGGAACCAGCACCATGCAGGGACAGAAACCAATCAGCGTGACTGCATCCGACGGCTGGAAATGGCCGGCGGCACTGGCCGTGGTGCCCGCAATGAACGCCGCGCAAAGCGGTTCGACCAGTGGATTGCTGATGAATCCGGACAGCCAGCGGCGGACGAGAGCGCCGATGGCTGCGCTCGCCGCGATCAGCACCAGGCTCGTGGGATTGAGGAGACCGAAAATGACGCCAAGCGAAGCCGCGCCGATCGCTGCGAACAACGCAAAGCGTGGCGTGGAGGCCGGCGGCAGCCGGCCTGCCGACCCAAGTGCAGATTGAGCAGCCCCGGTCGGCAACGTTCCGTCGCAGATCTGATCGATCACCGTCATGACGGCCAGTACCCTGCCCATGTCGATGCCAAGCGGCTTGGCAGGGACGATCTGCGAGACGGGCGCGTCATCGACCTTGACGATGAGTTCTCCCCAATATGGCAGGACAGTCACGGCCACGCCGAGCGCGTGCCCAAGGCGCCCGGCAGCGGTCACCGTCCGCTCTGTGGTCTGCCCGTGAGAAAACAGGAGCGTCGCTGCCAGTGCGATCGCCTCCAATGCCGCTTCGCGCGATAGCGCGTCAGGACACAGTGTTTCCCTTTTCAAGCCGGTCAATTGTGCTGCGCAGTCCAGTAGCCCGAGCATCTCTCGGTTCCCGCATAGCCGCTCCATCTTCCGCGGCCGGTGGCCCCAGTGATTCTGCCCGTACCGGACGCGAACTTGTCGTGAACCGTTACCGAGGCGCGAACCGAGCCCGATCTCGCGACGTATCCCCGGAATTTCACCAGATTGGGATGAGTGACGACTCCGTCGGCAATATTGACGGTGAAGTTATAGCTGGGATCGCATGCACCCCTTTGCGTCACGAAGACGAGATCCCAGGAGCCATCATAAGCCGAATGCGCGTGTGCCAGCGACACTGATGCGATCGTGCAGGTGACCGCAATCCCCCAGAGCCAAGAGATCTTCATTGATTAGTCCTCCATCAGCAAAGCCGCATTTCGGAGCGCCGCAACCGACCTCGTCACCATTCAAATCGGAAGCGGCGCGCCATGGCGGGGTCCAACAACAGTCAGATCTAGGAATGCCTTGCGCGGAACGCTTGTTCAAATGTGCTTGAATGATCCTGAATCTGCGCTCGCGAGCTTCGTCGCGTGCAAACCGATCGGGCTGGCGAATTTGAGCATGATTGGCCCCAATCGAGCAGCCGCGTTCAATCTCGGCCGAATGTGACGATGCATATTCGGTGGGGCGCTATGACCGCTGTTCAAGCTGAACACGACAGCGCCCATCCTGATTGATCCGGAGCAGCGAAATGAACGTCAAATCCATTGCCGGCTCGCTTTGGGAAAGGCGGTCTCGCTTCGCGCCAACATCTCATTCCGCCCGCTCGATGGCCGGTCAATGGAGCGCGTCTGATTTCGTCGCACTTACAAAACCGCGTGTCATGAGTCTTGCCGTCTTCACCGCGCTCGTCGGAATGAGCATCGCCCCGGCTCGACCTGATCTGCCGGCCACGCTTGCCGCCGTTCTCGCCATCGCCGCCGGGGCTGGAGCCGCCGGCGTCCTCAACATGTGGTACGACGCCGATATCGATGCGGTCATGAGCCGCACCGCCGCGCGGCCGATTCCCGTCGGCAAGGTCTCCCGCTTCGAGGCGCTTGTCCTTGGACTCGTTCTTGGCGGTCTTGCTGTGATGGTTCTCGCCCTGGCGACGAACCTTATGGCAGCCGCATTGCTGGCTGGCACCATCCTCTTTTATGTCGTCGTGTACACGGCGTGGCTGAAGCGGACGACGCCGCAGAACATCGTCATCGGCGGCGTCGCAGGTGCGCTTCCGCCGGTGGTCGGGTGGGCCTCGGCAACCGGACACATCGGGTTGGAGCCGCTGGCGCTCTTCCTCATCATCTTCTTGTGGACGCCGCCGCATTTCTGGGCCCTGGCGCTCAACCGCACCGATGACTACGCGCGTGCAGGCGTGCCGATGCTGCCGGTTGTCGCGGGACGCGCTGCGACAACGCGGCAGATCCTGATCTACAGCGGCTTGCTGGCTCTCGCCTCGGAGCTGCCCTGGGCGATCGGATTTGCAGGCACAGTGTATGGCGCGATCGCCGCGATCTGCGGTGCGATTTTCCTTCTGCTCGCAGGTCGGCTGAACCGAAGTGTCGAGACTGATCGCCGCGCCGCTCAACGACTGTTTGTGTTCTCCATCGCCTATTTGTTCGTGCTGTTCGCGGCTCTCCTGATCGACCATCGAGCCGAACCGTCGTCATTCATGCGCTGGTCGCAGAATGGCATCGTCAACTTCAGCGAGGCCTGACATGCGCTATGGTTTACTTGCTGTCGTCCTGATCGGTGCCGCGACCCTCGGCGGCTGCGACGGCGTGCTTGATCCGAAAGGGCCCGTCGCGCTCGCGGAGCGGCAGATCCTGTTCAACGCCCTCGGTATCATGCTGGCGATCGTGATCCCGGTGATCCTCGCCACACTTGGCTTCGCTTTCTGGTTTCGTGCATCGAACGAGCGCGCGCGCTATCGGCCGGATTTCACATATTCCGGACGTCTTGAGTTGCTGGTCTGGTCCATCCCCGCAATGACGGTGCTCCTGGTCGGCGGCGTCGCATGGATCGGCGCACACGATCTCGATCCGGGCAAGCCGATTAGCTCGACGGTCAAGCCCGTCAACGTCCAGGTCGTCTCGCTCGACTGGAAATGGCTCTTCATCTATCCGGACGAGGGGATCGCGAGCGTCAACAAGCTGGTCGTGCCGGTTGGCACGCCGGTCAGCTTCGAATTGACCTCATCGAGCGTCATGAACAGCTTCTTCGTGCCTCAACTCGGAAGCCAGATCTACACCATGTCCGGAATGGCGACCCGCCTTCACCTGCAGGCGGACCATCTCGGGACCTATCCCGGGATCTCCGCCATGTTCAGCGGCGACGGCTTTCCCGACATGCGCTTCACGGTCGATGCAGTAACAGACGGCGGATTTGCGCAATGGGTTCGCCAAGTCCGCGAAACAGGCTCGGTGCTCGATAAGCAGGCTTACGCCGACCTGGTCAAGCCGAGCAAAGCGGTCGCGCCGTTCACCTATCGTGGCGTCGCCCCCGATCTGTTCGGCAGCATCGTAAACGCCGGCATGGGTACTCAGGACTCTTCTCTAACAGTTTGTTCAACCTCGCAGAGGGCAGAGCGATGAATCTCCTTGGTAAGCTCGATTGGAGTGCGATTCCCCTCCATGAGCCGATCATCATGGGTGCAACGGGATTCATGATCCTGATCGTGCTGGTTGTTCTCGGATTCGTCACGGCGAAGGGAGCTTGGCCCTATCTATGGCGTGAGTGGCTCACCTCGGTCGACCACAAGCGGATAGGCGCCATGTATTGTATACTGGCGCTCGTCATGATGCTGCGTGGCTTCAGTGATGCGATTATGATCCGTGCGCAGCAGGCGATCGCGGCCGGCGGTGCCCAAGGTTATCTGCCGCCCGAGCATTTCAATCAGATATTCTCGGCACACGGCACGATCATGATCTTGTTCATGGCAATGCCGTTCGTGGTCGGGCTCATGAACTTTGCAGTGCCGCTGCAACTCGGTGTTCGGGACGTCGCATTCCCCACGCTCAATTCCGTCAGCTTCTGGCTGACCGCCTCGGGCGCGTTGTTGGTCAACGTTTCGCTGGCGGTCGGCGAGTTCTCAAAGGCCGGCTGGTGGGGGTATCCGCCACTGAGCGAATTGCAATACTCGCCCGGCGTCGGCGTCGACTACTATCTCTGGTCGCTGCAAATCTCCGGTATCGGCACTCTCCTGGCGGGAATAAATTTCGTCACGACCATCCTCAAACTGCGGGCACCGGGGATGAGCTATATGCGTATGCCCGTCTTCTGCTGGACCGCGCTTGCCGCCAACCTGCTCATTGTGGCGGCTTTTCCGGTCCTGACCGCGACACTCGCAATGCTGGCGCTCGATCGCTACCTCGGCTTTCACTTCTTCACGCTCGAAGGCCAAGGCAACCAGATGCTGTACTCCAACCTGTTCTGGGTGTGGGGGCACCCCGAGGTCTACATCCTGATCCTGCCGGCGTTCGGAGTATTCTCGGAGGTGATGGCGACCTTCTCCGGCAAGCCGCTGTTCGGCTATCGCTCGATGGTCGCCGCGACGATGACCATCTGTGTCCTCTCCTTCCTGGTCTGGCTGCACCACTTCTTCACAATGGGTGCCAGCGCAAACGTCAACGGTTTCTTCGGCGTCATGAGCATGATCATTGCTCTACCGACGGGCGCGAAGGTGTTCAACTGGCTATTCACGATGTACGGCGGTCGGGTTCGGTTCTCGGTGCCGGTGCTGTGGTCGATTGGCTTCATGGTGACTTTCGTCATCGGCGGCATGACAGGCGTGCTCATGGCGGTGCCTCCGGCAGACTTCCAGCTGCACAACAGCGTATTCTTGGTCGCGCACTTCCACAACGTCGCGATCGGCGGCGTCGTGTTCGGCGTGATGGCGGGATATAACTACTGGTTCCCCAAGGCGTTCGGGTTCAGGCTCGACGAACGCTGGGGCAAGGCGTCGTTCTGGTGCTGGTTCGTCGGCTTCTATGTTGCCTTCATGCCGCTCTACGTGCTGGGCCTGATGGGCATGACCCGGCGCATGCAACACTACGACAATCTGTCGTGGCAACCGTGGTTGATAGCGGCGGCATTCGGCACTGCAATCATCCTGGTCGGTGTCGTCTGCCAGATCGTGCAACTCGTGGTGTCGATCCGTCATCGTGAGGAATTGCGGGACGCGACCGGTGACCCCTGGAACGGCCGCACGCTCGAATGGGCGACGGCGTCGCCGCCACCGGCATGGAATTTCGCTTTCCAACCCAAGGTCGCCGGACTGGATGCGTTCTGGAGCAGCAAGAGCCGCGCCCAGGCGACGAAGGAGGAGCCAACGCCGAGGCGCACGTACGAGCCCGTCGAAATGCCGAAGAACAGCGCAACGGGCTTTGTTACTGCGTTCTTCGCCGTCGTCATCGGCTTTGCGCTGATCTGGCACATCTGGTGGCTGGCCGGCGTCGGGATGTTCGGCGCATTCGTGACGCTAGTTGCCTTCTCATTCCGCCGACACAACGAAATTGAGGTGCCGGCCGAGGAGATCGCCCGGTTCGTACGGGCCCACCAGGCTGGAGTTGCAGCATGAATATCGCCATCGCAATTGATCAGATTCCGCAAGAGCCACTGCCAAGTGCGAGTGAAGCGGGACCCGCTCCAAAGAGGATCGTGGTCGCCTATGGCTTCTGGATCTTCCTGCTGAGCGACATCATCATGTTCGCCGCGCTGTTCGCAAGCTACGCGGTCCTCGTGCGCTCAACGGCGGGCGGCCCGACCGGCGCCCAGCTGTTCAATCAGGCGACGGTCGCGATCGAGACGGCCTGCCTTCTCTTTTCGAGCTACACGTGCGGGCTGATGTCCTTGGCGGTCAATTCGCGCCGCTATTTCAGGACCTATTTGGGAGCGCTGATCACCTTCGTCCTCGGAGCCATATTTCTTGGTCTCGAGATCCGCGAATTCGTGGGCATGATAGCCATCGGTGCGGCGCCGCAGCGGAGTGCGTTTCTGTCTGCATTCTTCACGCTTGTCGGATGCCACGGGCTGCACGTTACGCTCGGATTGATCTGGCTG
Organism: Bradyrhizobium sp. S3.2.6; assembly: GCF_040546885.1. Classification (NCBI taxonomy): domain Bacteria; kingdom Pseudomonadati; phylum Pseudomonadota; class Alphaproteobacteria; order Hyphomicrobiales; family Nitrobacteraceae; genus Bradyrhizobium; species Bradyrhizobium sp. S3.2.6. Next base: position 200,892 of record NZ_JBEPOS010000006.1, on the reverse strand, counting down.
ACCGTGATGATGGTGCAGGTTGCGGTATTTGGATTCGCTGCGAGGGTGCAGCATCGCCTGCTCTGTTTCTCGTTGTTTTGGCACGCGCTCGATATCGTTTGGGTCGGGGTGCTGACGGTGGTTTATCTGATGGGAGTGAGTTCATGACCGAGACCCGACACGAACGCGCGCCCGGAGACAGGCCGAGCCGCGAGATCGACGCATCGGCTCCATCGGAGTTTCTCGTCTACTCGATCGGCCTGTTTGTGGCGGCTCTTCTCACGGCCACATCGTTCTGGACGGCGAACACGACGTTGCTCTGGTCGGGCGGCGTAGTCCTCGGGCTCGCGGTCCTCGCCATTGCGCAGATGGGCATTCACCTGGTATTTTTCCTGCACATCAGCAGCGGGCCGGAAAGCACCAACAACGTGCTCGCGCTCGCCTTTGGCGCTCTCATCGCATTCGTCGTAATCGCCGGCACAATGTGGATTGTAGCTGACATGAACGCGAGCATGATGATGCCGCCGGGCGCGCCGATGGGCATGAGGATGCAACATTGATGAGGGCGCGGGGACGGGCGCTGTCGATCGATCATGCCGTCCCCGCGCAGTGTATTTTGATGGTTCTGGAGACTTCGTCGATCAAGAGGCATTTGCGCCCCAAGCGCTGTCGAACAGCGCTGAGGGATGGACGTCTTACGAGTTGACTATCTTGTGGTGGGTTTGCGCGTGCTTTTGGCATCCCTGGCGCCGCGCGTTTGGGTGATTTCTACCTGGATCACCTGCCTGCAAGCATCGCTGAGTTCGGAGCTCCGCTCTCTGAGACAAATCGCTATGTCGTCCGCATTTGGGATGAACGCACTGCAAAGCCTGAACGCGTCGGGCGTGCATGCCGCGCGTTGTTCCGGTGTCCCTTGCGAGAACGAGGGCGCGGACCAAGCGGTGGCGAGCAGCAGGCACAGGGACATACCCCGCGCCAGGGATCTCGACCGTCGTTGCGTCCGTCTGTTTGAGCTTTTCGTTTTCATCAGGAGTCTCGCGCTGATTAATCGAGGCCAATACTCGATCTCGTCAAGCAGACATCGATACGCTCTGGCCGGAGCGCGGGCTTGTCGCAAACGTCAGCGTTTGTAGCTTTCGACCCTGCCGCGGCCGACCGCGTCCTGGAACGGCCTTGTGGGGTATCGACGGGGGCGCGCACGAACGGCCAAGTCATCACACGTTCGTCCAAGCGTCGAGTTTGATGCGGACGCTAGTGTTCGATCTTGGAATGATGCGCCTGACATCGACTGCTGGCGGGGCGAAGACATGCTCAAGGGATTTACTGCGCCTCGGTCTCCCCTTGGCATTGCCGCATTGGTCCCGTCGCCACCCTGGCACTTCGCGGGAGACGTGCTCGCGGTGGAATTCTGGAATGATCCCGATGTATCGGTCCAGATCCTTCCGCCGGGTGTGGAGCTCGATGAGAAATGTCGAGGCCATTCTGTTGCGGTCTTCACGGACTATCAGTTCACCGCGCAAAACGATGAGCATCTGGATCCGGCAAGATATCAATGTCGCGGATTCAGCGTTCTCCTCGACGCGATGTGGAACGGCACACGGATCGCGTGGTGCCCATACTGCTATGTGGACAACGACGCCGCATTGATGAGAGGCTGGATTCAAGGCTACCCGAGAAAGTTCGGCACTGTGCACCAGACCCGGACGTTTGCCGCTGCGAGCCAGGCTTCGGCGCCGCTCGTGCATGATGGCAGATTTTCGGCCTGCATGTCCGCTCATGGCCGTTTGCTGGTGCAGGCCAGCGTGACCTTGCGCGAAAAAGCCGAGCGTCTGATCGGCTTGCTCGATCGCCGGATTGTGGGACGGCGATATTTTCCGCGGCTCTGCGCTGGCATGCACGACAAGCCGGCGGTGGATGAGCTCGTTCGATGCATTTCGGATCACCTCCTCATCACAAACGTCTGGATCGGCGAGGCCGAGCTCGAGTTTCCGGAAGCCTATGGCGAGGAGCTGGACATGCTGGGGCCGCTCAAGGTCGGGCGCGGATATCGGTTCTCGTTTTCCCATTCCGTCACCGATGTCGAGGTTCTGGCGGACCTGACCGCCTAGCAATAGGTCGGTGCAACCCGGCGTGTTCTGGATTGCGGCAGGAATCAACAAATCGACGCATTTCAATCAAATCCAGCGCGGCTGGTTCCGGTAGCCTCTGTGCCGAAAGTGATGCACCCAGGACACGGGCATGCTCAAAGGCTTTACAGTTCCGAAGTCACCATTCGGCCAGGCCGCTCTCACTCCGCCGCCGCCCTGGCACTATGCCGGTGATGCCGTCGGAATAGAGTTCTGGACCGATCCCGACGCGGCAGCAGCCACATTGCCGAGCGGTCTGTCGCCGGATCCGGCGTCGAACGGTCACGCCGTCATGATGTTTTTGGATTGGCAATTCACCGCCCAGGACGACGAATATCTCGAGCCGGCCCGTTATCAATATCGTGAGGCGCTTGTCCTGGTCGACGCCATGCATCGCGACGTGCCGGTCATGTGGTGTCCCTACATCTATGTCGACAATGATGCTGCGCTGGCGCGCGGCTGGACGCAGGGGTTTCCGAAGAAGATGGGCAGCATCTTTCAGACACGCTCCTTTGTGGCCTCAGGGCCCGCCGCGGCGCCGGTCGCGCCCGGGAGCCGGTTTGGCGCCAGCCTCTCGGCGCATGGCCAGCGTCTTGCGGAAGCGTGCGTCACCTTGCGCAAGCCGGTCGAAGACGGATTGTCTCTGTTCACCCGCCCCACGGTCTTGCTGCGATATTTCCCGAGACTGGTGGCCGGAGACCGGGACGAGCCCGCGGTCGACGAGCTGGCGATGTCGGTCACGGACAATCTCACCGTGGCCGGCGCATGGATCGGGACGGGAGAGCTCAATTTTCCGGAAACGAATGGCGAAGAACTCCACGCGCTCGCGCCGAGGCGGATCGAGGCGGGATTCCGCTACTCACTGTCCTACTCGATCAGCGATCTGAAGGTCCTCGAAAATCACGGCGCGTAAGCGATCTTATTGAAAATAAAATGGTTTTTCTCATTTTCGAACGTTTGCCCAGAAACGGAGCATTTGCTCGTATTTAACTGTTCAGAACACTACTTAACAAGCCAAGAGGCTTGCCTTGCTGCACTCTCTCGCCGATCCGGGCTGTTGGGTGATCGTCGAGGGAATGACTATGGCAGGACTTCCGGCTACTGCACCAGGATCTTCCTTTGCATCCGACCAACAGTTCAACCTGGTTGCGAGCAGCCTGGCCAGGCTGCTTGAAACGGCAAGGCGGGAGCTGGAACGTGATCGCGATGCCGCCAGGGTGTCGCTGGCCACGGCATCCCACATCCTGCAGGCGGAGATCGAGCGCTGTTCAGGCGCTAACGGCTCCACGAGGGGCGGTCTGGCGGCCTGGCAGATCCTGCGCGTGCGAGCGTACATCGATAGCAATCTACACCGGACCATTCATATACGGGATCTCAGCGCGGTTGCACGTCGAAGCCCGGCGCACTTCTCCCGGAAGTTCAAGCTGGCCATTGGGGAGTCGCCGCATGCCTACGTGGTGAGAAGGCGCCTCGAGAGAGCCTGCCACCTGATGATGACCAGCGCGGCGCCACTGAGCGAAATTGCCTTGAGCGTAGGATTTTCCGATCAAGCCCATCTATGCAGGCTGTTCAGACACGCCTTTGGCCAGAGCCCGGCCAACTGGCGACGCGAGCTCGGAATCCCCTGCGTAATCACCTCGAGAATCGACATGGACGAGACTATCCCATGAGCGGTCAGCAGGGGACAGTTCTCAGCTTCGGCCCCTTCGAACTATCGATCGCAAACCGACTGCTGACGAATGACGCGAAAGTCGTGCCGCTCGGCGCGCGTGCCATGGATCTCCTCATCGTCCTGGTGGAGCAGGCAGGCAAGGTCGTCGGCAGAAGAACTCTGATCGAACGCGTTTGGCCGGAGAGAGGAGCGGAACAAGTCAGCCTGCGCGTCCATATTTCAGCGCTGCGCAAGGCTCTCGATCGAAGCGACCCTGGCAGGCGATACATCGCGAACATACCCGGGCGGGGGTACAGCTTCGTCGTACCAGTCACCTCACGCGCCGCAGACGTGTCGGAGAATCCCAGGCCGCCTCCGAGGCTCCGCGTGCCTGCGCGCTTGATGCGGATGCTCGGACGAGAAGGCGCCGTGGCCGAGATTCAGGCGAAGCTGGCCGGACAGAAGTTTGTCACGATCATCGGGCCCGGCGGCGTCGGCAAGACCACGGTGGCGGTCGCGGTTGCCGACGAAATGGGCGCAGCTTTCGACGGCCAGGTTCTTTTCATCGACCTGAGTGCGCTCGGCGACGCGTCACTCGTCGCGCCGGCCATTGCCACGTCACTCGGCATGTCGGTGCAAACAACCAACGTCGTGCCTGCCCTGATCGATCGTTTGCAGGAAAGGCCAACGCTCATCATTCTCGACTGTTGCGAGCATCTGATCCATGGAGCCTCGGCCGTCGCCGAAGAACTGACTCGCCGTGTCCCGACATTGCATTTGCTCGCGACCAGTCGGGAAGCCATGCGCGTTGAGGGGGAGCATGTCTACGAACTCGATGGGCTTGAATGCCCTCCGGAAGACAGCAACCTGTCGGCGCGCGACGCGCTGCAATACCCCTCCGTTCAATTGCTGGTCGACCGCGTGCGGGCCGTGCGAAGTGACTTCGAACTGACGGATGCGGATGCGCCGATTGCCGCGGGAATCTGCCGTCGGCTCGATGGTATTCCATTGGCCGTCGAACTCGCAGCCTGCAGGGTCGACATATTTGGTCTTGGCAAGACCGCAAGCCTGCTCGACGAGCGGCTGAACCTGTCATGGGTGGGGCGCAGGACCGCGCCGTCGAGGCACCAGACGTTGAACGCGACGTTGGAGTGGAGCTACGATCTGCTCGGCGCGGCAGAGAAGCGCATATTGAATCGGCTCAGCGTATTTGCCGGCGGATTCACGTTCGAAGCGGCAGTCGCAATTGTAGCCGATGAGACGGTGGATGAAGCAAGTGTATCGGATTGCGTCTGGGAGCTTCGTTCGAAATCGATGATTGCGGCTCAGGGACAAGACGGGCCGCTGCGCTTGCTCGATCCCACTCGCGCGTTTGCCTTGCAGCGGCTGGCCAGGAGCGACGAGCAGGACCTTTTTCGCCGGCGTCACGCCCTCTATTTCACCGACCTTTTCAAGCAGGGCGCCGCGATGGACATATCGGGTTGGTCCAGGGCGCTCGGGATCGAGGTCGATAATCTCAGAGCCGCCCTGAATTGGGCGTTTTCCGCCACGGGCGATGCGAAAATCGGCGTCGAACTTGCTGCGGCATCGGCAAGCGCCTGGATGGGCATGGCGCTGCTTACCGAATGCGTGGAATGGATGAGAAAGGCCATAAGCCATCTCGACGAGATGAATTCGGGCACACGGCAGGAGATGGTCCTTCAGTCGGCCCTCGCCAGTTGCGTGATGTTCACGGGTGGCATGACGGAAAAATCGTACGCGACATGGGCCAAGGCGCTGCTTCTCGCCGAAGGTCTCAACGATATCGACTATCAGATGGATGCCGTGCTTGTGCTATGGGCTCACGAGTTGCGCGTTCCGAACTATCCGCAAGCGATCGAGCTGGCGGACCGCGGCGGCACTTTTTCGGAAGGAACGGGGCGTATCGGCGCCATCGCAACGGCCAATTATATGCGAGGCATCGCCTACTACCACGTCGGCCGCATTGCGGAAGCTCAAGGCCTGCTGGAATTGTCGCTGCATCGTGATGACGAGGCCGCACGCCAATTGCTGATCAAGCGGTTTGGCTATGATCGCAAGGTCGACAATTTGGCCGGTCTTGCGACCCTGGCGTGGTTGCGTGGCTCTCCGGATCAAGCCCGCAGGTTCAATCAGATGGCTGTCGCCGAGGCGCGCCAATCCAACCGGACCGTGAACCTTTGCGGGGCGCTGACATTTGCGGGCCTCATCGCATATTTCACAAATCCGGATGACGGCGAAGCCGAAGCACTCGTGGACGAGCTCGTCACCCATGCCGGGAAATTCGCTCTGCACAACTACCAGGGTCTTGGTCTCGGCATGCAGGCCATCTACGAAATCAGGCGAGGAGAGCAAATCAGTGCGGCCTCCGCAATGCTCTACGCGGGTCTCGAGAAGCTGTCCGCGGCCCGCTATGGAATTTTCGATTGGTTCTTGCAGGCGGAGTTTGCGATGTGCATGGCTCTCGCGGGCCGGCCGAGGGAAGGGCTTGATATCTTCGAGCGCGCGAAGATCGATCTCGGCGAAAGCCGATGGTATGGCCCGGAGCTGCATCGCATCAGGGGCGAACTGGCCCTGAGCAGCGGCGAGGGATTGCCGGTTGCCAGGCAACACTTTCAGCGCGCGTTCGAGCTTGCAAACAGGCAAGCAAGCCTGTCGTGGGCGCTCAGGGCCGCGACCAGCCTCGCCGTCGCCGAACGGTCAACCGGACGACAGGAAGCTGCGTGGCGCACTTTGCAAGCCACTCACGCCAAGTTTCGGGACGATCTTGAGAGCCGCGATCTACGGCTTGCCAGGCAGGTTTTGGCCGTTTCACATTCGCACGATGGCGCCGCCAACTCGATGCAGTGACAGGCTTGTTGCCAAACGAGGTTTCGGATAAAACTTGATGGCTGGGGGTGCGTTTGCACGAGGCTGACGGCGAATGGTACAACCAAATCGTCGACGGCCTTGGCGGAATGATTTATGTCGGTCCAACACGTTGGCTCATCGAGTGCAATCCGGCTTCGGTTTGGCCCATTCGAGCTGAATGTCGCCGAGCGCTCTCTCTGCAAGGCGAGCCAGATCGTTCCACTCGGTGGCAGAGCCTACGACATCCTGATCGCTCTGCTCGAAAACGCCGGTGAGGTCGTCCCGAAGTCTGAGCTGATCGCGAAGGCATGGCCTGACGTCACGGTCGAGGAAGGCAGTCTTCGCGTTCATCTGTCAGCGCTGCGCAAGGCGCTGGGCGACGGCCAGTTCGGCAACAAGTACATCGCGAACATCCAGGGCCGCGGCTATAGCTTCATTGCGCCCGTCGCGCGACTTCCCGGAGGCCGCGACACGGGTAACGCATCTTCGGGATTGTCCAACCTGCCGCCCGCGCTGGGCCGCATGGTTGGCCGCAACAACGTGGTCCTTGAGATCCAGCGCTGGCTCCGGACGGAACAGCGCCTGATTACAATTTTGGGCGCCGGGGGCATTGGCAAGACGACGGTTGCCCTGTCAGTCGGGCACGGAGCGCTGGCCGACTTCTCCGGGGCGGTCTTCTTTGTCGATCTTTCAACGGCAGGCGACAATGAGCAGGTCATCGGCGCTGTCGCGTCCGCGCTCGGGCTCGCCCCGCAATTGGTCGATCCAAGGGAGGCGTTGCTCAATTTTCTGCGCGCGCGCAGGGCGCTTGTCATTCTCGATAGTTGCGAGCATGTCATCGAGAGAACCGCTGACATCGCCGACTATATCGTCCGGAATGCCCCGGAGATCCACATACTCGCGACCAGCAGGGAAACCTTGCGCGTTCCCGGCGAACGCGTATTGCGTCTTTGTCCACTGGACTGCCCGCCAGAGCAGCCGCGACCGACCGCGTCAGAGGTGCTTGCCTATCCGGCGGCACGGTTGTTCGCCGAGCGCGTCAGTGCTCGCCGCGGCAGCTTTTCGCTCAGCGACGACGAAGCTCCCCTGGTTGCCGAGATTTGCCGCAAGCTCGACGGCATTGCGCTCGCCATCGAGCTCGCCGCCGGACGAGCCGCTGTGTTCGGTGTCAGGAATACCGTGGCGAGGTTGGGGTCGCGCCTCGATCTTCTGAAGTTCGGTCGCCGTACAGCGAATCCGCGGCATCAGACGCTCAAGGCAACGCTGGACTGGAGCCACGATCACCTCTCCGAGGTCGAACGCGTCGTGCTGCGACGTGTCGCAATCTTCATCGGGCACTTCTCGTTGGAAGCGGCGTGCGCGGTTGCGGAGCAGGGCGGAACTGACCGGTCCGAGATCGAGGGCGCCGTCGAAAACCTTGTCAACAAATCGCTGATCGTGGCGTGGCCCAGCTACCGGCGGATGCTCTACCGATTGCTTGACACCACGCGCTCCTATGCCTGGGAGAAATTGGCCGAAAGCGGTGAACATCATTCCATGGCGGCGCGGCACGCGAGCCATCTGAGCCGATCGTTGCAGGACAATCGCGGCAATCTCTTCGATCCGGAGCCCGGACAATCTCTGACAGACTCGACGCAGCACAATCTTGGAGATGTCCGTGCCGCGCTCGAATGGAGCTTTGGTCCCGATGGAAACGATCGCGCGGCCACACGGATGGCGGCGGCCGCCTCGCAATTTCTTCTGGCCAAGTCGCTTTTCCTGGAGTGCCGGAATTGGATGGAGAAGGCGCTCGATCGGATTGCTGCGGAAGACGACCCGCGGGACCAGATGGAAATCCACGCTTCGCTCGCCCTGTCGCTGATGTTCACCGCCGGCAACAGTGAAAGGGTTCGCGACGCCTTCAATACTGCGTTGACGCTCGCGGAGCAGCGCGAGGATGCCTACCAGCAACTCCGTCTTCTCAGCGGGCTGTCGATGTATCTTCATCGTACGATCGACGCGGCGGGCAGTCTTGAAGTTGCGCGACGCGCAGAGACTGTCGCGAACAAGACCGGAAATCCGGAGGATGCGGCGCTTGCGGATTCGATGCTGGGAGCAGCGTACTATATGCTTGCGGACCACGTTCGCGCGCCGAAATACCTCGAACGGGCCTTGCGCGGGGCGCCGACTTCCCGACGGTTCAACGCAACGCAATATCTGTTTGATCTGCGCACGACCTCGCTGTTCAACCTGACCCGATCGCACTGGTTCGCCGGCAATCTCGACAGCGCCGCCGGTTATGCTGAAAGAACCATCGAGGAGGCAGAGAGAGCGGATCATCCGATCGCGCTGTGTCGAGCCCTGATTCTGACGATGCCTCTCTATTTCTGGATCGACGAGCTGGGTCAGGTCGAGCGGAATCTCTCTGCGCTCGAGCTCACCGCCGAGAAATATTCATTGGAGCCATTTCGCGCCGTCGCCGTGGGACTTAAGGGGCGCCATCTGGTCCGCGTCGGCCAGGCGGAGGATGGCATGTGTCATCTGCGGGACAGCTTGGAGAAGCTGCGGGTCCTGCGATACGAAATGCTGGTAACGGATTTTGTCTCCGAATTGGCCGTCGGTCTGGCCAAACAAAACCAGCGCGCGGAAGCGCTGAATCTCATTGATGGTTCGATCGCCACGCAGCTTGGATCGAACAGGCCTCTTCACCTTCCGGCGCTGTTCCTGGCGAAAGGCTCGGTCCTTGTGTGCGGGGAATCCCAGCAGCGCGATCTGGCTGCCGAGTGTTTCGGGGAGGCAATGACCCTGGCTGCGCAACAATCGGCGCTGTCGTTCGAACTTCGGGCGGGATTGGAGCTTGCGCGGCTTTGGATCGATCGGGGGCAAGGCCGAAGAGCTCATGAGCTCATCGGAGCCGTTTACGGCCGGTTTACCGAGGGCTTCGAAACGCCGGATCTCGTGCTGGCGAGGCGAGTCCTCGAGCAGACCAGTGTTCGTGCGCGGCAAGCCGGATGAATGGGGCGAAGCTTCACTGCGTGGTGACAATGCCCAGGGTCTGTGCGCGTGATACGGCCTGTGCGCGCTTCTCCACACCGAGCTTGGTGAAAACGCTCTTGAGGTGCGACTTCACGGTCTCAGGACCGATATCGAGGCTTCGGGCGATTTCCTTGTTGGACAATCCATCCGCGATCAGCGTGAGAATGTCAGTCTCGCGGCGGCTCAATGCGCCGAGAATCCGCGCGCTTGAACTCGGCGCTGAACGATCCTGTCGTGCTCGCTGTAGACCCGCCGCGAGCCGATCGACGTAAGGGATCAGATCCGCCTTGACGTTTCCTTCCCGGGTCGCCTGGAGAAGCTCGGAAATGACTGGCCCTTCGTCCAGAACGGTCTGATAAAGACCGGCCGCCGCGCACGCGGCGAGCACACGGCGAAAGCGGCTCACCGCCTCCGCCGCCTTGCCCGCACTGAGCTGAACTGCCGACTGGCGGATCGCAATGAAGATCAGGAACTGACGGTGTTCCATGGCTTCGGCTTCGTGCTGCAATTGTTGCAGGATTGAAATGGCCTCGTCCGGGCGAGCTTGCTGGCCCAGCAAATGAGCGCGGGTCAATCTGTGGTACCATCCAATCTCCGACCAGGCGCCAGGCCTCGGTGCGGGGTATTTCCGTGCCAGGCGTTCGAGGCGGTCGACGCAGGCGGCACCTTCATCCAACCGGCCATCGTTCAAATAGAGTCGCGCCTGCTCCGCGATCACGCCGGCCGAGAGCCTTCCCCAATCCCGCGAGATGCCGAGATTTTCGGCGCGCTCCAACAGGGTGCGGGCCCGCTCGAAGTTCATCCGCGCAGCGGCGACCCGGGAGATCACGAAGTAAGTGCTCCACACGCAGTCGAGCATCGTCCCCGAATTGATCAGCGGGATGCGATCGATCACCCAGGCCTCCGCCTCATCGAGCAGGCCTTGCTCGTATTTGATTCGCGCGATCAGGCTTGCAGGCAAGGCCGCCGCAACTGAATTCGGCCCGACATCCTGCTCGGCGATCCGGAAGCCCTCGCGGTAGTGCTCACCTGCCGCCGCCAGACGTATCTGCCGCTCTTCTGCGAGCCCGTTCAGGCAGTGTCTATACACCGAGGCAAATACGTTCCTGCGATCCTCCTCGACTGAATAGGGAATCCAAGGCGTCGCATGGAATTGCTTGAGGTTGCCCGCCTTCATATGACTGAAGCGAACGACGTTCGAGGCGACGTTCGCGGTCCAGGGATCGGATGAACGGTTCACGCAATCCTGCGCCAGGGGCAGCGGGCTCTCGCTGTCATCCTTCAGCGCGATGGCGACCGAGCGGATCGCCTGGCATTCGCACAGCAGGTTGGCATCCGGCAGAGGCGTTGCAGCGATATCGCCTTCGATGTCGGTTGCGAGCTTCAGGGCCTCGTCAAAACGTAGCGCGAGCGCCAATCCCCAGGCGATCGCCAGTCGGACCTCGCACTGGCCTCGCATGAGCTCGTCGGGAAACTGGCGCTGCCATTCCAGCAAGGTGAAGAGATCGCCTCTCTTGATCAAAGCCATCGCGCAATTGTTGATCCAGCCGATCGCACGGTCAGAAGCGCCGGCCGCAATCGCGTGCTGGACCGCCTCGGTCCACAATTCGTGGGAGGCATACCAAAGAGCCGCGCGTCCGTGCAGTTGAGGAACTTCAATGCCGCGGTCCGCCTCCAGCCGCTGTCGCAGATATTCGGCAAGCAGGGTGTGGTAGCGAAACCAGACTCCATCGCTGTCGAGCGGCGTGAGCAGCATCTGGCGCTGGGCAAGCGATGCCAGGATTGCACGGCTCGCGCTCAAGCCGGTCACGGCCTCGCAGAGAGGACCGGAGAGCCGGTCAAGAACAGCCGTGCGCAGCATGAAGTCGACCAGTTCGACCGGAAGCCCATCCAGCATCTCCGTCAGGTAGGCGGCAATCGGGCGCTGCGAGCCCGAGAGATTGTGGACATATTCCCTCAGACCGGATCCGGACTGCGAAGGCATGGATGAGATGATTCGAAGCGCGGCGGGCCACCCTTCGGTCTTGCGCTGCAGGAGTTGGACGTCGGGGTTTTCCAGAACCCCGGGCTTGGTGCTGTCCAGAAACGCCTTTGTCTCCTGCATGTCGAACCGCAGCGCTTCGGCATCGATCTCCATCAGCTGGTTCTGGGCGCGCAAGGTCGCGAGTGGCAGCGGAGGTTCGGTGCGCGTCGTCAGCACCACATGACAGTGGGACGGTGCGTGCTTCAGAAAATACGCGACGGTCTGATGGATGCGGGAAGCGCTGACCCAGTGATAGTCCTCGAGAAACAGGTAAACATCATCCTCGATCTCCGCCAGATCGTTGATCAGGCTCGACAGGATCGCTGTCGGGTCGATCAGGTTGTTCTCGAGGATCAGCCCAATCGCGCCGGTGCCGACGTCCGGACAGGCCTGGTGCAGGGCCTGAGCCACGTAGAACAGAAACCGCGTGGCCTCGTCGTCGTCTGAATCGATGGTCAGCCACCCAACGGCATTGCCGCCCTGCTCTAGCGTCTCGGCCCAGGTGGCTGCCAGTGAGCTCTTGCCGAAGCCCGCCGGCGCCTTGATGACTCCAAGTCGCTTGGCCGGGAGCTCGGACAAGATGGCGATGAGCCGGGGGCGTGTGACCAGCCCGCCGAATCGTGCCGGCAAGATCTTGGTCGCGAGAAACGGCAGCTGTCCTCCGCCGGGCAAGGTGCCCGTTCCATGGGTCGGATGGCTGGAGCGCGGTTGGATCAAGGGCTCCCCCTACCCACGTCGGTCCTCCCCCCATTCGGGGGATGCAAACAATGGTGAAAGTGTACGATCTCTGTTAGCGAGAGGGAAGCGCCGGGCATGGTCGGTTGTATGCAGTCCGCATACCGGTCGCCGCGTGCTGATCCCTTCAAGTCCGCGCGTGGAGCCGAAAGCAAGGTGATGTCTATCAAGAACGCACGCTTGGGCTTCTCGCGGATCGTTGAATATCCAGGAAAAGCACCCAAAGCCCGTGCCAATAGCCATGGCTGACGATGAGCTTCGTGGAAATCTGCTGTTTGGCCCCTTTGAGCTTTCGAGCAGGGAGCGGGTGCTTCGGCGCGACGGCGTGGCGCTGCCGCTCGGCAGCAGGGCCCTCGACATCCTGATCTACCTTGCCGCGCGTCCGGGTGAGGTGATCGCAAAGCAGGAGTTGATCGATCACGTCTGGCCGGATGTGACGGTCGAGGAGGGGAGCATCCGCGTCCACGTGGCCGCGATCCGCAAGGCGCTTGGTGACGGCCAATTCGGAAACCGCTACATCGCAAACATCAAGGGACGGGGCTACTCGTTCGTCGGCACAATGGTCCCCCTCGGAGGCGCCACGGAAGGCAGGAACGCCGGGTCCCCGCACCAGGGCAAGCTTCCGGTGCGACCGATCACGATGATCGGGCGCGAGACGTTCGTCAGGGAGGTCAGCGACAAGCTTCGACATGACCGGTTCGTGACGCTGCTCGGCCCCGGCGGCATCGGCAAGACCACCATCGCTCTGGCCGTCGGCCGGGCCGCCGCCGAGGCGTTTGGCAGCGAGGTTTATTTTGTCGATCTGGAAAGCCTCACCGATCCGAACCATATCGCTGCGGCCGTCGCGACCTCCCTGGGGCTTGCACTCAAATCGAAAGATCCCGGCCTGGAGCTGCTCGACCTGATCCAGTCACGGAAGCTGCTCGTCATACTCGATAGCTGCGAGCACGTGATCGAGGCGGTCGCCTCGCTCGCCGAACAACTCTACCAGCAGACCGAAGCGATCCATGTCCTGACCACGAGCCGGGAATTGTTGAAAGTCGAGGGTGAGCATTGCTGCCGGGTTCTCCCGCTTGATTTTCCACCGGACGGCTCGGAGCAAACGGCAAATGCCGTGCTGCGATATCCGGCAGTGCAGCTGTTCGTGCGGCGTGTGGCCACGCGAGCAGGCAGCGTCGTTCTCACCAACAAGGAGGCGCCATTCGTCGCGGAGATATGCCGAAAGCTCGACGGAATCCCGTTGGCGATCGAGTTGGCCGCGGGTCAGGTGACTGCCCTTGGCCTCAAGAACACGGCTGACCTCCTGGTGTTCCGGCTGGAATTGCTGAAGCTGAGCCATCGGACGGCTGTTGCCAGACATCGGACGCTCAAGGCGACCTTGGATTGGAGCTACGATCTTTTGTCCGACGCAGAGAAGATCGTCTTTCGACGCATCGCTCCCTTCGTCGGACATTTCCCCCTGGATGGCGCGCGGTCAGTCACGGGTGACCCCGGCGTGGGCGCCGAAGACATTTTCGACGCGGTCGCGGGCCTGGTCGAGAAGTCATTGATAGCAACCCGGATCGATGCCGCGCAGGCACAGTATCGGTTGCTGAACACGACCCGGGCGTACGCGCTCGCAAAGCTGGAGGAGCATGCCGAAGTCGACATGGTCTTCGGCCGGCATGCAGCATACCTCGCCGGACACCTCGAAGCGCTGAGGGAGGATCTATTAACCCTGCCAGGCGCTGAAAGAGTTGCGGCCTATTCTGACCAATTGAGTAACGTCCGTGCGGCGCTCGAATGGAGCTTTGGGCCGCACGGCGATGCCGAGACGGCAATGAGGCTGGCTGCCGCTTCCACGCAGGTGTTTCTGGAGCTGTCACTGTTGCTCGAATGCCAGGCATGGGCAGAGCGAGCGATGGCAAGCCTGGGAGACCCGCATCGAGGCTCCCGTCGCGCAATGGAAATCTCTGCATCGATACCGCTGGCCTTGATGCATACGGAGGGTAACGACCAACGCGTCCGGATCGCCTTTGAGAACGCGCTGGAGATTGCGATCGAGCAAGGAGATCTCCGCTACGAGCTCAGAATTCTGAGTGGACTTTTCACGTATTCGCACTGGATCATGGACATTCGAGGTGCGACCGACATCGCCGTTCGGAGCAAGAAACTGGCGTTGAGGATGGGGGATCACGACGACCTGGCACTGGCCGAAGCCATGTTGGCGGCCTCCGAACATCTGTCGGGCGATCACCTCGCCGCGCAACTGTATTGCGAATCCGGCCTCCGACACCTGGCGTCCGGACCGCGCTCTCGAACGGAAGTGTATCTTTTTCATTATACGAGCTTCCTGCTCGTCGGCATGGCACGTTGTCTCCTGTACAGGGGCCTGCTCGACCAATCGCTGGACTATGCAAGGCGCGCCAGAGAGGAAGGCAAAAGGTCAGGCAACCCCGCCACGTTTTGCCGTTCCCTGGCTTTGGTCCTTCCTGTGTTTCTGACTATGGCGGACCTGAGGCAATCGGAGCAGTACATCGGTGAACTGAGTGAGCTCTCCGCTGCGCATTCCCTGATGCCGTATCGCGCCATAGCGACAGGCCTGAAGGGTCAGTTGTTGCTCCTTCAAGACAATCGCATCGAAGCGATCCAATTGCTGAAGCGAGCCCTGGAAGAGCTTCACGTCCAGCGTCACGAGATGCTGAATATGGATTTTACCTGCGATCTGGCCTTGGCCCTCGTGGGCATAGGTGAGCACGAGCAGGCGCTGACCCTCACGGTGAATGCAATCGAGCAACAGCAGCGCGCCGGCAAATTCTTGCATATGCCCGCCCTGTTCAGGATGAAAGGGCTCATCCTGGCGGCCCGATCTGCCGAGGATCATCTCGACGCCGAAGAAAGCCTGCTGTCGGCAATCGACTGGGCCAAGCGCCAGTCCGCCACCCTGTTCGAATTGACGGCGGCGACGGAACTGGCCGCGCTGTTGCTGAAACAGGATCGCTTGCCGGAAGCTTACCAATATCTCAGCACGAGTCTTGATCGATTGCCGGCCCGAATTTCCTTTCCTGCTCGCAATCGCGCGGTGCAAATGCTCGGCCAACTCCAATCCGGAACCGAGGACGTCGGCTGAATGGCGCGCCATCCGCCGGCCGTGCGCCGTCAGCGCAGGCGGGTTCAAGTCCTCGCATTCCGATCCAAGCCCCCACGGTGCAGCTGGGTGCAGGTTGTGGCAGGAACGGTCACAGCCAGGGTTGAATGTCATGGGCAAGCTGGTCGCGGATATCATTGTTGAAACCTTGCAAAGTGCGGGCGTCAAGCATTGCTATGGCGTCGTTGGCGATACCCTCAATCTGATCGCGCGCTCGCTCGAAAAAAGCAAGATCCAGTGGATATCGATGAGACACGAAGAGGCGGGGGCGTTCGCCGCGCAGGCAGAGGCGCAGGTCGCCGATCGCCTGACGGCAGTTGCGGGGAGCTGCGGCCCCGGTAGCCTGCACTTCATCAACGGGATATTCGAGGCCAATCGCAACCGTGCGCCCGTCATCCTGATCGCAAGTCAGATCATTCGCGACGAATTGGGCTTCGATTTCATCCAGGAGGTCGATTTCAAGCAGGTCTACAGGGACTGCAGTGTCTTCTGCGACATGATCCACACGCCGGAACAGGCGCGCCGGAAGACGGTGATCGCCTGCCAAACGGCTCTGGCGAAACGTGGTGTTGCCGTTCTGATCGTGCCGGCCGATATCTCCGCCTCGGCCGTGGATAACAACGTCCCCTATGCGGTGCACGTCGCCCAGCCTGTCACGCGACCGAACGATGCGGATCTCGATGAGATCGCAGACATCCTCAACACTAGCGAAAACGTCGTCCTGTACGGTGGTTCGGGCTGCCAGGGGGCACATCAGGAGATTCTCGCGGTCGCCAACAGGCTGAAAGCGCCGATCGCGCATACGTCGCGGGCCAAGGATTTTCTCGAGTTTGACAATCCCTACAATATTGGGATGACCGGGATGCTCGGCAACGAGGCCGGGTACCACGCCTTGCTGGACTGCGATGCGCTGCTGATGCTGGGCGCAGACTTTGCCTGGCGGCAATTCTACCCGGACAAGGCAAAAATCGTGCAGGTCGATATCGACCCGACCCATCTGGGACGACGTCATCCGATCAAGAAGGGCGTCGTCGGCGATGTGAAGGCGACGCTGGAGGCTTTGCTACCGAAGCTGGTCGAGCGCACCGACGCCGCGTTCCGAAGCGCGTATGTGAAGCGCTACGCGAAATATCGGGAGGCCGAGCGGGCCAAGGTCGCTGCCGGTCACGATGGCAGTATTCCCGGAAGCTATCTGACGCAGGTGATCAGTCGCCATGCGGCAAAGGATGCCTTGTTCACGGCCGACGACGGCACCCCGGCCGCCTGGGCCTACCGCCATATCGAGGCGAATGGGCAGCGCCGCATTTTCGCGAGTCTGCTTCATGGAACGATGGCCAATGGCATGCCGTCATCCGTCGGGCTCCAGAAGGCAGAACCCGGCCGGCAAGTCGTATGCATGGCAGGCGACGGCGGGATCTCGATGCTGTTCGGAGACCTGATGACGATCGTCCAACAGGAGTTGCCCATCAAGATTGCCGTCTATGACAACGGCAAGCTTGGCTTTGTCGAGATCGAGCAAAAGGCGGAGGGCATGCTCGATACCTTCACGAAGTTGAAGAATCCGAATTTCGCCGGCGTCGCGCGCGCACTGGGTCTCTGGGGCCAGACCGTTTCGAACGCGGACGAATTGGAGACTGCGGTCAAGGACTGGCTGGCCCAACCGGGGCCCGCGCTTCTGCACGTGCACGTCAACCCGATGCAGCTTGTCATGCCGCCATTCATGCAGGTCGAGCCTGCAATCGGGATGGCGCTGTATTCCGCTCGTGCCGTCCTGCATGGCCGTGGAGGAGACGTCTGGGAGATGGTCAAGGAGAATTTCCTCTAGCCGAGGTCGCCTTCCCTCAGCGGCAGTGTGGCATCCCGATCGCTTCGCCGCACGGCCTGAGAGTGGCCAAGCATTGCTGTCATGGGTCGATCGAGATTGCGGAAATCGGCGGAGCCATCGGCTTTGCCCATGGCAAGGTATCTTGCTGTTGTCGGGGCCGCACTCGCTGTTCTTCTGCTGATAGCCGGCCGGTCCTTGCCGGAGCTGCCGGACAGATTTCCCGATCGGCCGGACAGCATCGATGCGGCGACGATCCGGATCGAGTCCGCGCGCAAATGGCCGGAGAAGGTTGTCCTGGATACCAGCCAGCCGACATTCTTTCCCCCATCCGTCGATGTGGCGCCGGCCCGGGACCTGGTCGAGCGTCTACCCGATGAAGAGACGGATCAACCGGACGTCGACTCTCAGGCCGACGCGGTGGCGAGGCCGAAACCGGATGTTCGACCGATCGTTGCCGAGCATCCGTTCGTGCGAGCCAAGCGTAAGAGGGCTCGGACGGCTCCATCGGCTCATGTGGCAAGAGCCCGTAGTCCCAATGAGCTCCAGAGGCCGACCGAGGAGTGCTGCTGGTTTGAGCCGATGGACAGGCGGGCACCATCGAGACCTGCCTCGCGCAATCGCGTCGCGGGTCGTGACTCATGGACAGGATGGCATTTTCTGGAGGCAAATTGAAAGTCAGGGCCGCTCTGCCGGCCTCGTCTCTTCTTTCTGCCGAACTCACATCCAGCATGCGCACGATTGTCCAATACGAAAAGTCATGGGCCGTTATGCTCGGAGCGATCACGTCGAAATGCCGAGACAGGCTCTGGACTCCGTAAACGGAGGCGCTGCGCAGGCCGGTCGTCGGCGGAAGAGATGCCGCGTGTTAGAGCTTCGGTGCATTGACGATGAAGATTCTTGCGACGCTCCCGACGAAAGGCCGAGATCTCCGGCTGGACCTGTTTCGAGGTGTGGCAAATTGGGGAATCTTCCTCGACCATATCCCCAACAACATCGTGAACTGGGTGACAACGCGAAACTACGGCTTCAGCGATGCTGCGGATCTCTTCATCTTCATTTCCGGCTACACTGTCGCCTTCGTCTTCGCGCGGATGATGCTCGAACGCGGGTTCATCATCGGCGCAACCAGGCTTGTGAAGCGGGTCTGGCAGATCTACGTCGCCCACGTTTTCCTTTTCGTGCTCTATCTCGCTGAAATCGGATATGTCGCACAGAGGTCTGGTAACTCCGGTTTCACCGATGACTTCAACATACGAGGTTTCCTCGACAATCCTGCGCAGTTCCTGTTCGAGGGGCTGATCCTGCGCTTCAAGCCGGTGAACATGGATGTGCTGCCGCTTTACATCGTGCTGATGGGCGTCTTCCCGCCGATACTCTGGCTGATGCTACGCAGGCCCAACATGACCCTGGCCGCTTCGGGGGTGCTGTATTTGGCGGCCAGGCACTTCGGTTGGAACCTCTCGGCCTATCCAACTGGCCTCTGGTACTTCAATCCATTCGCATGGCAATTTTTGTTCACGTTCGGGGCCTGGTTTGCGCTCGGCGGAGCGGCGCAGGCGATGCCGTTCATCCGGTCGCGTACCGCGTTGGTGCTCGGCATCGGCTATCTTCTGTTCGCTCTGGTGATGACGATGGCGGCCCGATTTGACGAACTGCGGTCATTGATTCCGCCGGAGGTCTACGGCGCCTTCAATCCAAACGACAAGAGCAACCTCGCGCCTTATCGCTTGCTGCATTTCGTTGTGTTCGCGTTCTTCGTCGTTCGTCTGCTGCCACGCGATTGGCCGGGCTCGAATGGGCGATCTTTCGGCCCGCAATCAAATGCGGTCAGCAGTCGCTCGAAGTCTTTTGCTCCGGGATATTCCTGTCCTTTGCTGCGCACGTCGTGCTGGTCGAGATTTCCGGTGCGATCTGGATGCAGATCGTGGTCAGCATTGTCGGCATCCTGATGATGACCGTGCTGGCGTACTACCGGTCCTGGTCGAAGAACGCTGACAAAGCGCCGAAGGCCAAACCGGTCGTCGCAATGGCAGGTTGAGAAGTGCCGAGGGGCAGCGTTGGGAAATACCAGGTTCGGCCGGCGGCCTTTCCAGGGTTCGTCGGATCGGCGACGCGCGGATTTGCTGTAGTGCCGGGTTCTGGCCCCGGCATAGGCAGCAGATCCGACGAACGAATGGCGATGGTTCGATGCTGCGCTATCTTATCGGGCTCCGTTCCCTTCCCGTAGCGGCCGCGCTCGCGATCGGCATTTTCCTGGTTGACACGCTGACGTCCCTGCACTTTGCAGTGGCGTCGCTCTACGTGACCGTTGTCTTGATTGCCGCTTATGATCTTCGTCGCCGCGGCATCGTGATCACGGACGTCACCTGTGGGCTTCTTACAGTTCTCAGCTATGTGCTCATGCACGGATTTGAGGCCGACGGAGCCGCCCCGTTGCGGTTTGCGGTGAGCCTGATTTCAATCCTGATTGCCACCATCCTGGTGCTCCGGAACGTTTCGGCAAACCTGCGCGTCAAGGCAGTTGAGCGGGAGCGGGCAAACCTCGCCCGCTTCTTCTCGCCGAAAATTGTCGATCAGCTTGTCGACATTCAAACGCCGTTCTCCTTCGCACGCCGTCAACCCGCCACCGTCATGTTTGCCGATATGGTAGGCTTTACCGCGTATTCGTCCGGAAAGCCTCCAGATGTTGTCATCAGCATGCTGCGCGATCTGCTTCGCCTCCTGAGCGAGGCGGTTTTCTCCAATCATGGATCGGTCGACAAATATCTGGGCGATGGACTGATGGCATTTTTTGGCCCGCCCTTGATGAGCCGGCGAGATGCCACGAACGCGGCCCTGTGCGCTGTGGAAATCGTCAACGCGATCGAATGCCGGAACCGGCAGCGCATCCACTGCAACGAGAGTGCCGTCCGCATCGCCGTCGGAATTCACTATGGTGAGGTCGTGCAAGGAGATGTCGGCAGCGAGAAACGGCTCGAGCTGACCTTGGTGGGGGACACCGTGAATATCGCGAGCCGCGTTGAAACCTATTGCCGAATTCTCGATGCCCCGGTGCTGGTGACCGGCGAATTCGTGGAGGCGCTGCGGGCGGAGGGGAGCCTGGACCTTGCGAAAGCCTTTGTCGACGAAGGTGTCCACGTCTTGCGCGGCTGCAAGGAGCCGATCCGCCTCTTCAGCATGAGAAGAGAGCCAAGGCCTGCCCTGCAACCGGTCGACCGGCTGGTCTGCGGCCGGCCGGCGGATCAAGTTGGATAAAATGAACCGGCGAACACGCGTCCTATTCTGCCCTGATGTCGCTTGGTGCCTTGTTTGTCCATCGATGGAACGCGCGACGGAAATTGGCGGCATCGCTGAATCCGAGCGCCAGGGCAATGTCGTCGTTCGAGAGCCGGGTCGTGCGCAGATACTTCAGCGCAATCTGGGTGCGTAGCTCGTCCAGCAGACCGCGATAGGAAAGACCCTGCTGGCGCAGTTTGCGGCGCAGGGAGCGGTCGTTCATGCCGAGAAGTTTGGCCGCCGCCGAGGAGGTTGGTGGGTTGGTAATATCCGCCAGCAGAAGGTCGCGAATCTTTCCGGCGATGCCGATTCGCAACGTCAAATCGTCGAGCAGATCGTCGCAAAGCGCGACGATCGCTGGATAGGTGGTCTTGTTGCCGAGGCGCGCCTGCTGTTCCAGCCAGGTGGAACGGAAGACGATCTTGTTCGCGGGGTTCGCGAAGCTCACGTTGCACCGTAACTCGTCTTTCGGAAAGCTGGCGTCAGCGCCGGGGTAGGCGAGGCAGACCTCGTCGGGAGCGAACGCGGGACCCATGACGTCGCGCATCAGAGAGATATGTATTCCGATCTGCATCTCGGTGATGAAGCGATACAGCGCGAGATCAGTCGTGGCGTGCAGATTGGGTTCGATGGACCAGATGGCGGATCCGTTCTCCTCGCTGAAGCTGATTGCGGCCAAGGGGGCCGCGAGCATGTGGTACCGCGTCGCGAACTGCATCGTCCGGCGAAAGTCGGGACAGCACAGGATGGCGAAGCCGTACATTCCGTAGGTGGAGATATGGATGGATGCTCCGATCCGATAGGCAAGATGAGGATCTTGCGAGAGCCGGACGGCATTCTTGTAGGCGGTCAGCAATTGCTTGAGCGAGATCCGGGCCTTCGAGGAATACACCTCCTTCGCCGGCAGATTGACATCCTTCAATATCTCGCTGGCCGGGTGCCCCTGGTTCGACAGCATGTCGAACAGTGCGGCAAGCTTGGTCGTTTCGTAGACGCGCTCGCTTAAGCCGACGATCGGCGATCCCTGCGCGCCTTCCGGGGGCGGTCGTGAGGACGGGGAAGGATGATGCTGCCGAACTTTTTGCAATCAGGTCCGCCTTTGCGCCGGAGCATCCGAGATGAGCGCACTCCCGCTCACCATCCGGCCGTGGTCTCGCAAGGATAACAGCTTTTTGGATCGTCAGAAGCAAGAGCGGGATTTGCGATGCGTCAGGCGGATGCCGCGTCGCCGCAAATCGCGAAATGAGCAGCTTTATTCAAGAACGAATGCCGGAGTGGTCGTAACCTGTCCGTTCTGGACCCCGTTGATGTCCGTTTCGGACCTTCACAAACACCACGCGTCACGCGACGGTCGGTGTCCACGTCGGGTGATGAAATCATCGTGTGAGAGACGACCGGCCGAGGCGATCCGCAGGTCATAATTGCGGACGTCGCGAGGAGCCGGGGGAGAGACAACGTTTCGAGGGAGGCCGCCATGGTGGGAAGGCTGATCCAGACCGCCAAATCCGCCTATCGATATCCCCTGATCCTCAAGCAGTTGTGGCATACCCCGCTGCTGCAATCGCCTGAGCAGGAGATCGTTTATCGCGATCGAACGCGTTTCACCTATCGCCAGCTCGGAGAGCGCATCGCCCGCCTTGCTTCCGCGCTGAAGAGGCTCGGTGTCGAGCCCGGCGACACGGTCGGCGTCCTCGACTGGGACAGTAACAGGTTTCTTGAGGCCTTCTTCGCGATCCCCATGATGGGTGCGGTGCTGCAAACGGTCAACGTGCGGCTCTCGCCCGATCAGGTCGCCTATACGATCGATCACGCCGGCGCATCCACACTGCTCGTCAACGATGAGTTCGTCGGCTTGCTGGAAGGCATCAAGCCGCAGCTCACGAAGGTCAAGACACTTGTCGTGATGTCGGATCGTCCTCGTCCCGAGACTGGAAGCCAGCCGTTTGCCGGCGAGTACGAGAGCCTGCTCGCCGATGCGTCGCCCACCTATGATTTTCCGGATTTCGACGAAGATACGCAGGCGACGACCTTCTACACCACCGGAACGACTGGCCTGCCCAAGGGGGTCTATTACAGTCACCGGCAGCTGGTGCTGCATTCGCTAGGCGAGCTGGCATTCTTCGGGATCGCGAGCCAACAGGGCCGGTTCTCGCGCGACGACGTCTATATGCCGATCACGCCCATGTTCCATGTGCACGCCTGGGGCTTTCCCTGGGCTGCGACACTTGCCGGCGTCAAGCAGGTCTATCCCGGGCGCTACGACCCGGCGATGCTCGTCAAGCTGATCAAGAGCGAGGGCGTCACGTTCACCCACGGCGTCCCGACGATCCTGCAAATGCTGCTGAACGCCGCGGCAGCCACCAAGACAGACCTCACGGGCCTGAAGATGGTGATCGGCGGCTCGGCGTTGCCGAAAGCGCTGGCGAAGCAGGCGCTTGCCGCAGGCATCGACATCTTTGCCGGCTACGGCATGTCCGAAACCGGCCCGATCGCCGCGGTGGCGCACGTCATGTCGCGCGACCTGAGCGGCGATCACGATCAGGAGGTGGAGTTCCGGACCAAGGCGGGCATGGCGGCGCCGCTGGTCGACCTGCGTATCGTCGACGAGGACATGAACGATGTCCCCCATGACGGCAAGTCGTCCGGAGAGATCGTGCTGCGCTCACCTTGGCTGACGCAGGGCTACTACAACAATCCCGAGGGCTCGGAGGAGCTCTGGGCCGGCGGCTATCTGCACACGAACGACATCGCGGTGGTGAGCCCGGGCGGCTACGTGCATATCACCGATCGCCTCAAGGACGTCATCAAGACCGGCGGCGAGTGGGTGTCCTCGTTGCAGATCGAAGACCTGATCACGCAATGTCCGGGCGTGGAAGAGGCGGCCGTCATCGGCGTCAAGGACGACCGCTGGGGCGAGCGTCCGCTTGCCCTCGTCGTCAAGAAACCGGCGGAGACGAATGATGTCACCGATACGATCGTGAAAGATCATCTCAAGGCGTTCGCCGACAAGGGCGTCATCTCACGATACGGAATCCCCGGGAAGATCCTCTTCATCGACAGCATCCCCAAGACCAGCGTCGGCAAGATCAACAAGAAGGAGCTGCGCAAGCGCTACGGCGACATGTAGCCGTTCGATCCCGGTCGGCGAAAAGCATCAGAGGAGGAAAATGTGAGCAACCTCACCCTTGCCGGTCTGAGCGAACGAATTGGACAGGAGCTTGGCGTGTCGGAATGGGCCGTGATCGACCAGGCGCGTATCGACGCGTTCGCCTCCTGCACCGGCGACCATCAGTGGATTCACGTCGATGTCGAACGGGCGTGCCGTGAAAGTCCCTTCCGCAGTCCGGTCGCACACGGCTATCTGGCGCTGGCGATGGTGGCGCCGCTGTCGATGCAGGTCGGCGTCATCCCCGTCGACGCGGCAGCCGGCCTGAACTACGGCATCGACAAGGTGCGCTTCCTCGCGCCGGTGCCAGCGGGCGCGCGGGTCAGGCTGCGTGTCGTTCTTGCCGCCATCGAGCCGAAGGAACGTGGGCAGGTGGTCATGAAGACCCGGAATACGTTGGAAGTGGAGGGGACGGAAAAGCCTGCGCTGATTGCCGAGACGTTGGCACTGCTGATTCCCGCAACGGAAGCGAGCCGGTCATGAGCACGGTAAGCCCCGGCCCGACATCGTCGCGCGTAGAAATATCCGAGGAAGCATCCAGGAATACGCTGGCGCTCAATCCGCTCGTGGCCATCCAGGGCCAGGATCTGCTCGACAGCGCCGGCATCCTGTTCAAGGCGGTCATCAACGAGCCGAAGGTCGCAACGGAACAGTGGCTCGCCTTCGTCGGCGAGCTCGGCTCCATCGTTGCCGGGAAGTCCGAGCGCGCGCCGAAGGCCGGCGACAAGCGGTTCTCGGACCCGACTTGGAAGGAGAGCTCGTTGCACAGCGGCCTGCTCAAGGCCTATCTGGCGTGGGGCGAGGCCTTCAATGGCCTTGTCGACAAGACCAGCCTCAGCGATATCGACAAGGCGCGCGCGCACCTGGTCACCGAGATCCTGATCGATGCCGTCGCGCCGACCAACGCGATGGTCACCAATCCCGCGGCGGTCCGCAAGTTCGTCGACAGCGGCGGACAGAGCATGTGGCGTGGATTGAAGAATTACTTCGACGATCTGACCCGTAACCGCGGCATGCCGTCGATGGTCGACACGAGCGCGTTCAAGGTCGGCGAGAATCTTGCGGTCACGCCGGGTGCGGTCGTGCTGCGCAACGAATTGCTCGAGCTGATCCAGTACACGCCGATGACGGCAACCGTCTGGAAGCGGCCGTTGCTGGTGACGCCGCCGCAAATCAACAAGTACTACGCGCTCGATCTCTCTCCGGACAAGAGCATGATCCGCTTCCTGCTCGAGAGCGGGATCCAGACATTTGCTGTCAGTTGGCGCAACCCGACGGAGGCGCATCGCGACTGGGGCCTGGATACCTATGTCGCAGCGCTCGACGAGGCCGTTGATGCGGCGCGCGAGATATCCGGCAGCGAGGACATCACCATGATGGGGTCCTGCTCCGGCGGCATCACGTCGACGGCCTATTTCGCGACGCTCGGCAGCGCGGCCGAGAAGAAGATCAAGAACCTGGTGCTGGCGGTTTGCCTGCTCGACCCTAACGCGGCCGAGGAGGGCGCCTTTGGCTGCTTGATGACGCCGGAAACCATGCGCGCAGCCAAGGAGATGTCACGGCTGCGTGGCATCGTCGATGGTCACGACCTGGCGCGGATGTTCGCCTGGATGCGGCCCAACGATCTGATCTGGAACTATTGGGTGAATAATTATCTGCTCGGCAACCAGCCGCCGGCCTTCGATATTCTCTACTGGAACGCCGATACGACGCGGCTGCCGGCGGCACTGCATGGCGACTATCTCGACCTGTATTTCACCAACCCGTTCGTGAATGCCGGCAAGCTCACGCTCAACGACAAGACCGTGGATATGAGCAAGGTGAAGGCGGACAGCTATGTCGTCGCCGGCGTCACCGACCACATCACGCCGTGGAAGGGTGTATACAAGACCGCTCAGATCATGGGCGAGGGCACCACCTTCGTGCTTTCGAGCAGCGGACATTTGCAAAGCCTGCTCAATCCGCCCACCAATCCAAAGGCGTCCTTCATGATCGGGCCGGTCGGCACCGGTGCCCCGGAGGCGTTCCAGGCTTCGGCCGAGAAACGGAAAGGAAGCTGGTGGCTCGACTGGCGCGATTGGTTGCATGCCCGCTCGGGCGAGGAGGTGGCGGCGCCTGCTTCGCCAGGCAGTGTGTGTCACCCAACCCTTGGCGTCGCCCCGGGGACCTACGTCTTTGAATGACAATCTCACCAGCGGGAAAAAGGCCGACTCGGTTGTCGTCGCGACGCCGGGGGCGATCGAGGTCCGGCAGATTACGATCGACGCTCAACTGCTTCAGGTCGCGGTCAGGCACGGAAGCGGCCATGGACCGCCGCTGCTGCTGTTCAACGGGATCGGCGCCAACTGGGAGTTGGCGAGGCCGTTTCTCGAAGCGCTTACGAGCACGACCACTGTCATCTTCGACGTGCCGGGCGTCGGCGGTTCGCCAAGGCCGCTGTTGCCATATCGCCCATCGACACTGGCGCGCCTTGCGGCGGGGCTCGTCGCGGAGCTGGGCTATGCGGAGGTCGACGTCGCCGGCGTGTCGTGGGGCGGGGGAATCGCGCAGCAATTTGCCCATCAATACCCAACACTGTGCCGGCGGCTGGTGCTCGCCGCGACGGCGCCCGGTTTCACCATGGTGCCGGCAAGCCCCTCGGTGTTGTGGAAGATGGCGACGCCCCGCCGCTACACCGACAAGGACTACATGAACAGGATTGCGGCGGACATCTACGGCGGCGCGTTTCGCGACGACCCGTCATTGATCGGCCGGCATGCGACCGCAATGCACGGTACGCGAAGCCTGGGCTATCTCTATCAGCTCCTCGCCATGGCCGGCTGGACCAGCCTGCCCTGGCTGTGGTCGCTGCCGCAGCCGACGCTCGTGCTGATGGGCAGCGACGATCCTCTCGTGCTTCCGATCAATGGTCACATCCTCGCAGGCCTGATCCCGAACGCCGAGCTCCGCATGATCGATGATGGGCACCTGTTCCTGATGACGCGGCCTGCGGAAACCGCAGCTCTGATCGAGGCGTTCCTGGCCGATGAGAGCAAGCAGGCCGGGCCGTCATCCCTGCTGTCGCGGACGGTCAGTTACGTCAAGAATCTCGTTCCGGCGCCCGAGGGCGGACGCCGCCAGTCCTGAGCATAACCACAAGGGAGGATATCATGACGGACGCGACCTCATACATCGACATGCTGAGAAAGTTCGGCAGCGATCTCGGCCTGCCGAAGCTGAACGTGGACGAGTTGCTCCAGGCACAGAAGAAGAATATCGACGCTCTCGGCGAAAGCGCGAAGGTGGCCGCGCAGGGCGCGCAGTCGGTGGCGCAGAAGCAACGCGAGGTGCTAGTGGCCGGCCTCAGAGAAGCCGAAACGCTCGCGCGCCAATACAAGCCGCTCGGCCAGATGCACGAGAACGTCGCGTTGCAGACCGAATTCGCGCGAAAAGTGTTCGAGATCGCGGTCGAGGGCGCGCGGGAGAGCGCATCGACCGCGCGGCAATCGACGACGGACGCGGTGAAGATCATCCAGGACCGCGTCAAGGAGAGCCTGGAGGAGATCCGCGCCAGCGTTCGCCCGAACAAGTCGGCCTGACGCAACCATCCGCGTACCAGGGAGGAGACCATGGCGAACCCGCAGGTGACACGAACGGGACGGCCGGACTATGTGCCACCGCCGATCGACGGCGACTTCTATGGGATTGCGAACGTGATGAGCGCAAGCGAGCGCGCGTTGCTCGGGCGCGTTCGCACGTTCACGGAAGGCGTCGTTGCGCCCGTGATCGAGGAGTATTGGGGGCGGGACGAATTCCCATTCGCGATCGTTCCGAAGATGGCCGAGATCGGCATCGGCGGCGTCGGCTATCAGGGCTACGGCGCGGTGGGCGGGAGCTGGTTGTTGAATGGCCTCGTCGCGATGGAGCTGGCCCGGGTCGATGCCTCAGTCGCGACGTTCTGGGGCGTACACACCGGCCTGTCGGCAGGCTCGATCTATCTGTGCGGAGACGAGGAGCAGAAGCAGCGCTGGTTGCCGTCGATGATGCGCTTCGAGAGGATCGGCTCGTTCGGCCTGACTGAACCTTTGATAGGCTCCGCCACATCGGGCGGCATGTTGACGACCTGCCGACGCGACGGCGACGTCTGGATCCTCAACGGCCAGAAGAAATGGATCGGCAACGCCACCTTCGCCGACATCAACGTGATCTGGGCGCGCGAGGAGGGGACGAACCAGGTCAAGGGCTTTGTCGTCGGCAAAGACAATCCGGGCTTCTCGGTCGAGAAGATCAGGACGAAGATGGCGCTTCGCGTCGTGCAGAACGGGCTGATCACCCTGAAGGACTGCCGCATTTCCGAGGCAGACCGTCTCCAGAATGCGAACTCCTTCAAGGACACCGCCAAGGTGCTGCGGATGACCCGCACCGGGGTGGCATGGTTCGCCGTCGGCTGCCAGATGGGCGCCTACGAGCACGCGCTGCGCTACGCGACGGAGCGGATCCAGTTCGGACGGCCGATCGGCGGCTTCCAGCTCGTGCAGGATCTCCTGGTGCGCATGCTCGGCAACGTCACATCGACCCAGGCGATGATGCAGCGCCTCGCCCAGCTTCAGGACGAAGGCGTGATGCGCGACGAGCATGCGTCGCTGGCAAAGGCATTCTGCACCGTCAAGTGCCGCGAGACGGTCGGCTATGCACGCGAGCTGCTCGGCGGCAACGGCATCCTGCTCGAGAACCATATCGGGCGGTTCGTGGCCGATGCCGAGGCGATCTATTCCTATGAAGGCACCAGGGAGATGAACACGCTGATCGTCGGCAAGGCGATCACCGGGCTGAGCGCCTTCGTCTGACCAGACGGACATCGAGTGGGCATCATAGCAGGGGCGATCAACAAGACGGGGAAGCGGCATGAATGGCGCGGAAAGTCTCTTGCGAACGCTGGTCGGATCGGGCGTCGAGGTCTGTTTCGGCAATCCTGGCACTTCGGAAATGCACTTCGTCGCTGCGCTCGACAGGGTCGAGGGCATGCGGGCCGTGCTCGGCCTGTTCGAAGGCGCGGTAACCGGCATGGCCGATGGCTATGGTCGCATGGCGGAGAAGCCGGCCGCGACCCTGCTCCACCTCGGACCGGGACTCGCCAATGGTCTTGCCAATCTGCACAACGCGCGTCGCGCAGCGACGCCGATCGTCAATGTCGTGGGTGACCACGCCACCTATCATGCGCAGTACGACGCACCGCTCGCATCCGACGTTCATGGTTTCGCGCGACCGGTCTCTGCCTGGGTGCATTCGTCGGCGAGTGCCAAGACCGTCGCTGCGGACGGCGCGCGCGCTGTGCAGGCTGCGTTGCAATGGCCCGGTCAGATTGCGACGCTGATCCTGCCCGCTGACACGGCGTGGCTAGAAGCCGATCGACCGGCACCCGCTCTCCCGAAACCGATGCCGGCCGCGGTTTCCAGTACGGCAATCGATCAGGCAGCTGCGGCGCTCAAATCGGGCCGCAAGACCATGCTGCTGATCCGGGGGGCCGCGCTGAAGGAGCGTGGACTGAGCGCGGCAGGCCGCATCGCGGCGGCGACCGGCGCGCGGATCGTGTGCGACACCTTCGCGCCACGCTGCCAGCGCGGCGCCGGGCGCGTGGCGGTCGAGCGCATCCCGTATTTCGCCGAGCAGATCGTCGAGTTCATGAAGGGAACGGAGCAACTGATCCTGGTCGGCGCGAGCCCGCCGGTGAGCTTCTTTGCCTATCCGAACAAGCCGTCCTGGTGCACGCCCGAGGACTGCAAGATCACCTATCTTGCCCACGCTCACGAGGATGGTCCGGCAGCGCTAGAGGCTCTTGCCGATGCGGTGAAGGCGACCAGGCAGGCGCTGCATGTCGGTCCACTGAGCCGGCCCGACATTCCGGCCGGACCGCTCAATCCGCAGACGGCCGGACAGGTCATCGCCCATTTGCTGCCTGACGGCGCCATCATCTCCGACGAGGGGGCGACGGCAGGCGGGGGTGTGCATCGATTTGCGGCAACGATCGCGCCGCACGATCATCTTGCCTTGACCGGCGGCGCGATCGGGCAGGGCATTCCGGTCGCCACCGGCGCTGCGGTGGCCTGTCCGGACCGGAAGATTGTCTGTCTTCATGGCGACGGCGGGGCGATGTACACGCTGCAGGCGCTGTGGACGCAAGCGCGGGAATCGCTCGACGTCACCACGGTGATCTTTGCCAACCGGTCCTACGCGATCCTCAACATCGAGCTTGCGCGGGTCGGCGCCGGAGATCCGGGGCCGAAGGCTTTTTCGATGCTGGATCTGCACAATCCCGAGCTCGATTGGGTCAAGCTCGCGTCCGGCATGGGCGTGGAGGCGAGCCGCGCGACGTCGGTTGGGGAATTCGAGAGCCAGTTCGGCGGTGCCATGAACAATCGCGGTCCCCGTGTCATCGAGGTCGTCCTGTAGCCGTACGGAATGCGCAATCGCCTAATTGCGGCTTTCGATCTTGCCGCCGAGCGCCCGCGTCGCGCTGGCGGCGCTGGCGAGCAGGGCTTTCACCTGATCGCTTGACGGCTCCACCTTCATCGAGGCCCGGGTGCCGGCGAGGCTGAGCGTGAAGCGGACATCGCCGTTCCAGTCCGCGATCGGCGCCGCAATGGAGACATAGCCGGTGAGGTCGGATCGAACGATCGTCGTGTAGCCTTTTCGCTTGAGCTCGCGCGCCGCATCGTCCCTGAACTTGCCGGCGTCGGGCCTGTCGCCGAAGACGGCGCCCCACTCCTGCTCGATCAGATGCGCCGTCAGGTTTGGTGCCAGTCGGGCGGCATAGATCTTCCCTGCCGCAGACCCCAGCATCGGGATCAGTCCGGTCCGAAACTCGAACGCGCCGCGCTGATCGCCGTCCTGCTTGAACAGGCTGAGCGGGCCGTCGTCGGTCCACGTCGTGACGGCCGCGCTTCGGCTCGTGATGTCGCGCAGATTGGTGACCTCGCGGCGGACGATCTCGAAGCCGTCGATCTGCTGAATTGCGCTGACGCCGAGCGAGAGCGCCGCAGGCCCGAGGCGATAGTGGCCCGGTTTCTCGTCCGCAGCGGCGAGCCCGATCCTGACGAGGCTCACGAGATAGTTATTCGTGGCGCTCGTCGTCAGGCCCGCCAGCGGCGCGATGTCCTTGAGAGCCATCGCCTGCTGGCTCGTCTGCATAACGCTCAGAATCCGAAAGGCAATTTCCACCGACTGAATGCCGCGGCGCGGCTTCTTCTCCTGCATCTGCTTCCTTCGACCGGTTCAGCGAATCGAGATTGACACAAACGAAAGCTGCGAGCACTATACAACAATAAAGCATATGTTCAACTATATTGAATATGCACGGAGGACACGAAAATGCCCCTTGGGGCCATCCGCAGCGTCTACACGGTCGCCAATGACATGGATCTCATGCAGGCCTTCTACGCAGAGGCGCTGGAGCTTCCGCTGGCTTTTCGGGATCGCGACAACTGGTGCCAGTTCAAGGTCGGACAGCTCGGGTTCGCGCTGAGCTCACCAGCCGAAGCGGCGACGGGCGCGCGCGGAAGTGTGGTCGTGTTCGGCGCGACCGACGTCGCTCAGTTGGCGCAGCGGATCGAGCGGCTCGGAGGGTTGCACCTGTCGAGCCGCGACATGGGTTCGCACGGCAGCGTCGCGACGTTCGCCGACCCCGAGAACAATCTGTTCCAGATCCACGTCCGGCAAAGCACCTAGCTACGGCCGCGAAACAACCGTGCCACCTGCGAAAGGATATTCATCATGAAGTTCGGCGTCTTCGATCAGAACGACCGCTCCGGTGTTCCGCTGACAGAGCAGTACGAGAACCGGCTTGCGCTCGCCGAGCTCTATGACCGGCTCGGCTTCCACTGCTTCCACATGAGCGAGCACCACGGCACGCCGCTGAGCACCACACCGTCGCCCAGCGTGTGGATGGCGGCTCTGTCCCAGCGGACCAGGAGATTGCGGCTATGTCCGCTGGTCTATCTATTGCCGACCTACAATCCCGCGCGTCTCTATGAAGAGATCTGCATGCTCGATCATTTGAGTGGCGGCCGGTTTGAGTTCGGGATAGGTCGCGGCGCCTCGCCGCACGAGCTCGACGCACTCGGGATCGACTCCGCGAAGGCGGCGAAGATGTACGCGGAGGCCTTCGAAGCGATCCAGCGCTGCTTCGCGCAGGATGCGGTCACGACGACAGGCGAGTTCTGGAACTTGAACGACTACGCGGTGGAAATGAAGCCGCTCCAGCGTCCGCATCCGCCGATGTGGTACGCGGTCGGTTCGCCCGACTCCGTGGTCTGGCCGGCGCGCAACGGCATGAATGTGGTCTGCGGCGGACAGGTGTCCCGCGTGCGCGCCATTTCCGATCGCTATCGCGAGGAGATGGCTGCCGCCGGTCTAGAGGGCAAAGCCTCTCCCCTCATCGGCGTCAATCGCTACATCATCGTCGGCGAGACCGACCGCGAAGCCCACGAGCTCGGCCGAAAGGCCTGGCCGGCGTTCTACGAAAATTTCATCAAGCTCTGGCGCAAGCACGGGACCCAGCCGGTCAACGCGAAGCTGCCACCCTCGTTCGACCAGCTCGTCGAATCCGGCCATGCGATCGCCGGTTCTGCCCGGACGGTCGCGCAAATCCTGTCCGGCCAGGTCGCGCTCGGCGGGCTGAACTACGTGATCGGCAGCTTCATGTTCGGAACCATGCCGCACACGGAGGCGGCGGCCTCGATCCGCCGCTTCGCCGAGCAGGTGATGCCTGTGGTGAAGGCGGCCGAAGCGGTCGCCGCATGAGTGCACAAAACGGGTGAACGCAAGGAGGTGGAAGATGGCTGATGCTCCTCTGTTCGACAGCCGCGATCTGCGGCGCGTGCTCGGAACCTTTGTCACCGGCGTGACCGTGGTGACCACGACCGATGACGAAGGCAGATTCCATGGCGTCACCGCCAACTCCTTCAGCTCGGTGTCGCTTGATCCTCCGCTGGTGCTCTGGAGCCAGTCGGTCAAAAGTCACAGCCACCCGGCCTTCTTCAAGGCCGAACGCTTTGCCGTGAACATCTTGGCCGAGGACCAGATCGAGCTGTCAAAGCGCTTTGCGAAGTCATCGCATGAGAAGTTCGTCGGCATCGATGTCGATATCGGCTCCGGCGCCGTGCCGCTGCTCCGCGATTGCAGCGCCAGGCTCCAGTGCCGGGTCGTGTCGCGGGTGCCGGGCGGCGACCACACCATCTATGTCGGCGAGGTGTTTGCGATCGATCGCGCCGAACGCAAGCCGCTCGTCTTCGGCAACGGTCAATATCTGCTGGCTGACCCCCACGATATGGCTGATGGCGCATTGTTGCCCGATCGCAAGCAGGCGCAACTGGCCGCCATGCGGCTCGGCACGCGCGCGATCGAGCGCCTCGCCAACCAGTTCGACGAGACGATGGCGCTCGCGGTCTGGGGTACACACGGCCCAACCATCACCCATTGGGAACCGGCGTCCGCTCCCGTCAGCGACGCGCTTCCCGTCGGACTGATACTGCCCGTGACCTCGACGGCAACCGGTCTGGCATTTGCCGCACATCTTCCGCCTGAGGCCATTGCGCAGACGGGCTGGCCAGGAGAGGCCACGACGGCCGAGGAGGGCGATTGGGAGGAACGCCTCGAAGACATCCGGCGACTGGGACTCGCAAGGCAGGGACTCGAAACCTTCTACCGCAGCGAAACGCTGATCAATGCCCTCAGTGCGCCGGTGCTCGATGCAAGCGGCCAGGCGGTGCTGGCTCTGACCGCGGTCGGCGAGGCGAGCCGGTTTCGCGCGGATCTCGACGGTGTGTTCGCCCGCACCCTCCGGCAGAGCGCAGAAGATCTGTCTCGCCGCCTCGGCTACCGCTCCGACAATGCGTCTGAACCGGCCAAGCGGCTGCAACCGGCGGCGGGAGCCTGATCGATGGCCGCTTTGTCCGCCCTCGACACCGAGCTCCTCACGCAGGAGCTGCCTGAACTTGTCCAGGTGACCGTTGCGTCACCGGTCTATTCCGGAGAACGGGGGCACATCAATTATCGCGCCAGTGGGAGCGCGCGCAATCCCACGGTGCTGATGCTTCACGGACTCGGATCCAGCTCGGCCGGATATCGTGCCCAGCTTGCCGGGTTGTCGCGGGATTTTCACGTGCTTGCCTGGAATGCGCCGGGCTTCGGCGGCAGCACGCCCATCCCGGGGCAGGACCCAGGCATTGACGATTATGCGGAGGCCTTGGAAGGATTGCTGCGCGCACTTCGGGTGCGGCGGCTTGCCGTTCTGGTCGGCAGCTCCTGGGGGAGCGTCGTGGCGCTGGCCTTCGCACGGCGATATCCAGCAATGGTCGACGGTCTCGTTCTTTCCGCCCCGAATGTCGCCAGAGGCCATCTCCTCGGCGATGCCCGTGCAGCCGAGCTCAATGCCTGGCTTGGCACGGCGGATATCGACATTCCGGTTTCACGCGCAGCCATCGCGGACAAGTTGCTGACACCGGACACGCCATCGCTGGTCAGGCAGCATGTCGAGCGCCTCCGCGACGCCATGACGACCGACGGCTGGCGACAGGCGATACGGTCGCTGTTCACCATTTACACGCCGGACACCGTCTCGGCCGTGCGGTGCCCGATTGCCATCCTCTCCGGCACGCTCGATCAGGTCGCGCCACATCGGGATCACGCGGCGCGGCTGCTCGCCGCGGCGCCTGCCGCGACGTCGCATCCGTTCGAGGCTTGCGGCCACATGCTCAAGCTCGAAGCGCCAGTGAAGTTCAACGCCATCGTCCGGCAAATCGCAGCCGAGACGCGGAGCGAAGTCTCGGCAGCGAAATAGAACACGAAAGCCGACACGCGAGGAAACCAAGGATGAAGATCGAACAGGAAGCAGAGCGGCCTACTCCAACTCATTGGTGGATGGTCGGCGTCCTTTGCCTGGTGAATGCGGTCGCATTCATCGATCGTGCGGCGCTACCGCTCCTGGTTCAACCCATCAAGCGTGATCTCGGGATATCGGACACGATGATGAGCCTTCTGATTGGAGCTGCCTTCATCATCACCTACGCCATCGGGGGCTGGCTTGTCGGCGTGCTTGTCGATCGGTTCTCCCGCAGACGCATCCTTGGTATCGGGATCGCGGCCTGGGGAGTGTCGACGATCCTGTGCGGCTCCGCCACGACCTATGCCGGTCTGTTCCTGGGCCGCTGCGGGGTTGGCGCGGGCGAGGCAACATGTGGACCGGCGAGCATGTCGCTTGTGAAAGATGCATTTGATACGCGCTTCCGCGGGCGCGCCGTCGCGATCTGGGCGATGGGCGCGAGCATCGGCGGCGGGATCGCCCTTCTTGCCGGAGGCGCCATTCTTCACCTGGTCGGCGAGAACGGGGCCTATGTCGTGCCCGTGCTCGGGATATCAATTCGCTCGTGGCAGCTCGTCATGATCGCCTGTGGCGTGTTTGCGCTGCCCGTTGCCCTGCTCGTTTTCACGTTCCCGGAGCCCGCAAGACGATCAGCCGGCCCAAGCAAATCTGTGGCTTTCAAGGAAGTGCTCGAGGCGATCCGTGGTCGATGGCTGGTCTTTGCGTTGCTCTTTCTGGCAAACGCTGCGACGATCATGCTGTCGGTGGCTTATTCGTCCTGGATTCCCGCGTTTCTCGGGCGGGTGTGGAAAATCCCGGCAGGCGAGATCGGCCTGACTTACGGTCTGATCGTGTTGCTGCTCAGCACCACGAGCCAACTCAGTGCGGGCTTTCTCGTCGACCTGGTCTACCGACGGTACGGCCTGTCGGGTGTCCCGGCGCTCGGAATTGCGATTTGCGCGTTGATCTTCGTGCCTGCCGTCTTGGCGCCTGCGGCCGGATCCATTTCGGCGACCTGGTTTTTGCTGGCAGCTTTTAATCTCCTGGCTGCGAGCTTGTTCACCATCGGCACCTCGACGATCGTGCATCTGTCGCCGGGCGCGGTCATCGGGAAAATCACGGCCGTTCATTTCGCGTGGGTCGGCATCACGGGAACGGCGGTCGCGCCGACGCTCGTTGCGGTGATCGCCGATCGACTATTTGAGGGAGCCCAGAGCGCTCTCGGCTCCGCGCTATCAACTGTCGGCGGTGCGCTGGCGATAGCCGGCGGGCTATGTCTTCTCGCCGTCTATTGGCAGATGCGACCCGGCCGTGACGTGCCATCGCTTGTTCCCGAGCGCGCGCGATGAGGCGGCCGTTTCTGGAATCACAATATCAACATGTTGAAGGGAGGTCGGAAATGCAAGTGATCAGGTTCGAACAGAAAGACGCGGTCGGTCATATCGTACTCGCCAATCCGCCGAAAAATCTCATTGCATCGGACTTTTCGGACGCGCTCAAGCAGGCCGTTCACGAAGCCGGCGAGAGCTACATCAGGGCGTTGCTGGTGAGGGCGGAAGGACCCAATTTCAGCCAGGGCGGCGACGTGCTCGACTTCCTGGAGAAGAATGCCAGTCAATTCCGGACCTTCATTGCCGAATGTAATCAGTCGTTCCGCGCCATCGAGGCCTTGCCGATCCCGACGGTCGCAGCCGTCCGCGGCGCTGCGTTTGGCGGCGCCTTCGAGCTCGCGCTCGCCTGCGACTTCATCGTTGCGGCCGAAGATGCGGTGTTTCGCTGTATCGAGGCTTCGGTGGGATCTGCGCCCGTCGCCGGCGCGGTGCAGCGACTCGCGGAGCGGATCGGCCGTTCGCGCGCGGCCCGATACGCGATGCTTTGTGAGCCGATGTCGGGCGCCACCGCCGGCGAACTGGGAATTGCGATCCAGGTGATGCCCGCGGATGACGTCGAAGCGGCTGCGCTCAAATTCGCGCAGGATCTGTCGAGCGGTCCGACGCGCTCGTATGCGGCCATACGAACCCTGCTGAAGGCCTGGTCGGGCGGGGGCGTGCCGTCCGCCGACGCAATGATCCTGGATATCACCATGGCGCTCCACAGCTCCGAGGATGCAAGACGCGGCCGCACGGCACGGGCCGAGGCCATCAAGAAGGGGATCGAGCCGCCGAGAATCGTCTTCACCGGCCGATGATGGAACGCCTCGGAAGACGCAGGAGAGAAACGGCGGCAAATGGTGCGCGATCTTAACGATCTCCAGTTCTTTGTCGCCGTTGTCGTCAATCGGGGATTCTCGGCGGCCTCCCGCGTGCTTGGCGTACCCAAATCGCGCGTCAGTCGCCGCATCGCTCTCCTGGAGGAGCGGCTCGGCGTGCGGCTGCTCGATCGGACGACGCGCGGACTTGGTGTGACCCAGGTTGGTCAGCAAGTCTACCAGCACGCGCAAGCCGCGGTGATCGAAGCTGACGCGGTCGAGGAGGTCGCGCTTCGTATGCAAGCCGAGCCCCGCGGGCTCGTTCGGCTGACCTGTCCGCTCGGGCTTCAGGGGGCGATTGCCGGTCCCTTGCCGGGCTTCCTTGCCGCTCATCCTCAATTGCGTGTTCAATGCATCGCGACCAATCGCCGAGTCGACTTGATCCACGAAGGTATCGATGTCGCGATCCGCGTTCGCGAGCGCCTCGACACCGACGCAGATCTGCAAGTGAAGCGCATCGGGGTCAGCCGGCGCATCCTTGTCGCAAGCCCCAACCTGCTGGCAAAGACGGGTGCTCCGAAATCGCCGGCGGATCTCGGCAATTTTCCGATTTTGGACCAGGACGAGCAGAGCGGCGGTACCTGGCTTCTGACGGCGAAAAATGGTGAGACCAGCAGCCTGTCGGTCGAGCCACGCCTTGCCAGCGGCAGCTTCGATATCCTGATGGCGGCGGCGTGCCAGGGCGCCGGAATTACGTTGTTGCCGGCCAGATATTGTCAGGACGCACTCGTGAGTGGTGCGCTCGTCCGTGTGCTGCCGGAATGGGGCGGCACCGAGGGCATCCTGCATCTCGTCTTCGCCTCGCGGCGCGGCATGCTGCCTGGCGTCCGGGCGGTGATCGACTTCGCTGCCGCGGCCCTGAGATCGTCAGCGGCGTCATAGCCGGCGTTCAACCGCCGTGCGCTGCTGTGGTTTGTCTCTCAGCGGAGACGGGTGCGGCCTTCGGCGTAGTCGCGGCTTCCGGTCCCATCCGCCGGCGATCGTTCACCAGGTAGAACGAGGCGTCCGGAATCTGCTGACTAATCGGCCGACCGGTTTGGCCACATAACCATTCCCGAAACGGACACGGGTCCGATGCCGAGGAATGGTCATGTTGCAGCTTCGCTCCAAGGAAACGCTCGATCACGGAGATCGCGGCTGGCTGAAAGCACGCCACCATTTCATCGTGTCGGCTGAGGGCAATCCCGCGAATGGCCCCCTTGGCGCGCTCGTGGTCTGGAACGACGACGAGATTGCGCCCGGCTCCGGCTTCGGACGCCACTCGCACGCGGACATGGAAATCGTGACCTATGTCCGCCAGGGCGCCGTCACGCACGAAGACAGCGCCGGAAATCTCGGCCGCACCGTGGCCGGTGACGTCCAGGTGATGAGCGCTGGATCCGGCATCAGCCACTCCGAGCACAACCGCGACGACGACCCGCTGAAGCTCTTCCAGATCTGGCTGCTGCCGCGTCAGCGCGGCGGGACGCCGCGGTGGGATACCCGCAAATTCCCGAAGGCAGATCGCGCCGGACATCTCATCGAGCTCGCGAGCGGGAATCCGGAGAACGCCGAGGCGCTCATGATCCGCGCCGACGCCCGCGTCCTCGGTGCCACGCTGCTTGCGCGGACCACTCTGACACATACGCCGTCGGCGCATTTGCGGCACACCTATCTCGCCCCTGCCCAGGGCGCGATCCTCGTCAACGGGCAACGAGTTGCTGTCGGCGACGGCATCGCCGCAATCGACGAACCCAAACTCATCATCACGGCCATCGAGAACGCGGAGTTCATCCTCGTCGACGCCGCCTGATCTCACACCAGCAAAGGAGCTATTACCATGAACCGTTACCTCCCTCTGATCGGCCGTATCCTGATCGGCCTGCCCTTCGCGATGAGCGGCCTCGGCAAGCTCGCCGCTTTCGGTCCGACGACCGCGATGATCGCTGCTGCCGGTCTGCCTGTGCCGCCGCTTGCTTACATCGTTGCAGTCGCGCTTGAACTCGGCGGTGGACTCCTGCTGATTGCAGGCTACCAGGTTCGAACGGTCGCGCTGGCGCTGGCAGTGTTCTGTATCGCGGCCGGCGTGGCGTTCCACAGCAACTTCGCCGACCAGAACCAGATGATCCACTTCCTCAAGAACGTCATGATGGCGGGCGGCCTGCTTCAGATCGCGGCGTTCGGCGCAGGCGCGCTCAGCCTCGACAACCGCCTGTCCAAGGGCGGCGTCGCTGTCGCGAATGCTGCGGCCCGCTGAACTCATGAGCTCGCGCCGACCGTTCCGACGGCAGTACGCCCCGTCGCCGGGCCGGCGCGAGTTCACCAGAAAGATACTTTACGATCGTAAAATTTAATGACATGGTTCGTTCAGTCGGGCTGGCGGCCGGTTCGCCGCATCTCGACGATCGCCGAACGTCGGCCGCAAGCGCCGCGAACAGCCGGAGTGAAACGATGATCGAGGAACGGGACATCAGTGTTGCCATGCGCGACGGCACGCGACTTGCCGTCGACGTCTACCGACCGGATGCGGCGGGCAAATACCCGGTGCTCTATGCGTCGGCGTTGCACAACAAGGACATTCAGGGGCCTGACATCGCGGACATCCTGCCGCCGCAACCGGCGCACGCCCCGTTATGGTTCGGGCCCATCGAGGCGGGCGATACGAGACGATTCATTGCCAACGGCTATGTCCACGTCATCGCGCAGCCGCGAGGATCGGCCAAGTCGGAAGGCCATTACGGCCACGAGGATACCGACCATTACGATCTGAT
Source organism: Bradyrhizobium sp. S3.2.6 (assembly GCF_040546885.1). Taxonomy (NCBI): domain Bacteria; kingdom Pseudomonadati; phylum Pseudomonadota; class Alphaproteobacteria; order Hyphomicrobiales; family Nitrobacteraceae; genus Bradyrhizobium; species Bradyrhizobium sp. S3.2.6. The sequence continues at coordinate 161,266 of NZ_JBEPOS010000006.1, read as the reverse complement.
CGAGTGGATCACGCAGCAGCCGTGGTCAAACGGCAAGGTCGGAATGGTCGGCATCTCCGGCTATGCCGGCGAGCAGTGGCGCGCGGCCGCGCAAGGGCATCCCGCCCTGAAGGCCATCTTTCCCTACGATGCGTGCAGTGCCTATGGCGGTATGTTCGGCTTTCGCGACTTCAATCCCGGCGGCGTCCTGCACACATTTCCTTATTTGCTCGACGTCTTCAGCACGGTTCATGAGTCACGCGACCGGCCCGCGGAGCTTCCTGCTGCAGAGGAAGCGCTCTGGCGGCAGGCCATGCAGAACCCGGACTACAAGCAGTACATCAATCTCTACAACATCCTCACCCAGAAGGGGCAGCGCACGTTCGTCATGTATCTCATGATGACGCACCCTTGGGAGTTCGACGGCACCGTCGAGCGCGCCGAAGAAACCTTCAGGAAAATCAAGATGCCGTTCTACACCGGCTCGGGAGCCTACGCGTACACCTACAAGCTTCACTGGCTGGGCGCGCAGCATTACTTCCAGAACGTTGACGCGCCGAAGAAGCTGCTGTTCACGGGCCCGGCTCACCTGGAGCGGCCATTCCATCAATACCACGACGAGATCATCCGCTGGTACGACCACTGGCTGAAAGGGCAGGACACCGGCATCATGGACGAACCGCCGGTGCGTTATTGGCTGATGGGCGCCAACGAATGGCGTACCGGAGCGGACTGGCCACTGCCGGAAACGCGGTGGACGAAATTCTATCTTTCGCATTGGGACGGCCTGACCGCAGAGCCGCCGCGGCCCGCTGTGGAGGTTGGTGCCGCGGCGCGCGAGCCCGACGTCTTCACTCAGATGCCCGTCACGCGGACGACGAAGGTCGAGCGGCTGCGCTACATGACGGATCCGTTGCCGCATGACGTCACCGTCGCCGGCCCAATCACGCTCACGTTGTATGCAGCGATCGATCAGGAAGACACCAACTGGATCGTCGTCCTCAAGGACGTCGGCCCCGACGTCTCGGTCCGTACCGCGCGCGAGGGCGAGCGCGATATGCCAACAACCTTGCCCGAACGGGAGTTGACGCGAGGCTGGCTGAAGGCTTCGCACCGGGCGCTCGATGAGAAGCGTTCAAAGCCCTGGGAGCCATTCCACAAGCTCACTCGCGACGCGATCTCACCGGTGACGCCGGACGAGGTGGTCGAGTACCAGATCCAGATCCTGGCGACAGCGAACCAGTTCAAGGCCGGACACCGCATCTGCCTCGACATCACGTCCATGGATGTTCCGACCGGGACCGGCGCGATGACCAATGTCGAGTACATTCCCTATCACGTGTGCAGCAGCAAGACCGTGACGCACAGGATTTATCGGGACGCAGAGCGGCCATCGCATCTGCTGCTGCCCATCATTCCCCAAACAAACAATCAACGTCCGACCTGATCGTCGGCTCAGAGCAGGAGGCATTGCCATGTCGATCCGATTTGAACGCGACGGCGCCGTCGGCAGCATCGTGCTCGCCAACCCGCCATTCAACCGCCTAGACCTGCGTTTTACCGAGGCCCTGCGGGTCGCAGTGCACCAGGCCAGCACCAGCGACATCCGCGTGCTCGTCATCCGTGCGGAGGGACCGCATTTCTCCTTTGGCGGCGAGGTGCGCGAGTGGCCGGGAAAGGACGTCAACTGGTTCAGGACGTTCGTGGCCGAGGTCAACGTCTCCTACCGCACCATTGAAATGCTGAAGATCCCGACGGTCGCAGTGGTCCAGGGCGTCGCGTTCGGCGGCGGCTTTGAACTGGCGCTGGCCTGCGACTTCCTCGTCGCGGCCGAGAGTGCGACACTCCGCTGCGTCGAGGTCACCACGGCCATGCTGCCGATCGCAGGGGCCCTCCAGCGCATCGCGGAGCGCGCCGGCCGCGCGCGCGCCTCGCGGCTTGCCATGCTTGGCGAGCCGATGTCCGGACAGGAGGCGGGACAACTCGGAATCGCCACTCATGTGGTGCCCGAGAACGAGCTCGCAGCAACCGCTGCCGCTCTGACAAAGCAACTCGCCACCGGGCCGACCCGATCCTATGCGGCGACGCGGACGCTTCTGAAGGCATGGTCGAGCGGCGGCGTGGCAGCGGCAGACCTCGTGATGCTCGATGTCGCGATGGAGCTCTATGAAGGCGCCGATGCGCAGCGCGGCTTTGCCAACACGGCAGCGGCCTTCGACAAGGACATCGAGCCGCCGACACTTATCTTCGAAGGAAAGTGAGCCGGCTGCGGCGCGGCGAACGTTCGATAGCTCAGAGATGACCGGGAGGAATTCGTGCCACGCGAAAGCTATGTGCATGGTTACAGCGGTCCGCCCCTGATCGGGAAAACCATTGGCGCGCTTCTGGATGAGGTGAGCGCGACCGATGGCTCCCGCGAAGCGCTGGTTGTCGCTCACCAGAAGATTCGCTGGACCTATTCGGAGCTCAAGTCACGCTCGGATGCGTTCGCGTCGGGCCTGCTCGCCCTTGGCCTCGAGTCGGGAGACCGGGTCGGCATTTGGGCTCCGAATTGTGCGGAATGGACGATCGCGCAGTTTGCGACCGCGAAGGCTGGCCTGATCCTGGTCAATATCAATCCCGCCTATCGCCTGAGCGAACTGGAGCACGTCCTGCGGACTGTAGGATGTCGGGCGCTGATCACGGCGGCACGCTTCAAGACCAGCGACTATATCGCGATGATCCGCGAGCTCGTCCCGGAGCTGGGGGGCGAGCTCGGCGAGCTGAAGAGCGCGCGTCTGCCCGAGTTGCGCCACGTGATCTCGATCGCGGGCAAGCACGACGGCTGCCTTGCGTTCGATTGGATATCGGAGCGGGGACAGCAGATCGGCAACCGGCGGCTCGATGCCGTCGCGGCCGCGGTGCAGATGGACGATGCCGTCAACATCCAGTTCACTAGCGGCACCACCGGCTTGCCGAAGGGCGCGACGCTCTCGCATCACAATCTGATCAACAATGCCTTTTTCGTGGGAGAGGCGACCGGAATCGAGCCTGGATCTCGGGTGTGCATCCCGGTCCCGCTCTATCATTGCTTCGGCATGGTGATGGGTAACCTCGGTTGCGTCACCCATGCGGCCACCATGGTGTATCCATCCGAGTCCTTCGATCCCCTGAAGACCCTGGAGACCGTCGCGGCGGAGCGCTGCGATGTGCTCTACGGGGTCCCCACGATGTTCATCGCCCAACTGAACCACCCCGAATTCAGCCGATTCGATCTAAGCTCACTTCGGCTCGGCATCATGGCAGGAGCTCCGTGTCCCATCGAGGTCATGAAGGAGGTGGCGTCGACCATGCACATGAGCGAGATCACGATCGCCTATGGAATGACCGAGACGAGCCCGGTCAGCTTCCAGAGCAGCCGTGACGATCCGCTCGAATTGCGCGTCTCGACGGTCGGCAGGATCCAGCCGCACCTCGAGGTCAAGATCGTCGATCGCCAGGGGCGGGTCGTCCCGCGCGGCGAAGCCGGCGAGCTTTGCACCAGAGGATATTCGGTGATGCTCGGCTATTGGAACGACGAAGCCCGGACGAAAGAGGCGATCGACCGCGCCGGCTGGATGCACACCGGAGACCTGGCGACCGTCGACGACGACGGCTACTGCCGCATCGTCGGGAGGATCAAGGACATGGTCATCCGCGGCGGCGAGAACATCTATCCGCGGGAGGTCGAGGAGTATCTTTACCAGCACCCCGACATCAGGGATGTCCAGGTCTTCGGCGTGCCGGACGCCAAGTACGGCGAAGAGCTTTGTGCCTGGATCGTCCCAAAGGTGGGCACGGCGCTCGATGAGGACGCTGTCCGGAAATTCTGTCAGGACCGTATCTCGCATTACAAGATTCCGCGCTACATCCGGTTCGTGGAGAGCTTCCCCTCTACCGTAACCGGCAAGGTGCAGAAGTTCGCGATGCGAGAGGCGATGATCGAGGAGTTTGCACGCGCCGAGGACGCTGGCGCATGAGTCTCGGCGAGACGGCATTGAGCCCGCCGGGAATTCCGCGGCCAACGTCAGGAGCGAAAGCCGCCAGGCTGATGTGGAGCCAGCCAACACGTCGCTTGGTGTTCGATTGGGGGCCGTGCTAATCGAAGGCGAAATGGCCAAGCAGACAGCCCGGCGAGAGCGCCCGCGCAAGCGAGCCGAACAGCAGCGCTCGATCGAGACGCGGGCTGCGATCCTCAATGCTGCCATCGCGGAATTCGCCGAGCGCGGGTTCGAAGGCGCGAGCATTCGTGCCATCGCCGATCGATTGGGCCTGCAACATCCCCTGATCACCTATCATTATCGCAGTAAGGATATTCTCTGGCGGGCGGCAGCCGAGCATGCGTTCGCGCAGATTCGGTCCGACTGGGAAGTTTCGGCTCCTGAGGGATCCGAGTTGTCACCGTTGGCGCGGCTGCGACGGGAATACGCCACTCTTTTCCAGTATACTGTCGCGTTTCCGGAATTCCATCGTTTCATGCGCCAGGAGACCTTGACGAACAATCCCCGACTGAAATGGGTGGCTGAAACGGTCCTCGCTCCGCTTCTGGGCCGGCTGCTGCCCCAGATCGTTGAGGCTCAGAAACAGGGCCTTATACCCGCCGTCGATCCCATCCTATTCCACTACATGATGGTCAGTCTGAGCGCGACGCTCTCGGAGTTCGGGCCCGAGATGCAGATCACAAGCGGACTGTCACCCGAGGATCCACAGGTCGTCTCCGCCTATTGGCGTCTCGTGGACGAAACGATCTTCGGAGACGAATAGAAGAAGGAACGAGGAGACAGGCGGTGATCGCCGCCTGTCCCCGTCCGTCAAGGCTGACCGAACAGTCGGCGCGCGTTGTCGCGGTCGATCTTCTTTCGATCGGCTCTACTGATTTCACCCGGCGCTGATCACGTCGTCAGCACCTTGTTTGGAGAACTGCCTTAAAGATGCGGCCAGCCCGGCCCCCGGGGTCATCCGGAACATGGACATCTGGAGCAATTCGACAAGCTTCTGAGTTTTAGGCGGACGATCGGAGGAAATATCGCAGATTTGCGTGGTGTGGTGAAAGGCGGTAGCGGTCTCCCGCTACCAAATTCCATTTAGGATACCGTCTCTTCTTAGATCCAAAGCAAGTCTGACCTTCCGTCGCTGGTGGAGGCGAAGGGGGGCCGGAATTCGGATACGCCGAATCGGATATGTTCCGGGAGCTAGCTAGCTATGGCGATCGATTGGTGGGAGGTATCAAAAACCTTCGCGGGACCGGCGGCAACGGTGATTGCGGCCGCCGTCGCAGTAACCGTTACCTATCGGTTCGGGAAAATCCAAGCAGGCATCGCACAGTCACAAGCAAGAACGGCGGAGGCTGCGAAGGCAATTGCGCAGTCACAGCGCGATATTGCCTTCGATAAACTCAAGCACGATTTGTTTGACAAACGATACGAGATCTACACGACCGCGCGAGCGCTGATCGAGCATGTCAGTGGCGACAAGTTTGACGGAGTACACGACGGAAGGCTTCGCGAAATGCGTCTCAAGCTCGATGAGGCAAAGTTTTTCTTTCCTCCTAGAGAAACGGCGGTTTTCACAACTATTGAAAAAATGACAGTCGATTATCTCGTAGGCGAAGTGGAAAGAAATCACGCTGAAGACGATCAAGTAGAGCGTTTCAAGGCCGCTGACAAAATGACAGACGCTCTGAAGATCCTCGTCGACCTTTATGCCAGACTCCCCGACCTTATGAAGGACGAACTGGGATTCTCGCAGCTTACATCGGAGTAGTACGTAGGATGGGTAGAGCGCTTGCGAAACCCATCACGTTTCATCGTCCATCAAATCCTGATGGGTTTCGCTTCGCAGCCCATGCTACGGGCGATCGAAACCATACAGGGTCACTTGCAAGCTATTTCCAGTTCGTCCGCATCGCGAAGTGACTCATCCTTGTCGCTGGCCTTCAGGCTGACGAACTTCATGTTTACCCGAGGAGGCACAGCAAAATCCACGTCCAGATACGCCGTTCCCAAACGCATAGTGCTCTGGATGCGCTTTGCTGTCGCCGCGCTTGTAATCAGGGCGGAAACCAGCACGCCGCCGCTCGTTGCCTTGGCCGCGATTGCATTCACTTTTTGAACGTCGGGATTGCCGGTTGATTTCAACCGCAATCGGGCCTTCGGCGGCAGACCCCAGGTGATTTTGAATGTGGTCACGTCATAACCCATCTGTTCGAGGATAGGCAGCGCGTCGCCGACCTGCTGCGTGAATGTGTTGAACTCTGTCATGATCCTGCCGGTCGCGTCGGAAAGGTCTGGTAGCGAGAGGTCAGGCATCGACGGAAGGGAGACGGACGGCATTGAAGGCATGGCGGGTATCATGTCACGCGCGGACTTGGTTATTCCGTCGATCCGGCTTGGAGTGGAAGTTTCCTCACACTGCGCGCTGCAAGTTGCGATAGCTAACAACACGAGTATCAATATTGCTCGCATCTCAATTTTCCTTGGCTAAATCGTTTGCAGACACTATAGAAATCTCTACAATTTTAGGAAGCAATGATGTTCGATACAATCACAGAGGGCATCAGAAAGTGGCTCGTTGGCCGGTTTGCTTCGGCTATCAAGCATACGACGCGGGCTGAGGATCGGGCGCTCGCCATCCAATGGCTCAGCGAGTCGCGCGCTATCGTCGCCAGTGATCTCCGACCGGTCGAAAAATTTAAGGAGCTGAACGCGCTGATCAGTTCTCGAACGGCTATTGTTGCGATTGCGAAGAGTGTTTCTGAAGCCGTTTCAAACTACCGGAAATCCGATCTTCCGTTGTCGATGAAGATCGCTCTGCCCGCGACATTGGCTGCCGTCCCGTTGGTCGGCGGACATGCAGCGGGTATCGCAGCGTTCGGTGGTGCGCTCGGAGTCCCGGTGCTGTTGCTGATTTCTCTCGGCACGGCGGGCATCACGTCGATCATCGAAGCTGTCGTCACAAGCCCTGAGGCACGGCCTCATATCGCCGAGATCATAGAGCTCATAATAGAGGACGAGCGGTTGCGCCGCGCTAGCGCGCAAATGAAGGCTGCGATGAAGGAGCAGCCGATGGACCCGACCCGGTTCGCCGTGCCGGTTGAGGAGTTAGCCCTTCGGAAGCATCTGCTCGGCATGGACCCTTTCCAGTTCGAGCGCCACACCATGAGCTTCTTCGATGCGGCGGGTTTGGAAGCTTGGGCGACGCGAAAATCGAACGACTTCGGCGTTGACGGTTTTGCCGTTCATCCTGATGGATTGATCATCGTCCAATGCAAGCGAAACACAGCAGACAACAAGGTTGGTCGGCCGGCTATCCAACAATTCAAGGGCGTGATTGAGGAGCAAAACGCTCTTCGTGGATACGTAGTCACAACCGCCACATTTACCGACGAAGCAATTCAGTCGGCCAGGCTTTCTGAGAAAATCGTGTTGGTGGACATCGACACGCTTATGCGATGGCACGCGGACGCGCCAACGTTCTGAAAACTTCCTAGGCGGTAGTCCAAATTGTCCGCTCGATTGAGCCGCCGGCCTGTTTCGCCACCCCGTCAACCCCTCCCCGCAAAAATATTCCACTTTACCGAAATTCGGAAATAGCGTATGCGTTGCTTATCCCGGCTCATCCTTGAGGGGCGATCTCGTTGTCGTCTTGATTGCGAGCCGGGCTTGCGGTGGACGCGGCAGCGTCGGCATGAGAGGTGCGGGCAGGGCGGGTAGTCCCTGTGAGTCCGCGGCCACGTGCGGACGAGCGGCGCTGTCAGGTTCGTCTCGTCTGTAAGTTTCCGGCTCCGTCGACAGGGCCGGGAAAACTGCGGCGAAATGGCGAGCCGTGCGTACGGCAAAACCGTGTGGTCCTGGCCGTCGTCGCTACGGTCAAGCTTTCGCGGAGGTGTGGAGCGCCCAACCGGGTCAACCGCATCGTCAATTCGCTGGAAGTGAGGGAGGCCAGAACGAACTCGGCTCCCGGGAGAGCACGGCATAAGCCGTCAAACCACTGCGCAGGGAAGGCCGAGTGATTGGCGCCACCTGTATGCTGCTGTGCGGTTTTCCTGCGCTACATTTTCGCGCAGCAGACCGCGGGTGCGAGGTCAGCACCCGGCCTTCCCTGCGCCCTCTTGGCTTAGAGGGTGGAGTGTCCAGGCAAAGCTCGGGCGATTTGCGCCGCGAGGACGCAAAAGTGCGTCCCGCGGGTTGCAATGCGTGTCAGAGGACTGCGATCCCTTCCACCAGAAGTCATTTTTAGAACGACGTTTCATTATCAGAAAGAAAGTGGCGACGTAAGGAATAACGAAGCTCTATCGTCGCGAGCTTCACGCATCTTGCGGCACGGCTGCGCCGGCGGTCTGTCGCCGTGCCGGCAGGAAAAACCCGGCAATCGCGCCGGCCAGCGACAGCGTTGCGGCAAGGCTCATCGCCGCGGCAAATCCGCGCTCGAAATGCGCGGCCGAGTAGGCCCCGCCATGGGCCGAGAAGTTCGCCACCAGCGCGGCGATGCCGAACATGCCGCCGAGGAAGCGGCCCATGTTGAAGATGCCGGACGCCTTGCCCATTTCAGCCACCGCGACCGAGCTCAGGATGGCGTTCTGCGCGGCCGGCATCGCCATCGAGACGCCGACGCCGGCCAGCACCAGCGGCGCGACCAGAGCGGAGTAGGCAACTGCGGGGCTCACGATCTCCGCGATCCAGCCAAGGCCGATCGCCTGCATCAGCAATCCCGTCACCACCAGCGGCCGCTCGCCGAACCTGTTGACGACCGCGCCGGCCACCGGGGCGGTAACGAACAGCGTCGCTGTCCAGGGGAGCAGGCGAAGTCCGGCACCGAAGGCGTCGAAGCCCAGCGTGGTCTGCAGGAACTGCGGCAGCAGGAACAAGACGCCATACATCGCGGCGTAGAACAGGACGCTTGCGGACATGCCGGAGGCAAGCGCGCGCGATGCAAACAGCCGCATCGGCACCATCGGCGCGGCCGCGCGCAATTCCCGGAGCACGAAGCCGGCGGTGAACACCAAGCCTGACATCAGCGTACCCATGACCTCGGCGCTCGTCCACCCCACAGCATTGCCGCGCAACAGGCTCCACACCCACGCCAGCGCTGCGAGGGCGACGAGCGCCAGTCCTGGGATGTCCAACGCGGCAGTAGGTCCGAAGCTTTCGCGCAACCGTGCCAGCACCAGGGCGATCGCGATCAGGCCGATCGGCAGGTTGATCCAGAACACCCAGCGCCAGCCGAAATGTTCGGTGATGAAGCCGCCGATGGCGGGGCCGATGATCAGCGCGCAGCCGGTGATGCTGCTGAAAATGCCGAGCGCGCGGGCGCGCTCCTCGCGGCCGAACGTGCCGCTCAGGATCGCCATCGCCAGCGGCATCACCAGCGCGGCGCCGGCGCCCTGGAGTGCGCGGGCGGCGATCAGCGCGGTCGCATTGCCTGCCAGCGCACAGGCCGCCGATGCAACGACGAACAGGGCGATCCCGGCGGCGAACATGCGGCGGCGACCGAAGCGGTCGCCGAGCGCGGCGCCGGTCAGGAGCAGCACGGCGAAGCTCAGATTGAAGGCGTTGACAGTCCATTGCAGCGTCTCGACCGGGCTGCCGAATTCGGCGCGAATGGCCGCGAATGCCGTCGTGATGATCATGGCGTCCAGCGCCATCATGAAGGATGCCAGCGCGGTGATGCCAAGCACCCAGTTTTGCGCGGCGCGATTGGTCGGGGTCTGCATCGCCCTGTCTCCGTGTGTCGCGCCGCCCTTTCGCGGCGCGTTCTGCGGGCTAGACGAGGCCGGAGTGGCAAAGGATGCGCCCGTAAATAATTTCTCCTGGGGCCGCATCCTTCGCCGGCCGGCAAACGTCTTAGGGGGACGCGGCCATTTACGCGACCTTGATCCGGAGGAGCGCAGCACCGGTTTTCCGACAAGGGTCATGCTAGAATGGAAAGATGGAGCGCGATGAGCGAGCCAGGTCGCGACATCAGCAAGGAGCGCGCGATGAGAAGGACGTTGATCAGGTACAAGGCCAAGCCGGAGCTGGCCGACAGGAACGCCGAGCTGGTTGCGGCCGTATTTGCGGAGTTGAAGGCGGCCGGGCCCGACGGCGTGCGCTATCTGACGCTGCGGCTGGAGGACGACACCTTCATCCATTTTGTCGAGGCCGCGGCCGAGGACGGCTCGAGCCCGATCCCGAAGCTCAAGGCGTTTCAGACGTTCCAGGACGGGATCCGCGACCGCTGCGCGGAGCCGCCGCTGGTTCGTGATGTGAGGATCGTCGGCAACTACCGTATGCTGGACGAGTCCTGACAGGCGAGGCGGAGGAGCAATGGCGTCAGACCCGCTGACTACCATCGATATCGAGGCCCTGCTGGCGCGGATGCGACCGAAACTGCATCGCTACTGCGCCCGCATGGTCGGCTCGGTCATCGATGGTGAGGATGTGCTGCAGGATGCGCTGATCAAGGCGATGGAGGCGCTGCGATCGGTCACGCCCGTCGTCAACACTGAGGGCTGGCTGTTCCGCGTCGCGCACAACACCGCGCTGGATTTCCTGCGTCGCCGCAACCGGCAGGAGGCGCTGCATTCGGCTGAGGAGGTGGAGATGATTGCCGACCAGCTCGATGATGTGGAAAGCCGCCAGATCGCCGCGACCGGCCTGCGCACCTTCATGCGACTGCCGGTGGCGCAACGGTCCAGCGTGATCCTGATGGACGTGCTCGGCTGCTCACTGGCTGAGGTCTGCGACATCATGGATTTCAGCCTGCCGGCGGTGAAGGCCGCGCTGCATCGCGGACGCACGCAACTGCGTGAGTTCGCCGGAGAGCCCGACGATGTGCCGCAGCCGGGCCTGTCGGACGCCGATCGGACGCGGCTCAACGCCTATGTTGGCCATTTCAATGCCCGCGACTTCGACGCGATCCGCGCCATGATCGCAGACGACGTCAGGCTCGAACTCGTCAACCGCACCAGGCTGAAAGGCAAGGCCGAGGTGTCGAACTATTTCGGCAATTACTCGAAGGTCAGCGACTGGCACCTGGTGACGGGGCAGGTCGAGGGACGTCCCGCGATCCTGGTGTTCGATCCGAATGAACCGGGCGGGCGGGCGAAATATTTCATGCTCCTCGACTGGTCCGCCGGCAAGCTCGCCACCATCAGGGATTTTCGTCACGCAGCCTATGTTGTCGATGGTGCGGAGTGCGTGGTGGATAGAGGTCTCGACGAACGCTCTTCGGGATAAGTCGAGCGGATCGACCTGCCCCTCTCAAGGCTGAAACAGGGGTTCGATTCCCCGATCGCTTCGCTCGCAATGACGAGTGGGGAGAGTTCATTGCCTCCGCCGGCTCATGCTGCCGCAGCCGAAACCGCGCTGCCGCATTCGAACTGACGCGCGTTGCGCGCGAGCCCCTCACAACATCATCAAGAGACCGATCGGACGCCCGCCGCGAAGAACGCGCCAACTCCGCTTGCAATGTTTAGTAAATGGTGGTTCACTAAACAAATCGAGCCTGCCGGGCCTCTAGAATCCGGGTGGCGCGAGGAAACGCTAGTTTAGTTATTCAGCTCGTCACGGACTGTGTCGCTCTGCTCGAAGCATTCGGGCGGACAGGAAAGCCGCGCCACGTCGATGGCCGGCCCACTCGGAGGGAACGTGCAATGCAACGGACAATGAAGACGCTTGTTGTGGCATGCGGGGCTGTTGCCGCCGCATTCGGCGTCGGAGCGGGCACCACGCCCGCGCAGGCGCAAGGCAAGACCATCACGCTGTGCTGGGCCGCATGGGACCCCGCCAACGCGCTGGTCGAACTGTCGAAGGACTTCACCGCGAAGTCGGGCATCGGCATGAAGTTCGAGTTCGTGCCGTGGACCAATTATGCCGATCGCTTCCTGAACGAGCTCAATTCGCACGGCTCGTTGTGCGATCTCATCATCGGCGATTCACAATGGATCGGCGGCGCTGCGGAGAACGGCCAGTACGTCAAGCTCAACGATTTCTTCAAGAAGGAAGGAATCAGCATGGACGACTACATGCCGGCCACGGTGATCGGCTATTCCGAATGGCCGAAGAACACGCCGAACTACTGGGCGCTGCCGGCGATGGGCGATGCGGTGGGCTGGACCTATCGCAAGGACTGGTTCGCGCGGCCGGACGTGCAGAAGGACTTCAAGGCCAAATACGGCCGCGACATCGGCGTGCCGAAGACGCTCGATGAGCTCCGCGACATCGCGCAATTCTTCCAGGGCCGCGACATCGACGGCAAGAAGGTCTATGGCGCCTCGATCTATACCGAGCGTGGCTCCGAAGGCATCACCATGGGGGTCTCGAACTACCTCTACGACTACGGCTTCAAATACGACGATCCGAAGAAGCCCTATGCGATGGACGGGTTGGTGAACTCGGCCAGCGCGGTGAAGGGGCTCGAGGCCTACAAGGAGCTCTACAAGTGCTGCACGCCCCCCGGCGCCTCCAACTCCTATATGTCGGAGGGGCTTGACGCCTTCAAGTCCGGCCAGGTCGCGCTGCAGATGAACTTCTTCGCATTCTTCCCGGGCCTCCACAAGGACCCGAATGTCGGCGGCGACAAGATCGGCTTCTTCGTCAATCCGGCCGGTCCCGCCGCGCAGGCAACCCAGCTCGGCGGCCAGGGCATCTCGGTGGTTTCCTACTCCAAGAACCAGCCCGAGGCGCTGCAATACATCAAGTGGTTCTCCGGCGGGGATGTGCAGAAGAAGTGGTGGGCGCTGGGCGGCTATTCCTGCGCCAAGTCCGTGCTGAACGATCCGAGCTTCCCGACCAGCGCGCCGTTCGCCAAGGAGTTCCTGCAGTCGATGGGAATGGTCGTCGACTTCTGGGCCGAGCCCTCCTATGCGCAACTCCTGCAAGCCGAGCAGAAGCGCGTGCATGACTACGTGGTGGCGGACAAGGGCACCGCGCAGGAAGCGCTCGACGGTCTGGTGAAGGACTGGAAGGCCATCTTCAAGGAAGAAGGCAAGAAGTTCTAGGGCAACCGCCTGGAGCGCACGCGAGCGCGCTCCAGGCTCTCTTCGGCCACGTCGGCAGCTGTCGCATAGCTGATGGTCCCGGCGCGAGGATCGACCAAAGCCATGAACGATTTGAGCGCTTCGTCGCAGATCACCTATCGGGCCGTTCCGGTCCGGCCAGCCGTGGCGCGTCGTATCCGGGGCCTGTCGGACCAGGCGCTCGCCTGGCTCTTCATCACGCCGACAATCGTGCTGCTGCTGGCGATCAATATCTTCCCGCTGGTGTGGACGATCTATCTCTCGTTCACCAACTACCGCGCCAATCGGGCGAACGCGCCGACGATATGGCTGGGCACCGACTGGTACCAGTCGATCCTGACCGATCCGGATATCTGGGCGGCGATGCAGGTGACGGCGCATTTCGTGATCTGGACCGTGCTCATCGAGACCGTGCTCGGATTTGGTCTTGCCCTCCTCATCGACAAGAAATTCCGCGGCCATGGCATGTGGACCACGATCATTCTGCTGCCGATGATGCTCTCGCCGGCCGTCGTCGGCAATTTCTGGACCTTTCTCTATCAGCCGCAGATCGGACTGTTCAATTACGTCGTCGCCTTCTTCACGGGACGCGCGGCCTCGTCGTTCCAGATGCTGGGCGACGTCACGCTGAGCCCCTGGGCCATCGTCATCGTCGATGCCTGGATGTGGACGCCCTATGTGATGCTGATTTGCCTCGCAGGCCTGCGCTCAATCCCTGATTACATCTATGAGGCGGCGGAGGTCGACCGCGCGTCGAATTGGCGGCAGTTCTGGTCGATTACGCTGCCGATGGCGCTGCCGTTCATCATGCTCGCGGTGCTCTTTCGCGGTATCGAGAACTTCAAGATGTTCGACATGGTCAACTTGCTGACCGGCGGTGGGCCGGGCTCGACCACGGAAGTTGCCTCGATCACGCTTAAGCGGGCAGCCTTTGAGAGTTGGCGAACCGGTTATTCTTCTGCCTTCGCAATTATTCTGTTCGTGACGGTGTTCGGCCTCGCCAACATCTACGTCAAGGCGCTGAACCGGGTGAAAAACCGATGAGTGTCGCAAATGCAGCCCATTCAGTCGTCGAACCATCGGCCGGCACGCGCCGCTTCGCCGGCCTGTTCGTCATACTCTATGCCATCATCACGATGATTCCGCTGGTATGGATCGTGCTCACCTCGTTCAAGTCGCCCGACGATGCGATCTCCTATCCTCCAAAGATACTGTTCAAGCCGTCGCTCGAAGGCTACTGTAATCTATTCACAACCCGCTCGCGCCAGACGCCGGAATTCATCCAGACGCTGGGCCAGCCGCACGGGCTTTGCGACAGCATCGCCCGCAGCCGCAATATGGTTGTGGCCGGGCCGTCGAACTATGTCCCGCGTTTCGTCAATTCGCTGATCATCGCGTTCGGTTCGACGATGCTCGCCGTCGCATTAGGCACATTATCAGCCTATGGGTTCTCGCGGTTCCGCGTGCCGCTGAAGGACGACCTGCTGTTTTTCATTCTGTCGACGAGGATGATGCCGCCGATCGCGGTCGCGATCCCGATCTACCTGATGTACCGCACCGTCGGACTGTCGGATACCCGGCTCGGGATGATCCTGCTCTACACGTCCGTCAACGTTTCGCTCGCCGTCTGGCTTCTGAAGGGCTTCATCGACGAAATCCCGCGGGAATACGAGGAGGCAGCGATGATCGACGGCTACACGCGGTTTCAGGCCTTCGTGAAAGTAGTGCTGCCGCAGGCGACAACAGGAATCGCAGCGACCGCCATCTTCTGCCTGATTTTTGCGTGGAACGAATACGCCTTTGCGGTACTTCTGACCTCCGGCAACGCGCAGACGGCGCCGCCTTTCATTCCGATCATCATCGGCGAGGGCGGGCAGGACTGGCCAGCAGTAGCCGCCGGTACGACGCTCTTCCTGGTGCCCATCGTCGTGTTCACGGTGCTGTTGCGCAAGCATCTTCTGCGCGGCATCACCTTTGGAGCCGTCCGCAAATGAGCCTCGATGCGAACACATCCACGCTCCGACGCGGCCTCGCAAACAGGATTCTGCGACGCGGTCCGCTGGAGGCTATCGCGACGACGATCATCGCCGCGGGCGTCGTCATGCTGATGCAGCCATTTTTCCTCACGCTCTATTCTTGGTCGTTCGCGACTGCGCTGTTCGGGACGGTGATGTTCACCATCGTCTCGAAGGTCAGGGAGTAAGGCGCGATGGCACAGATCAGGGTCGAAGCGCTCGACAAATCCTTCGGGACGTTTCATGCGGTCAAGGCCGCGAGCTTCACGGTGGAAGACGGCCAGTTCCTCTGCCTGCTCGGGCCTTCCGGCTGCGGCAAGACGACGACGCTCCGCATGATCGCAGGGCTGGAATTGCCGACGTCAGGCACCATCCGGCTCGATGGCGAGGACGTGACGATGAATCGCGCCTCGGCGCGCGATATCGCCTTCGTGTTCCAGCTGTTTGCGCTCTATCCGCACATGAATGTCCGGCGCAATATCGGCTTTCCCCTGAAATGCGAGGGCATCGGAGCGGCGGAGCACGATCGGCGGGTGGTGGAGGCCGCGCGTATTTTGCGTATCTCCCATCTCCTCGACCGGTCGGTGTCGGGCCTCGCCGGCGGCGACCGGCAGCGCGTCGCACTTGGGCGAGCCATCGTCCGCCAGCCAAAATGCTTCCTGATGGACGAGCCGCTCGGTGCGCTCGATACCGAAATGCGCGAGGCGATGATTCATGAATTGCGCGGGCTGCATGACCGGCTGGGCGCGACGACCGTGTATGTCACGCATGATCAGCTCGAGGCGATGGCGATGGCCGACATGATCGCGGTGATGAATAATGGCATCGTCGAGCAGGTCGCGAGCCCGCGCGACATCTACGACCGGCCTGCTTCGCTCTTCGTCGCAGACTTCATCGGTTCACCGCCTATGAATTTCCTGCCGTTCCGCGGTCGACTTGAAGTCGGCGCGCAGGCGATCTGGCTCGGCGAGCGCGAAGTTGCAATTCCTGCTGCACGCGAGGCGCTGGTGGAAAGCGACCTCGTCCTCGGGGTCCGGCCGGAGCATGTGCGGTTCACCGATCGCGGCATGGTGCGGGGTGAGGTTTATGGGTCGGAATATCTCGGCACGACGCAGATCGTGACCGTTACGACGCGTTACGGCGCGCTCAAGGCCCGTTCGCCCAGCAGCATATGCTTTCGGACTGGGGAAAGTGTCGGGTTGGACTTCCGGCCGGATACGCTCTCGGTCTTCGACAAGGCGTCGGGCCGGGCCATCCGCACTGCGTTGTATGAAGGAGGTGCGCATGGCTGAAGTTGAGATCAGGGCGGTCTCCAAGGCGTTCCGCCGGACGCACGCCGTCGTCGACCTGTCGCTCTCGGTTGGAGACGGCGAATTCGTTGCGTTGCTGGGGCCGACGGGTGCCGGCAAGACGACGGCGCTGCGACTTGTCGCCGGACTGGAGACGCCAGACAGCGGTTCGATCCGGATCGGTGGACGTGATGTGACCGGCGATGCGCCGGCCGATCGCGACGTCGCCTTCGTCTTCCAGCAATATTCCTTGTATCCGCATCTTAGCGTGTTCGAGAACATGGCCTTCGCGTTACGCGCGCCGATCCGCCGCGTACCCGAGGCCGAGATTCGCGCGAAGGTGCAGGAGGTCGCGCGTCTTCTCCACATCGAAACCAAGCTGCACAACAAGGCGACGCAGTTGTCGGGCGGGCAGATGCAGCGCGTCGCGATCGGCCGGGCCTTGGTGCGCTCGCCCTCGATCTATCTGATGGACGAGCCACTCTCCTCGCTGGACGCCAAGCTGCGCGGCGAAATGCGCCTCGAACTCAAGCGCATCCAGACCGATCTCGGCGCCACGATCCTCTATGTCACCCATGATCAGACGGAAGCGATGACCATGGCTTCGCGCATCGGCGTAATCGAGGCGGGCCGGCTGATGCAGATCGGTACGCCGCGCGAGATTTACGAGAATCCGATCAACGCCCATGTCGCCGCGCGGCTTGGCCAGCCGATGATCAACCTGCTGCCGGCGGCTCTATTTGCCGGCATTCCGCCCGGCGCCAAGACCATTGGCGCGCGCACCGAGCACCTGATGATCGCACGCAGCGGCGGAGACGTGTCGGCAACCGTCACGCGAGTCGAACATCTCGGCGACCAGAGCCATCTCCATCTCGACCTCGGCGGCCGGCCGGTCGTGACGTTGGCCGACCCCGAGGCGAGGTTGGGCCCGGGAGACATGGTGTCGCTCCGACTCAACAAGCCGCTGTTATTCGATGCGGCCGGCGGGAGGGTGGCGGCATGAGTCTCGATCGGGCTGCCAGGGAAAAGCTGGTGCGGGCGTTAGCGGAATCCGTGATCCAGCACGCCGACGAATTGACCAGCCTCGATCAGGCGATCGGCGACGGCGATCACGGGCTGAACATGAAGCGCGGCTTCGAGGCCGTGCTCGCGACACTGCCCGGCCTTGCTGACAAATCGCTACCGGAAATGCTGAAGGCGATCGGAATGACGTTGGTCATGAAGGTCGGCGGCGCTTCCGGGCCGCTGGTTGGCACTTTCTTCATGGAACTAGGTAAGGCGCTTCCGGAGCAGTCGATCCGAGCGGATCTCGTCGCGGCGACGGCGAAGGCGATTGATGCCGTCAAAGCGCGCGGGCGCTCGGAGGCGGGGCAGAAAACCTTGCTGGATGTGCTGGTGCCGGTGCAGGTCGTGTTGGCCGGGGGCGGCGATGCCAAGGCGATAGCTGCGGAAGCGGCGCAAGCGGCCGATCGCACCACGCCCATGCTTGCGATCCGCGGCCGTGCGTCCTTTCTCGGCGAACGTTCTATCGGTCATATGGACCCTGGTTCGCGTTCGGCGTCCCTTTTGATCGGCGCGGCAGTCAAGGTGCTGGAATTCGAGGCAAGTTCATGAACAGTTCAAATTCCGGCAATGTCGGGATCGTTATCGTTTCACATTCGCCCAAGATCGCGGAAGGCGCGGCGGATATGGTGCGCCAGATGGTAGGCAGCGCCGTGCCGCTTGCCTGGACAGGCGGCGACATCGATGGAGGGCTCGGCACGAATGTTGCCGGAATCCTCGAGGCGATCGAGGCGGCGTGGTCGCCCGCAGGCGTGGCGGTGCTGGTTGATCTCGGCGGCGCGGAGACAAATTCCGAGATGGCCGTAGAAATGCTGCCTGAAGATCGACGGGCGCGCGTCGTCGTCTGCAATGCCCCGGTGGTCGAGGGAGCTGTGATCGCGGCAACCGAGTCTTCGGGTGGCTCGCCGCTTGCCGCCGTCAAGCGTAGCGCGGAGGAATTCTATGCATGATGCTCACGCCAGCCGGCCGAGCGAAACGCCGGTGCCGCTGACAGCCTCGGCGGTTCTCGTCAACAAAGTCGGACTTCACGCGCGGCCGTCGGTCAAGCTCACGCAGTGCGCGAAGGGCTTTGCCGCGAAGATCGAGCTTGCCCTCGCGGTGGACGGGCCCTGGACGGACGCAAAGAGCCCGGTGAAGGTGATGCGCGTGAAGGCGCCGCAGGGCGCAACGCTGCATTTCCGCGTTACCGGGCCCGATGGCAAGGCAGCGCTCGCTGCCGTACTGGCGCTTGTGCATGATGGTTTCGGCGAGGCCTGATCGCGGTGGCAGAGATTCATCTCATCGGCCGTACTGCCTCGCCGGGCCTCGCGATCGGACCGGTCACCATGCTGACTGCGGCTGTGGCCAGGCGAACGGCGAGCGACGATCCCGCGCAGGAGGCCGCGGCACTGCGGGCTGCGATTGAAGGCGCGAGGGCGGAGATCGCCGAGCAGATCAAGACGATTCAGGGCGAGGTGGCCGACATTCTGGAATTCCAGGTCGCCATGCTCGAGGATGACGCGCTGGCGGATCCTGCATATGGGGTCATCTCGGAGGGGATCACTGCCGACCACGCCTGGCGCTTGGCACTCGATGTGGAGATAGCTGGCTATCGCGCTGCTGAAGATGAATATTTCCGTGCCCGGGCGGCTGATATCGTCGACATCCGCGACCGCGTGCTCGCGCATCTGAGCGGCGTGGATACGGTCGCCAGGATTACCAGCGGCTCGATCGTAGCGGCTGACGACATCACGCCTTCCGCTTTTCTTGCCGCTGACTGGTCGCACGGCGGCGCCATCGCGCTGGCTGCGGGCTCACCTTCCTCGCATGTTGCGATGTTGGCGCGGGCGCGCGGGGCGCCCATGGTCGTTGGGCTCGGGCCACTGTCGTGGAACGGACAGCCACCGGCGTTGGCGCTCGTCGACGGCGATGCCGGCACCGTGATCTTCGATCCTGAGCCGGAAACGCGCCGCCTGTTCGAGCACCGCATGGCGGTTGCGAATGCTGCGCAAGCCGCCGTCGATGCCGGCCGCCTCGACTCGGCACGCACGGCCGACGGCCAGCGGATCGCGGTCCTTCTCAATATCGCCGCGCCCGAAGACCTCGCTGGCCTCGATCCTGCAATCTGCGACGGCATCGGCCTCGTGCGTACGGAATTTCTGTTCGAGGCGTCTCAAGGCCTGCCGGACGAGGATGCGCAATATGCAGTCTATCGGCGCATTCTCGACTGGGCCGAGGGAAGACCGGTGACGATCCGCACCCTCGATGCCGGCGGCGACAAGCCGATCGCCGGCTTGACGATCGATAGCGAGCGCAATCCGTTCCTCGGCCTGCGCGGCATCCGTCTCTCGCTCGCGCGGCCGGACGTGTTTCGGGTGCAACTGCGGGCACTGTGCCGTGCGGCTGTGCACGGGGCGCTGAAGGTGATGCTGCCGATGATCGCGGTCCCTTCGGAGCTCGACCGTGCCAGTGCCCTGCTGGATGCGGAGTTCACGGCGCTCAGGGCGGAAGGGATCGCCTGCGCCCGACCGCCGCTCGGCATCATGGTCGAGGTCCCGGCGGCGGCGCTCCGCGCCGAGGCTTTCGGCGCGGCGTTCTATTCCATCGGCTCGAACGACCTGACCCAGTACACGATGGCGGCGGCGCGCGACATCGGTGCCGTCGCGGACCTCAACGATACCGGCAATCCGGCGGTGCTGGCGCTGATCTCCCGGACTGTCGAGGCCGGACGAAAGCGTGGCGTGGAGGTCTCGCTCTGCGGTGACGCCGCGGCCGATACGCGCCTGACCACGGCGCTGATCGCCACCGGCTTGACAACTCTCTCGGTGTCGCCGATTGCCGTCGCGCGGCTCAAGGCCGCAATCGCAAAGGTGCGTTCATGACGGATGAAGCAGGCGAGGATACCCGCGCGCCTGGTGACAGCAATGTGGCGGATTACAAGGCCATCCTGCGACGGGTGCTCGACAATCGGCCCTCGGGGACGCGGCTGAAGCTGGCGGCGGCGCTGGGCAAGAATCGCTCCTTCGTGACCCAGATCACCAATCCGGCGTATCTGGTGCCGATTCCGGTGAAGCATGTCGCGATCATCTTCGAAGTGTGCCATCTGTCCGGCGCCGAGCGCGCGGCATTCCTCCAAGCCTATGGACGCGCGCATCCCGGCCGGCTGCGTGCACCCCACCGCGAAGCGCACACCCGCACCGTCTCGGTGACCGTACCCGACCTCGGTGACGACAAGAAGAACCGCGCGCTCGAACAGCTGATCGTGGATTTCGCTGCGCAACTCGCGCGCTATGCCGAAAGTGTGGGTTGAGCCATTGATTTGAACTTCAGACGAGATGGGGAGGACGTTCATGAAAAAGCTGATCAACAGCACCGATACGATACTCGAAGAAAGTCTGGACGGTTTCGCGGCAGCCCATGCGGGTATCCTGCTTCTTGGTGCCGAGCGAAAATTCGTCCGGCGCCGCACGTTGAAGCCAGGCAAGGTCGCGCTGATTTCGGGCGGCGGCTCGGGACATGAGCCGCTGCATGCGGGCTTTGTCGGCCTCGGCATGCTCGATGCCGCTTGCCCCGGTCAAGTCTTCACCTCGCCGACACCGGACCAGATGATCGAGGCCGCGGAGGCCGTCGACACGGGCGCAGGCGTGCTCTTCATCGTCAAGAACTACGAAGGTGATGTGATGAATTTCACCATGGCAGCCGAGATGGCCGGGCGGGAAGTTGCGAGCGTGGTGACCAACGACGACGTGGCGGTGGAGAAATCGACCTATACGACCGGTCGTCGCGGCGTCGCGGGGACATTGATCGTGGAAAAAATGGTCGGCGCTGCGGCCGAGACCGGAATGCCGCTTGCCGCTCTCGCGGCGCTCGGCGAAGAGGTCAACCGGCGCACCCGCTCGATGGGGGTGGCGCTGTTGCCATGCACCGTGCCGGCGGCAGGGCGGCCAAACTTCGCATTGGCCGACAATGAAATGGAAATGGGCGTCGGCATTCATGGCGAGCCCGGCCGGCGCAGGGTGCCGTTGGCGTCCGCCGATGCAATCGCCGCCGAGCTGCTCGATGCGATCCTGAAGGATCTTGCGCCCGGCAAGGGGAGTGAAGTGCTGCTTCTCGTCAACGGGTTTGGTGCGACGCCTCTGATCGAACTCTATCTGATGGTCAATGCCGCAAAGCGGATTCTGGACAGCGCGGGGGTGGCAGTGGCGCGCTTCCTGACCGGTTCCTACGTCACATCCCTCGACATGGCCGGTGTTTCGATCACCGTATCTGTGCTCGATAGCAAGTCGACGAAATTATGGGATGCCCCGGTGCTGACCGCAGCTCTGCGGTGGGGCGTCTGATCTCAGCTCGCGGCTTGGTTTTGACCGCAAACAATGACTTATCGACTCCGCTCCCGCGAAACTGAGCCTCGTCGTTCCCACCAAGAGAAAATCCATCGAGAGTTCAATGCAGCTCTCGCGGCTCCGGTCAGCCGGCTCTCATTGTTCTGCCGTCGTCCCCTATTCGCCAGTCCGTTGCCAGGAACAGCTGACGCTGGCCGTTGTCGACAACGAGCGCGAGCTGCTCACCACCGACACGGCCTTCTATGTGCCCGATGACGCCGACGGCCGGTTGACGCTGCGCACGACAACGTATCGATGCGGGCCAATGACGGACGGGTCCACGCCTGCGGCGCGCTGTGGACCGGACCATGAGACGCCAGGCCGAAAGGGCATGGGCGCGATCTATCATTTCCACCGCGGCGAGCTGAAACGGCTCTATGCTAAGGTGACCATGCCAAACGCGATCTGCTTTTCGCCCGCCGGTGGCACCGCTTATGTCAGCGACACAAGGACGGCGCTGCTGCGGCGCGTCGCGATCGATCCCTTGACCGCGCTGCCGACCGGCGAGCCGCAGACGCTCTGCTATCACCGCGGCCAGACCCGCGGCCTAGACGGTCAGGGCCGCCGATCCGCTTCACGGCCAAACATTCGTGCTCGAGGTCGGCGCCACCAGACGCCCCGAGCCACGCATCAGGCTAGCCCGAGCACTAAACCCGAACTTCGGATATAGATCACGATTTTGGTTGTTCACCAGTTTTCCCCCATCTAGGATCGCGCGCACAACAAGCGCGAGCCCTGAAGCCTCGCACGATGAGGGAGAAAACGATGAACCGCATTCGTGCGTTACTGCCGGCGGTGTGTGCGCTGGCGCTGCAACTGTTCCTGCCTGTGATTTCCGGTCAGGCACAGGGCATTCCGCAGAACATTCCCCGCAAGGAACTGCTGATCCTGGAGAACCCGGAAGGCACCATCAAGAACGCCGGCTGGTTCAACATCTGGGCGATCAACGCCGGCGCGCAATCCAACGGCTTGCAGCAGGCCGCGCTCGATACGCTGTGGTACATCGATCCGGAAAGCGGCATCAACGGCGTCTGGGAGAACGCGCTCGCCGCCGACAAGCCGCAATACAATGCCGATTTCACCGAAATGACGGTGAAGCTGAGCAAGGGCATCTTCTGGAGCGACGGCGTCGAATTTACTGCAGAGGACGTGCTGGCGACGGTGATGCTGCAGATCAAGAATCCGGGGATGCGCTACAGCGCGGTGATGGCCAGCAACGTCGCCTCGGTCGAGGCGCCGGATCCGTATACGGTGGTGTTCAAGCTCAAGAAACCGAATTCGCGCTTCCACGCCAACTTCACGGTGCGCTGGGGTGCGGTCTGGATCCTGCCCAAGCACGTGTTCGAGAAGGTGCCGGATCCGGCCAAGTTCGACTTCAACAAGCCGATTTCGCTTGGCGCCTATGTGCTGCACAGCTTTGACCCCGACGGCAAATGGTACATCTGGCAATTGCGTGACGACTGGCAGCGCACCACGCTGGGGCGCTTCGGCAAGCCCGGTCCGAAATATCTTGCCTATGTCGATCCCGGCCCGCCCGACAAGCGCGTGATCGCGCAGCTCAACCACGAGCTCGACGTCATCCATGACATCGCCCCGGAAGGGATGTTCGCCCTCGCCAAGCAAAGCAAGACCACCCGCGCCTGGTTCAAGGGGTTCCCCTACGGCCATCCGGATCCGACGCTGCCGGCGGTGATTTTCAATGACCAGAACGAGCTGTTCAAAAACCGCGACGTCCGCTGGGCGCTGGCGCTGCTGATCGACATCAAGGCGGTGTCGATGGCGTCCTATCGCGGCGCCGCCACCATCTCGGCGATCGGCGTGCCGCCGACCGGGACGCATCCGGCCACCTACCATCAGCCGATGGAGGAATGGCTGAAGAGCTTCGAGATCGATACCGGCAAGCGCACGATCAAGCCCTACGATCCGACCATCGGCAAGCAGATCGCCGACATGCTGCGGCCCTCGATGGGCGAGCAGATCCCGTCGGATCCGAAGGAGATCGCCCGCGCCTTCGGCATGGGCTGGTGGAAGACAGATCCGCAGGCCGCCGCCGAACTCCTCGAGAAGGCCGGCTTCACCAAGCGCGGCGGCGCCTGGTCGACGCCGGACGGCAAGCCGTTCACGGTGCGCGTCATGGTCGAAGGCGATCTGCGGCCGGTGATGACCCGCGCCGGCACCATGATCGTGCAGCAGTGGAAGCAGGCCGGCATCGATGCCAAGATCGACGTTGCGCAAGGCACGCTGCCGACCCGCCGAGCCGCCGGCGATTTCGACAGCTTCATCGGCTGGAGTGTCGAGACCTGGGGCGGCCATCAGGACCTGTCGTATTTCCTCGACAGCTGGCACTCGCAGTTCGTTGCCGAGCCCGGCAAGTCGCAGCCGCAGCGCAACTGGCAGCGCTGGTCCAACCCCGAGCTCGACAAGATCATCGAACAGACCCGCAGCGTCGGCTTCGACGATCCGAAGTCGATCGAGCTCGGGAAGGATTACGTCAAGCTCGCGGTCAAGGAGATGCCGACCATTCCGCTGATGGCCTACAATGTGTTCACGGCAATGGACCAGACCTACTGGACCGGCTACCCGACCGCGGAAGATCCCTACACCGATCCGGTGCCGAACTGGGGCAACTCCCGCTACATGTTCGTGAAGCTGAAGCCGGCGCATTAATCCGGCAGCGCCGTTTTCTTATCCCTCCTCGCAAGGGGAGGGATCGCAAGCCGCTCACCGCTCAAGCAATGAACTCATGAACGGATATCTCATCTACATCGTGCGGCGGCTGGGGCAATTCGTGCTGGTGGTGTTCATCGGCATCAATCTCGCTTATGTGATCACCCATGCCACGCCGATCGACCCGGTCGAGCAGTCGATCTCGGCGGTGACCTCGTTCGGCAACACCGCGCCGGATGCCATCGAGCAGATGCGCACGTCACTGCGGGAGCTCTACGGGCTCGGCGGCTCGCCGGTCGAGCAGTATCTGGTGTTCTGGAGGCGCATCCTGCTGGCGGATTTCGGGCCGTCGATGTCGGCGTTCCCGACGCCGGTCTCGACGCTAATCGGTCGCGCGCTGCCATGGACCGCGGGTTTATTGGTGATCTCCACCATCATCACCTGGGTGCTCGGCAACCTGCTCGGCGGGCTCGCCGGCTACTACCAGAAGAGCCGCGGCCTGAAGCTGATGGGCGTGATCGCGATGGGGCTGCATCCGGTCCCCTATTACATCCTGGCGCTGCTGCTCCTGATCGTGTTCGGCTTTCTGTGGCCGGTGCTGCCGATCGCCGGCGGCTCGGCGATGAACCTGCCGCAGACCTGGACCTGGGACTTCATCTCCAGCGTGCTGATGCATGCCATCCTGCCAGCGCTGTCACTGATCCTGATCGGCATCGGCAGCTGGTTTCTCGGCATGCGTTCGCTGGTCTCAAACGTGGTGACCGAGGATTATGTGGTCTACGCCGAACTCGGCGGCGTCGACCGCCACCGCATCCTGACCTCCTATGTGATGCGCAACGCGCTGGTGCCGCAGGTCACCGGGCTGGCGATCTCGCTCGGCGGCATCTTCAACGGCGCGGTCATCACCGAAAAGGTGTTCGGCTATCCCGGCATCGGCTCGCTGCTGGTCGATGCGGTATATGCCGGGGACTACGGCTTGGTGCTCGGCGTCACCACCATTTCCATCGTCGGCGTGTCGATCGGCGTGCTCGCCATCGATCTCCTGTATCCGCTGCTCGATCCCAGGGTGAAGGTGCGCTGATGCTGCGGATCCTGCGCGACCTGCTGCGCTATAACCCCGAATTCCGTATCGGCGTCGTGCTGGTGGGTTTTGTTCTGATCCTGTCGGTGTTGGCGAGCTTCTCGCCCTATCCGCCCGATCAGGTCTACGTGGTGCCGCCGGACGTGCCGCCGTCGCCGACCTACTGGTTCGGCACCACCTCGCGCGGCCAGGACGTGTTCTGGCAACTGACCTTCGCGATCCGCAACACCTTGCTGTTCGGAGGTACCGTGGCGCTGATCAGTCGGGTGCTGGCGCTCGTGATCGGGCTTGTCAGCGGCTACAAGGGCGGCTGGATCGACCGCGTGCTGATGTCGATCAACGACACCTTCATCGTGATGCCGCTACTGCCGATCCTGGTGCTGTTCTATTTCGTTATGCGCGACTCGATGTCGTGGCTGATTCTCGCGCTGATCATGGCCTGCCTTGGCTGGGCCTATGACGCCCGCCTGATCCGCTCGGTGGCGATGAGTCTCAAGACCAGGGAGTTCACCCAGAGCAGCGTGTTCTCCGGCATGAGCACTCGCGAGATCCTGGTGCAGGAGCACCTGCCTTACGTGATGCCGATCGTGTTCTCGACCACGATGAACAATATGGTGTGGTCGATCGGGCTCGAAGTGACGCTGTCGGTGCTCGGCTTCACCGACATCAATACCCCGACGATTGGCGGCATGATCTACTGGGCCAACCAGCATACCGCGATGGTCGCCGGCATCTGGTGGTGGATCGCCTTTCCCACGGCCATCGTCGTCATGACCTTCATCGGGCTGTTCCTGCTGGCGGTCTCGATGAATGAATACATCGATCCGCGCAGCCGCCTGAGCCGGATGGGAGGCGCCTCATGACGGCCTCGCCCGCCCTGCCGGCTCGTCCCGATGCGGCTGCGCCGATCCTGGCGGTGCGTGACCTCAAGGCGCATTTCCGCACCAATCATTTCGGCGTCAAGCGCTATGTCAAGGCGGTCGACGGCATCAGCTTCGACGTCCGGCGCGGCGAGATCTACGGCCTCGCCGGTGAATCCAGCTCCGGCAAGACCACGCTGATCAAGACCATCGCCGGGGCCATCAAACCCCCGCTGGAGGTGGTCGGGGGCACAGTCGATTTCGCCTTCCTGCCAGGCTACGGCGGGCTGCACCGGGCGCCGCCGGCCGAAGTGGCGCGGATCCGCTGGCGGCATCTGTCCTACATCATGCAGGGCTCGATGAACGTGTTGAACCCCGTGCGTCGGCTGCGCGCGACCTTTGCCGATTTCGCACGCTCGCATATCGATGCGAGCGACCGCCAGTTCGAGCAGGCCGTGGTCGATCACCTGGCGCGCGTCAAACTGGATGCCTCGGTGCTGACGGCCTATCCGCATGAACTCTCCGGCGGCATGCGCCAGCGCGCCACCATCGCGCTCGCCACCATCTGCCGCCCCGATTTCATCATCGCCGACGAGCCGACCACCGCACTCGACGTCGTGGTGCAGAAGGACGTGCTCGGCATGATCCGCGGCATTCAGCGCGAGATCGGCTCCTCGGTGCTGTTCGTCACGCACGACATGGGCGTGCACGCCCATCTCACCGACCGGCTCGGCATCATGTATGCGGGCCGCCTGGTCGAGGAAGCCGCGACGGCGGAGATCTTCCGCCGGCCGCTGCATCCCTACACCCGGCATCTGATCTCGAGCCTGCCTCGGATCGGCGACGACATCCAGCGCAAGGGCCTCGAAGGCTCGCCGCCCAGCCTCGCCGACCCGCCGCCCGGCTGCCGGTTTCATCCGCGCTGCCCGCTGGCCATGGAGGTTTGCAGCCAGCGCGTGCCCGACATGGTCGAAACCGAGCCGGACCATCGTGTCGCCTGCTTTGCCGTCAACGGGGACCAGGCTCCATGAGCAACGCATTGCTCGAGGTTTCGCACGCCACCAAGGTGTTCAGCCGCGGCGGGCTGTTGTCGAGCCGGCGCATCGTCGCCGTCAATGATGTCAGCTTCCGGATCGAGGCGGCACGGCCGGAAATATTCACCATCATCGGCGAGTCCGGCAGCGGCAAAACCACGCTGTCGCGGATGATCCTGAACATCGAGCAGCCCAGTTCCGGATCGCTGGTGCTCGACGGCACCGATCTTTCCACCGTCCGCAGCAACCGGGATCGCCTCGCGTTCATGCACAAGGTGCAGCCAATTTTCCAGAACCCGTTCGAGGCGTTCAATCCGCTGAAACAGCTCGACCGCTATCTGTTCATGACGCGGCAGCGATTTTCCGCAGCCGTCGGCCAGGCCGCGCTCGAAGCCGCCGTCGACGAGGCGCTGCGCAAGGTCGGGTTGTCGCTGAAGGAAGTGCGTCATCGCTACCCCCACGAGATGTCCGGCGGGCAACTGCAGCGCGTCGCCATCGCCCGCGCACTGCTCTCAAGGCCCAAGCTAATCGTCGCCGACGAGCCGGTGTCGATGGTCGATGCCTCGCTGCGCATGTCGATCGTCAACCTGTTCAGGGCGCTGCGCGATGATCTCGGCATCTCGATCATCTACGTCACCCACGATCTTGCCACCGCCTATTACATCAGCGACCGCATCATGATTATGCAGAACGGCCGCGTGGTCGAAAGCGGCGACGCCAGGACCGTGCTGAACGCCCCGCAACATCCCTATTCGCAACAGCTGCGCGCCGCCGTCCTCTTGCCCGAAGTTACC
Source organism: Bradyrhizobium sp. S3.2.6 (assembly GCF_040546885.1). NCBI lineage: Bacteria > Pseudomonadati > Pseudomonadota > Alphaproteobacteria > Hyphomicrobiales > Nitrobacteraceae > Bradyrhizobium > Bradyrhizobium sp. S3.2.6. Next base: position 133,109 of record NZ_JBEPOS010000006.1, on the reverse strand, counting down.
GGCGGAACAGCGCCAGCCAATTCACCGTCAACGTAACACCAGGCACCGCATCGGAGAGAAAAGTGAGAAAAGCAAAAGTTCTGATGGACCGCGATTTCGTCATCGGCCAGACCGATCCGCGCCTGTTCGGCGCCTTCGTCGAGCACCTCGGACGTTGCGTCTATGGCGGCATCTACGAGCCCGGCCACAAGACCGCCGACAAACAGGGATTCCGGAAGGACGTGCTGGACCTGGTGAAGGAGCTCGGTCCCACCATCATGCGCTATCCCGGCGGCAATTTTGTTTCCGGCTACAATTGGGAGGATGGTGTCGGCCCGGTCGACCAGCGGCCGGCGCGGCTCGACCTTGCCTGGTTTACCACCGAGCCAAATACGTTCGGCACCAACGAGTTCATGGACTGGTGCAAGGTCGCCGGCGTCGAGCCAATGATGGCGGTGAACCTCGGTACCCGCGGCGGCGACGCCGCGCGCAACCTCGTCGAATATTGCAACCATCCCGGCGGCACCTATTGGTCTGACCTGCGCCGCGCCCATGGCTGGGAGAAGCCGCACGGCGTCAAGTTCTGGTGCCTGGGCAATGAAATGGATGGTCCCTGGCAGATGGAATACAAGACCGCGGCTGCCTACGGCGCAGTGGCGCGGGAAGCCGCCAAGATGATGCGCTGGGTCGATCCGACCATCGAGCTCGCCGCCTGCGGCTCGTCGGCGCGCAACATGCCGACGTTCGGGCATTGGGAAGACACCGTGATCGAGCACACCTTCGATCACGCCGAATACATTTCGCTGCACACTTACCTCAACAACTACAAGCAGGACACCGCCGCCTTCCTGGCCGCCCCCGACCTGATGGACAGGTTTATCGACGAGGTCGTCGCGATCGCCGATTCGGTAGCGGCGAAGCGCCGCTCGACCAAGCGGATGATGCTGAGCTTTGACGAATGGAACGTGTGGTATCGCACCCGGCGCAAGCGCGCCGACCGGGTCAAGGAAGGCTGGCCGGTGGCGCCGCCGATCCTGGAGGAGGTCTACACCATGGAGGACGCGTTGGCGTTCGGCGGCGCCTGCATCTCGCTGCTCAACCATGCCGACCGGATCAAGTCCGCCTGCCTCGCCCAATTGGTCAACGTGATCGCGCCGATCATGACCGAGACCGGCGGACCGGCGTGGCGGCAGACCATCTTCTTCCCGTTCGCGCATGTGAGCCGGCTCGGTCGCGGCAAGGTGCTGCGCGCCCAGGTCGAGTCCGAGACCTACGATTCGGCCTATTACGATCCGCGCGGTACCGACGAGCAGACCTTCCCGGTCAGCAATGTGCCGTACCTGAAGCTGGCGGCGGTCGCCGGCGAGAGCGGCGGCCTCTCGCTGTTCCTGCTCAACCGCGACCTCAGCCAGGAGATAGATATCAGTCTCGAAGCCAGGAGTTTTGGGCGGCTCGCGGTTGGCGAAGCGCTTGAACTGCGGCATGACGACCTGCAGGCGACCAACACCAAGGATGCGGCGGAGCGCGTCAAGCCGGCTCCACTGCAGGGCGTGAGCGTGGAGGGCGGCCAGATTCGGGCTCGGCTGAAGCCGGCGTCGTGGAATGTGATTCATTTGTCCGCGAACTGACATCGCGGATCCCGAGCCGGTGCGGTATTGCCGGCTCGGACAGCGAGGACTCCAGCATGCTCGACAGGAATTCGGATCCGAAGAAGCGGACAAGACTCGCCGGCAAGCGGGAACGGGCACGGGCCGTGCCGAAGTCGAACGGTATCCGCAGCTTTCTCAACGTCGATCCCGAGCAGCAGTTCGAGATCGTCCGCGGCCTCGCCTCACCGGTGCGGGTGCGCATCCTGCGGCTGCTGCGGCGGCGCGGTCCGCTCAACGTCAACCAGATCAGCGAGGCGCTGGGGCTGCCGCAATCGACCATCGCGACCAATATCCAGATCCTGGAGGAGTCCGAACTCATCGACACCGAGATCGGTCGTGCCCGCAAGGGCCAGCAGAAGATCTGCGCCGCTCGGTTCGACGAGATCGTGATCCGGCTCGATGGTGAGGAGACCAGTCGGCAAAAGGACATCATCGAGGTCGAGATGCCGGTCGGGCTGTACACCAGTTATAATGTCTCGGCACCCTGCGGGCTGTGTTCGACCAAAGGCATCATGGGCGTGCTCGACGTGCCCGACCTGTTTCTCGATCCGTGCCGGGTGCAGGCCGCCCTGATCTGGTTCGGGCGCGGTCATGTCGAATACAAGTTTCCCAACAACGCAAAAGTGCTGAATGCCAATGTCGAGGCGCTCGAATTCGCGCTGGAGCTATCGTCGGAGGTGCCGGGCACCAATGCCGACTGGCCCTCGGACATCAGCCTGTGGGTGAATGAGGTCAAGGTCGGCACCTGGACCTCACCGGGCGACTACGGCGATCGCCGCGGCGTCCACACCCCGCGATGGTGGAAGCTCGAAGGCTCGCAATACGGCGCGCTGACCCAGTGGCACATTTCCCCAAAGGGCACCTACATGGGAGCGAAGAAGCTGTCGTCGGTGACCCTGGCCCAGTTGCGACTCGCCGAGCACCATTCGATCCGGCTGCGCGTCGGCATCGACGACGACGCGGCCCACCCTGGAGGGGTCAACATCTTCGGCCGCGGCTTCGGCAATCACAATCACGATATCCTGATGCGACTGCACCTGAAGTAGGGGCCGGCCCCCCATCGGCGCGACCAGCTGGGTTGCGCGTGCCCTCTTGAGCGTCCAGAGGAGATCAAACGTGTGCTCTACAGAGGACGGGACTGGTGCGCTACTATCCTGCAGAGCCGTGCTTCGCGACGACGCACGCCATGTCTCGAGCACGGCGCGATATCCTCAATGTCCAGCGTTCTGTCCGCCGTCCACGTGCAGGATCTCGCCGGTCACGAAGTTGGCACCTTCGAGGTACAGCACCGGATATTACGGTGACAGTGCACTTAACTGCTATCGCGAATATGTTTGGCGCGCGATGACGAGGCGGGCCGAGTGGCTCACCGCTCCAGCTGGGAAGAAGCTTTGGCGGTGCTTTAGAGCCGCTGCTGCAAGCTCAAGTCGTGCAGCTGTTTGTGCGCCTTCACTTGCTCTTCGTCTTGGGCTGCTTTTTTGGCGCCGGGCCCGCTGCGGCTTCCCGCGCCAGCCGCTCTGCCTTCAGCCGCTCTCGATTCTGAGCGAAGGCCTGCTCGGCGAGCGCGTGCTCGGACATTGCCTTCACTGCATCGACTTGGCGGAAGGCCTTGCGTGCTTCACGCTCCGCTTTGCTGATTGGCTTCGGCGGTTGGTGCTCACCAAATGTCTTTGTCATCTTTTCTCGATCCAGACGCTGCTCGATAGTCGGGTCAATTCTTGCTTGTCAGCCCGGCATCTCGCGCCAGGCGCTCCGCCCTGAGGCGCTTATGGTTTTCCTGGAACTCCGGATCGGCGTGGCTGTCCGCGATCGTTTGGCGCGCCCCGATTGGATTTTGTGCCTTTCGGTCTGCTTCATCCGCGAGCTGTTGCTCGGCGGAGCGCGTCCGTTTGGTCATTGCTCGATCCTTGCACCTGCGACTTGTCCAGAGCTGTTCAAATGAGTCGTGGGAACAATAGACGCTTGTCGCGCAGTCGGCGACCTCAAAAGTGCAGGGCGTTCACCCAACGGTTCTAGCGCACCGGCGAAGCTGCCACACGAACGCAGACCGGTCCCAAACCTGAGGACATCGTTGGACACGGTCGGACTGCGCGGCGCTGTTTTTGCTGGTCTGAGCGGGAGGGCAATGGTTACATTGCGTCACAGCATGCTCTACAGTAGAGCAATCGTAGATCACTTTAGAGGTAAGCACATGTCATATGCCTATAAGCTGAATGAAGACGTTCGCCACCAGCCCCAAGGTCCGCAAGGACGTGCAGCCATTGATCCGGCAATGGTTTACACCATCGTTCAATGCATGCCCATCGAGGCAGATGGACGTCTTCGATACCGTATCAAGAGCAAGTCGGGGAATGTCGAGCGAGTCGTGACTGAAGATCAGCTGTCGTACTTTCAGTGATCTGGCGCGCTTGTTGGTCGGAGGAGTTTCGTTGTGCTGAATGATCGAGAAAATATCCTGATTGCGCTTCGAGAGAAGCCGCTCAAAGTCTACGAAGTCATGAAACGCGCCAATGTCGCGAACGAGGAAGCTTGTCAGTCCCTCCTGTTGAAAATGCGAGACGAAGGCTCGGTGAAGTTCGATATCCACAAAGGGCGATGGCTCATCGGATGAGCCGTGAATTGCGGCGACGGTCCGAGCATGTCTTCCTTTTCGGCATGTCTTCAAGCCCCGTCCTGTTTCGCATCCCGTCAACCCCGTCCGACAAAAACATTCCACTTTACCGAAATTCGGAAATTGCGTATGTGTTGCGGCATCCCGGCTCATCCTTGAGGGGCGATCTCGTGTCGTCTTGGTTGCGAGCCGGGCTTGCGGTGGACGCGGGCAGCATTGGGTGCGAGAGGAGCGGGCAGGGCGGGTAGTCCCTGTGAGCCCGAAACCGCGTGCCGACGAGCGGCACTATCTAGGGTTCGTCTCGCCTGCATTCTTCCGGCAACGTCGACAACGCTGGAAGATAATGCGGCGAACCAGCGAACCAGCGAGCCGTGCGTACGGCAAAACCGTGTGGTCCTGGCCGCCGTCGCCACGGCCAAGCTTTCGCGGAGGTGTGGAGCGCCCAACCGGGTCAACCGCATCGTCAATTCGCTGGAAGTGAGGGAGGCCAGAACGAACTCGGCTCCCGGGAGAGCACGGCATAAGCCGTCAAACCACTGCGCAGGGAAGGCCGAGTGATCGGCGCCACCTGTATGCTGCTGTGCGGTTTTCCTGCGCTACACATTCGCGCAGCAGACCGCGGGTGCGAGGTCAGCACCCGGCCTTCCCTGCGCCCTCTCGGCTTCGAGGGGGAGTGATCATGCAAAGCTCGGGCGAAATGCGGAGCGAAGCCGTTGCCTCATACTCCGTCATTGCGAGCGCAGCGACTTGTCCGCCGAAGCCTTGGCGAAGGCGGAAGCAATCCAGAGTCTTTCCGCGGAGGGATTCTGGATTGCCTCGCTGCGCTCGCAATGACGATGTGGGTAGAGCGGAGAAGCGAAACCCATCAAGGCCAGGCGAACGACGAAGGATGATGGGTTTCTCAAGTGCTGTACCCATCCTACGGAATGTGTCCGCCCTCAGCTCCGATACCAGCTCGCCACATTCCACGTCGTGACGTCCCACCCCGAGATGTCGGTCATGAGGTTGTTGACGGCGCCGCCGGTGATGTAGCGCGACAGCAACGGCAGGAAGATGTTGGCCGCGCAGAAGATCTCATTGACCTTGATCAGCAGCGCGGCGCGCTTGACCGGGTCGAGCTCCTGCTGTGCGGCCTTGTAGGCCTTGTCGGCCTCCGGATCGGACCAGCGCGAGACGTTGCGGCCGAGCCATTTGTTGTCCTTGTTGGCGATCTCCCAGGACACGCACTGGTTCAGGAACCGCTCCGGATCGGGCTGCGGCATCGTCGTGTTGTACATCTCCATGTCGCAATAGAATTTGGAGTAGGTGTCGGGGTTGCCGACGTCGGAGGAGAAGAACACCGATGCGGTGACCGATTTGAGCTCGATCTCGATTCCGGCCTTCTGGCAGGCCTGCTTGATGATGGCCTGCGTCTTCTGGCGCGGGGCGTTGATCGAGGTCTGGAACACGTATTTGAGCTTCTTGCCGTCCTTCTCGCGGATGCCGTCGGCGCCCATCTTCCACCCGGCCTCATCGAGGATCTTGTTCGCCTTGTCGACATTGAACTCGTAGACCAGCTTGCTCGACTTGAACTGGCGGGGCTGGTTGACGAAGCTGGCGGTGGCGACGGCGCCGCGGCCGTAGATAAATTTCTGGATCCCGTCGCGGTCGATCAGCAGGTTGAGCGCGCGGCGCACGGCCGGGTCGGACAGCGTCGGGTGTCTCGTCTTGGCGCTGGAGCGTTCGCTGTCGACCTCGGTCCACGGGTCGGTCGTGTTGAGGATGATGAACTCGACGCCGCCGGAGATCGTGAACTCCACCTTGCCTTTGCCACCGGCCTCCATGCGCTTGAGGATCTCATCCTCGACCAGCAGATTCCAGGCATAGTCATATTCGCCGGTCTGCAGCACGGCGCGCGCCGCGGAGACCGCGTCGCCGCCGCCCTTGATCTCGAACGTGTCGAAATAGGGCTGGTTCTTGACGTGGTAGTCGGGATTGCGTTCGGCCCGGAGCAGATCGCCCGGCTTGAACTCGACGAATTTGTAGGGACCGGTGCCGACCGGCTTCAGATTGCCCGGTGCGTCGCGCGATTTCGCGCCGACATAGTCGCCGAAGTGGTGTTTCGGCAGGATCTGACCGACCGAGCCGACGAAGGGGTCGGCCCAGAACGGGGTCGGGGCCTTGAAGGTCAGCTTGACGGTGTGGTCGTCGATCTTCTCGACCGTGATGTTCTGATAGGACCCCGTGGTGTAGGCGGCGGTGGCGAGATCGGCGGCGTAGGTCCAGGTGAAGACGACATCGTCGGCGGTGAAGGGCTTGCCATCGTGCCATCGCACGCCCTGCTTCAGCTTCCAGATCACGGTGGTGCCGTCGGCGGAGAGGCCGCCATTCGCCTTGGTCGGGACCTCGGCGGCGAGGCAGGGGATGAGATTGCCTTCCTTGTCCCAGCCGGCGAGCGGCTCGAAAAAGACGCGCGAGGCGACCTGGTCTTTGGTGCCGAGTGCGAAATGCGGATTGAGCAGCGTCGGAGCCTGCCAGAGCAGGAGCTTGAGCGGACCGCCGCCGCCGGCCTTGGTCGGATTGTAGGCCAGCGTGGCGTCCGCCATCGCCACGCCGTTCCAGAGCAGGATCTGGCTCGCAACCGGAGCTGCGATCCCGACCGCAGCCATGGTCTGGATGAACGCGCGTCGCGAGAGCGTGCCCTGCTTCACCTCCGCGATGAAGCCGCGGATGTCGTTTTCGTCCATCAGATGACCTCCAGCTGCCACAGGAACAGTCGTCACCGACCCCATCATGTTGCATCAGGGACGAGGCGGCAATGCCGACAACGTCGGAAAGGCCTGCGGCGAAATGACGAGCGCGCGTTCGGCAAGACGATGTGGCGGCAGGTCGGCAGCTTCTGCCGGGACAGATTTGCCGTCGCGATGGATCTGCCGACTCGCGTTCGCGATAAGTCCTTGATGGCAATGAATCTCCCGTCTGGCATGCCCATTGCACGCGGAACGTGCGTTCGCAATGACAGTGGAGTTCGCGTATGAGCATCGGCAGCATGAGCAGCATCAGTGGTGGAAGCGCGACGGGTTCGTCGTCATCCACCGGCCCCTCGAAATCGACCGATGGTTCGCAGGGAGACGTCTCGACCTTCGCCTCGCTGATGCATGACGGCACGCCTTACGACGAGGTCAAGGTCAATTTGCCGAACGGCATGTCGGTCGGCATCGTTCATTTCGGTGGCGGCGGCCTGGACGCCAGCGCGCTCAAATCCATCGAAGATTTCGTGCAGCGGTTTGCGAGTCAGCAGGTATCGGGAAATTCGTCCTCCGCGACTGGCCAATCGCAGAATGACGACTCCCCTGATACCGTCGGAATCGACAAGATCCACGTCGATCTTCCGAACGGATTGTCGTTCGAGGTCATTCATTCTTCCGGCAATCAGGTCACGGACAGCGCCGCGGTGATGAAGGAGCTCACCGAGGCTGCCGAGGAGCTCACCGAATCCCTCGCGCAATATTCACCGACATCGTCAGCTGCGTCCGCCTATGCCGCGCGGCAGGCCGCGTCATCCGATCGTACGAGCCAGGTTGACGCCCAGAGCTGAGCGGGGGCGCAGCTCGAGATGCCCGGTTGAGGGGGAACGGGCCGCAGGCCGCCGTGCGATCTGCGGGATGCGGCCATGCGCGCGGTTCCAGGGGTCCGTAATTCGTTGCCCTCCACGTGCGCGCCTCATTATATTGCGTCCATGATTGCGACCGGAGCCGCCTGCACGGCGCTCCGCGACGAGGGCCACGCGATGGACGATACGATTGGCTTCCCCGACCCCGGCCTCGATTTGTCGGACGGCTTCAAGCCGCACACCTCGCATTGGGGCGTGTTTTCCGCACGCAATGGCGCAGCCGGGTTGGAGGTGAGGGCCTATGCGGGCGATCCCGATCCGAACGGCATCATCGACAATTTCCCCGGCGCGTTGCGCCACCAGGCGCGCATCGCACAGCCTGCGATCCGCCGCGGCTGGCTCGAGCGCGGGCCCGGTCCCGATAACAGGCGCGGCCGTGACGAATTCGTCTCCGTCAGCTGGGAGAAGGCGCTCGATTTGCTCGGCGATGAGCTTATGCGCATCCGCGACACGCGCGGCCCCGGCGCCGTGTTCGGCGGTTCCTATGGCTGGTCGAGCGCGGGCCGGCTGCATCACGCGCAGAGCCAGGTGCATCGCTTTCTCAACATCGCGATGGGCGGCTATGTCCGCTCGGTGAACTCATATTCCTCGGGCGCTTCCTCGGTGCTGCTACCGCAGATCATGGCGAGCTACGAGGACATCACCAAGCGCAACGTCACCTGGGAGCAGATCGCGGCCGAGACCGAGATCGTGCTCGCCTTCGGCGGCATGGCGCTGAAGAACTCGATGGTCGCCGGCGGCTCGATCAGCAAGCACGTCGAGCGCGGTGCGATGGAAGCGGCCCGGAAGCGCGGCTGCGAGTTCATCCTGATGAGCCCACTGCGGGATGACCTGCCTGTCGAGGCCGGCGCGGAGTGGATGACATGCATCCCCGGCACCGACACCGCCCTGATGCTCGGCATCGTCCACACGCTGGTCAGCGAAGCTCTGCATGACCAGGCCTTCCTCGATCGCTACACCGAGGGATGGCCGGTGTTCTTGCGCTATCTCACAGGCGAGAGCGACGGGCAGGCCAAGGATGCCGCATGGGCGGCCGCGATCTGCGGCGTCGACGCGAACACCATACACACGCTGGCACGGCGCCTTGCCGGCAAGCGCGCGCTCATCACCGTCTCGCATTCGCTGCAGCGCGCCGAGCATGGCGAGCAGCCGGTTTGGATGGGCATGGTGCTGGCGGCAGCCCTTGGCCAGATCGGTCTTCCCGGCGGCGGCTACGCCTATTCACTGGGCGCGATCGGCTATTACGGCCGCCGCGTCAACGACGTGCCAGGGCCGACGCTGGGGCAGGGCCGCAACGGCGTCCGTGATTTCATTCCGGTGGCGCGCATCGCCGACATGCTGCTCAATCCTGGCAGCACCTATCGCTACAATGGCGAGACGCGCACCTATCCGGACATCCGCCTGGTCTATTGGGCCGGCGGCAATCCATTCCATCATCACCAGGACATCAACCGCCTGCGCAAGGCCTTCGCGAAGGTCGATACGCTGGTGGTGCACGAGCTCGCCTGGACCGCGACGGCGCGGCACGCCGATATCGTGCTGCCCTCGACCATGACGCTGGAACGCGAGGACATCGGCTATTCCACCAACGATCCGCTGATGGTTGCGATGCACCGCATTGCCGAGCCGTTTGGGCTTGCGCGCGACGATTACGATATCTTCGCCGATCTCGCCGATCGCCTCGGCGCCCGCGAGCCCTTCACCGAGGGGCGCACCTCGCGAGAGTGGCTGGAGCATCTCTACGAGCCGACGCGCGCCTCACTCGCCAAGCGCGGGTTAGAGGCCCCGAGCTTCGAGGAGTTCTGGCAGCGCGGCAGCCTGGTCGTGCCGCAGCAGCCCGACGATGGCGGCCGGCTGCGCAGTTTTCGCGAGGACCCGGTCGCGCATGCGCTGCCGACGCCGAGCGGACGCATCGAGATTTACTCTGCGAAGATCGCCGGACACGGCGATGCGGATTGTCCGGGACATCCGGTCTGGCTCGAGAAGAGCGACATGCCGAAACCCCGTGCGCCGTGCTTCCTCGTCGCCAATCAGCCGGTGACGCGACTGCACAGCCAGCTCGACTTCGGCGGACATTCGCTCGCCGCCAAACATCGCGGCCGCGAGGTCGCGCGGATGAATCCGCGCGACGCTGACGCGCGCGGCATCAAGGACGGCGATATCATCCGTCTCTTCAACCAACGCGGCGCCTGCCTGGCCGCGGTGAACGTCACTGACGGCATCGCGCCCGGTGTGGTGCAGCTCCCGACCGGCGCCTGGTACGACCCGATGGACCCCGAGGAAGAGGCGCCGCTCTGCGTTCACGGCAATCCGAATGTGCTGACCCGCGACATCGGTACCTCGTCCTTCGCGCAAGGCTGCACCGGCCAGCTCACGACGGTCGAGGTGGAAAAGTTCACCGGCAATCTGCCGCCGATCCGGGCGTTCGATCCGGTGTAGCGATCACGAAAGCCGAACCGGTCAGCTTTGCCGAGCAGGAAACTGGACCGTCGCTTGACAGCAGGTTCAGGCGACGGTCCAGTGCGAACTCAGCGAACTTGGGGAAGTTGTAAGGCCGCGCACAGACGCTAACCCGGCCGCTGCCGGGACATCAAGTTTCGCTATATTGCAACGGCCAGAGAATCATTTCAGCCGCCTCCAAAGCGCCACAGATGGCGGACGGACGTTCGAACGCGTCAGCGTTCGTTGGCAACGGCAACCGCCGCTTCCACCGCATTCTCCAGAATCTCGTCGGACAATGGCCTGTCGTTGACCGCGCGCGCCAACTGAAGTGCGCCGACCATGGTCGCGTAGATCGTGATCGCCTTGCGCCGACGCTCCTTCGCTGTGCCCAGTCTGATCTGCTCCGCCATTAGCACGACGATGTCGGCGACCTTGCCGGTGAAGGCATCGCGTGTCGCCTTCGGATGCCGCGCGATCTCGGCGACCAGCGCGGCGATCGGGCAACCGGTTCCGGCGCGGTCGCGATGCCGTGACGAAAGGTAGTCGCGGATCGTGGTCTCGAGCGCGACGCCGTTCTCCAGATTGGCCTTGTGCCGCTCTTCGCGCCGGGTGAGCGCATCGGTCAACACCTCCCGCACCAGATCCTCCTTGGAGGCGAAGTGCGAGTAGAAGGCGCCATTGGTGAGGCCCGCCTCCGACATGATGCCGGCGAGGCCGACCGCGGCTATTCCACTCTCGCGGAACTGCGCCGAGGCGACATCGAGGATGTGCCGGCGGGTTTCGTCCTTGTGTCCCTTTTCGTAGCGCATGGAGCCTGACTCCCTCCTGTGGCCGGCCCGGAAGGTGCCGGCCACAGGATCGTGAGCGATTTGCTATTGCATTACGATCATAATAAAGCATTATGATAATAATTCAATGGTTGCCGGACCGCTGGTAGCCCCCCGGAAAACCACAGGATCGTGCCCAATGTCAGTCGAGGACGTCGCCGCACCGCCCTTGTCCGCGATCGAGCCCCCGGCGCGCAGCGCGATCGCGCCTCGCACCGTGCCGACATCCGCCGATCAGCGGCGCGCCGCGTTTCTGACGGCACCGATCTTGCCGACGCTGCTCAAGCTCGCGCTGCCGACCGTGACCGTCCTGGTGGCACAGACCGCAGTCAACATCGCGGAGGCCTATTATGTCGGCTATCTCGGCACCGATGCGCTGGCCGGTGCTGCGCTGGTGTTTCCGATCTTCATGCTGATGACCATGATGTCGAATGGCGGGTTCGGCTCCGGCGTCGCCTCGTCGGTGGCGCGTGCGGTCGGCGCCGGTCGCGGCGACGATGCGGATGCGGCACTGTTCCATGCCATCGTGCTTGCGATCATCGCGGGCGCGCTGTTTACGCTGGGCGTGCGCCTTGGCGGCCCCGCGCTGTTCCGCGCGCTCGGCGGCCGCGACGGCGCGCTCGACGCGGCCATCACTTATTCGAACTCTCTGTTTGCAGGCGCGATTCCCGCATGGATCGTCAACCTCCAGGCTGCCGCGCTGCGCGGTTCCGGCAACGTCAAGGTGCCGGCGCTGGTGACGCTGATCGGCGCGATCGTGACGATTCCGGTGTCGCCGCTGCTGATCTTCGGCTTCGGCCCCGTCCCAGGCCTCGGCATCGGCGGCGCCGGCGTCGCCTTCGGGCTCTATTACGGCGCGGCCATGCTGTTCCTGCTGCGCTACATGTCCTCGGGCGCATCCGGCCTGAGGCTGCACATCGTGCCGCTGCGCGCAAGGATTTTCGGCGACATGTTGAAGGTCGGCATCCCCACAGCATTCAACGCCCTGCTGACCAACCTCACCGTCATCCTCGTCACCGGCGCGGTCGGCCTGTTCGGCACCTCTGCGCTCGCCGGCTACGGCATCGCCTCGCGGCTCGACTACATCATGATCCCGCTGCTGTTCGGCATCAGCACGGCGACGCTGACCATGGTCGGCGTCAACATGGGCGCAGGCCAGACCGCGCGGGCGCAAAGGATCGGCTGGGTCAGTGGCGCCGCGGGCATGATCATGACCGGCTCGATCGGCCTCCTGGTCGCGATCTTTCCGACGGCCTGGCTGCATATCTTCAGCCACGACGCGGACGTCGTGAACGAAGGCATAACATACCTGCGTGTCGTGGCACCGGCCTATGCGGCGCTGGGTTTTGGCTTCGTCACGTCGTTCGCCGCGCAAGGCACAGGCCGGGCGATGGGCCCCCTGCTGTCCGCGGTCGCGCGCATCCTGATCGCGGCCGGCGGCGGCTGGATTGCGGTTGCGTATTTCGGTGCGGGAATGGCCGGGCTCGCTGCCATGGTCACGGTATCGCTCGCCGCCTACGCCATGATCTGCGTGCTGATCATGCTGTCGCAGTCGACCTGGCGGGCCGAGCGCGGCTAGAGCGGGTGCGTACCTCCGGATTCTTTCCCATTTGACGTCTCACGGAGAAGCATCGCCCGCCGCAGGCGGCAAATATGAACGTTCTTTTCATTGATTTCGCGCTCCGGGCAGGGGAAGACGGTTCCCATCGTTGCTACAGCCGGAGACCAAAGATGTCGTTTCGTTCCGCCCTGATCCTCTCAACCGTGCTTGCCGCATGGTCGGCCGCGGCTTCGGCCGAGACCATCAAGATCGGCGTGACGCCGGGGCCGCATGCGCAGATCTTCGAGGCGGTGAAACCGGTCGCCGCCAGGCAGGGGCTCGACATCCAACTTATCGAGTTCTCCGACTATGTGGTGCCGAACGCAGCGCTCGATGCCGGCGACATCCAGGCCAATTCGTTCCAGAACCAGCCTTATCTCGACAACCAGAAGGCCGACCGCGGCTACAGAATCGAGTCTGTCGGCCTTACCGTCAATTTCCCGATCGGCGTCTATTCGAAGAAGCACAAGGCCTTCGCCGACATTCCCGACGGCGGCAAGATATCGATTCCCAACGATCCGACCAATGGCGGTCGCGTGCTGCTGTTGCTGCGCGACAAGGGCGTGATCAAGCTGAAGGACGGCACGGGCTTCAAGCCGACCGTGCTCGACGTCACCGAGAATCCCAAGAAGCTGAAGTTTATCGAGGTCGATGCGGCTCAGGCGCCGCGCGCGCTCGACGACGTCGACGCGGCCGCGATCAACACCAATTATGCAACCCAGGCGGGCCTCGATCCGGTCAAGGACCCGATCCTGCGCGAGGACCCCAAGGGCCCCTATGTCAACCTGATCGCGGTGCGCAGCGCCGACAAGGACAAGCCCTGGGTCAAGATCCTGGTCGACAGCTATCACACGCCCGAGGTGAAGGAGTTCATCCTCACCAAATTCAAGGGCGCCGTGCTGCCGAGCTGGTAGGCAATCTGCCTCGCCAAGGTCCAGCGCGGGAAGCCAACGCCGGCGGGCAGCCTTGCGCATTGCCCGCTTGTCTCGGGCTCCGGCAACCGACATCATTGGGGGCCGTGGCCATCCTCGCCCGACAGGGGTCGTATGAAACGCTTTGCAAACCTGAAACGCCTGGGATTCTTCACACGGCTGCTCGACGAGGCGCCGCCTGCGGAGCGGTATCGCTTCGCCGCCGAGCAGATCGTGCGCGCCGAGAAGGCCGGTCTCGATTCCGCATGGATCGCGCAGCACCATTTTCACGAGCGCGAGGGCGGCCTGCCATCGCCCTTCACCTTCCTCGGCTATGTCGCAGCCCAGACCTCGCGCATTCGCCTCGGCACCGGCATCGTCACGCTGCCGCTGGAGAGCGCGGTGCGGGTGGCGGAGGACGCCGCGGTGCTTGATCTCCTCTGCAACGGCCGGTTCGAGCTCGGCGTCGGCACCGGTGGTAATCCGTCCGCCTTTGCCGCCTTTGGCCTCGACGGCACAGAGCGTAACGAGATCTTTGCGCGCAATCTGGAGATCGTCCGCAAGGCGCTGACCGGCAAGCCGCTCGACGGCGGCGACACGCTTTATCCGCAGCGGCCGCAGCTGGACAAGCGAATCTGGCAGGCGACATTCTCGGTGGCAGGCGGCGCGCGCGCCGGCAAGGCTGGAGACGGCCTGCTGCTCTCGCGCACCCAGCCCCGGGCCAAGGACGCGCCAAAGGCCACGCTCGCCGAGATCCAGAATCCGATCATCGATGCCTATCTCGCAGCGCTGCCGCCGGGCGCGGAGCCGCGGATCATGGCGTCGCGCAGCGTGTTCGTCGCCGACGATCATCGCGAGGCCCTGCGGCTCGCCGATATCGGGCTGCGCCGCGCGCTGCCGCAGTTCATGAAGGGCGGTCACCTTCCCCCCGGCGAGACGCTGGAGGAGATGATCACGGCGTTCGACACCCATGTCGGCGGCGCCGACGAGGTCATTGCCTCGCTGCGATCAGACGCGACGCTGGAGCGGGTGACTGATCTGGTCTTTCAGGTTCACTCGGTCGATGCGCCGCACCCTTATGTGCTGCGCTCTATCGAGCTCGTGGCCGACAAGGTCGCACCGGCGCTGGGCTGGAGCCGGACGGCTGCCGACGTGGCGCTGGCAGGCTAGTTGGGATTTTTTGGATTGCACGAGGAATTATGATGAGTACGCCCGACATCATCGACACGCTCGCCGGGATCAAGCCGGGATCGGCGCTTGACGCCATTCGCGCACGGCGCCTGCAGGCGCGTGACAACGCGCAGAAGAGCTATCTCTCGCTGTTCGAGCCGATCGACGCCGGCGATGTCTCGCTGCTCGAACGCGCCGCGGTCGCGGCCTTCGTGACCGGGCTCCATGGCGAGTCTCCCGTTGCGACCTTCTATCGCGAGAAGCTTGCGGCAAGCGCGGGTGGCGCGGCCCTGCTTGAAGCGGTCGAGGCCGAGATCGCGCGGGGCAAGACCTCGGGGCCGTATGGCTCATTTCCTTCAGGTCCGCTGTCGGTCGAGAACACAGCCGGTCTGATTTATCGCGTCAGTGCGGCGAGCAAGTCCGTTCTCGGCACCCGGCTCGTCGCGGCACTCGAGCATGCGCACCTCCTGGTGTTCCGACCGCGCGATGCGGCATCTACCGACATGAAGGCGCTGCTGGCCGCCGGCTGGTCCAACACCGGCATCGTCACCTTCTCCCAACTCGTCGCATTCCTGTCGTTTCAGGTGCGCGTCGTCAGCGGCTTGCGCTCGCTCGCCGCAGCGAACGCCTAAGAGGAGGCCGCATCATGAGCGCCGCCGTCAATCCGCCCGTCGTCTTCACCCAGGATGAGCTTGGCTGGGTCTCGTGGATCGAGCCGTTGCCCGAGGCCGCGCTCACCGAGCGGCATTTCGCCGGTCTCGTCGATCGCGCCCGCGCCAAGTCGGAATATTTCCGCTTGCTGGTGCGCGATCCCGAGGTGCTGGAAGCCCGCACCAAGACCGACAAGGACATCTTCTACAACACAGCCGACGGCCTGCCGCGCGCCGAGCGTGAGCTCGCGGCGGCTGCGACCTCGCGCTACAATGGCTGCATCTATTGCGCCTCGGTGCATGCGCGCTTCGCCAGCACCTATTCCAAGCGCCGCGAGGACGTGCAGAAGCTGCTTGACGAAGGCGTCAACGCCGATCTCGGCGAGCGCTGGAACGCCGTGGTCAAGGCGTCCGTGGCGCTGGCGTCGACGCCGATCGCGTTCGGCCCTGATAATATCGCGGAGCTGCGCAGCGCCGGCCTCGACGATGCCGAGATCGTCGACGTCATCAACGGCGCCTCGTTCTTCAACTGGGCGAACCGGCTGATGCTGTCGCTCGGCGAGCCCTCGAAATAGGCAATTTCACCGGCACAAGAATTGCTGCTTCTTTGTAACACCCGACTGGATGGAGCCGTGCATGAGCAACATCAATCGCCGAACCCTGGTCAAGGGCTCGCTCGCCGCCGCAATCGCGGGAACGGCGCTTTCGCGCGCAGCCTTTGCCGACAGCGCCGAGCCGATCCTGCTCGGCGTCAGCGGTCCCCTCACGGGACCGAACGCGCAATATGGCACGCAGTGGAAGCAGGGCTTTGATCTCGCGCTCGACGAGATTTTGGCCGGCGGCGGCATCAACGGCCGCAAGCTGGCCTACAGCTTCGAGGACAGCCAGAGCGACCCGCGCCAGTCGGTGGCGATCGCTCAGAAATTCATCTCCGATCCCCGCATCGTCCTCGAGCTCGGCGATTTCTCGAGCCCCGCATCGATGGCGGCCTCGCCGATCTATCAGCGTGGCGGTCTCGTGCAGTTCGGCTTCACCAATTCGCACCCTGACTTCACCAAGGGCGGTGACTTCATGTGGAGCACGTCGGTCAGCCAGGCCGACGAGCAGCCGCTGCTGGCGGCCTATGCCGTGAAGAAGCTTGGCTTGAAGAAGCTTGCCGTGCTGCACCTCAACACCGATTGGGGTCGCACCAGCCGCGACTACTTCAACAACGCCGCCAAGGAATATGGCGCGGAGATCGTGGTCACCGAAGGCTATATCGCCGAGGAGCGCGACTTCCGCTCCACGCTGGTCCGCGTGCGCGACGCCAATCCGGACGGGCTGGTCCTGATCTCCTATTATTCCGACGGTGCGCTGATCGCGCGGCAGGCCCGGCAGGTCGGGCTGAAGCAGGTGATCTGCGCCGCGAGCTCGGTCTACTCGCCCAAATTCCTCGAGCTCGGCGGCGACGCCGTCGAGGACGTCCATGTCGGCACGCGCTACTTCCCGGAGGATCCGCGTCCGGAGGTGCAGAAATTCATCGCCGGCTTCAAGAAGAAGTACAATGGGCTCGAGCCCGACGCGTTCAATGCCTACGCCTATGACGCGATGAACATGGCCGCCGCCGTGGTGAAGATCGGCGGCACCGATCGCAAGGCGATCCGCGACGCCTTTACCAAAGTGAAGGACGTCCCGAGCGTCATCTTTGGCGCTGCGACGTTCGACGTTGCCAGCCGCCGCGTCAAGGGTGCGATGAATGCCGAGCTCGTCGTGCGCAAGGGCCAGTTCGCGCTTTGGGACGGCAAGCCGACCTGACCCGATGGCCGGGCGCTAGCTTCGACCGCTTTTCTCTGATTGGGACCATCACGTGGCTTCCTGGCTCGACTACACGATCAACGGGCTGATCGTCGGCAATGTCTACGCCCTCGTTGCGGTCGGGCTCGCGCTGATCTTCGGCGTCAGCCGGCTGATCAACTTTGCGCAAGGGTCGATCTATCTCGTCGGCGCCTATATCGGCTGGGTCGCGGTGGTGCAGCTGCACACGGCGCTGCCGATCACCATCATCTTCGTCGCGGTGGTGGCGGCGCTGGTCGGGCTGATCATCGAGCGGTTCGGCCTGCGGCCGCTGCAGAACTCGGTGCGAATCGCGCCGCTGCTGGCGACGATCGGCATCAGCTTCGTGCTCGATCAGCTGGTGATGCTGACCTTCTCGCCCAATCCGCGTGCGCTGCCGAGCCAGTTGCCGGACGTGCGCTTCCAGCTCGGCGGCGGCACGATCGGGCCGCTTGATCTCCTCATCGCCGGTGTCGGCATCTCCAGCGCGCTCTCGCTGTTCGTGTTCCTGCGCTACAGCAAGCTCGGCTGGGCGGTGCGCGCAGCCTCGCAGGACCGCGACGCCGCGATGCAGATGGGCGTCGATGTCAACCGCGTCAATCAGGCGGTGTTTGGCATTGCGGCTGCGCTCGGCGGCGTCTCCGGTCTGCTGGTCGGCATGTACTACAACCAGATCGATACCGCGATGAGCCTGCAGGCGACGCTGAAGGGCGTTGTCGCGGAAGTCGTCGGCGGCGCCGGCAACGTGCCGGGTGCTGTTGTCGGTAGTCTGCTGCTCGGACTGGTCGAGAGCTACGGCGTTGCCGTGTTCGGCACCAGCTACCGCAATCTGTTTGCTTTCCTGTTGCTGGTCGTCGTGCTGGTGCTGCGGCCGAACGGCCTGTTCGCCAGCGCCCGGCAGGCGCCGCCCGAGCCGCTCACCGGCACGTTCATCGCGCCGAGCCGGCCGGTGCGCATTCCGCGCTGGGCCTTGGCTGTCGCGGTCGCGGCGTTCGCGGTCCTGCCGCTGCTTCCGGTGTCCTTTTACATGCTCCAGACCCTGATCAACGCCTGGCTGCTCGGCATGCTCGCGCTGAGTCTTACGCTGGTTGCCGGCACGATCGGGCAGGTCTCGCTGGGGCACGCCGCGCTGCTCGCGATCGGTGCCTATACGTCTGCTCTGCTCTCACTGACATTAGCCGTTCCCGTCGGTCTCGCCATCATTGCCGGCGGCCTGATGAGTGCCGCGCTCGGCACGATTCTGATCTCGCCGTCGTTCCGGCTGCGCGGGCATTATGTCTCGATCGCAACGCTCGCCATCGGCGAGATCGTGTCGCTGGTGATCTTGAACTGGGAGAGCGTGACGCGCGGCCCGATCGGCATCTCCGGCATCCCGCCGCTGTCGCTGTTCGGCTACGATCTGATCAGCCCAACGTCCATATACTGGTTCAGCTTTGCCGTGATGGTCGCGCTGGCGCTGCTCCAGGCGCGCCTGCTCTCGTCGCATCTCGGCCGCAGCTTTCGCGCCATCCGCGACGACGACATCGCCGCGCGCGCCTATGGGCTGAGCCTGAACCGCTACAAGTCGCTCGCCTTCATCTTCGGCGGCTTCGCCGCCGGCGTCAGCGGCGGCATCGCCGCGCATCTCTATTCCTACATCAACCACGAAACCTTCAACACGCAGCAATCCATTTTGGCGCTAACGGTCGTCATCCTCGGCGGCCTCGGCAACGTCGTGGGCGCCGTGGTTGGGGCGGTGGCGTTGGTCGGCCTGCCGGAGATATTCCGGATCGCGGCGGAGTATCGCATCCTGATCTACGGCATCGTGCTGCTGCTGCTGGTGCGGTTCAGGCCGCAGGGCCTGTTGGGGACGATCTGATGGCGGAGGCGCATGCACCGCTGTTGTCCCTGCGCGGCTTGACCCGCCGCTTCGGCGGACTGACCGCCGTCGATGGCATCGATCTCGATCTCGCCAAGGGTGGGCTCGTTAGCATCATCGGCCCGAACGGCGCCGGCAAGACCACGCTGTTCAATCTCGTGACCGGGCTCGACCGGCCGGATGCGGGCGAGGTTCGGTTCGAGGGGCAGGACATCACCGGCCTCTCGCCGGAACGGCTGGCTGGCGGCGGCATCGCGCGCACCTTCCAGCTCGGCCGCGTGTTCGGCAATCTCAGCGTGATGGACAACGTCCTGATCGGCGCCCACACGCGCCTGCGCGCCGTGAAGCCGGCGGTGCCGGTGATCGGCCCGCTCCTGGAATTGGGGCTGGCGCTGTTGCGCCCTTCCAGCGTCAAGGCTGAGGAAGAGCGGCTGCGCGAGGAGGTCAAAACCATTCTCGCCCGCTTCGGCGAGCGGCTGCTGCCGCGGATCGACCAGCCCGCCTACAGCCTGTCCTACGCCAATCGCCGCCGTGTCGAGATCGCTCGCGCGCTGGCGCTGAAGCCGCGCCTGTTGCTGCTCGACGAGCCGACCGCCGGCATGAACCCGAGCGAGACCACGGAGATGCAGGGCCTCGTCGCCGAATTGAAGGCTGAAGGCCTGACCATTCTCCTGATCGAGCACAAGCTGGAGATGGTGATGCGTCTCTCCGACCGCGTCATCGTCATGGACGAGGGCAAGAAGATCGCGGAAGGGCCCGGCGAAGAGGTGCGCAAGGATCCCAAGGTGATCGAGGCCTATCTCGGTCACGGCCTGTCGGGGACGGCGGAACAGGAGAGCGCGGCATGACCATGAGCGCACCCGAACCGCTGCTGGCCCTGACGAACGTCAACACGTTTTACGGCCAGGCCCAGGTGCATTTCGACCTGTCGATCACGGTCGGCCGCGGCCACATCGTCTGCCTGCTCGGCGGCAATGCCAGCGGAAAATCGACGACAATGAAGATCATTCTGGGCCTGGTGAAGCCGCGCTCGGGCGAGGTGACGTTCGACGGCGCCTCGCTGATCGGGCTGACGACGCCGCAGATCGTCCGCCGCGGCATCGCCTCGGTGCCGGAGGCGCGGCGGTTGTTCGCGGATATGAGCGTCCGCGAGAACATCTTGATGGGCGCTTTCGTGCGCAACGACCGCGAGGCGATCGCGCAGGATCTCGACAAGATGCTGACGCTGTTCCCGAAGCTTGGGCAGCGGCTGTCGCAGCGTGCCGGCTCACTTTCCGGCGGCGAGCAGCAGATGGTCGCGATGGCGCGCGCGCTGATGAGCCGTCCCAGGATGATCGTGATGGACGAGCCGACCATGGGCCTGTCGCCGCTCTATGTCGACCGCGTGCTGGAGCTGATCCGCACCATCAACCAGGAAGGCGTCTCGGTGTTCATGGTCGAGCAGAACGCCAGCCTTGCGCTCGAGATCGCCCACGAGGCCTATGTGCTCCAGACCGGCAAGATCGTGCTGTCGGGGTCAGCGCGGACACTCAAGGACGACCCCCGTGTGCGCGACGCCTATCTCGGCGGGTCGGAGGCGGCGTAAGGCGGCCATGCACGAAAATCGGCCCGATCGCGCGGGATTGCATTGGTCCGTATGATCATTCTGTGAAAAGATCATACCGTTGACGCAATGAGGCGCGCGGCGGGATGAGTTCGGTGACGAGATGGTCTTTGCGAGCGGTCGAGCCCGCCACCGTGCTGCTGTTCGGCGGGCTCGTCGCCGCCAACGTTGCCGCATGGGCCTGGGCTTTCGCCTTGTTCGCGGACCGGCCCGCGGTGATGGCGACCGCGCTGCTGGCATGGGTGTTCGGCCTGCGCCACGCCGTTGACGCCGACCACATCGCCGCCATCGACAACGTCGTCCGCAAGCTGATGCAGACAGGCGATACGCCGCGCAGCGCCGGCCTCTATTTCGCGCTCGGCCATTCCACTGTTGTTGTGATCGCGACCGTGCTGCTCGCGCTCGGCGTGGTCAGCCTCGGTGGCGATAGCCTGCTTAGGGATCTCGGCAGCCTGATCGGCACCTCGGTGTCGGCGCTGTTCCTGCTCGTCATCGCCGCCATCAATCTCGCCATCTTCGCTGGCCTGTGGCGGACATTTCGGATCGCTCGCGCGTATGGCGTCCATGACGCAGGCCAGCTCGACGCGCTGCTTGCCAATCGCGGCTTCCTCGCGCGCCTGCTCGGCCCGATGTTCCGCCTGGTGACAAGACCCTGGCACATGTTCCCGCTCGGATTGCTGTTCGGGCTTGGCTTCGACACCGCGACCGAGGTCGGCCTGCTCAGCATCTCCGCCACCGAAGCCGCGCGCGGCGCGTCGCTCGCCGATATCCTGGTCTTCCCCGCGCTGTTCGCGTCGGGCATGGCGCTGGTCGACACCGCCGACTCCGCGCTGATGGTGAGCGCCTATCGCTGGGCCTTCGTCGATCCCGTGCGAAAGCTCTGGTACAACCTCACCATCACCGGCGCGTCCGTCGCGGTCGCGCTGTTCATCGGCGGTATCGAGGCGCTTGGTTTGATCGCCGATCGACTTGGACTTAACGGCGGCGTGTGGGCACTGGTCGATGCCCTCAACGAATCACTTGCGAATGTCGGTTTCGCGGTGATCGCGCTGTTCGTGATCGCCTGGCTCGTCTCAAGCCTGCTCTACCGCCGGATGTTCGCGGATCAGGCGCGCCGTTTGCCCGATGCGACCGAGGCGGCGTAAGTGACGAGGTGTCCCTGAATTTGTCGGCTTAGAGCGAAGCCGCGCTCGGCATCGGCTCCACCGGCAAATCATCGCCATTGGGATCGCCCGGAGCGGTCGCCCAGGCCAATTCCACCAGCGTCACGAACCTGCGTCCGCCGCCGTCGAGCTGGACGACGATCAGGCCCTGCTCCTCCATATAGCCGAGCAGGCGCTGGGCCCGGCGCAGCGAATGCGAGCCATAAGCCCGCGCGATCGCGGCATCGCCGGGGCAGGGCCAGCCTTCCTTGGCGGCGCGGGCAATCATCATGAACACGCCCTGCATGTCGTCGGGCAGGATCGAGGCGCGCAGCGTCACCTCCTGCCAGGCATCGTCCTCGGCAATGTCTGTGCCGAGGCCTGCGCGCGCATGCGTCAGCATGCGGCGGAATTCGCCGAGGTCGGGGACTGATGCGCCGAGGCCCTCGATGCGGCAGCGGACCACGAATTCCTGATAGAGCACGCCGATGGCGCGGAAGCCGGCATCGGGCACAGCCAGCACGGCGCGCAGCGTCCGATCCACCCGCTCGCGCCGGTCCGCGAGCTCTTCGGCACTGATCAGGACCTCAACCACCTCGGGGCGGACTTCGGGCGCTGCGGCCTTCGCCGCGCGGAGCTGCTCGAGCAGATCAGGCGCAGGGCGACGCTGCGGGCGGCTGGCATCGGGCGGCGGCGCGGCCAGGATCACGGCGCGGGCATCCTCCAACGCCGCTTCGGGCATCGGCAGCAGCCGCGGCGTCGAATTGCGCGGGGAGGTCGCGGTCGGGCCGATGTTCAGCCGTAGCGGACGGCGCGACAGCGCAGGTCCGAGCGCCATGAATTGTCCGCGTTCGAGATCGCGGAAGGCTTCAGCCTGCCGCCGCTCCATGCCGAGCAGATCGGCGGCGCGCGCCATGTCGATGTCGAGGAAGGTCCGGCCCATCAGGAAGTTCGAGGCTTCGGCCGCGACATTCTTGGCGAGCTTTGCCAGCCGTTGCGTGGCGATGATGCCGGCGAGCCCGCGCTTGCGGCCGCGGCACATCAGATTGGTCATGGCGCCAAGCGAGAGTTTTCGCGCCTCGTCCGACACTTCGCCCGCGACGGCCGGCGCAAACAGCTGCGCCTCGTCGACCACTACCAGCATCGGGTACCAATGGTCGCGCTCGACGTCGAACAGGCCACCGAGGAAGGCAGCCGCGCGCCGCATCTGGTTCTCGGCATCCAGCCCTTCGAGATTGAGCACGGTGGAGACCCTATGCAGCCGGGCGCGTTCGCCCGCGACCTGAAGGCCGCGCTCGGTGTGATCCTCGGCCTCGATCACCAGATGGCCGAAGCGCTCGGCCAGCGTGACGAAATCGCCTTCGGGGTCGATGATGGCCTGCTGCACCCAGGGCGCGCTCTGCTCGAGCAGGCGCCGCAACAGATGCGACTTGCCGGAGCCCGAATTGCCCTGCACCAGGAGACGGGTCGCCAGGAGTTCCTCGAGGTCCATGGCCGCCACAGCGCCCGCCGTGGTCAGCCCCATCTCGATCGCAACCGTCATATCCCGACTCAGGCCCTTCCATTCGCGGACAGGGGCTTATCAATCGGATCGGGATGCGTCGAGCGAAACAGGACGAATCATCCCGCGTTGCCCACGTCGGATTTCAGTCGGGATTCGAAAGCCGTGGAAGTGCGGTCCGGGGCAGGAGCCGAATCGTCGAGGACTCCTGATTCCGGTAAAACGGAAAGTCGCTTCAGAGGAACCGCGCCGCCGCCTCGTCCGGGAGACGGAATAATCGGCGCGTCCTTGTATGCAATATCCCAGTTGCCATCCCCGGCCGGTTTGCCTTACATGCCGCCAACTCGCCCGCGAATGGGGCGCAAAAATCGCACAAGTTCTCGAGGGGTGAACATGGCGCGTAACGTTCTGATTCTGGGAGCTTCTTACGGTTCCCTGCTGGGCACCAAGCTGCTGATGGCCGGGCACAACGTGACCCTGGTCTGCCGCGCCAAGACCGCCGAGCTGATCAACCGCGACGGTACCGAGGTGCGTATCAAGCTGCGCGACGAGGCGATGCACCGCGCGATCTTCTCGCGCGACCTGCCCGGCAAGCTCGACGCGGTAACGCCGCAGAATGTCGACGTCTCCCGCTACGATCTCGTCGGCCTGGCGATGCAGGAGCCGCAATACACCAACCACACGGTCCGCATGCTCATGATCAAGATCGCCGCGGCGAAGCTGCCGTGCCTCTCGATCATGAACATGCCGCCGCTGCCTTATCTCAAGCGCATTCCGGCGCTCGCCGACATGGATCTCGAGGAGGCCTACACCAATGCGCTGGTGTGGGAGCGGTTCGAGCCGGGGCTCGTGACGCTGTGCTCGCCCGATCCGCAGGCCTTCCGTCCGCCGGAAGAGGCGGCGAACGTGCTGCATGTCGGGCTGCCCACGAATTTCAAGGCCTCGGCCTTCGCCGACGAGGCGCACAACAAGGTGCTGCGCGAGCTCGAGGCCGATATCGACGCGGTGAGGCTCGACGGTCATGACGTGCCGGTGAAGCTGAAAGTGTTCGAGTCCCTGTTCGTGCCGCTGGCGAAATGGTCGATGCTGCTCACCGGCAATTACCGCTGCATCACCCCGCACGAGCCGCAGTCGATCCGCGACGCCGTGCACGGCGACCTCGCGCGCTCGCAGACGATCTACGACCATGTCGACGCCATCGCGCGCCGCCTCGGCGCCGATCCGCAGGACCAGGTGCCGTTCGCGAAATACGCCAAGGCCGCCGAAAGCCTGCTCAAGCCGTCGTCGGCAGCGCGGGCCGTGGCCGGCGGTGCGCCATTTATCGAGCGCGTCGACCTTCTGGTGAAGCTGATCTCGCATCAGATCGGCGCGCCCAATGCCGAGATCGACCGCACGGTCGATACCGTCGATCAGAAGCTGAACGAAAAGATCGTGCAGGGCGGATCGGGCGCGCAGTAACGGCGCCCGACGGGCAAAACACCTGCAGGAGCTGTCAATCCGCGCTGGCGAAAATATTCCACTTTACCGAAATTCGGAAATGGCGTATGTGTTGGGCATCCCGGCTCATCCTTGAGGGGCGATCTCGTGTCGTCTTGGTTGCGAGCCGGGCTTGCGGTGGACGCGGGCAGCGTTGGGCGTGAGAGGTGCGGGCAGGGCGGGTAGTCCCTGTGAGCCCGAAACCGCGTGCCGACGAGCGGCGCTGTCAGGTTCGTCTCGTCTGTAAGTTTCCGGCTCCGTCGACAGGGCCGGGAAAACTGCGGCGAAATGGCGAGCCGTGCGTACGGCAAAACCGTGTGGTCCTGGCCGTCGTCGCTACGGCCAAGCTTTCGCGGAGATGTGGAGCGCCCAACCGGGTCAACCGCATCGCTAATCTGCGAGGCGAGGGAGGCCAGAAGGAATTCGGCTCCCGGGAGAGCACGGCATAAGCCGTCAAACCACTGCGCAGGGAAGGCCGAGTGATTGGCGCCACCTGTATGCTGCTGTGCGGTTTTCCTGCGCTACATTTTCGCGCAGCAGACCGCGGGTGCGAGGTCAGCACCCGGCCTTCCCTGCGCCCTCTTGGACAAGAGGGGGCGCGACGAAGCAAAGCTCGGGCGAAATCAGCCGCGAGGACGCGAAGGCGTATCTGCGATTCAAAATGCGAACCGGAAGAGCGAAGCCGTTGCCTCATACTCCGTCATTGCGAGCGCAGCGAAGCAATCCAGAGTCTTTCCGCGGAGGAATTCCGGATCGCTTCGCTGCGCTCGCAATGACGGTGTGTAGCCGCGCGCGGCTGCCTCAACTCCGGCTTGCCACCCGCGCGCGATCGAGATGCTCCTCGATCTTGGGGCGGTCACGGGTGCGCTCGAAGCTGGTGCAGAGCAGCTCCGTCTCCTCGAGTGAGACGGGCGCGCGATACAGCCGGCACATGAACTCGGCGGTGGCGCGTCCCTTGCCTGTGCCGGGGCTGCGCTCGGCCAGGAACATGCAATCGCGGCAGATGCTGGCATCGAGCCGCTGATGGGCTGCGTCGAGATGATTGAGAACCTCGCGCAGCGAGTCGCGCAGGTGAAGGCGATCGTCGGTCTCGAGTGCCCTGACCGCATTGACGACGTGATTGATCGGATCGTGCTGGCTCAGGCATTTCTCGCCCTGCGCGGTGACGTGGAGCACGACAGAACGCTTGTCTTCCTGCGACGGTTTCCGCACCAGGAGGGATTTGCTTTCCAGCGTCTTCACGATCTGCGATGCGGTCGCCCTGGTCGCGCCGATGAAGCCGGCGAGCGCGGATGGCGTGCGCGAGAAGCGATTGGCGCGGCCGAGGAAGCGCAGCGCCATCCATTCCCGATCGCGCAACCCGTGTTGATTGCCTTCGAAGTACCAGGCTCTGGCCGCCTGAACCAGCAGCTCGACGGCCTCGCGTGCCAACGGCATAAATTCCTACCTCGCCCCGGGAATCGCGTGTGCGGCGCCCCGAAGCCGCTTTCCACCATGGCGCACGAATGTCTCGCGAGAGTCCCACATGACCTGGACTGATGAGCACGGCAGGATACTGCGCGAGAAACGCTGCTGCCGACGGCATGCCAACCGCAGAGTCGTCGAACGCACGCCCGAGCTGCCGTCACTGCCGGACGATGGATCGGAGTTGTACAACCGAAGCCCCTGAGTTCAAGTCACACGCAGACGTTTCTTATGTTCCACCGAAACGATGAATGAGCTTATCAACAAAATCAAGTAGAGACACTCGTGAAGACCGGATGTCGCTGCAGGCGAATGTAACGTTCAAGACAATCTCGCTGTTCGGGACACATGATAGTGAACACAATACGTTGCTCCGCAGGCAGCATGCACGCAACTATACGACGGTTTAATTGCACGGCATGTTGTTGTTCGTCGTTGATGCAAGTTGATCGAAGCTTGTGCATGACGACGATGTGCATCGGCATGTCATCCACAGGCTTGTGCGATGGGCCGGGAGAATCACCAGGGGAACTCGGAAGGAATGCACGCGCCGGTTGTCTCGGCCGCGATCGCAGAATCATGCGTTCGGTCGCTTTCGCCGCTGCCCGCTGCTCATCCGGATGGTTGATGCCCAGGCCAGTGGCGGCGATGCATGCGCATGCGCCGGAAGCGGGGCGCCATGCGCGATCGACTGTCGAGAACCACGAGCAGGGCGAGAGCGCAGGCGCGAAGCGCGCCGTCTCCCCTGATTAGTCGCCCTTGAGCATGTCCCTGAGCTCGCGGAACGGATCGCCGCTTGGGGACGCCGAGGCGTCCTGCCGCATCGCGTTGTAGATCCTCGGAACCATGTCGACGGCCTGGTCTAGCCCCGAATCACGTCCCGATTGGTATCCGCCCATCAGGCGAAGGTCGCGGGTGTCCTCGTATTTGGCGATCAGGGTGCGCAATTTGCTCACCAATTCGCGCTCCTCGGGGTCCCAGACGTTGTGGGCGAGACGGGAGACCGAGGCCAGCACATCCACGGCGGGATAGCGCGCCTGGTCCGCAATGTGCCTGGAGAGCACGATGTGCCCGTCCAGTGTGCTGCGGATGGTGTCGGCGATCGGCTCGTTATGGTCGTCGCCGTCGACCAGCACGGAGAAGATGCCGGTGATGGTGCCGGAGCCCTCCTCGCCGGGCCCGGCACGCTCCAGCAGGCGCGGCAGGTCGGTGAAGACTGTCGGGGCATAGCCGCGGGCCACTGCGGGCTCGCCGGCTGCAAGCGCGACCTCGCGGGAAGCATGGGCGAATCGGGTGATGGAATCGACCACGAGCAGCACCGATTCGCCGCGGTCGCGGAAGTATTCGGCCACGGCCATCGCCGTCTTCGGCGCCAGCCGCCGCATCATCGGGCTTTCATCGCCGGTCGATACAATGGTGACGGAGCGGTTACGGTCGTTGCCGAGCACGTCCTCGATGAATTCGCGCACCTCGCGGCCGCGCTCGCCGACCAGCGCCAGCACGACCGTATCAAAACCCTGGCTGCGGGCGAGCATCGCGAGCAGTGTCGATTTGCCGACGCCGGAGCCGGCAAAGATGCCGACGCGCTGGCCGGCGCAGATCGGCGCAAACAGGTCGATGACACGGACGCCGGTGCGCAGCGGCTTGTGGACGCGCGCCCGATTCATCGCCGGCGGCGCTTCCCTCTCCGCCGAGACCGCCCGCGATCCCGGGGTGAGCGGGCCCATTCCGTCCAGCGGGGCGCCGAGCGCATTGATGACGCGGCCCTTCCAGCTCGGATCCGGCGCGAACGACAATGCCGGCATGCGGTAGGCGACCGAGCCGAGCCCGCCGGCGAATTGCCGGTCGAACGGCTTTGCGACGATGCCGTCGCTGTCGATCCGCACCACCTCGCCGATCTGGGGCTTGCCCCCGGAATTGACACCGATCAGCTCGCCGAGCTTGACGGCGCGCGACAGGCCGGAGACGCGGAAATGCGTCGGCGCGATCTCGGAGACCGCGCCGCTGACGCTTGCCAGCGGCGTACTCTGCTGGAGCTCGAGCAGCGTCCACTCAAGTTGACGAAGAGCGTTCAAGGAAACCGTCCACCCAAATTACGCGCGACGCGCAGCCTACTTGCTGGGATCGCCCAGCGTCTGAATTGCGTTCCGGAGCGTGCTCTCCGTGCCCTCGATCAGCGAGTTGGTGCTGTCGAAGGCGCGCGAGGCCGACATCAGCTTTGTCAATTCCATCATGGGGTTGGCGCTGGAGCCCTCGACATAGCCCTGCTTGAAGCCGTCCCGGCTGAAATCGCCGATGGCGGTCGCGGGACGGTCTGGCGTGACGCCGGAATTGCCGTACCGGTCGAGATCGGCATCGGCTGGAATGCTGAACAGGCCGATGGTGCCGATCTCATTGTTGTCCTGGGTGATCGCGCCGCTGCGCGAGATCGAGACCGGCCCGCCGTTCGGGTCGAGCGAGATCTGCGCACCGCCGGAATCGATGACGGGGAAGCCCGACACCGTCTGAAGGTCGCCGTTGGCGGCGATCTGGAGCCGGCCGTCGCGGGTATAGACCGTGCCGTTGGGGCCGGCGAAGGCGATCCAGCCCTGTCCGACCACGGCGACGTCGAGCGGGTTGCCGGTCTCGGTAATGCTGCCTTGCTCGCGCGAGATGATATTCTCGCCGGGCGAGGAGAACGCGACCGGATTCGCGGCGGCCTTCGACAACACCGTCTCGAATTTCACCACGTCGGTGCGAAAGCCGGACGTGTTGACGTTGGCGACGTTGTTGGCGATCGTCTGGAGGCGCTTCTCAAGCGCGACCTGCGCCGACAATCCCACATAAAGAGCCGATTGCATGGTTTACCTGTTGAACTTGATGTTCTGAAGTGTCGTGAGCAAGCCGGCGTCCATGCTGGCCGACGACGTCGACGCGCCGGTGATCAGGACGAGTGCGGGGTTGGTCGAGGTGTCGCTCTGGGCCTGGGTCGCGTCCCACATCGCGGCGAAGCGCTGCACGAATTTGGTGACCTTGGTCGAGTCCTGGAAATCGGTGAGATTGATCTTGTCCGTGATCATCTTGGCCTGCATGTCGATATCGGACGAAGAGATCGTCGGCGACCATCCCATTGCGGTCTGCACCACCTGGGTCAGCGCCTTGTCGGCGAGGATCTGGTAGGGGCTCGTGATCGAGGAGGCCTTGCGCGTGAAGTAGAGCGCAAGCCGCAGGCCCTCGTTCTGGTCGCCGGCGTTCTGCTCCATCGTCTGCGTGACGTATTGGGTCGCCGTGCCGGTCGTGGCCGCGGTCGTCGAGGTCGCGTTGGCGCCATTGGCGGCGAAATTGAAGGCCGTGGCGAATTCCTTGTAGCGGCTGTCGCTGAGCTGGTTGGCGAAGGCGTCCTTGGCCGAGACGCCCTCGGTCAGCACCTTGCGCATGAAGGCCTTGGCATAGGTCATGTCGCTGAGGCCATAGGCCTTCATCGCGTAGGAGTAGAGCCGATAGTTGCCCAGGAAGTCGTCGATCGTCTTCACATTGCCGATATGGCTCAGAAAGTAGTCGGTGTCGCGGCTCACGTCCGGTTCATCCGCGACCTGCGTGAGCGACTTGCTCATGTCCTTGGTCAGTCTGGTGTAATCCGCGATCGTGGATAGCATGGCACGCGCCCCTTTGGCCGCTATTGCGACATCGCCTCAAGCTGCCGCGAATTGCTTGCGTGGGGCTGGCCATGCCGAAGCCAGCTTCGCGCAAGCGTCGCCGACTAGATGTTTCCGATGGGATCGGCGATGGAGTGGCGCGTTGCTCAGTTTCGTGGGGATTTTCATCACGGTGGCAGCACTGCTCGGCGGATTTGCCGCCATGGGCGGCCATCTGGCCGTGCTGATGCAGCCATGGGAGTTCGTGATCATCTTGGGCACCGCGGTCGGCACCTTCATCGTGGCCAATCCGTGGAAGACGGTCGTGGACACCGGGGTGGCCTGCGTGCAGGCCATCACCGGAGCGGTGCCGGGCGAACGCTATTATCTCGATCTGCTCGGGGCGCTCCATGCGCTGATGCGCGAGCTGCGCGGCAAGGGCCGTAACGAGGTCGAGGCGCATATCGACGATCCTTCGGCCTCGGAGATCTTCAAGGCGTTCCCGAGCGTGCTCGGCGACGCGTCCCTGCTCCAGTTCATCTGCGACTATGTTCGCCTCATCATCATGGGCAACGCGCGCACGCATGAGATCGAGGCGCTGATGGACGAGGAGATCCACACCATCGTGAAGAGCAAGTTGACGCCCTATCACGCGCTGGTGGTGGTGTCCGAGGCGCTGCCGGCGCTCGGCATCGTCGCCGCCGTGCTCGGCGTCATCAAGGCGATGGGAGCGCTCGACCAGTCGCCGAAGCTGCTTGGCGGCTTCATCGGCGCGGCGCTGGTCGGCACCTTCGCCGGCATCTTCCTGTCTTACGGCATCATTTCGCCCTTCGCGCTGAAGATCAAGATGACGCGCGAGAAGAAGTGCCGGCCCTACATCATCGTGAAGCAGACGCTGCTGGCGTTCATGAACGGCGCCATGCCGCAGATCGCCGTCGAGCACGGCCGCAAGATGATCGCGAGCAGCGAGCGGCCGTCGATCGACGTCGTCGAGAACGAGACGATCGCAGGTCCCAAGGCCGTCGTGACCGACGCTGAACCCAAGGCTGCACGCGCATGACGATGGAGGACGTCGAGATCGATCAGCGGAAGCAGCTGCCGAACTACCTGCTGGATGCAGCCGGCATTTCGATCGAACGCATGCCGATGCTCAATGTGATCTTCGATCGCATGGCAGCATCGTGCACGGACAGCCTGCAGCCGATGGCAGGAACACCGTGCTATTTCTCGGTCAACGGCATCGTCAATGATCGCGTCGGCGACATCATCAAGGACTACGAGGGCAACGCGGTCGCTGCCGTGCTCTACGCCGAGCAGTGGGACTCCCGCGTCATCATCGTGCTCGACCGCGATTTCGTGTTCACCATGGTTGAGGCGATGTTCGGCTCCGATGGCGCCGAGCCGCCGCTCGACGTCGAGCGTTCGTTCTCGAACATCGAGATTCGCCTGGTCCAGGCGCTGTTCGAGCGGTTCGCCAAGGCGCTGCAAACCGCCTTCGCCGGCACCTCCAACGTCACCTTCCGTGTCGAGCGGGTCGAGACCGCCATGGCGTCGCTGGCGATCGGGCGGAGCGGCAACATGTCGATCTGCGCGAACATCATGCTGCAGGCGCTCTACCGCGGCGGTCAGATGTTCCTGATCGTCCCGCACTCCGCGCTCAACCCGCTGCGGCAGAAGCTCGCCCACGTCGTCGTCAGCGACGGTCGCGCGGCCGACCCTCGCTGGCGCGAGCAGATGGAAAGCGAGGTTCACCGCACCGAAGTGACGCTGAGCGCGGTGCTCGACGAGAAGATGATCTCCCTCGAGGACGTCGTGAAGTTCAAGGTCGGACAGGTGCTCGAGCTCGAAGCCACGCCGCGCACGCTGGCGCGGCTCGAGAGCAACAACCAGGTGCTGTTCTGGTGCCAGATCGGCCAGCTTGATGGCTACTACGCCATGCAGGTGGCAGATCCCGTCGATCAGAAGCGGGAGTTCGTCGATGATATCCTATCTCGTTGATGCCGTGCTGCTGATTGCGCTGGCGTTCACCAGCATGCGGGTGACCCGGATGCACCGCGAGCTGGCGCGGCTGCGCAACTATCAGGGCGAGTTCTCGACCATCGTCCACGAGACCGCGGGCGCTTTCGATACTGTGATCACCGCGGCGCATGATTCCACGGCAAATCTCGGCCGGCTCGCCAGCGTGCTGAGCACGAAGATCGACCAGGCTCACGAGGTGATTGCGGCGCTCGACGCGCGGACCGGGCTGCAGCCCGCTGCGACCGCGAACGGCGCCGAGGTCAACAAGCACTAGGGCCGGGGCCGGCTGAACGGACAGATCGGAACGTCGCGGCGCTCCGGGAGCGGAAATACCAAGAGGCGATAACAAATGGCGCAATCCTTCGACTACGAGTCAGCACCCGCATCCGATGATGCCGAGACGTCTCCGCTGGAGCGGCTGGCGGAGATCGCCGCGCGCACTGCGGAGGAGGCCGGCAAGTTCGCCAATGTCGATGCCATCCTGCGCATTCCCGTCACCATGCAGGTGGTGCTGGGATCGGCGACCATCCCTGTGGCGAATCTGATGAAGCTCGGCCGCGGCGCCGTGGTTCCGCTGGATCACCGCGTCGGCGAGCCCGTCGACGTCGTGGTCAACGGCCGCGTCGTGGCCCGCGGCGAGGTGGTCGTCGTCGAAGAGGACAATTCGCGCTTCGGTGTCTCGCTGACCGAGATCGTCGGACCTCTGGGGCAGGGTGATTCCTGACCATGGCGGCACAGGTCGGCATCGCTCCCATCAAGCAGCGAGGCGTTGCCACGCTGGGCGGAACGGAAAAGGTCGCGGCGCTCCTGTTGGCCATGGGCCGGCAGGCGGCCGCGAGCGTGCTCGCGCAATTCGAGCCGCAGGATATCCGGATCGTCACCAAGGCCGCGGCTGAGCTGCGGCCGATTACGGCGCAGGAACTCGAGTCGATCGTCGAGGAGTTCGCCCAGCAGTTCTCGATGGGCGCCAACATTCTCGGCACCCTCGGTGGCCTCGAAGCCGTGCTCGGCGACGTGCTTCCCGCCGACCAGGTCTCGGCGATCATGTCGGACCTGCTCGGCAATTCGAGCCGGTCGGTGTGGGACCGCGTCTCGTCGGTTTCGGAAAACTCGCTGGCGACCTACCTCTCCAAGGAGCATCCGCAGACCGCGGCGCTGATCCTGTCCAAGGTCAAGCCGTCCTGCGCCGCCAAGGTGATGAGCCAGTTGCCGTCGAGCCTTCGCAACGAGCTGATGCGGCGCGTGCTCAGCCTCAAGCCGATCGTCGACGATGCGATGAAGGTCCTCGAGAAGACGCTGCACGAAGACCTGACGCTCAATTTCGCCCGCAACCTCGGCGCCGACACCTACGCCCGTGTCGCCGACATCATCAACAAGATGGAGCGTGGTCATATCGAGGACATGCTGAAGAGCCTGTCGGAGAAGCGGCCGAAGTCGGCCGAAGTGCTGAAGGAGCTGCTATTCACCTTCGACGACGTCGTCAACCTGGCGCCGAAGGCGCGCACCATGATCTTCGACCAGGTGCCGACCGATCGTATCGTCGTCGCGCTGAAGGGCACCGACAAGCACTTCCGCGAACTGATCCTGTCCGCGGTCGCCTCGCGCGTCCGTCGCGTCGTCGAGCACGAGCTCGCGATCGGCGAGCCGTCGAACCAGCGCGACGTGCTGGAGGCGCGCCGCGTCATCACCGACCTCGCCCTCGACCTCGCCGAGAAGGGTGAAATCGAGCTCAATCCCGACCAGGACGATGAGCTGGTCTTCCGCTGACCGCTGAACTGGCATGGCAGAGACATCCGACCAGGAGAGCAAAACAGAAGAGCCGACCGAGAAGAAAGTCCGCGATGCGCTCGAACAGGGCAATATTCCGGTCTCTCGGGAGGCGTCTATTCTCGCGACCATGGCGGCGCTGATGGTGATTCAGGCGTTCCTGATCGGCCAGGGCGTGCAGCGACTGACGCCGACCTTGAAGAGCTTTATCGACGAACCCGACGGCTTCCCGCTCAGCACCGCGGCGGACGCACTGAATCTTCTCACCGTGGTAGGCCTCGAGGCGCTGCGATTCCTGGTGCCGCTGGTCGTGATCATCGCGGTGTTCGGGCTCGCCGCGTCGCTGCTGCAAAACGCGCCGCGGCTGGTGCTGCAGCGCATCCTGCCCGACGTCTCCCGAATCTCGCCCGCCAGCGGCTGGAGCCGCATTTTCGGAACGCAGGGCCTCGTGGAGTTCGCCAAGTCGGTGTTCAAGCTCGCCTCGGTGACCGCCGTCGTCTGCTTCGTGCTGCGATCGTCGGAGGCAAGGGCGTTCGAGGCGATGTATACCGATCCCGTCGCGCTGCCGGAGATGATCCTCACCATCGCGATGCGGATCGTATCGGCGATCTGCATCGCGACGATCGTGCTGGTCGCGATCGATCTCGCCTGGGCGCGGTTCCGCTGGCGGCGCGAGCTGCGCATGACCAAGCAGGAGATCAAGGACGAGCACAAGCAGGCCGAGGGCGATCCGCTGATCAAGGCGCGCCTGCGCTCGCTCGCGCGCGACCGCTCGCGCCAACGCATGATCGCCTCCGTGCCGCGCGCGACGCTGGTGATCGCGAACCCGACGCACTTTGCAATCGCATTGCGCTACAACCGCGACGAAAACCCGGCCCCTCTCGTGGTGGCCAAGGGCATGGACGTGATCGCGCTGAAGATCCGCGAGGCCGCCGAGCAGAACAGGATCCCGGTGATCGAGAACAAGGCTCTCGCGCGCGCGCTCTACGAAGCGGTGCAGGTCGATCAGGTCATCCCGGCCGAGTTCTTCCGCCCGGTTGCCGAGATCATCTACTTCCTGCAGTCGAAGCAAACGCCGCGGCCCGAGAAGGTTCAGTAGACTGACGAGGATGGTGCTTCGCGCAACAGCTTGACGAAAGCTTAACGCCCTAGGGTTCTCTCCAATGAATCATAAATGGGGCTGTCGTGGGACCGCTTTTTCTCTTCGAGCTCGCATCGTCGCAGGCACGCTGGCTCGAGCTTCGTCAGTCGACCATCGCCACCAACGTCGCCAACGCCAATACGCCGGGTTTCAAGGCGCGCGACGTCGAGCCGTTCAACAAGGTGCTTGACGGAATGCCGGTCAGGCTCGCGACGACGTCGCCCACGCATATGCAGCTTTCCCCGGCCGAAACCGACACGCGAGCAACCGCGAAGAAGGATAGCTGGGATGTCGTCCACTCCGGCAACTCGGTCAGCCTCGAGCAGGAAATGATCAAGGGCAGCGACGTCAATCGCGACTATTCGATGAACTCGGCGATCGTGCGCTCGTTCAATCGCATGATCCTGACCAGTGCGAAGACCTGAGGTGAACTGACATGCTGGACGCTCTACAGGCTTCATTGACGGTCGCAAGCTCCGGCCTCGAAGCGCAGTCGTCGCGCATGCGGGTTGTCTCGGAAAATCTCGCGAATGCGAGCTCGACCGGGCGCACCGCCGGTGCAGATCCGTATCAGCGCAAGACGATCACTTTCGATGCCGCAATGGATCGTGCTTCGGGCACGCAGCTGGCGAAGGTCAAGGAGATCGGGGTCGACACCACGCCCTACCGTGTCGAGTACGATCCGGGCCATCCCGCGGCCGACAAGGCCGGCTACGTGAAGATGCCGAACGTCAACATGATGATCGAGATGGCGGACATGCGGGAAGTCAACCGGTCCTATGAAGCCAATCTCCAGGTCGTGAAGCAGGTGAGATCGATGCTCGGCATGACCATCGATCTTCTGAGGAGCTGACAATGCTAGAGGCGATTTCATCCACTGCAATCACCGCAGGGCAGGCGGCATCCCGCATCACCGAGACGCAGACCATTGCGCCCAGTGCGACGTCCCCGGTTCAGGCCGGCGACGACGTTGGGTTCGACTCCGTGATGAAGCAGGTGACCACGGACGCGATCGGCACGCTGAAGGCCGGCGAGAGCGCGTCGATCTCGGCGATACAGGGCAAGGAGTCGACGCGGAAAGTCGTCGAGGCGCTGATGTCGGCCGAGCAGGCTTTGCAGACCGCGGTCGCGGTCCGCGACAAGGTCGTGCAGGCCTACCAAGAAGTCGTTCGTATGTCGATTTGATCTGAAGGAATCACGCTGTGAAATCGCTCGCCATCGCGGCTACGGGCATGAATGCCCAGCAGACTAATATCGAAGTCATCGCGAACAACATCGCCAACATCAACACCACGTCGTTCAAGCGTGCACGTGCGGAATTCACCGATCTGTTCTACCAGATGGACCGCATGCAGGGTGTTGCGAACGTCAACGGCGCCTCGCCGATCCCGGAAGGCGCCAATCTCGGTCTCGGCGTCAAGTCGGCCGCAATCCGCAAGCTGCACATCCAGGGCGCGCTTACGCAGACCGGCAACCCATATGACCTCGCGATCAACGGTCGCGGCTGGTTTCAGGTGCTCGGCCCGAACAACGAGGTGCAGTACACTCGCGCGGGCTCGTTCAACACCAACGCCACCGGCCAGCTCGTGACGATGGACGGCTATTTGCTGGATCCCAACATCACGGTGCCGCAGGGAACGGTGCAGGTCACCGTCAACCAGACCGGGCAGGTGTTCGCCAAGCTGGACGCGGAAGTCAATCCGCGTCAGATCGGCCAGCTCAACCTTGCCAATTTCGCCAACGAGGCGGGCCTCGAGCCGCTGGGCAGCAATCTCTATCGCGAGACCACGGCATCAGGTGCGCCGGTCGTCGGTCTCCCCGGCGATGCCGGCTACGGCAAGATCAACCAGCAGTATCTCGAGGCCTCGAACGTCGATCCCGTTAAGGAAATCACCGAGTTGATCTCGGCGCAGCGCGCCTATGAGATGAATGCCAAGGTCATCCAGGCGTCGGATGAGATGGCGCAGACGGTATCGAAGAATCTCAGTCGCTAGTTCCGGTGTGTCGATGTTGAACAGGGTGGGCCTGATCGCGCGCGGGTTGGCCGCCGCGCTGCTGGTTCTCGTCTCCGCGCGGCCCGCCGCCGCAGACGAGCGGCGGCTTCCCGTGCCGGCGATAGCGATCCGCGCCGGTGAGCTGATCAGGGACGACATGATCACTGAGCGCGTCTTTGCGCCGAACGTGCTCGGTGTCGCCATGTTCATCGAAGGGCGTCAGGTCCTGGTCGGCCGCATGGCGCGGCGGTCGTTGCTGCCGGGCCAGCCGATTCCAACCAATTCGGTGGAGGATCCCTTCACCATCGCCCGCGGTGCCATGGTCAAGGTCGTGGTTGAAGACTCTGGCCTGTCGATCGTGACCTACGGCGCGGCCATGCAATCCGGTGCGCCTGGCTCGCTCATTACCGTGCGAAACACCGACACGGGCGTGATGATCAGGGCCATCGTCCAGCCGGACGGCACGGTCAAGGTCGCGGACGGGTCATGACCAGAGTCCTGATCGCGCTTCTCCTCATCGTTTCCGCCGCCAGCGCCCAGGCTGCCGTCCGCATCAAGGACATCGCGGACATTAAGGGATTGCGCGAAAACCAGATCGTCGGCTACGGCCTCGTCATCGGCCTTAACGGCACCGGCGACACCCTGCGCAACGCGCCGTTCACGGAACAGTCGCTGCAGTCGATGCTCGAAAACATGGGCATCAATGTCCGGAACGAGACGACGAGCACGAACAATCCGTCGCGGCCGACGACGCTGCGCACGCGCAACGTCGCCGCCGTGATGGTGACCGCCGACCTGCAGCCGTCGATCGGACCGGGCGAGCGGATGGACGTGACGGTGTCGTCGCTGGGAGATGCGACGTCTCTGCTCGGCGGCACGCTGGTGATGACCTCGCTGCGCGCGGCGGACGGTGCGGTCTACGCAGTGGCACAAGGTGCGGTCACGGTCGCCGGTTACAGCGTCGGAGGCCAGGCCCAGAACGTCAGCCAGGGCACGCCGACGGCGGGCCGCATTCCGAACGGCGCGCTGGTCGAGCGCGAGGTGCAGGGCAGCCTGCACGAGATGGAATACCTGGTGCTCGAGCTGAAGAACCCCGATTTCGTCACTGCGACGCGAATCCTCGACGCCGTCAATCGCTATGCCGGCGGCCGTTATCGCGCCCAGATCGCCTTCGAGCGCGACTATCGGACCATCGTGCTGTCCAAGCCACGCTATGTCGGACCGGTCCGCTTCCTCGCCGAGATCGGCGAACTCACCGTCGAGCCAGACACGCCGGCGCGGGTGGTGATCAACGAACGCACCGGAACGGTGGTGATCGGTCGCGACGTGCGAATCTCCACTGTCGCCGTCACCCACGGCAATCTGACGGTCCGTGTCACCGAGCTGCCCGTGGTGTCGCAGCCGGCGCCGTTCTCGCAAGGCCAGACGGTCGTGGTGCCCCAGACCATCGTCGAGGCCAACGAGGCCGGGTCGCAGGTGGCGATCCTGAGCGGTGTCGACCTCCAGCGCCTCGTGCGCGGGCTGAACCAGATCGGACTGAAGCCGTCCGGCATCATCGCAATCCTCCAGGCGATCAAGACGGCGGGCGCGCTGCAGGCTGAAGTCATCGTGCAATGATGCACAAGCGTCGTGCAAGCTTGGTCGCTCAATGCTCTGGTCTCGACCGAGAATCGCACGCGATCCGATGCTGAAGCTGGACCACATAGCGCAACTTCTTCTCCTGGCCGCGATGTTGGCGCTCGCGGGCGCTTCGCCCGCGCTGGCGCTGGACGAGCCGAAGTCGTCGAAGCCGCTCAATTTACTTTCCTTCGCCCGTGCTCGCGCGCCCGGCCCGCAGAAGTCGCACGCTCCGGCGACGCCGGTCCAGAGCGATAATTGGAGGGCAACAGCCTGGGCGGCCGAAGATTCGGGTCCCGCCATCACGGGAGCGGTCCCGACAGAGGCTCCTCCGCCGGCACCGGCCCCCGCACCTGTGCCGACGCGTCCGGCGAAGTCCGGCAGCGTCGCGGCGCCGCCGAAGCCGGCGCCGGCTCAAGCTGCCGCGCCTGGGGACAACGAAGTTGCGCTGTTCTGCAGCAACGTGGCCGATCCCGCCGTCGACGCCAGGCTCGCATGGCAGCTGAAAGAGCTGGAGAAGGCTGAGAGCCTGCTGCGGGAGCGGATCGTCGAAGTCGAGGCCAAGCGCGCCGAATACGAGAAGTGGATGGCGCTGCGCGACGACTTCCTGAAGAAAGCGGAAGCGAGCGTCGTCGAGATCTATTCGCGCATGAAGCCGGACGCTGCCGCCACGCAGATCGCCGGCATGGCGGACGAGACGGCCGCCGCGGTGCTCGCAAAGCTCAGCCCGAGGAGTTCGAGCGCAATTTTCAACGAGATGGAGACCGGGCGCGCAGCACATCTCGCCGACCTGCTCGGTGGAATGCGTCGCGTGGATGACGGGAAGACCAAGTAATGAAGAAGCCGATCCTCCTCCTGTCGCTCGTGCTTCTTGGCGGATGCTCCCATGATCCGGCAGAAATCCTGACCGGCCCGAAACTGTCGCCCGTGGGCAGCGGCCTGAGGACGCCGGCCGAACCGATCCCGGTGACGCCCCGCATGCGCACGCCCGTCAGCTATCGCTCGACCTGGGATGACGGCACCGACCTCTACCGCGATCCCCGCGCCCGGCGCGTCGGCGACGTGGTCACGGTGATCATCTCGATGCAAGACAAGGCCAAGCTCGACAACAAGACCAACCGCGCGCGCGATTCGCAGATCCAGTTCGGGCTGAACTGGCTGATGGACGTCGCAGGATGGCAGGACAAGGGCCAGGCCAACGCCAACCTCAACACCAATTCCCAGATCAAGGGCAACGGCCAGATCGACCGCTCCGAGGACATCAAGCTTTCCATTGCGGCGGTCGTCACCGACGTGTTGCCGAACGGAAATATGATGATCAGCGGGTCGCAGGAATTTGGTATCAACACGGAGATGCGCGTGCTCAACGTCGGCGGTATCGTGCGTCCACGCGATATTTCGCGAACCAACACGATCTCCTACGAGAAGATCGCCGAGGCACGCGTGGCCTATGGCGGTCGCGGAAATCTGTCTGACGTGCAGCAACCTGGATGGGGTCACCGGATCTATGATGCCGTGGCACCGTTCTGAGACTCGCGCGTCGTGGGAGCAGGGGGCGTCATGCGCCTGATTGCCGCCATCGTCGTGCTGACCCTGGTCGCGATCGGCGCGGGCGCGCTTGCGGGCCTGCACCTGTTTGCCGCTGCCGAGCGCGTTGCCGACGCAAAGAAGGGGGCCACCCCGCCGCCGGTCGCGTCGAGCTACGCCGGCAGCGCGCGGCTCCGGAAGTTGTCTCCGATCGTGACCAATCTCGCGTCGCCGGCCAACAATTGGGCCCGGGTCGAGGCCTCCATGGTGACCGACAGCATGAGCGACGAGGATGCCGGCATCCTGGCCGCTCACATCAGCGAGGACATCGTCACTTACTTGCGGTCCGCCTCGGTCACGCAGTTCGAAGGCACGCGCGGGCTCCAGCATCTGCGCGACGACCTGTCCGAACGCGCCAGCATCCGCTCGTCCGGCAAAGTCCGCGAATTGATCATTGAGACGTTGGTGATCCAGTGAAATTGAGAGTCCTGCTGCTTGCATCGCTGCTGGTCGTGCTGCCCGAGGTAGCGTTCGCCCAGATTCCGGACCTCAATTCGCTGCTGCCGCCGGGCAACGGCTCGACCAGCGGCCGCATCATCCAGCTCATGGCGCTGCTGACGGTGCTGTCCGTCGCACCGGGGCTGCTCATCATGGTGACGAGCTTCACGCGCTTCGCCGTCGCGCTCTCCTTCCTACGCGCCGGCCTCGGCCTTCAGACGACGCCTCCGAATCTCGTGCTGATCAGCCTCGCCATGTTCATGACCTTCTACGTCATGGCGCCGACCTTCGATCGCGCCTGGGAAACCGGCGTGCAGCCGCTGATGAAGAACGAGATCTCGGAGGAAGAGGCTTATCTGAAGATCAGCGATCCGTTCCGCGAGTTCATGCTGGCGCATGTGCGCGACAAGGACCTGCAGACGTTCGAATCGCTCGCCGCGGAAAGCTTTCGCAGGAAGTTCGACGACAAGCGCATCGACATGCGCGTTATCATCCCGGCGTTCATGATCTCCGAGCTCCGGCGTTCGTTCGAGATTGGCTTCCTCATCATCCTGCCGTTCCTCGTCATCGACATGATCGTGGCGACGCTGACCATGTCGATGGGCATGATGATGATGCCGCCGTCGATCCTCGCGCTGCCGTTCAAGGTGCTGTTCTTCGTGCTGATCGACGGCTGGAACCTGCTCGCCTCCGGACTGGTGCGGTCGTTCTCATAACAACGGTGATCGCCAGGCGGCCGGTTATGGTTAGCGAAGAGTAATATTAACCATATGATTTTGCTGCGGAATTCAAGCCCGCCTTAATCCGGAAGCAAGATTCGGCGTGCTAGCAATGCGGCACGGCGGGTTGGACCCACCCATATCAGTCCAAAGGCATGATGCCGCCCCTCCGTACCGGTGAAAGCCCGGTATGTCCCCCTCGTGAAAATGTAACGCGTACATCAAAGGGACATTCGCAATGTCAAGCCTGCTTACGAACTCGACTGCCATG
Source organism: Bradyrhizobium sp. S3.2.6 (assembly GCF_040546885.1). NCBI lineage: Bacteria > Pseudomonadati > Pseudomonadota > Alphaproteobacteria > Hyphomicrobiales > Nitrobacteraceae > Bradyrhizobium > Bradyrhizobium sp. S3.2.6. The sequence goes on along the minus strand of NZ_JBEPOS010000006.1, from coordinate 91,595 downwards.
ACCGCCCTCCAGACCCTGCGGTCTGTGAGCTCCCAACTCGCCACCACGCAGACCCGCATCTCGACCGGCCAGCGCGTCTCGACCGCTTCGGACAACGCCGCCTACTGGTCCATCGCGACCTCGATGCGCGCCGATAACGCCGCGCTCTCCGCGGTCTCCGACTCGCTCGGTCTGTCGGCCGCGACTGTCGACACAGAATATACCGCTCTGACTTCGGTTGTCGGCGACAGCACCGGCGGCCTGACCAAGCTGCAGTCGCTGCTGGTCGAAGCCAAGACCGCGGGTATCGACCGGACCAAGATCCAGGCCGACGTCACCCAGATCCAGCAGCAGATGCAGGGCACCGCCGCGGCGGCAACCTTCAACGGCGTGAACTGGCTGAGCACGACGACGGCCACGCCGGCGACGGTCGACCTGGTGTCGTCGTACTCCCGCGTCGGCAGCACGCCGACCACCGGCTCGATCACGCTGACCACTGCCAACTATGCGCTCTATAGCTCGTCCACCACCGGTATCCTGGACACGGTGAGCGGTGGTGCATCGGTCAACACGATCGACATCTCCACGCTGACCGATTCAGCGGCCGACCAGACCACGCTCGATGGCTACATCGCGAAGGTGACTTCTGCGATCAACTCGGTGGCTTCCGCTGCCGCGAACCTCGGCGCCGTGAAGAACCGTATCTCGACCAACACGGACTTCGTGAAGTCGCTGATGGACTCGGTGACGCGCGGTATCGGCCAGCTCGTCGACGCCGACATGAACCAGGAGTCCACCCGGTTGTCGGCTCTCCAGGTCCAGCAGCAGCTCGGCGTTCAGGCGCTTTCGATCGCCAACAGCAGCAGCCAGAGCATCCTCTCGCTGTTCCGCTAAGCCTGAAAACCATCTGGGGGAGGGCCGCGCTTCTCGCGAAGCGCGGCCCTTCTCGTTTGATGTGACGTTCCGCGCACGCCGCAATTTCGGCTGCGCTGTTGCGGCCAGGACACAGGGCCACAAGCCCCGCACAAGCTTCGCGCGCTACGGTCGCTGCTACGACAGGTTGGGCCTTCTTTTCCGCAGCCCAAAGGCATGACGCCGCCCTGTCGTACCGGTGCAAGTCCGGTATGTCCCCAAATCAACTCTATCTTCAAAGGGACATCAAAATGGGTTCTAGCCTTCTCACCAACTCCGCCGCAATGACCGCGCTGCAGACGCTGCGCAACGTCAGCTCCAGCCTCCAGACCACTGAAAACCGTATCTCGACCGGCCAGCGCGTGGCCACCGCTTCGGACAACGCCGCCTACTGGTCGATCGCGACCTCGATGCGTGCGGACAATGCCGCGCTTTCCGCCGTCTCCGACTCGCTCGGTCTGTCGGCCGCGACCGTCGACACCGAATATACCGCTCTCACCGCGGTTGTCGGCGACAGCACCGGTGGCCTGACCAAGCTGCAGGCGCTGCTGGTTGAAGCCAAGACCGCCGGCATTGATCGCACCAAGATCCAGGCCGACGTCACTCAGATCCAACAGCAGATGCAGGGCACCGCCGCGGCGGCAACCTTCAACGGCGTGAACTGGCTGAGCACGACGACGGCTACGCCGGCGACCTTCGACCTGGTGTCGTCGTTCTCCCGCGTTGGTGGCACGCCCACCATCGGCTCCATCACCCTGACGATCTCCAACTACTCGCTCTATACCTCGTCCACCACCGGCATCCTGGACACCGTGAGCGGTGGTGCGTCGGTCAACACGATCGACATCAGCACGCTGACCGATTCGGCGGCTGACCAGACCACGCTCAGCGGCTACATCACGCAGGTCACCGCTGCGATCAACTCGGTGGCTTCGGCTGCCGCCGACCTCGGTGCTGTCAAGAACCGCATCTCGACCAACACGGACTTCGTCAAGAGCTTGATGGACTCGGTGAATCGCGGTGTCGGTCAGCTCGTCGACGCCGACATGAATGCGGAATCCACCCGCCTCCAGGCGCTCCAGACCCAGCAGCAGCTCGGCGTTCAGGCGCTCTCGATCGCCAACCAGAACAGCCAGAGCATCCTCTCGCTGTTCCGCTAAGCCTGAAAACCAACTGAGGGGGCCGCGCTTCTCGCGAAGCGCGGCCCTTATCATTTTGGCCTGCGTTGTTCGAACGTCAAAGGCGCGATTTCGCGCCTCGAATTGCGGTCCGGTCACGGAGCCACAAGCTTCGCACAAACTCCGCATGCTATCGCGGCCGTTACGACAGGTTGAGCGCGCTTTTCCGCAGCCCAAAGGCATGATGCCGCCCTGTCGTACCGGTGCAAGCCCGGTATGTCCCAAAAATTTCAATTCGTTTTCAAGGGGACGTCAAACATGAGCTCCAGCCTTCTCACCAACTCCGCCGCAATGACCGCGCTGCAGACGCTGCGCAATGTCAGCTCCAGCCTCCAGACCACCGAAAACCGGATCTCGACCGGCCAGCGCGTCGCGACCGCTTCGGACAACGCTGCCTACTGGTCGATCGCGACCTCGATGCGTGCGGACAACGCCGCGCTCTCCGCCGTCTCCGACTCGCTCGGTCTGTCGGCTGCGACCGTCGACACCGAATATACCGCTCTGACCGCGGTTGTCGGCGACAACACCGGCGGCCTCACCAAGCTGCAGGCGCTGCTGGTCGAAGCCAAGACCGCCGGTATCGACCGCACCAAGATCCAGGCCGACATCACCCAGATCCAGCAGCAGATGCAGGGCACCGCCGCGGCGGCAACCTTCAACGGCGTGAACTGGCTGAGCACGACGACGGCTACGCCGGCGACCTTCGACCTGGTGTCGTCGTTCTCGCGCGTTGGTGGCACGCCCACCATCGGCTCCATCACCCTGACGATCTCCAACTACTCGCTCTATACGTCGTCCACCACCGGCATCCTGGACACCGTGAGCGGCGGTGCGTCGGTCAACACGATCGACATCACCTCGCTGACCGATTCGGCGGCTGACCAGACCACGCTCAGCGGCTACATCACGAAGGTCACCGCTGCGATCAACTCGGTGGCTTCGGCTGCTGCCGACCTCGGCGCCGTCAAGAATCGGATTGCGACCAACACGGACTTCGTCAAGACCTTGATGGACTCGGTGACGCGCGGTGTCGGTCAGCTCGTCGACGCCGACATGAACGCGGAATCCACCCGCCTTCAGGCGCTACAGACCCAACAGCAGCTCGGTGTTCAAGCGCTCTCGATCGCCAACCAGAACAGCCAGAGCATCCTCTCGCTGTTCAAGTAAGCTCCCGCTTCGAAGACGGCCGTGCTCCCAAGGGAGCACGGTCCCCCGCCGTGACCGGCGGAAGTGACGGCACATGATGTGCCCGTAATCGACCTCCTGACGCCAGTCCTGATGCAGCAGGCTGCAGCCGATCGCGCGGTGACGCGTTCGATCGCCAGTCCATTGCCGTCGGACTACCTGCGTCGTCCGATGTTCTTGTAAAATTGCATCGCCTCGCCTGCGAAGCGACGCACTCGCGTTTTCGCGCAACCTTCAGGCAAGGTTGACAGCGGAGTGTCCTCACCATTCGCATTGGTACGAGGTCATATGTTCAGTCGCGCGCAGCTACAGCAGCTGCTCAACAATCTGCTGGAACTTGGGCCGCGACGTCTGATGGCCTTGGGATTGATCGGCTTCGCCGTCCTCGTCACCGTGGTCGGGGGCGCTTATTACCTGAGCCGACCGGAATTCGAGTCCCTCTATACCGGCCTGAACCGGGAAGACGTGACGCGTATCGGCGCCGCACTGCGCGAGCAGAACATTGCCTTCGATATCAGCGCAGCCGGCGATGCCGTCTCGGTACGGCCGAGCCAGACCGCGCAGGCGCGGATGCTGCTGGCCGAAAAGGGGCTGCCGACCAGCGCCAATTCCGGCTACGAGCTGTTCGACAAGATCGGATCGCTTGGGCTGACCTCCTTCATGCAGGAGGTCACGAAGCTTCGCGCGCTTGAAGGTGAGATCGCGCGCACTGTCCAGCTGATGAAGGGCGTCAAGGCGGCGCGGGTGCACATCGTGATGCCGGTGCGCGGCTCGTTCCGCGCGACGCAGCAGCCACCCTCCGCATCGGTCGTGCTGCGCACAGACGGTGCGCTCGAGGCGCGCACCGCGCAGTCGATCCGCCATCTCGTCGCGGCGGCCATTCCCGGCATGACACGCGACAAGGTCACCGTGCTCGATGCCGACGGCTCGATGCTGCTGGCCGAAGAGGACGAGGTCAGCGCCGCGCCGACCAAGATGGCGAGCCTCCAGAAGACGGTCGGCGGAATGGTGCAGGAAAACATCCGCAAGGCGCTGACGCCCTATCTCGGCCTGGACAATTTCGAGGTCAGCGTCGCGCCGCAGCTCTCCACCGACAAGCGCCAGATCAACGAGACGGTCTACGATCCGGAGACCCGCGCCGAGCGTTCGGTCCGCAATGTTCGCGAAAACGAAAAGTCGTCGAACGCCGACCGCTCGACGCCGACGACCGTCCAGCAGAACCTTCCGGACCAGCAGGTCAACGCCGGCGGCACCAAGAACTCTAGCGAGGACAAGACGCGCCGCGAAGACGTTACCAATTTCGAGGTGTCGTCCAAGACCACGACGACCGTCAGCGACGGTTACTCGGTCAAGAAACTCTTCATCGCCGTGCTGGTCAACCGCACGCGGCTCGTCGCCGACCTCGGCGACAAGACCAACCAGGCCATTGTCGACAGCAAGCTCGCCGAAATCAGCCAGCTCGCAGCGACCGCAGGCGGACTAGACAAGGCGCGGGGCGACCAGATCCAGGTGACTGCGGTCGACTTCGTGGAGGGCTCGCGCGAGCTCGCGCCGGTGCCGCCGATCAGCTTCGTCGAGATGATGAACAAGCAGCTCGGTAGCGTCATCAACGCGGTGACGATCCTGGCTGTCGCCTCGATGCTGGTCTGGTTCGGGCTTCGACCCGCGGTCAACGGCATTCTGACTCATCGCGCCGCGCAGGAGCAGACCGAGGCCGCCGAGGCCGCCGAGCTCGAAGCTGCCTCGGCCCTCGCATTGGCCGACAGCCAGGACCCCGAGCTCAACCTCGTCGAGGACCTCGAAGGCAAGATGCAGCGTACGCCGCAGAAGCGGCTGGAGCAGATCGTCCGCCTCGATCAGATGCAGGCGGCAGCAATCCTTAAAGACTGGATGCGACGCGAGGAGGCGGCATGAACGCGGCAATCGGAAAACTCCTGACGCAATTCGACGCGAACGGCCGGGCCAAGTCGCCGCCGCCTCCGCTTCCGAAGATCCAGGACGTCCTGACGAGAAAGGACGTCCGGCGCGAGCCTCAATCGCAGCCGCAGCCTCAACCGCAGCGTCAGGCGCAGGCGCATCCGCAACTTCAGCCGCCTCCGGCACCCGCGCCGGAAGCCGCGCCGGTCAATTTGCTCGAAGACGCCTATCGACGCGGCCATATCGCAGGCCTTTCGGAAGGCGAATCCAAGCTCGCCGAAGAGCGCGTCCGCAGCGCGATCCGGCTCGGCGAGGAGCGGGCCAAATGGTCCGACCAGCAGGCGGTCGCGATCGTCAACGGTTTTGACACGGCCTGCCGCGAGATCGAGAGCAACATTGCAAGCTCGGTCGCGCGGATATTGCTGCCGTTCCTCGCCGAGGCGGTCCGCGACAAGGCGATCGGGTCCCTGGTCGAGCAGATCTCGACGCTGACCTCGAATTCCCCGGTGCCGGCGTTCCGCGTAACCGGACCCAGCGAGCTCATCGACCTCGTCAGGACGCAACTCAATCTGGCCGGCCGCTCTGGCGTCGAATACCAGTCCGCTGACACCGTCGAGGTCCGCGTCCTCGCCGATCAGACCACGATCGAGACGCAGATCTCGACCTGGATGGATCGGCTGAAAGAGGCGCACCGGTAGTTTCACCATGGAGGAGGTCAAGCACGAGCTCGTCATTATCCGTCGGCGGAGCGCTTTCGAAGACGAGAAGGCGCACGGTGGCGTTTGGAAGATCGCCTATGCGGACTTCATGACCGCGATGATGGCGTTCTTCCTGGTGATGTGGCTGCTCAACGCGCTCAACCAGGACCAGAAGCAGGTGGTTGCGAGCTACTTCAACCCGATCAAGCTCGCGGAGAACGCACCCGCGCCGAAGGGACTGAAGGATCTCACCAAGAAGGAGCCGACGACGTTCGAGGGGCAGGATGGCAAGCGCCAGCCGTCCGGCCCGAACGAGGAGCGCCGCGGCGACTCGCCGACGGCCGAGAAGCCGCCCTTCTACGAAGAGAAGGTTCTGTTCCGCGATCCCTACGCAACGCTTGCCGAAATCGCGGCGAGCTCGAACCAGGCCTCGGGCCAGCGCCGCGCCGGTGCGCTGACCTCGGCCGAAGAGGATGGCCTCAAGGGCGGTGATGCCTATCGCGATCCGTTCGATCCCGGCTATTGGAAGCTTGCGCCCGAGGCTTCGAAGGAGGCCGACAGAATCATGGAGGGCGAGCCGAAGCCGAATGCTTCCGTGCGCGACACTCCGGCCGGCACAAATCAGGGTGAGCCGCGCCGCGGCAGGACCGATGATGCCGGCGGCAGCGTGGCCCTCGACGCGCAGGCGTCGTCCACGAGCCAGTCGCCGTTGCTGCCGCCAGGACCGGCGCCATCATCGTCGGCGCGCGACGGCAGCGTTCAGCCGAACACGCAGGCCAGCGTCGTGCCGCAGGCACGTCCGACCGACGCTCCGAAGGAATCCGAGCAGCGTGACGCGGTGCAGGCCCAGCAGCCGACCGTCAAGCAGCTTCAGTCTGCGATCGCCGATGCCCTCTCGGATATCAAGGCCGGCGCCGGGCCGGTGGCCGAGGTCCGTCAGGTCGAGGAGGGCTTGCTGGTCAGCCTGACCGACGATGCGAGCTTCGGCATGTTCGCGGTCGGCTCGGCCGAGCCGCGGCCCGAGCTCGTTCGCGTCATCGACAAGATCGGCCCGCTGATCGCGAAGCGCCGCGGCATGATTATCGTCCGCGGCCATACCGACAATCGGCCCTACAAGTCGGATAATTACGATAATTGGCGGCTGTCCACGGCGCGCGCGCAGATGGCTTATTACATGCTGGTCCGCTCCGGCGTCGATGCGCAGCGGATCGAGCATGTCGAAGGCTACGCCGACCGGCGGCCAAAGCTTCAGAACGATCCGGCTGCCGCCCAGAATCGACGGATCGAGATCCTGATCCGGGAGAAGCGCTCTTGACCAGGCCGCTGCTCCGCGCCGCGATGCTGATGGTGCTGTCGCTCGTGGCGACACGCGCATCTGCCGAACCGACGGCGCCGTCCGGGGAGCCGTTTGAGCTCGTCCGCGCGCTGCAGGCGGTGCAGGACGGTATCGCCAATGGCGACACCGCGGCGCATGCCAGCCACATCGCGCTGATCCGGCAGATCGGCGAAAAATTTCTCGCCGCCGACGCGAGCGTGTGGAGCAATCCGCAGAACGGCCAGGCGGTCGTGATCTATCTGCTCAGCGGCGGCGCTCCGCAGATTGTCCGCAAGCTGCCGCGCGACAAGATCAATGTGGATGCGCGGCTGTTCGACGGCGCGCTCGCTTATGTCGAAGGCCGGCAGGACGAGGCGAGGGACTTGCTCAAGGACATCAAGCCGCGCACGATCTCGTCCGGCATGGGCGGGCAGGTGGCGCTGGTCCAGGGCGCGCTGTTCGCTCGCTCCGAGGCTTCGCTTGCGATCGAGCGTCTCGACGACGCGCGCCTGCTACTGCCCGGCACGCTGGTCGAGGAGGCGGCGCTGCGGCGCGAGATCCTGCTGGTCGGGCAGGCGGAGGATTTCGACAAGTTCGAGTTCCTGACGCTCGCCTATATCCGCCACTACCGCAACTCGGTCTATGCCAGCGATTTCTGGCAGCGCTTCTCCACGGGCCTGACGCAATCGACCCTTGCGCTGGATGATCGCCGCTTTGCGCGGATCGCGGCGCTGCTGGAACAGGTCGACCGCGCCAGCCGCCTCAAGCTCTATCTGGTGATCGCGCGCGGCGCGCTGGTTCGCGGCAAACTCACCGTTGCCCGGCTCGCAGGCGAGCGGGCGCTGACGCTCAGCGCCGATGCCACGCCCGATCGCGAGCGCGCCCATTTCTACCGCGGCGCATCCCGCGCGCTTACTGACGAATATGACGGCGGCTTTGCCGAGCTGAAGGCGCTCGACAGGACGAAGCTGGCGGAGCGCGACGTCCTGGTCCTCAATGCAACCCTCCAGCTCGCGCTCGATGTCCGCAAGCCGATTGCAGGTCCGACTGCTGCCATGTCGGCCGACAAGCCGCCGCTCACGCCGGCGCGGATCGATCTCGCGTCGTCGAACGCAATGCTCGCGCGCGCCCAGACGCAGCTCGGCGAACTGGAGCTTCTCACCAAGGATCGCCGTCCATGACCAAGCTTAGCGGAACTTCCGGACAGCTTTTCGCAGGCCTCGCCGAAAGTCTTACGCGTGGGGTATCCCGTTCGGCGAAGGGGACGGCGACGACGGGCGCGAAAACGGCGGACGATTCATCGTTTCACGATCTGCTCCACACCGTCTCGAACATGGCCAAGCGGGCGCTGGACGATCAGGGCAGCGAGGCGACTGCAAAAGATGCTTCAGTACGCCCGCGCCTGGCTCAGCTGACCGAGCCCGACACGCCAAAGGACGAGCCGGTGCACGAGCGCCCCGAGGAGCCCAAATCGTCGACCAAGAAAGACCCGGTCGATCAAACGGCGAAGGAGGACGTCGCGAGCAGATTGAGCGTTCCGACGATCGCGGGGCAGGAACTCGCCGCCGCGCAGGCCGTGACGATGCAGACGCCGCAGCCGTCGAACGACAAGAAGGACAATTCGACCCGCGACGAACGGCCTTCCGCAGCGAAGCGCGAGATTCAGAGCATCACAGACGCAAGGGCGGGGACGGCAGATGCCGCGCGTTCCGCCGCAGCGTCACCGACCGTCGCGCCATCGACTGTCGCGCGTTCCACGGCCGATGCCTTCGGGCCGCACCCGCATCCGGCCGCGGCGAGCCAACAGGCGATGCCGGAGGAAAGCGACGTTCAACCGAAAGCCATGCCCGCTGCCACATCCGGGTTCGAAGCCGTCACGGCGAATGTCGAGCGCGCCGCAAAGTCCGCAGGCCGCGACGCCCTGCCGGAAACGACCAAGGTCACGGTGGTTCAGCAGGAGACGCATCTGCCTCCCGTGCCGCAGTTCAGCGCGACCCAGCAGGTCGCAAACGCAGTGGTGTCGGAGCTGAAGGGATCGCCAGCGCCGGCCGCCTCCGCCGCGGCTGATCTCGTGGGCGCCCGGAGCAATTCGCCGGATCAGCCGGTCAAGATCCTCACCGTCAATCTCGAGCCGCCCGATCTCGGCAACGTCACCGTGCGCCTTCGTCTTGTCGGCACCGAGGTGTCGGTTCAGCTTGCCGCGCAACGCAAGGACACCAGCGCGATGCTGGATCAGCAGCGTGACCAGATTCGCGACCTGATGCAGTCGGCGGGCTACGTGGCAGACGTCGCGCCCGTACAGCACGGCTCACTCGACGGATTCAGGGCCGGATCCGGCCAGTCGCAGCCACAGCTCCCGGGTCAGCAACAGCAATCATCCCAGTCGCAAGGCGCGTTCAGCGGCGCGGGCACGTCGTCCGGTCAGTCGGACGGCGGAGCCAGGCAAGCCCGGCAGGATCAGCAGCCCAACCAGGAGGCACGCCATGACCAGGACGTGGCGCCGCATACTCGTCGCGGCCCTGTTTATCTGTAGCGCAGGCGCCGGCAAGGCGGCGGCGACCGACACTGCGCGCCCCTGCGAGCGCGAGATGGCGCGCGCCTCGCAGCAGCACGGGATTCCGCTCGGCATTCTCTATGCCGTCGGCCTCACCGAGACCGGCCGGCGCGGTGCACTCTATCCCTACGCGCTCGGTGCGGAAGGGCAGACCGTGTTCGCCAAGGACATGGATGATGCGATGGCGAATTTCGAAGCGATGCGAGCCAAGGGCATCAAGCTGATCGATCTCGGCTGCATGCAGATCAATCACTATTTTCACGGCGACAAGTTCACGTCGGTGCGGGCGATGTTCGATCCGGCCAGGAACGTCGACTACGCCGCACGCTTCCTCAAGGAGCTGAAGCAACGCGAGGGAAGCTGGACCATGGCGGTCGCCCGCTACAATGCCGGCCCCAACAATCAACCGGCGCAGAAGCGCTACGTCTGCCACATCGTCGCGCATCTCGTCTCCAGCGGATTCGGCGCATGGACCGACAAGGCGCGCTCGATATGCCAACCCAAAACAACATGAAGAAACAACGTGAAATGACGATGCATCGCATGAAGTTGTGCATCGTGACGGACCATCAGCCCCGCGCAAGCAAGACCCCCCATTGTAACGACAATCTGCCAAAGGAGACCAATTCATGAGCCTGTATGGTGTTATGCGCACCGGCGTTTCCGGGATGAACGCGCAATCCAACAAGCTGTCGACGGTCTCGGACAACATCGCGAACGTCAACACGGTCGGCTACAAGCGGGCTTCGACGGAATTTTCCTCGCTGATCCTCAAGAGCGGCTCCGGCAATTACGATTCCGGCGCGGTCGAGACCACGGTCCGCTACGCCATCACCGATCCCGGCAACCTCCAGTTCACGACTTCGACGACCGACCTCGCGGTGCAGGGCAACGGCTTCTTCGTCGTGCAGGATACCAACGGCAACAACTTCCTCACCCGTGCCGGCTCGTTCGTGCCCGACAGCACGGGCAACCTCGTCAACACGGCCGGCTTCCGGTTGATGGGCTACAACATCCAGAACGGTGCTGCGCCCAACGTTTCCGCCAACGGCTTCGGCGGCCTCCAGGTCATCAACGTCAATCAGATGGCGCTGCAGGCCTCGCCGTCGACGCTGGCGACCGTGGCTGCCAATTTGGATCCGAGCGCGGCGCTTGTCGCCACGCCGGCCGCCGCAGCAGGCCCGGGCAACTACACGTCGAAGACGTCGATGGTGACCTATGACAACATCGGCAACGCGGTGACACTCAACGTCTATGCGGCCAAGACCGGCGCGAACAAGTGGGACGTCGAGGTCTACGATCCGTCCGGAGCCATGCTGACGGGCGGTCCCTCCGCCGCGACAACGTTCAAGTTCGACGTGAGCTCGACCGGAAAAGGCAAGCTGGATCTGGTTGGGCCGCCGCCGAGCGCGACGTCGCTCACGGTTCCGATCCCTGGCGGCTCGGGCACCTTCAAGATCGACATGTCGGCCATGACCCAGGTCGCATCGAGCTTCGACTTCAAGGCGACCGTCGACGGCAATGCGCCGTCCGCCGTGGACAAGGTCGATATCGACTCCAAGGGCGTGGTCACCGCGGTGCTCAAGAACGGCACCCAGCTGCCGAGCTTCCAGATCGCGCTCGCCACCGTGCCGAGCCCGGACCATCTGACGCCCGAGGTCGGCAACGTTTATTCGCCGAACCTGGACTCCGGAAACGTACAGGTCGGCCTGGCTGGCCAGGGCGGTCTCGGAACCATTCAGTCCGGCGCGCTGGAAGACTCCAATGTCGATCTCGCGGACGAATTGACTTCGATGATCGAGGCGCAGCGTGGCTTCACCGCGAACTCGAAGTCGTTCCAGACCGGCGCTGATCTGCTCGACGTCGTCGTCAACCTGAAGCGCTGATTCCCTCGGCGCCGATCCCGGGCAAGAGAACGTTCAAGAGCACGCCATGTCCCTCACCTCAGCCCTCGACTCCGCCCGCAATTCGCTCATGGCGTCGGGCGTGCAGTCGTCGACTGTCTCGCGCAACATCGCGGGCGCCAGTTCGACCGGTTATTCGCGCAAGATCACGGTGCTGGACAATCTTCCCGGCGCCGGCGTCTACGTGGCGGCGATCCAGCGCGCCGCGAGTTCAGGTCTGTACAGCAACGTCCTGACCGCGACCTCCGCGGCCGCCACGCAGAGCGCGATCTATGACGGTCTGCAGAAGATCGCATCTGCCACGGTGGACGATCCGCAACTCGACCAGTCGCCGACGGCGCAACTCAATGCGCTGAAGCAGGCGCTTCAGCAATATGCCAACGCCCCGGACAATACCACGCTGGCCCAGGCCGCCGTCACGTCCGCCAAGGACATGGCGACCGCGCTCAACCAGGCAACCCAGACCGTGCAGTCGGTCCGCGAGGGCGCGGATGCCGACATGAACATTTCGGTCCAGAACATCAACCAGCTGCTCTCCCAGTTCCAGACCGTCAATACGGCGATCGTGAAGGGGACGATCGCCGGCGACGACGTGACCGATTATCTCGACCAGCGCGACAGCATCCTCTCGAAGCTGTCGCAGGAGGTCGGCGTCACGATGTCGATCCGCACCAACGGCGATGCCGCGCTCTACACCGACAGCGGCGTGGTGCTGTTCGACAAGACGGCGCGGTCGGTGAGCTTCGCCCCGACCACCTCCTATTCGGCGAGCATCACGGGGAATGCGGTCTTTATCGACGGCGTGCCCGTGACCGGTGCCAATTCGGTGATGCCGATCAAGTCCGGCAAGCTCGCCGGTCTCGCCCAATTGCGCGACAACGACACGGTCACCTATCAGAGCCAGCTCGACGAAATCGCCCGCGGCCTGATCAATGATTTCAAGGAAAGCGATCAGTCGACCGTCCCGACGCTGGCCGACAGGCCTGGCCTGTTCACCTATCCCCTCGCGCCGACGATGCCCGCGAGCGCCACCGTCTCGGTGGGCCTCGCCGGCACGATCTCGGTTGCCGCATCGGTCGATCCGGCTCAGGGCGGCAACCCCAATCTGCTGCGCGACGGCGCGATCAGCGGCAACGTCGCCTATCAATATAACACCGCCGGCAGCGGCGGCTATTCGACCCGGCTGCAGCAGCTCATCAGCAACATGGATGCGTCGCAGCCGTTCGATGCGACCACGCAGGGCAAGCCGAACGGCAGCCTGATCGACTACGCGTCGTCGTCGACGAGCTGGATCGAAAACCAGCGCAAGACCGCCAACGACAGCTCCCAGTACCAGAGCACGCTGCTCGACCGCAGCACGACGGCGCTGTCGAATGTCAACGGCGTCAACATGGACGACGAGATGTCGTTGATGCTTCAGGTCGAGCGTACCTATTCGGCTTCGTCGAAGATCATTTCGACCGTCGACCAGATGTTGCAAGCCTTGCTAGCCGCCGTGGGGAATTAGTCATGATGAGCGCCAACTACATTTCCACCCTGATGTTGTCCTCGTCGTTGAGGTACTCGATCACGAACAACCAGGCTGCGCTGAGCAAGGCCTCGACGGAGGCGACCACCGGCCGCTTCGCCGATGTCGGCCTCGAGCTCGGTGCCACGACGGGAGGCGACGTCACCCTGCGGGCGGACATGAGCTTCGCCGACCAGCTCGTCGATACCAACGGGCTCGTCGCGGGGCGGCTGGACGTGACCCAGGATCGCATCACCCAGCTCAGCTCGACCGCAACGGACTTCCTCAAGGACCTGATCGCGGCCCGCAGCACTGACGGCGGCGGGCGGATCATCCTGCCGCCGGCGTCCTCCAACCTGCAGGACCTGATCGGCGCGCTGAACATCTCCTATAACGGCTCGTATCTGTTCTCGGGCATCAACACGCAGAACCAGCCGATCACGCCTTACACCGCCGGCTCGGCCAGCAAGAACCAGGTCGATGCGGATTTCGCGGCACCGCCACCGACGGGCTTCGGCTTCCCCCAATCCTCGCCCAGCGTGAGCAGCATTACGCCTGGTCAGATGCAGACGTTCCTCAACACCACCTTCGACGCCGAGTTCGCAAGCCCGGCCTGGAACGCCAAGTGGTCATCAGCCACCGACCAGGTCATGCAAAGCCGCATCTCCACGACAGAGATCGCCGACACCTCCGTCAGCGCCAACCAGATCGGCTTCCGCAAGCTCGCCGAGGCCTACACCATGATGGCTGATCTCGGGAATGCGAACCTGAACCAGCCGACGTTCCAGGTCGTCGTGGACAAGGCCATCGGCCTCGTCGGCAGCGCCATCACAGACCTTGCTGCGCTCGGCGGCAGCGTCGGCACGGTCCAGCAGCGGCTCACCACCGCGACCGACAAGCTCAAGACCCAGAAGGACATTCTGAACAATCAGATCGTCGGCATGGAGCAGGTCGATCCGACGGAAGCGTCGGTGCGCGTCAATGCGCTGCAGACCCAGATCCAGACGGCGCTCGCGCTCACCTCGCAGCTCCAGAAGATCAGCCTCATCAACTATCTCTGAGTCAGCGCGGCGGTCGCGTTCGCTTTTAGTTTCTTGCAATTTTTCTGCGCAGAGTTGTCCGGATGACTTTTGAAGCCTACGAAACGGTCGTTGAAGACAGCGGCTACGAGGCGCGCGGGCGCGAGCGGCAGGCGCTCAGCCTCGGCATCGACCGGCTGGAGCGGCTCCAGAAGGAGCACCACAGCAGGGAGGATCAGGTCCAGAGCCTGCTCTACGTCCGGCGGCTGTGGACCATCTTCATCGAGGATCTCGCGCATCCGGAGAACGGACTGCCCGAACAGCTGCGCGCCGATATCATCTCGATCGGCCTGTGGGTCGTCAAGGAAGCCGATCGCCTTCGTGAAGAACGATCGAACGACGTGATGCATCTCGTCGAAATCAACCGCATGATCCGAGACGCGCTTTAATGAAGATTTCCTTGCGGGCGGGCGAACGAGTCTACATCAACGGCGCGGTGCTGCGCGTGGACCGCAAGGTCTCGCTCGAGCTCGTCAACGACGTGATGTTCCTGCTCGAAGGGCAGGTCATGCAGGCCTCCGACGCCACCACGGCGATGCGCCAGCTCTATTTCATCGTCCAGCTCATGCTGATGAACCCGACGGATATCGGTGCCGCCGCCTCGCTCTATGGGCAGCACCACGCGGCCCTGCTCGCTGTGTGCGAGAACCACGAGATGCTGCACGGGCTCGCCGCGATCGACGAGATGGTCGGCGGGACCCGCTATTTCGAGGCACTGAAGCGGATCCGGGCGCTGTTTCCCCTGGAGCAGGCGATCCTCGCCGGCGCCACCACCGAATCCCCATTCGAGGCTGCCTGACAGCGGAGAGGCACATGAACGTCCCCAGCGCGACCGATACCACAAGCACCAATTCGACGAACTCGACCTCGTCCCCTACGGCCACGTCGAGCAACACCGTCGACTACAACACCTTCCTGCAGCTCCTCATCGCCGAGATGAAGAACCAGGATCCGACCAATCCGATGGATACGTCGCAATATATGAGCCAGTTCGCCCAGCTGTCGTCGGTCGAGCAGGCGATGCAGACCAATACGAAGCTGGATTCGCTGCTGTCCTCGCAGGCGCTGTCGCAGGCGGACGGGCTGATCGGGAAAAACGTCAGCTTCACCGACTCGACCGGAGCGAC
Organism: Bradyrhizobium sp. S3.2.6; assembly: GCF_040546885.1. Taxonomy (NCBI): domain Bacteria; kingdom Pseudomonadati; phylum Pseudomonadota; class Alphaproteobacteria; order Hyphomicrobiales; family Nitrobacteraceae; genus Bradyrhizobium; species Bradyrhizobium sp. S3.2.6. The sequence goes on along the minus strand of NZ_JBEPOS010000006.1, from coordinate 76,240 downwards.
CTTCACCGGCAAGGTCGCCTCGATCTCGATCAACAGCAATGGCTCCGTTGCAACCCTCGATGACGGCACCAAGGTCGCGGTCGGCCCCGGCCTCACGATCAGCTAGCCATGAACGAGCGGGACGCCCTCGACATCATCCAGGCGGCGATCTGGACCATCCTCGTTGCCTGCGGACCCGCCGTCGGCGCCGGGATGCTGGTCGGTGTCGGTATCGCGCTGATCCAGGCCCTGACCCAGATCCAGGAGGCGACGCTGACCTTCGTTCCGAAGATCGTCGTCATCCTCGTGGTCGTCGCCGTCTCCGGCTCCTTCATCGGCGCACATATCTCCACCTTCACCGAGATGGTCTATTCGCGGATCGAGCACGGCTTCTGATCCGCGGAACGCTCCGGCCACCACCCCCGCGTAAGCTTTGCGGGGCAAATTGCAGGGCGGACCCTGCTGCCGGTGACCCATGGCCGATACTTTAGTTGCTAGCCTGCCGAACCCGCGACGTTTCGGCGCGGATGCCTTCTTCGCGGGCGGTATCGTGGCCATGCTCACGATCCTGTTCCTGCCGATACCTCCGTTCCTGATCGACCTTGGCCTTGCCTTCTCGATCGCGCTGTCGGCCCTGATCCTGATGGTCGCGCTGTGGATCCAGCGTCCGCTCGATTTCTCCGCGTTCCCGACCGTGCTGCTGATCGCGACGATCCTGCGGCTGGCGCTCAACGTCGCGACGACCCGACTGATCCTGTCTCGCGGCGGGGAGGGCGAACAGGCTGCGGGCCATGTCGTTGCCGGCTTCTCGAAGTTCGTCATGGGCGGCGACTTCGTCATCGGCCTGATCATCTTCGCGATCCTGGTCACGGTGAATTTTGTCGTGATCACCAAGGGCGCGACGCGCATCGCCGAAGTCGGCGCACGCTTCACCCTGGACGCCATCCCGGGCAAGCAGATGGCGATCGACGCCGACCTGTCGGCGGGCCTGATCGATGACAAGGAAGCGCAGCGCCGGCGCCGCGAGCTCGAAGAGGAAAGCTCCTTCTTCGGCGCGATGGACGGTGCCTCCAAATTCGTCCGCGGCGATGCCATCGCCGGCCTGATCATCACCGCGATCAACATCTTCGGCGGCATCATCATCGGCGTCACCCATCACGGTCTGACGCTGTCGCGCGCTGCCGACGTCTACACAAAACTCTCCGTCGGCGACGGTCTGGTCACGCAGATGCCGGCGCTGATCGTGTCGCTTTCGGCGGGCCTCCTGGTCTCCAAGGGCGGCACCAGGGGGTCGGCGGAGCAGGCGGTGCTGCGGCAGCTCGGCGGCTACCCGCGCGCGGTGTCGGCGGCGTCGCTGATGATGTTCGTGCTCGCCCTGATGCCGGGGCTGCCGATGGCGCCATTCGTGCTGCTGGGCGGCGTCATGGCCTTTGTCGGCTACTCGCTGCCGAGGCGGCAGGCTGCCGCGCAACAGAAGGCGGCGGCGCGCAAGGCGGAAGAGCGTGCGCAGAGCGATGCCAAGGAGTCCGTCAAGGAATCGCTCAAGACCGCCGAGATCGAGCTGTCGCTCGGCAGCCATCTGTCGGTCCATTTGCTCGGCTCGCGCAACGAGCTTGCCCACCGCGTCAGCAAGATCCGCAAGAAGTTTGCCAAGCAGTATGGTTTCGTCGTTCCCGAGATCAAGCTGTCGGACAGTCTATCGATCGACCCGAAGGGCTACCAGATCCGGATCCACGATACCCGCGTCGCTCATGGCGAGCTCAGGATCGGCGAGGTGATGGTGCTGGTGGACAAGGACGGCAAACCCGACGTACCCGGCGACGAGGTGATCGAGCCTGCGTTCGGCATGAAGGCGCTGTGGGTGACCGAGGCCTTCACCGATGAGGTCAGGCGGCAGGGCTGCAAGCCGGTCGACAATCTGTCGGTGCTGCTCACGCATCTGAGCGAGGTGCTCAGGGCGAATCTTCCTCAGCTCCTGTCCTACAAGGACATGCGCGGACTGCTTGACCGGCTCGAGCCGGAGTACAAGCGCCTGGTCGACGATCTCTGTCCGTCGCAGATCTCCTATTCGGGCCTGCTGGCGATCCTGAAGATCCTGCTGGGCGAGCGGGTGTCGATCCGGAATCTTCATCTGATCCTCGAGGCGATCGCCGAGATCGCGCCCCATGTGCGGCGGTCCGAGCAGGTGGCCGAGCACGTGCGCATGCGCCTGGCTCAGCAGATCTGCGGCGATCTCTCCGACAATGGCGTGCTCAACGTCCTTCGCCTCGGCAACCGCTGGGATCTCGCCTTTCACCAGAACCTGAAGCGCGATGGCAAGGGCGACGTCGTCGAGTTCGACGCCGACCCGCGCCTGATCGAACAGTTCGCGACCGAAGCCAGTGCTGCGATCCGGAAATTCACCGAGGACGGCACCAGCGTAGTGCTGGCGGTGACCCCGGAAGCCCGCCCCTATGTCCGCATGATTCTGGAACGGGTGTTCCCGACGTTGCCGATCGTGTCGCATGTCGAGGTCGCTCGCAGCGCCGAGATCCGGGCGCTCGGAGCCATCTCGTGATCAGCGGCCTCGCCGACAACGTGCTCGCTACGTTCATCGTGTTCTGCCGTATCGGCTCCTGCCTGATGCTGGTGCCGGGCTATTCCAGCACCAACATTCCGCCGCAGATCCGCCTGTTCGTCGCGCTCGTCACGACGTTCGCGCTGTCGCCGATTCTGGTTTCGGTCCTGAAGCCGCTCGTGGACGATGCGCCGCCGTTGACGCTCGCGCTGCTGATCGGAACCGAGCTCCTGGTCGGCAGCGTCATCGGCCTCGGTGGGCGCGTGTTCTTCCTCGCGCTCCAGACCATGTCCACCGTCATGGCGAGCGCGATCGGGCTCAGCAACATCCCGGGCGTGCCGATCGGCGACAACGATCCGACGCCGGCCTCGGTGCCGCTGATCATGGCCGCGGTCACCACCCTGTTCTTCCTGACCGACCAGCATTGGCAGGTCCTGCGCGGGTTGATGAACTCCTACGACGTCTGGCATCCCGGTGAGAAACTGAGCGGCGAGATGGCGCTGAACCAGCTCGCGACCCGCCTTACGGACGCGTTCGTGCTGACGCTGCGGATCACCAGCCCCTTCATCGTCTATTCCGTCATCGTCAATTTTTCGGTCGGCCTCATCAACAAGCTGACGCCGTCGATTGCGGTCTATTTCGTCTCGGTGCCGTTCGTCTTGGTCGGCGGTCTCCTGCTGCTCTACCTCATCAGCGACGAGTTGCTGACGCAATTCATGCTCGGCATGTCGTCATGGCTGGCGGGATGACGGGCCATGACCTCGCGCGCGGACAAGCTCGGTCGGATCGTCTCGCTGGTGAAGCTTCAGCTCCGTCTGTCCGAATGGCAGCTCGCGCAATTGCGGCAGCAGGAGCAGACTATGCAGGATGAGCAGGCGTGGCTGGTCGGGGCTCTGAACGAGGGAAAACCGCCGGCCGGATCGTCGAGCGAGTCGATTGCGAGGCGCCTCAACAGGACGACCGTCGGCGCGCGCGCCGTACAGGAGCGCTCTGCGATGCAGCTCGACAGGGTCCGCTCGGAGAGCCGGCGGGTAAAGCAGCTCGAGGAGGTCGCCAAGGTGGCGCTCGCCGAAAAGCTGCGCGATGCCGAGCAGCGTTCGCTCGAGGAAATTACGGAGACACATGCCGTCATGCACGATTTGACGCCGTGGCCAGCCAGCCGGAACAAGACATGATCGTGACAGCTACACCCGACCTCGTCCTCGACGTCCTCGACGCCGCCGATCCGGTGGCGCAGCGCGCCGCGACTGCGAAGCTCGACGCGCTGAAATCGTCGGGCGCCGATTTTGCCGCGACGATGGACGCCGAGGCCGGCAAGGCGACCGCGGCAGCGGCCGATCAATCCGCCGCAAAGGTAACGGAAGCGCAGTCGGGGGTGGTGAACGGGCCGCCGGTGCAGGTGATCAAGAAGCCCGGTCCGGACGATGTCTATCGCAAATTCGAGGCGTTCATCCTCCAGACCTTCGTCGAGACGATGCTGCCGAAGGAGTCGGAGGAGGTGTTCGGCAAGGGCACCGCCGGCGGCGTCTGGAAATCGATGCTGGCCGAGCAGCTTGGCGCCCAGCTTGCGAAGGGCAAGGGGATCGGAATTGCCAAGCAGCTCGCGTCCGCGCATCCGGCTGGTCCGGATGTGACGGGCAAGTCGGGCTGATGGATCTGGGAGATGGGCGAGGAAAGTTGAAGGGTGAATTTGCTATGCAGGTAGAACAAGGCGCAACGCTTCCGGTGATGGAGCAACCGATCGTTGAACGGCAGATCTTGAACTCCCAGGTCTTGGACTCCCAGGTCTTGGACTCCGAGGTGATGACGGCGGCCGCATCGGGCGATGCTCTGTTGCCGGTGCTCCTGCCGAATGTCGGCGGCGACATGCCGTCCGACGACGCCGAAGCGGCAAGATTGGAGGCGACGCGGTCCGAGGAGATCAGCGGCCTGCTATCCGCGATTCGCCGGCTCGAGAACATCGTCGAGGAAGAAACCGTCGCGCTCGCGACCGGGCAGAAGGTCGATTTCGATGATTTCAGCATGCGCAAGAGCCGGAGCATGCTGGAATTCGTCCGCCTGATGCGGGCGCGGATGCATCTCGGCGGCGAAACCGAGATCACGGGTGAGATCCAGCGGCTGCGCGAAAAGCTCGAGCGAAACCGTTCGCTCCTCGAGATGCACTACGACGCCGTGCGTGAGGTCGCGGCCATCATCGTTAGGGCGATCAAGGACGCAGAGTCGGACGGCACCTACACCGGTCGCGCAGCGCGGGACGAAAAATGATCAAGCTGGTGCTGGCCGGGCTCTGGGTATGCATCCTCACCGCGGGCACGAGCTATGGCGTGGCCTATTGGAAGGAAAACGGCACTCTGCTGCCGAAGGACGAATATCTCGACGGGCTGCAATACCAGAAGACTCGGGCGCTGAGCATACCCATGGTAGAGAGCGGCGCGGTGCAGGGCTACATCGTCGCGCGCTTCGTCTATACGGTGGAGGCCCGGACCATGCACCAGCTTACCGTTCCGCCCGAGCCGTTCGTCGTGGACGAGGCCTTCCGCAGGATCTATGCCGACGACAAGCTCGATTTCAGGAAGCTCGCCCGCTACGACCTCTCTGTCCTCACCGCAGGGATCAAGCAGCGCGTCAACGAGCGGATGCAGGCCGACATCGTCCAGGACGTGCTGGTCGAGGACTTCAACTACGTCTCCAAGGAAGAATTCCAGCAGAAGCCGTAAAGCGCCGGGCGCGAGACTGCACCGGCGTAACGACGTTTCTGCCGTTGAAAACAAATCGGCCTCTGCGGGTGTCCCCGCAGAGGCCGATGGTCGTTTGTGAGCCGCGGCTCGGGCGCGTCAGTTGCCAGCCGGGTAGGCCGCCGGGGCGGCATGTGCCCGGTTCAGGAGGATGCCGACTTCGTCGAGCTCCTGCATCGGCTCGTCGATGGCCTCGTTGGCGGGGATATTGAGCCGGTATCCGACGTAGCGCCGTGCCACGATCGCGTCGAAACCGAGTCGGTCTCGCAGCTTCTTGCGCAACTTGCTGACGTGGCTTTCGATCACGCTCTCATCGAACGTGGATTCGAAGATGCCGTAGACCGCGTTGAAGATCTGCGTCTTGGTGATCCACTTGCCGTGATTGCTGACCATATACTCGAGAATGCGCAGCTCGCGGCGGGGCAGGGTGAGGGCGTGGCCCGCAATCTCGGGGTCACGTCCGTTGAAGAAGACCTGGATCCTGGTCTCGCAGGGCCTCGGCAGCTCGCCCACCCGGCGGCGCGCGATCGCGGCCGTTCGGGCGAGGATCTCACGCAGGTGAATCGGCACGTGAACCACGTCGTCCACGCCGGATTCAAACAGCTCCAGCGTATTCTTGAGCATCTTCTGGCCGCTCATGGCGATGATCGGAGCCGTGGACCGCTTGCGCATCGCCCTTGGCAGGCTTCCGCGGGCATCGCAATCCCCCAGAAGGAAGGCATCGACCGCTGCCAGGTCCGATTCGTTCGCGGATTGCAGCCAGTCCCAGAATTCTCCGGAGGAGAATCCGATCGACGAGACGCCCTCGCGAACGAGCCCTCCTACGTAGCTGTTCGTGACGCTCTCGCGATCATCAACGATTATATACATCAGTCTGTCGCCCCTGTTTCGCACTTGCAGCGGCCGGGAGGTGGTGTGATGCCCCGGCGCGACGCCATGCTGTTTGACGATATTTCCCTCCCGCGAACCGTTGTTATGGTTTCGATGTTCGCGGGCAGCCCTACGCATTCAGTGCCTGCGTGAGCAGGCCTGTTACTTCGACTCGATACTGAACGCTTACTGCGTGAGGCCCGGCGGGTGTTTTACGGATCACCCCGCGGAGCGGTGAGACAGCGACCTAGAGCAGTTGCGTACGTTGCCGATTGCGTCCGAACGCTACTGAACTCAGTCGATCTCCTCGCCAACTGGCGAGAATCACTTGTGTAGGACCGTAACAATTGCCGATTCCCGATCAAGCGTGCGAAACAAAGCGTTTGCTACGTGTGCTTGATGCTGTTGGTTTGTTTCCGGTTGTTTCTTTGTATGCCAAAACGTATCAGTTGATTTTGATATCAAACTACTTTTGCACCGTGACGGTCATAAAGTTCCATATACCCGTAGAAACATAGCTGTTTTGAGTAGGGGCGCAGAGCCACCGCAGGGAGGGGATTTCAATCCCGGATTGACTCTCCTGGCCGCACACCCGCCTGCGACAATTCGACTCATGTATGGCGGTGGGACTCCAGCTTGGCGAAATCTTGGCGAGTGTGTGTCTTTCGAGTCGCACTTTCGCCTCGTGCATGACGCGTTGGACTCATTCGACGCCGCATTGTTTGTGACGAAAAGATTTTTTGATGCGCACGTCTCAGGCAAGCTTCGCCGACTAGCTTCGTTCAACAGATCGAAAACGAACGGAGCATTTTCAAATGTTGTCCGATGGAAAAACGCGTCCTGCCGAAACTGCGGATTTGACCGCAGCGGCGAAGCCGGCTCCGGAAGCGCGCGACACGAAGAGCAATAATGCGCCGCGCGCGGCCAAGCCCGCGGCAGGCGTGAAGCCCGTATCGGCAGCGAGTGACGAAGTTGCAGCCAAAGCAGCGCTCGAGGGATTGAAGCGTATTCGCGCCAAGGCGCGCCTCGACAAGATGGCGATACCAAAGCCTGCGCCGGTCGTGATCAAGCCGGCGGTGATCGTGGCCAAGCCGCCGCCGCCGCGTCCGACATGGGTCGCGCCGCTCGCGACATTGGCGGTTGCCGCCATCCTGGTGGTCTGCGCCTGTACCGGCGTCATTGCCTATCTCACCACGCAGCCGAGCCAGACAAATGCCGCGGCCAGTGCCGAGATCAGGAACCTGCGCGATACGGTCGCGCAGCTGCGCAAGCAATTGTCCGGCGTGTCCGAGAATCTCGACGGCCTGCGAACCGCCGTCGATCAGTCGAGCAAGGCAACCAGCGACCGTTTCGGCCGGTTCGCCGAGAATCTGGATCGCATCGAGCGTGTGAGCTCGTCCTCGACCGCGAAGCTCGACAGGCTCGCCCAGGTCCAGGTCCAGCCGCCGCCTCCCGTTGCTGCGCAGCCGTCGCCGGCGATGCCGATGATGGCCTCGGTCGCGGCACCCGAGACCACGGGCTCGGTGTCTCCGGCCGAACGCAGCTCGCTCCCGCGAAAGGCGGTCAAGGGCTGGTCGGTTCGCCAAGCTTATGAAGGCATTGCGATCCTGCAGGGGCCGAGCGGTGTCGTCGAGGCCGTGCTCGGCCAGCAGGTCCCCAATCTCGGTCGCATCGAGGAGATCAGGAACGAGAACGGCCGTCTGGTGGTGGAAACCAGTGGCGGCGTTGTCTACTCGGCGCGCAAATGAGCGGCGGACAATTCTATTGTCGGTGATGCTCGAAGCTGGTGCATAGCAGGTCGATCTCGGGTTCGGCGATCGGCGCGCGAAACAGCCGGCAGGTGAATTCGACCGTCGTCTTGTTCTCGGAAGCAGTGCGATCCTCCCGGAGGAAAATGCATCGCTTGCAGACGTCGGTGTGGTGCCGCTGTTCGACGGCGTCCGCCTGATCGAGCACGTGTCGCAAGGTGTCGCGAAAGCGGATCTTGCTGTCGTCATCGAGGACGGCGATGGCCTCGACGAGGCCATTGACGGGGTCGCGAGCCAGAAATTTCTTGCCCTGCTGCGTCACGCTCAGCATCACCGAGCGCTTGTCTGTGGCGGAGCGCTTCCGCTCCACATAGCCGAGCCGCTCGAGCTCGCCGATGATGAATGAGGCGGTGCCGCGCGTGGTGCCGACATAGCTTGCCAGCGCCGAAGGTGTCCTTGAGAATCGGTTGGCACGGGAGAGAAAGCGCAGCGCCATCCACTCGCGATCGCGCATGCCGTTTTTGGTGCCTTCGAACCACAGGATTCGCGCCACCTGTCCCAATAATTCAATTGCTTCGCGAGCCAAATTCATATCGATGCCAGATCAGATAAAGCTTTATTCAATTGAGCCGTCGGTAGCGCAATCGCTGCGGGTCAGAATGAGGCTGTCGAGCTTCGCTCGAAGCGGAAACAATTGCCGGCTTGGAAGACGCTTCTCCGTTCTGGAGATGGAACATTCGGGAGTGGAACTAGAGCGTCACGAAGAAAGTTCGAGTAAATATGACGGCTCAACTGATCTGAAAACTTCAGTCAAATGGTGCGGTCTCTCACTCAAATGTCGGGCGGTGTGCTGTGCCCGGGCAACATCATGTGTCGTTGCGGCCACGATCGAGCCCGATAGTTGCGGCGAGACGTTTCGAATTGCGCGAAACCGCACACAATCTGCAACGCGTGATGGCGCCGCTGGCAGCGGGAGAACCCCTTTTTCGGTTAATGGATGTTGCGACGCAATGCGGTCACGCGGTTAAATCGGGCACACATTCACTTGGGAATTCGAGAGTGTCGTCGGGAAGCGAGCAAAGCCTTTTCAAGTTCAGCCTCTCCAAGCAGAGCCGTTCAACGTCAAACGCACGGCACTGGCCGCCGGAAGTGAGTTTGGCAGTCTGATGCTGCCGCTTGCGACCATCGGCGCCGGCTTCGTGAGGCGGCCGATCGGCGGCATCGTGCTTGGCCGTCGGACTTGTCGCGATGAGCCTGATGCCGGAGACTGCGCCGGTGAAGCGGCGTGATCGCCGGATCTGAAAGGCCCGGCGCTCGCAGGCTGGTGATTTGCGTTTCGCCGGCAATTATTGGCGAATGCCTCGCCTGAAGGTTCAGACACTGGGGCAAGGCATCAGGAAGGACCAACCGATGAGTATCGAAACCATCATCACGTCTGACGTTATAGGGCTGATTGAGCCGCCCCCGGTGTCGCGCCGCGGCTTCATGAGCGCCACGGCGGCCGTTGCTGCGGGCTACACGCTTGCGGCAGGGCCGGTCCGCGCCGAGGTGATCACGACCGACACCGGCGGCCTCCAGGCTGGAGATGCCAAGATCAAGGTCGGTTCCGAGGAAATGCCGGCCTATTTCGCCCGCCCCGCCGGTAACACCAAGGCTCCGGTGATCATCGTCGCGATGGAGATCTTTGGTCTGCACGAATACATCAAGGACGTGACGCGGCGCCTCGCCAAGCTCGGCGCCTTCGCGGTTGCGCCCGACTATTACTTCCGCAAGGGCACGGACCTCACCAAGATCACCGACATCAAGGACCTCTTGCCGGTCGTCAACGCCAAGCCGGACGCCGAGCTGCTCTCCGATCTCGACGCGACGGTGGCCTGGGCGGGATCGCAAGGCGGCGACACCGCGAAGCTCGGCATCATCGGCTTCTGCCGCGGCGGCCGCACGGTCTGGGAATATGCCGCCCATAACGGCACGCTCAAGGCCGGCGTTGCCTTCTACGGTCCGCCGGTCGATGCGCCCAATCCGCTGTGGCCGAAGAGCCCGCTGCAGCTCGCGCCTGAGATGAAGGCGCCGGTGCTCGGCCTCTATGGCGGCGCCGACACCGGCATTCCCGTGGCCCAGGTCGAGCAGCTCAAGGCGGCGCTCGAGCAGAACAAGAAGACCGCCGAATTCAAGATCTATCCGGAAGCGCCGCACGGCTTCCATGCCGACTATCGCGGCAGCTACCGCAAGGATGCTGCGGAGGATGCCTGGAAGCAGGCGCAGGCCTGGTTCAAGAAATACGGCGTGTTGAGCTGACGCTGAATATAAAAGGGCGGCCGATCGGCCGCCCTTTTAAGCGCGTCCGTCGCCCGCACGCCACAGCGCATCGAGGCCGTGCCGATAGGTCGGATAGGCCAGCGCGACGCCGAGCTCTTGCTTCAGCCGCGCGTTGGAGACGCGGGCGCTGCTGGCATAGAAGCTGCGCGCCATCGCCGACATCTCGGCGGTCGCGAACGCTTCTTCGTCCGGCGGAGCGATGCCCATCAGCTGCGCGGCGTAGGCGATCACGTCCTGGGGCGGTGCGGGCTCGTCGTCGCAGACGTTCCAGGTGCCGCCGCTGTTGTGGTTGATCGCGGCCATGATGGCGCTGGCGATATCGTCGACATGAATGCGGTTGAAGATCTGGCCGGGCTTGATGATGCGCCGTGCCGTGCCGCTGCGCAGCGTCACCAGCGCGTTGCGGCCGGGGCCGTAGATGCCGGCTAGCCGCAGGATCGCGACGTCGCCGCGTGCCGTCTCCGTCCAGGCCTGCTCCGCCGCGATCCGCATCCGTGCGCGGTCGAGGGTCGACTGCGGGGGCGTGCTCTCGTCCACCCATCCGCCGGCGCGATCGCCGTAGACGCCGATGGTGGAGAGATAGACGACCTTGTGGCGGCCCGCCGCGAGCACGTCGCCGAGCGCCGCGATTGCGGGGTCTCCGGTGCCGCCCGGCGGGATCGATATCACAAGGACATCGGCATCGCCGATACTGTCGACCGTCGCGTCAGCCGGGCGGCTGCCGGAAAAGCCATGCACTTCGATCCCGGCAAGGTCGACCTGCGCGGCGGGATCGCGGACCGTGCCGGCGACATGCGAGAAGCTGCCGCCGAATTTGCGAACGAAATGCCGGGCGCTGTAGCCGAGGCCGAGGATGAAGAGCCGCATGCGTCTCCTGTGCAGGTCGGAGTTCCCGTTCGCGCCAGCCGCGCGTCGTTCGCTCATAAGAGATTTTTGGGTCGGGCAAAAGATATTGCGATTTTACTCGCCGGCTGCCTCGGGCGATGCTCGCTCGTGACAGGGAGGCGTCGACCATGCAGGCGGACGTGGCCATCATAGCGCGATCCGGCGCGGCGGATCTGGTCCGGAGCGCGGCCGCGCTGATCCTCGACGTCGACGGGACGCTGGCCGAGACGGAGGAGCTGCACCGGCGGGCCTTCAACCACGCCTTTGCCCGTCACGGTCTCGACTGGCATTGGGACCGGGCCAGCTACAAGGATCTGCTGCGCGTGACCGGCGGCAAGGAACGCATCCGCGCCTTCCACACCAGGCAGTGGGTCGCGCCGCCCTTGTCGGATGCCGATATCGCCGAGCTCCACCGCGTCAAGACCGCCCATTATGCCGAGCTGGTCGAGACCGGTTGCTGCGCCTTGCGGCCCGGTGTGACGGACCTGCTTGCCTCGGCCAAGGCGCGTGGCCAGCGGCTTGCGATTGCGACCACGACCTCGCACGGCAACATCGATGCGCTGCTGTCGCGGGCGCTGGGAGCGCGCTGGGCCGCGGATTTTGATGCGATCGTTGCCGGCGATGATGTGAGGCACAAGAAGCCGGCGCCGGATGTCTATCTCGATGTCCTGGCGCGACTGAAGCTGGCGCCATCCGACTGCGTTGCGATCGAGGATTCCGCCAACGGGCTGATTGCGGCCTCGCGGGCCGACATTCCCGTGCTCATCACGCGCAGCATGTTTTTCCAGGATGATGATTTCAGCGCGGCTCGGTTCGTGCTGGACGATCTGTCGGAACTCGCCGTCAAATAAAAAACCGCAAAACAACCCCATGCACAGTAGAACGCTGCCGCGGTCAGTGCACCCGGTGGCTGGCTCTATCGTCCTCAGCCTGCTCGACAATCTGCGCAATCGGGCTCGATTGGTGATGCACCAGAAGCCAGCCGTCGCCGACGCGTCGAAAATGGTTGGCGGCGGCGAGCGCGGTGCCGTCGACGATCTCGATGCAGAGCACGCGCGCACTGTCACCGTCGACGATCGCCTGCGGCTCGGCGCAGACGATCTGCGGACGTTCTGGATTTTGCAGGATGTCGCGCCAGCTTCCGATCACGGTGGCGTGGCCGACGATCGCGGGCCAGCCGGGATGAATGCAGGAAATGGCGTCGTCATCCGCCCACATCCGCTTCATTTCGTCGAAATCGCCGGTCGCGAAGGCGGCGTAAAAAGCCGCGTTCGCGGCGATGACCTTGTTGTCCTTTGCCATGCCTCTCGGGTGCGGCAACGGCAGGCAAAAATCAAGCGCGACTTCAGTCCGACTTTGGACGCAGTGCAGCATTATTGCCCACTTTCTGATCATGCCGAAACGTGCGTCTCCACCGCGCGCCGCGCACCTTCCTTGTAGAGACGGCCGAGCGCCGCGGTCACGGCCTCGCGCAGGCGCGGCTCGGCACCGAGCGGTCCAAACACTTTTTCCACGCCGAGCAATGCGGGCGCCAGCCGTTCCGCGACGGGACCGGCCTCGCGCGCCAGGCCCGCGAGCTCGGCGGCGAGGGGATCGCGCACGTCGATGGCGCGGCCCTGCTCGTCAAGTGCGGTGACGTAGCGCATCCAGCCCGCCACCGCGAGCGCGTGCGTCGCGATCGGCAGGTTTTTGGCGAGGCGATCCTGCATCGCGCCGAGCAGCCGCTGTGGCAGCTTTTGCGAGCCGTCCATGGCGATCTGCCAAGTGCGGTGATGCAGCGCCGGATTGGCGAAACGCTTGAGCAGCGAGGCGCGATAGGCGGCGAGATCGGTGCCCGCAGGCATCGTCAGCGTCACCGCGGCCTCTTCCATCACCTGCGCGGCGAGGCGCGCGAAATACGGATCCCGCATGGTATCGGCGATGGTCTCGTAGCCGGCGAGATAGCCGAGATAGGCGAGCGCGGAGTGGCTGGCGTTGAGCAGCCGCAGCTTCATCAACTCGAACGGCTTGACGTCGGTGACGAGCTCGACGCCCGCGGCAGCGAGATCGGGCCTGCCCGCGGCAAAGCGATCCTCGACCACCCATTGCGTGAACGGCTCGGTCATAACAGGCCAGGCGTCACGCATCCCGAGTGCCGCGGCGACCGCATCGCGGTCGGCATCCGTCGTTTCCGGCACGATGCGATCGACCATGGTGCAGGGGAAGGCAACGTTATCCGCGATCCATTTGCCGAGGTCCTTCGACCGGAGTGCCGCGAACTGCGTCACGATCCGCTGCACGGTGTGGCCGTTGGCGGCGAGGTTGTCACAGCACAGCACGGTGAACGGCGAAAGTCCCTGCGCCCGTCGGCGCGCCAGTGCGGCCACGATGAAGCCGGGCGCCGAGCGTGGCGCGTCAAAATTGTTGAGATCGTGCACGACATCAGGATGCCGCTCGTCGAGATCGCCGGTCTGCGGCGTGTGGCAATAGCCCTTTTCGGTCACGGTGAGCGAGACGATGCGAATGGCGGGATTGGCCATCCGCTCGACCAGCGCGCCCGGCTTTTCGCGCGCGACGACGCTGTCGAGCAACGCGCCGATGACGCGATGCTCGGTGCCTTCGGCGGCGCGCACGGCGACCGTGTAGAGATGATCCTGCGGGGCGAGGGCGTCGCGCGTGTCCGGACTGCGCAGGCTCGCGCCGATGATGCCCCAAGAGCTGGCCGATGACGTGGCGCCGGCGGCGAGGCAATCGTCGATGACGACCGCCTGATGGGCGCGATGAAAGGCGCCAAGACCGAGATGCACGATGCCGGGCGTCACGCGTGAACGGTCGTAGGCCGGGCGGCGGATGGCTGGCGGCAGCCGGTCGAGATTGGCGCGGCCAAGGCGCGTTGAACTAAGCCGCATGGTGTCTCTCCCTGTGTTTGGCGGCTGCTTGACATGGCGGCCGTCCTCGGTCAATGCTTCGGTCAATTGGTAAGGCCAATTATCCAAAATTGGCGGGCCGCCGGATCGACCGGCGAGATCTATAGGGGAGGCCAGCGTGCCGCTGGAAGCCGTGGAGGCGAGACGGCTCTATCGCCAAATCGCCGATCAATTGCGAAGCCTGATCGATAGCGGTGAATACGCCGTCGGCAGTCGCCTGCCGACCGAGCGCGAGCTTGCCGATCAGCTCAGGGTATCGCGGCCGACGGTGCGCGAAGCCCTGATCGCGCTGGAAGTGGAAGGACGCGTCCGCATTCGCGTCGGGTCCGGCATCTATGTGATCGACCCTTCGGACGCCACGCCAACGCCGTCCGCCGTGATAGAGGGGCCATTCGAGCTGTTGCGCGCCCGCGAATTCCTCGAAAGCGCCATCGCCGAGCAGGCCGCGCGCGTGGCGACCAGGGACGATATCGCACGCATCGATGCCGCCCTGGTCGCGATGGAGAACGTCGCGCACCCCGGCGAAGCCTCGATGGTCCATGACCGCGCCTTCCACATCGCGATCGCCGGATGCCTCGGCAACGCCGTGCTGGTGCGCGTGGTCGGCGAGCTGTTCGACCAGCGGCTCAATCCCTATTTCGCGCAGCTTGCGCATTATTTTGAGAATCCCGGCACATGGCGCACCGCGCTCGGCGAGCATCGGGCCGTGCGCGATGCCATTGCGACGCGTCAGCCAACGGCGGCCCGTGACGCGATGCGCGATCATCTCGCGCATTCGCAGGAGCGTTTTGCGCAGAATTTTGGCGCCGAGAGCACCACGGGATCGCCGGCGATGCGGAAACGGACCGCGCGATCCGGCGCAGCTCCGGCGAAGCCAAAACGACCGTCGAAGAAGCAGGCCAAAAGCGGCAGCGCGCGGCGGCGATGAGATTGGGCGGCTCGCTTCGGTTTGGGGCGGGTGAACAAGAAGCAGACTTAAGTCAGGGAGAATATTCAGTGTTGAAGAAGATAACGACGGTGCTGGCGGTCTCGGCCGCTGCAATGTTCGCGACGACCCATGCCGGCCTGGCGCAGACCAAGCTGAAATGGGCTCATGTCTACGAGACCTCGGAGCCGTTCCACACCGCTTCGGTCTGGGCCGCACAGGAGATCGGCAAGCGCACCAACGGGCGCTATCAGATCGACGTCTATCCGGCCTCCCAGCTCGGCAAGGAAGCCGACATCAACCAGGGCCTCTCGCTCGGCTCGGTCGACATCATCATTTCTGGATCGAGCTTCGCGGCCAAGAGCTTTCCGCCGATCGGCGTGACCTATTATCCCTACACATTCCGCGACGCCGATCATCTGCTCGCCTACACCAAGAGCGACATCTTCAGGGAGCTCGCCAAGGGTTATGAGGACAAGAGCGGTCACCACATCATCGCGGTGACCTATTATGGCGTGCGCCAGACCTCCTCGAACAAGCCGATCAAGACCTGCGCGGACCTGAAGGGCCTGAAGATGCGCGTGCCCGACGTGCCGGCCTATCTCGCAATGCCGCGCGCCTGCGGCGCCAACACGGCGCCAATCGCGTTTGCCGAAGTCTATCTCGCGCTCCAGAACGGCACCGTCGAGGCGCAGGAGAACCCGCTGACCACGATCGAGGCCAAGAAGTTCTACGAGGTGCAGAAGCACATCGTGCTGACCGGCCACATCGTCGATCACCTCAACACGGTGGTGGCCGGAGCGCTTTGGAAGAAGCTCAGCGACGAGGACAAGAAGATCTTCACCGACGTCGCGCAGGAGGCCGCCGCCAAGGCCACCGAGGAGATCAAGCAGAACGAGGCCAAGCTCGTCGCCTTCTTTAGGGAGAAGGGCCTGACCGTGACCGAGGTCGACAAGAACGAGTTCCGCGACACCGTGCTGAAGAACGTCGCGTTCGAGACGTTTGGGTATCGCAAGGCCGATTGGGAACGGATCCAGGCGGTGAAATAACGGACGCTTGCGTTCTAAGACCCTCATGGTGAGGAGCGCGGAACGCGCGTCTCGAACCATGGAGGCCCCGGTGTCGCCCGGGGCCATCCTTCGAGATGCGCGTTCCGCGCTCCTCAGGATGAGGAGCGGAGCGAGTTTGACGCAGTCGAACCAAGTCGTTTGGGAGTAACCACATGTCGACCGCCGAAGTGCACCGGCAGATCACCGGGGACGAGATCGCCCATACCTTCGAGGAGGAGGCGACGCCGAAGGTGGATCTTGGCATCTACGCGTTCGAGGACTGGATCGCGCTGGCGATCTTTTGGGTGATGGCGCTTGCCGTCTTCCTGCAGTTCTTCACCCGCTATGTCCTCAACGACAGCTACGCCTGGACCGAGGAGATCGCGACCTATTGCCTGATCGGCGTGGTCTTCATCGGCGCCTCGATGTGCGTGCGGCTGTCGCGGCATATCCAGGTCGACCTGATCTACCGCTACCTGCCGCATCTCGCGGCGCGCACGCTGTCAACAGCGATCGACCTGATCCGGATCGCCTTCTTCGGCTACGCCGTCAAGCTGGTCTGGGTCTACATCCAGATCATCGGCGACGAGTCCATGACCACGATCAACTTTCCCAAGAATTACGTCTATTACGCCGTGCTGCTTGGCTTCGTGCTGATGTTCGTGCGCTCGCTGCAGGTCGCGCTGCAACATCTGCGACAGGGCTATTCGATCCTCGAACGTCCCGGCGCCTACGACGGTTTTGAAGGATAACGCCATGCTGCTGTTGCTTGGAGGCTTTCTCGTCCTGATGCTGCTCGGCGTTCCCGTGGCGATTGCCATGGCCGCGTCGTCGCTGCTCTACATCCTGGTCAGCGGCGTGACGCCCGACGTCACGCTGGCGCAGCGCATGATCGCCGGCGTCGAGAGCTTTCCGCTGCTCGCCGTGCCCTTCTTCATCCTGGCCGGCAATCTCATGAACATCGCCGGCGTCACCGGGCGCATCTACAAATTCGCGGTCGCGCTGGTCGGCTGGATGCGCGGCGGCCTCGGCCACGTCAACATCATCGGCTCGGTGATCTTCTCCGGCATGTCCGGCACCGCGATCGCGGATGCCGCTGGCCTCGGCACCATCGAGATCAAGGCGATGAAGGACCATGGCTACACCACCGAGTTCTCGGTCGGCGTCACTGCGGCCTCGGCCACGCTCGGCCCGATCATTCCGCCGTCGCTGCCTTTCGTGATCTACGGCATGATGGCCAACGTCTCGATCGGCGCGCTGTTTCTGGGCGGCGTCATTCCGGGCGTCGTCCTGACGCTGCTGATGATGGCCACCGTCACCTACTTCGCGCACAGGAACAAATGGGGCAGCGACACGCCGTTCTCCTGGCCGCAGCTCGGCTCGGCCGGCCTCGAGATCGCCATCGTGCTCGCGTTCCCGCTCGCGATCTGGCTGATGACGCTCGCCGGCATGTCGATCAACCTGGCCGTCGTGATCGGGCTCGGTGTGCTGCTCGCGATCGACTGGTATTTCGACTTCTCCGCGGTGATGGCGCTGATGGCGCCCGTCATCCTGATCGGCGGCATGACCCTCGGCTGGTTCACGCCGACTGAAGCCGCTGTTGCGGCGGTAATCTGGTCGCTGTTCCTTGGCCTCGTGCGCTACCGCACCATGACCTTGAAGACTGTGGCGAAGGCGACCTTCGACACCATCGAGACCACGGCCTCGGTGCTGTTCATCGTCACTGCCGCCTCGATCTTCGCCTGGCTGCTGACGGTGTCGCAGGCTGCCCAATTGCTCTCGGACTGGATGCTCAGCGTCACCCACAACAAATGGGTGTTCCTGGCGCTCGCCAACGTGTTGATCCTGTTCGTCGGCTGCTTCATCGACACCACGGCGGCGATCACCATTCTGGTGCCGATCCTGCTGCCGATCGTGCTCAAGCTCGGCATCGATCCGATCCATTTCGGCCTGATCATGACGCTGAACCTGATGATCGGCCTGTTGCATCCGCCGCTCGGCATGGTGCTGTTCGTGCTTGCCCGCGTGGCGAAGCTCTCGGTCGAGCGCACCACGGTCGCGATCCTGCCCTGGCTGGTGCCGCTGATGCTTGCGCTGATCGCGATCACCTACATTCCCGAACTAACCCTCTGGCTGCCGAAATACATGGGACTCTCCAAATGACATCGACATCTCTCGCCGCAACCCTGTTCGGCCCCGAAGACCTGCGCATGATCGAGCATCCGCTCGACAAGCTGGCCGACGGGATGGTGCGCATCCGTTTCGGGGCCGGCGGCATCTGCGGCTCGGACATGCATTACTTCCGCCACGCCCGGACCGGCGATTTCGTGGTGAAATCGCCGCTGGTGCTCGGTCACGAGATATCGGGCCAGGTTGTCGAGATCGCGGGCTCCGCAGCCAACCTGAGGGTCGGCGACCGCGTCGCCGTCAACCCGTCGCGCTGGTGCGGCCATTGCAGCGCCTGCCGTGAGGGTCGCCAAAACCTCTGCGAAAATATCTACTTCATGGGCTCTGCGTCGAAGACACCGCACATGCAGGGCGGCTTTGCCAATTATTTCGATGCGATCCCGGCGCAGTGCGTCAAGATCCCGGATCATGTGTCCTATCAGGCCGCGGCGCTGGCGGAGCCGCTCGCGGTCTGCCTGCACGCGGTCGCGCGCGCCGGCAACATCCAGGGCAAGCGTGGCATTATTTTTGGCGCCGGCCCGATCGGGCTTCTGACCATGCTGGCCGCACACCGCGCCGGCATGGCTGACATCATCGTGGCCGACATCGCGCCGGCCCCGCTCGCCTTCGCGACCCGGCTCGGCGCATCGCATGTCGAGAACGTCGCAAATGGTGACGAGGGCCTCAAGGCGCAGGCCGCCTCGCGTCCCTACGATGTTGCATTCGAGGTCTCGGGCACGGCCGCCGGCCTTGCCAGCGCCATCGGCACCGTCAGGCGTGGTGGCGTCGTGGTGCAGATCGGCAATCTGCCGGGCGGCCAGATTCCGACACCGTCGAATGCCGTGATGGCAAAAGAGATTGACCTGCGCGGCTCGTTCCGCTTCGGGCTTGAATTCATGACGGCGGTGGAATTGATTGGTGCAGGCAGCGTCGACGTGCTGTCGCTGGTCACCGCCGAGCGGCCGCTCTCGACCGCGCCCGACGCGTTGCGATTGGCGCTCGACCGCTCGCAGAGCGTCAAGGTCGTGCTGACCGCCAATTGATCGGAGAGAACGCATGATGCTCGAGGGATGGCGCTGGTACGGGCCCGATGATCCCGTGTCCTTGGACGATGTCAGGCAGGCCGGGGCGAGCGATATCGTCTCGGCGCTGCATCAGGTGCCGATTGGCGAGGCCTGGACACGCAAGGCGGTCGAGGAGCGCAAGAATTTCATCGAGAACGGCCAGCCGGGCCGCTCGCGATTGACCTGGTCGGTGGTGGAATCGATTCCGATCCCCGACGACGTCAAGCGCCTCGGGGCCAAGGCGACGAAGTCGATCGAAGCCTGGATCGCGAGCCTGGAGGCGGTGGCGGCGTCCGGCATCAAGATCATCTGCTACAATTTCATGCCCGTCGTCGACTGGTGCCGGACCGATCTGGAATGGGAGCTGCCAAACGGCGCCCGCGCCATGCGCTTCGACCAGGACCGCTTTGCGGCGTTCGAGCTGCATATCCTCAAGCGCCCTGCGGCCGTGCAGGAATATTCGACGGCGCAGCAGGCGCGCGCGAAAGCGCTGTTCGACAAGATGAGCCAAGCCGACATCGACTATCTCATCATGGCGATCGCCAGCGCGCTGCCGGGCTCGACCACCGAGCCGATGACGATCCCGCAATTCCGCGACCGGTTAGAGACCTATCGTGACATCACGCCGAAGATCCTGCGGCAGCATCTCGCCGAATTCCTCGCGCGTGTCGCGCCGGTCGCCGAGCAGCTCGGCGTGTCGCTGACGCTGCACCCGGATGATCCGCCGCGCCCGCTGTTCGGCCTGCCGCGCGTTGCGTCCACGGCAGAGGATTATCAAGCGCTGTTCGACGCCGTGCCGTCCAAGGCCAACGGCATCTGCCTGTGCACCGGCTCGCTCGGCGTGCGCGCCGAGAACAATCTGCCTGCGATGGCCGAACGTTTCGGCCCGCGTATCGCCTTTGCCCATCTGCGCGCGACCAAGCGCGAGGCCGATGGTCTGACGTTCCACGAGTCCGATCATCTCGACGGCGACGTCGACATGGTCGCGGTGCTCAAGGCGCTGTTGAAGGAGAACGCGCGGCGGTCACCGGACAGGCAAATCGTATTCCGCCCTGACCACGGCCACCGCATGCTCGATGATCTCGCCGCGACCAAGCGCACAAATCCCGGCTATACTGCCATCGGCCGCCTCCGCGGCCTCGCCGAGCTCCGCGGCGCGATCCGCGCGATCGAGCATCGTTGAAGAACCGACATTGCGAGCGCAGCCAAGCAATCCAGAATCCCTCCGTGGAAAGACTCTGGATTGCTTCGCTGCGCCCGCAATGACGTGGAGCGAGAGAGGCGCCGAAGCTTCCACAACGTGGATGGCCCGGGCCTTGTCCCAGCCATCCACGTTTTGCCCCGCGGCACAAAGAACGTGGATGCCCGGGACAGGTCCGGGCATGACGACCTCCCGTGAATGTTCGCTGGCCACTCAGTAGCAGGCGGCCATCGCGCCGAGCGTCGGATACAGCTTGTCGATCGCGGCGATCTCGCTTTGCATCTGGGCGAGGATCCAGTCGCGGATCTCCACAGCGATGGGGCGCATTGGCCGGTTGCGCGGCGGCAGGAATTCGCAGATGCGGCGCGTGGTGGTGAGCCGGTCGGAAGCCGGTACCAGCGCGCCGGTCAGCAACCAGTGCGAGGCGACCGTCAGCCAGCCGAGCGCGATGCCCTGGCCAAGCAGGGCCGCCTGCATCACGACGGCATAATCGGTGAAGCTCAGCCCCTTGGCGGCGCCACGCCGGCCGGTGAGCAGCGACGAATAATCCGCGGCCCAGTCGCCCGGCGTCTCGGCGAGGCGGATGATGGTGTTGCCCTCAGTGGGATCGGTCTCGCCGAGATAGCCGGGGCTGCACATCGGCAGCATCACTTCCTTCATTACCAGCGTGCCGCCGGACGACGGCTCCTCGCGATCGCGAAAACGCATGCCGAGGTCGACATTCTCGACCGGCCCGCGCAGCGCGCCGGAGATCAGCTGGAAGCGCAGATCGGCCTGGGGAAACTGCCGCTGCAGCTTGTCGATGCGCGGCATCAGCCAATGCGTGGTGAAGGCGGAGGAGACCGACAGCGTCACCGTCTCGGTGCCCTTGCGGCGCCGCTCGATCTCGGTGAGGCCGGTCTCGATGCTGCGAAAGCCCTCGAGCACGCGGCGATACAACAGCTCGCCTTCCTCGGTGAGCACCGCGCGCCCCGCCTTGCGGTCGAACAAGCGGACGCCGAGATGCTCCTCGAGCTGGCCGAGCATGCGGCTCACCGCGGGCTGCGTGACGTTCAATTCGGCGGCGGCCGCCGTGAAGCTGCCGTTGCGCGCTGCTGCGTCGAAGACGAACAGGGCGTTACTGGAGGGCAGCATCCGGCGCAGTTCGGGCATAACGTCATGTTATGAGCGCGGTGAGAATTTGGCAATTGCCGAGTTTTGCCAAGTCTGGTGTCATTGGCACCGCAGCCTAAAGACAGGGTGTTCGGAACAAGCTTTGGTGCGGCGCACGCTGCATCCGCGAATGCTCCAAAACGCTGTCTATAATGCAGGCTTATGGCGCGCAGTGAGGCACGCCATCGCAGGGAACGAGGCGAGGTCGATCGTTGAACAAACGAGCGGAAAGCGTCGAGATCAGGTCCGCCAGCAAGGCGTACGGTGCCGTTCGCGCCCTCGACGACGTTTCCCTCAATGTCGGCGCCGGCGAGTTCGTCTCGCTGCTCGGTCCCTCCGGCTCCGGCAAGACCACGCTGCTCGGAATTCTGGGCGGCTTCATCCTGCCGACATCAGGCACAGTTCTCTTCGGCGGCCGCGACGTCACCTGGATGCCGCCGCACAAGCGCGACATCGGCGTCGTGTTCCAGAACTACGCGCTGTTCCCGCATATGAGCGTCGGCGAGAACGTCGCCTTTCCGCTGCGCGCGCGGCGCCTGCCGAAAGCGAGCTGGCCCGACAAGGTACGCGCGGCGCTATCGATGGTGGGCCTTGCCGGCTACGACGAGCGCGGCATTGCGCAGCTTTCCGGCGGCCAGCGCCAGCGCGTCGCGCTCGCACGCGCCATGATCTTCGAGCCGCGTCTGATCCTGATGGACGAGCCGCTCTCCGCGCTCGACAAGCAGCTCCGCGAATCCATGCAGATCGAGCTGCGCGCGCTGCACCGGCGTATCGGCGCGACCATCATCTATGTCACCCACGACCAGCGCGAGGCGCTGACCATGAGCGACCGCGTCGCCGTGATGAAGGACGGCCGCTTGATCCAGATCGACGAACCTGCGCGGCTGCATGATCATCCCGCCGATTCCTTTGTTGCCAGCTTTATCGGCGAGGCGACCATGCTGCCGGTCCGCCGTGTCGATGGCTCCAGCGTCGCGCTCGGCAATGCGCTGCTGCGCAGCGCCCGCGCCATTCCCGACGGCGACGCCCTGATGCTCGCCGTGCACAGCGAAAAGCTCCTGATCGACGACGGCGCGCAGGACGCCGCCTGCAACCGCCTGACCGGGACGGTCACCGACATCGTCTACCAGGGCGAGAGCCTGCGCATTTTTCTTTCGCTCACCGGCGGCATCGCGCTCAGCCTGCGCCAGCCGAGCTACCACCAGGCCTACGGCCGCATCCCACCGCTCGGCGGCAGCCTCACCGTCACCCTTCACCCCGAGGACACCATCGTCGTGCCCAGAGCGGACTGAACTTCAGCCTTGTCCAACCGAGAGAAGAAACCGATATGTCGACCCAAGCCGCGTTCAGCAATTTCAAGGTCCTCACCTTCGACGTCGTCGGCACCTTGATCGATTTCGAAACCGGCGTGCTCGCCGCGGTGCGCAAGATCTCGGGCAAGACGCCGGCCGAGCTCAGCGACGACAAGATCTTCGAATCCTACAAGCGCGGCCGCGATCAGCACTACGAGCGCTCCAGCGAGGTCATGTTCCACGTCTATCGCCATCTCGCCAAGGAGCTCGGGCTGTCGTCTGACGACGCGTCCTGCGACATGTTCCAGCTTTCGGTGCTGCGCTGGGGGCCCTTCCCGGACTCGGTCGAGGCTCTGAAGCGCCTGCGCACGAAATTCCGGCTGGTCGCGATGACCAATGCCGACCGCGTCGCGCTGTCCTGTTACGCGCACTCGCTCGGCAATCCCTTCGACGACACCGTCTGCGCCGACGAGACCGGCGTTGCAAAACCCAATCCGGAATTCTTCGCCTACAACAAGGGGCGTCAGTCCGCGTTCGGCTACAAGCAGTCCGATATCCTGCATGTCGCGCAGAGTCAGTACCACGACATCGGGATCGCGCGGAAACTCGGCTACAAGGTGTGTTGGATCGAGCGCCGCCAGGGCATCGCCGGGTTTGGCGGCACGCCGGCCGTGGAGACGCTGACCAAGCCGGACTTTCATTTCCCGACGCTGAAGGCGCTCGCGGATGCCGCGGTCGGGCCGGCGGCATGACACCGGACTGGAACGCGCTGCCATCGGCCAATTCGCTGTGGGAAGCCACGGCGGAGCCGGCGCGCGCGTTTCCGGTCCTCTCGGGGGAGCAACAGGCGGATGTGGTGATCATCGGTGCCGGCTATACCGGCATCTCCGCCGCGCACCACATTGCCAAGAGCGGTCTCGCGCCGGTCGTGCTGGAAGCCAATCGTCCCGGTTGGGGCGCGAGCGGGCGCAATGGCGGCGTGATCACCGCAAAGTTTCGGCTCTCGTTTCGTGAGATCGACGCCAGCCATGGCCGCGCCATGGCAAAGCGCATGTATGAGATCGCGCATGAATCCACTGACATCGTCGAGGAGCTGGTCTCCGAGTTCGGTATCACCAGCGCAAACCTGACCCGCACCGGTCAGGTCAAGGCCGCGCATAACGAGACCACGCTGAGGGCCGCGATAGACGAAGCCAACTGGATGACGCGCGAGATGGGCTCGGCCGAGGTTCGGATCCTCGACAAGCGGCAAGTGCGCGACGAGACCGGCTCCGACATCTTTGTCGGCGGCGTGCTCAATCCCGGCTCGGGCGGCATTCATCCGCTGAACTATCTGCGCGGCCTCGCCGATGGCGTGGCGCGCCAAGGCGTTCCGATCTTCCAGCAATCGCCGGTGATCAAACTCCGGCGCGAGAACGGCGGCATCGTCGCCGAGACGCCGCAGGGCGCGGTGCGCGCCAGGCAGGCGATCATCGCCACCAACAGCTATTCCGACGTGACCGGCGCGACCGCGCGCATGCAGCGCACGCTGATCCCGTTCCGCAGCGCGATCATCGCGACCGAACAACTGCCGCGCAATCTCGCCGGGCGGCTGATGCCGACGGGGCGCACCTACACCGAGACCAAGCGCATGATGCGCTGGTTCCGCATGGTCGACAACCGCGTGATCTTCGGCGGTCGCGGCGCCTTCGGCAAGCAGGACTCGCAAGCCGCCTTCGACGCGTTGCGCAAGGCGATGATCGGCATCTTCCCCGATCTGGCCGATGTCCCGCTTGCCTACAAATGGTCGGGCCTGGTCGGCATGACCTTGGACTCGGTGCCGCATATCGGCCGGATCGACGACCGCACGCTGGTCTCGATGGGCTACAACGGTGCGGGCGTCGCGATGTCGAGCCTGATGGGCCGCTATCTCGCCGCCTTCGTGCGCGGCGAGACGCCCGATGTCGGGCTGCTCGACGTCAGCCGCATGAAGGCCATTCCGTTCTATCCGCTGCGCGAGCCCGCCGTGCGCATGGTCGCCGGCTGGTACCAGTTTCTCGATGCGATCGGTCGGTGAGATCTTTTTTGACGATGGAGGAGGCGAGAATGAAGACGAAACGGAATTTGGGATTGGGCTGCGCGCTGCTGGGCGCGATGGGATTGGCTACCGCTGCGAGCGCCGCCGAGCAGATCACCTTCGTCTCGCAGGGCGGCGCCTATCAGCAGGCGCAGACGGTGGCGATCCTCGATCCCTCCGCCAAGAAGCTCGGCATCACCATCAACCAGGATTCCATCCCCGACGCCTGGCCCGCGATCAAGACCCAGGTCGGCAGCGGCAAGCCGATCTGGGACGTGGTGGACACGCCGACCGGCTATTGCCTGCGCGGCGGCGAGCAGGGGCTGATCGAGAAGCTCGACTTCTCGAAGATCCCGAACGCTGCGGCGATGCCGGAGGCCTATCGCAGCCCATACTCGGTGTCTTACGAGTTCTATTCCAGCGTGCTGGCCTTTAGCCAGAAGACGTTCCCGAAGGATGCGCCGAACAGCTGGGCCGATTTCTGGGACGTCAAGAAATTCCCCGGCCGGCGCGCGCTGCGCAACCATCCGATCGCCACGCTGGAAGCGGCGCTGATGGCCGACGGTGTCGCGCCTGACAAGCTTTATCCGCTCGACGTCGATCGCGCCTTCAAGAAGCTCGAGGAGATCAAGCCGAACATTACGGTGTGGTGGACGTCAGGCGCGCAGTCGGCGCAGCTCCTCAATGACGGCGAGGTCGACATGGAGATGGCCTGGAACGGCCGCGTCAGCGCGGTCGCGAAGGAGGGCGCCAAGGTCGCCTTCACCTACAACCAGGGCATCCTGCAGAGCACCTCGCTCTGCATCCTCAAGGGCGCGCCGAACCTCGACACCGCGGTGAAGTTCCTCAACGAGGCCGTCGATCCCGTGCACCAGGCCAATCTGCCGCTCAACATCGATTACGGCCCGGGCAATCCCAAGGCGTTCGAGACCAGCGTGATCAAGCCCGAGCGCGCCGCGCAATTGCCGAGCGAGCCGGCCAATGCGGCCAAGCAGGCGCTGATGTCCTACGCCTGGTGGTCCTCGCCGGCCGGCGAAGCCGCCGAGAAGCGCTGGGCGTCCTTCATGCAGAAGTGAGGCAGCCTTGGTGACATCCGTGCCAGATCCATCGCAAAAGCATCAGCGCCGTGAGCACGGCCTGATGCTGGCGCTGGTGTCGCCGGCGCTACTGGTGATTCTGTTGCTGATCGTGCTGCCGGTCGGCTGGCTCGCCTGGCAGTCGATCTACCATGACGGCTTCACGCTGGAGAATTATCGCCGCGTCTTCACCGAAGACATCTACTGGCGGAGCTTCGCGCTGACCTTCGAGATCAGCCTCGCGGTCACCATCATCGCGCTGCTGCTCGGCTATCCCGTGGCCTATCTCGCCAATTCCGTGCCGAAGGGATGGAGCATCCTGATCCTGTCGCTGGTGGTGCTGCCGTTCTGGACGTCCGTGCTGGTGCGCGCCTATGCCTGGCTTGCGCTGCTCCAGCGCACCGGCGTGATCAACCAGTTGTTGCGTTATCTCGACGTCATCTCCGAGTCGCTGGCGCTGGCGCACAATACGTTCGGCACGGTGGTCGCTACCGTGCACATCCTGCTGCCCTTCATGGTGCTGCCGCTCTACGCCACCATGCAAAAAATCCCCGGCGATCTGATGCAGGCCGGCGCCAGCCTCGGTGCGAGCCCGTCGCTGACGTTTGTCCGCGTGTTCCTGCCGCTGTCGCTGCCGGGCGTGCTCGCCGGCTGCACCATGGTGTTCGTGCTCTGCCTCGGCTTCTACATCACGCCGGAATTGCTCGGCGGCGGCCGCACGGTGATGGTGTCGATGCTGGTGAGCCGCAATGTCGAGCTCTATAACCAGTTCGGTGCGGCCAGCGCGGTCGCCGTGGTGCTGCTGCTCAGCGTGCTCTTGATCTTCTTCGTCGTCAGCCGCTTCATCTCGCTCGATCGCGTGCTGGGGCAGAAATGACGCGCATCTCGCCCGCACGGATCGCCCTCTACGTGATCAGCACGCTGGTGCTGGTCTATCTGATCCTGCCGGTGCTGATCATCGCTCCGATCTCATTCTCCAGCGCGCGCTTCCTGACCTTCCCGCCGCCGTCGTTCTCGCTGCGCTGGTATCAGCAATATTTCGCCAATCCGGCCTGGATGCAGGCGACGCGGGTGACGCTGACGGTTGCGCTGCTCACGGTGGTGATCGCAACGCCGTGTGGCGTCGCCGCCGCCTATGCCATCAGCCAGTCGAAGCTGCGCATCATGCGCGTCATCCACATGACGCTGCTGCTGCCGCTGGTGGTGCCGATCATCATCACCGCGGTCGGCATCTTCTTCGTCTATGCCAAGGTCGGCCTGGTGGCGACCTTGCCGGGCCTCGTGCTGGCGAATGTGATGCTCGGCCTGCCTTACGTCGTTATCTCGGTGCTCGCAGGCTTGCAAAGCTTCGACCCCGCGCAGGAGATGGTGGCCCGCAGCCTCGGCATGAACCGCCTGCGCAGCTTCTTTGCGGTGACGCTGCCGCAGATCAAGTCCAGCGTGGTCGCCGGCGGCATCTTCGCTTTCATCTCGGCGATGGACGAGACTATCGTCGCGCTGTTCATCTCCGGCGGCCAGTATCAGCCGCTGACCAAGCGCATGTTCACCGCGCTCCGCGATGAGATCGATCCGACCATCGCAGCGATCTCGACGCTGATGACGGCGGCGTCGTTCATGCTGTTGCTATTGGCGAGCACGCGGCAGAAGCGGAGCGGGTGAGGGCGGTCGCTAAGCCCCTGCCGCCAGCCAGGCCAGGATCATCTCCACGATCTGGGTCCTGCTCTTCGCCAGCACCCTGGGCTCGCTGAGGTCGCGGTCGAACAGCGCGCCAAAGGTGTGGCGGTTGGCGACGCGGAAGAAGCAGTAGGAGGAGATGGCCAGATGCAAATCGATGGCGTCGACGTCGTCGCGGAACGCGCCCTCGGTACGGCCGCGCTTGAGGATGCCGTCCAGCGTTGCGATCACGCTGGCGTTGAGCTGGCGCAGCTGCTGATTCTGCTTCAGGTGCTTGCCGTGGTGGATGTTCTCGATTGAGACGAGGCGGATGAAGTTCGGATTGCGCTCGTCGTGGTCGAAGGTGGCCTCGATCAGCCGGCGCAGGCCCTCGCGCGCGTCGCAGCTGGCGATGTCGAGCTGGTCCTCCAGCGCGCGGATGCTGCGATAGGCTTCCTCGAGCACAGCGAGATAGAGCTGCTCCTTGCCGCCGAAATAATAATAGATCATCCGCTTCGAGGTGCGGGTCCGCGCCGCGATGGCGTCGACGCGGGCGCCGGAATAGCCCTCGGAGGCGAATTCGGCCATCGCCACTTCGAGGATGTCGCGCTTGGTGCGCTCGGGGTCGTTGGTGCGCTTCGATGGGGGTGGCATGCGCTCGAGCATCACTGTTTCTCCCGACCGTTTCTATGGATCACCTTGAAGGTGAAGGCAAATTTCGCCCAATCCGACGTCTTTCGTGGCGGACTTGCACAAACGTACTAGTTCGTACATTATGGATGGAAACCAAGATTGCGGCAACCAAAAGCAAAAACTCGCGCACCGCCGGGACGGGCATGACGCGAGCCGCGACCGCCATCGCACACGGGGAGGAATTTTGATGAGCTCGACCTCAATCGCATCGCTGCACGCGCCATCCAGCGCGGCAACCACGCAAAACAAGCTGCCGAAGCGCGCCGCACTCGTCAGCTTCGTCGGCAGCATGCTCGAATACTACGACTTCTTCATCTACGGCACCGCGGCGGCGCTGATCTTTCCAAAAGTGTTCTTCGCCAATGTCGATCCCGCGACCGGGACGCTGCTCGCGCTGCTGTCGTTCGGCATCGGTTATATCGCGCGTCCCGTCGGCGCCGTCATCCTCGGCCATTTCGGCGACCGCATCGGCCGCAAGACGGTGCTGCTGTTCACGCTGGTGGTGATGGGTTGCTCAACGTTGGCGATCGGCCTGTTGCCGGATGCCAAGACGATCGGCAACGCCGCGCCCATCATCCTGACGCTGCTGCGCCTGCTGCAGGGCCTGTCGGCGGCCGGCGAGCAGAGCGGGGCGAACTCGCTGACGCTGGAGCATTCCGCCAATTCCAACCGCGCCTTCTTCACGAGCTGGACCCTGAGCGGCACCCAGGCCGGCGCGATCCTGGCGACGCTGGTGTTCATTCCCATAGCCAGCATGCCGGAAGAGCAGCTGCTGAGCTGGGGCTGGCGCATTCCGTTCCTGCTCTCCGCGCTGGTGCTGCTTGTCGCCTACCTGGTGCGGCGGACCATGCCGGAAACGCCCGTGTTCGAGGACATCAAGGACAAGGCGCAAGTGGCGCGCTTTCCCGTGGTCGCGCTGCTGCGTGACTACTGGCCGGACGTGCTGCGCGTCATCGCCTGCGCGCTGATCGCGACGGTCAGCACCATGACCGCGGTGTTTGCGCTCGGCTATGCCACCAGCAAGTTCGGCGTCGCGCGTCCGACCATGCTGTGGGCCGGCGTGCTTGGCAACGTCGTGGCGCTGTTCGCCCAGCCGCTCTGGGCCTTGCTCGCCGACAAGATCGGCCGCAAGCCGGTGTTCATCGGCGGCGTGCTTGGCTGCGCCGTGCTGCTATTCCCCTATTTCATGCTGGTGACGTCGGGCAGCACGCCCGCGATCTTCGCCGCCGCGATTGGCCTGTACATCATCTACTCCGCGCCCAACGCGATCTGGCCGTCGTTCTATGCGGAGATGTTCGAGGCGCGCGTGCGCTATTCGGGCACCGCGATCGGCACCCAGCTCGGCTTCCTTGCCGCCGGCTTCACGCCGCTGGTGAGCGCGAGCCTCGTCGGCGAAGGACCGAACGGCTGGATTCCGGTTGCGATCTTCGTCGCCGGTTGCTGCGTCGCCTCGGCCGCATCGACCGCGCGCGAAACCCATAAGGTCGACATCGCCGATCTCGGCAAGCGGCGCGCGTAAGCGAAAACAGGGACACGATCGTATGCTGACCAACACAGTTCCGACCACGCTCGGCCCGATCATCGGGGCCGAGCAGGGCGCCGTCCGCGCCTTCAAGGGCGTGCCGTTCGCGACTGCACGGCGCTTCGCCAAAGCGAGGCCACCGCTTGCGTGGATGGAGCCGCGAAAATGCACGGATTACGGCCCTTACGCGCCGCAGCCCGGGCATCTCGATCAGGCGGAGGTGTCCTGTCTCAGCCTGAATATCTGGACGCCGACAGGGATCGATCGCCCGCTGCCGGTGCTGTTCTTCATCCATGGCGGCGCCTTCGTCACCGGCGGCGGCGCCGACTATGACGGCGCATTCCTCGCTGCGCACGGTCCGGCCGTCATCGTCACCATCAACTATCGGCTCGGCGCGCTTGGCTTCCTGCAGCTGCATGGCCACGGATTGGGCGAAGCCAACAATCTCGCGATCTCGGATTCGCTCGCCGCGCTCGACTGGGTCCATGCCAATATCGCCAATTTCGGCGGCGATCCGAACCGGCTGACGCTGTCGGGCCAGTCGGCCGGCGCATCGATGGTAGTTGCGCTTGCAACGCTGCCGCAGGCAAAGGGCAAGTTTGCCCGCGCGCTCGCGCTGAGTGCGCCGGGGCGCAACATCATGAACGCCGACCATGCCGATCAGGTCGCACGCCGCGTCATCGAAGAGCTCGAGCTTGCGAGCGATCCTGCCGCGATTGCCTCCGTGCCGCTGCCAAAACTCTTCGCCGCGGTGGAACGCGTCGGCCGCAGGATCGCCGACGAAACCACCTCAGGCACCGTGTTCGGCCCGGTGCTCGACGGCACCGTGATCCCGCGCGAGCCGCGTGAGGTCTTCGCCGAGGGAGGCTTGCGCGACATTCCGCTCTGGCTCGGCTCCTGCCGCGACGAGATGGTGATGTTTTTGAAAAGCACGGCGCCGGCCGCGATGATCCGCAGCACCGAGCGCAATGTCCGCGTTGCCTTCGGCGATGCCGGCTGGGAGCGCCTGCTGGCCTGTTATCGCGGCTCGGCGCGCCTCGACGAGGATCCGTACGAGGCGCTGCTGTCGGATGCGTTCTGGCATCGCCCGATGACTGATCTCGCGCGGCAGCACGCAGCCGCAGGCGGCGCGGTGTGGCTGAGCCGGTTCGATCATCGTCCGGCGCTGCAACCGTTCCTGTCGCAAGGGCCGACCCACGGGGCGGACAATGCCTGCCTCTGGGCGCATCTGCCCGCCTTCATCGATCGTCCGATCCTGCAGCGAAAGGGCGGCCCGATGACCCCGGCCGATATCGACGTCGCGGCGCGGTTTCAGATGAGCCTGCTGCGCTTCGTGACGTCAGGCGCGCCCGATGTTGTGGAAGCCTGGCCGCGGTTCGAGCCGGCCAGGGAGCCACTCGCAATCTTCGGCCAGCCGTTTCATATTGTGCCTCTCAACGAAAGCGCGCGCTCCCGCCTCTGGGCGGAGCTGAGCAATGGCACCAACGACAAAAACGACATGAGGGAGGCCGTATGAGCATCTTGAACAGGAATGCTACGTGGCCCGCGATGCGGATCGCTGTGCTCCTTGTGCTGCAGGCGGCTTCGTCCGCATCGGCGCAGATCGTCGCGACGCCTGTTCCCGGAGACCCCGTCAGCATCGATAGCGGCGCCGTCTCCGGCAAGGTCCTGCCGTCGAACGTGAGAGCCTATTTCGGCATTCCCTTTGCCGCGCCGCCGCTCGGTGATCTCCGTTGGCGCGCGCCGCAAAAGGTCGAAGCATGGAAGGGCGTTTATCACGCCGACCGGCTGGCGCCCGAATGCATCCAGGTGCTGCGGCGGCACAATCTCAATCATTATTTCGGCGAGGAGGCGACCAGCGAGAACTGCCTCTATCTGAACATCTGGGCGAGCGCCGATGCCAAGCCGGGCGCGAAGCTGCCGGTCGTGGTCTGGATCTATGGCGGCGGCTTCACGCTCGGCTCCAGCGGCATGGCGATGTATGACGGCGAGAACGTCGCGAAGAAAGGCACGATCTTCGTCAGCTTCAACTACCGCGTCGGCATTCTGGGCAATCTCGCCCATCCCGAGCTGACCGCGGAATCGCAAAATCACGCCTCCGGCAATTACGGCCTGATGGACCAGGTTGCGGCGCTGCAATGGGTCAAGCGCAACATCGCGCAATTCGGCGGCGATCCTGATAACGTCACCATCACCGGGCAGTCGGCCGGCGCGATGTCGGTGTCGGCGCTGGAGGCGAGCCCGCTCGCGAAGGGCCTGTTCAATCGCGGTTTCGCGATGAGCCTGAGCATGTTCGACAACCGCTTCAAATTTCCGGCGCTCCCCGCCGCCGAGAAGATCGGCCTCGAGGTGCAATCGGCGCTCGGTGCGTCCTCGCTCGCCGAGATGCGGCAGATCCAGGCCGACAAGATTCTTGCAATTCAGAAGGACTGCCAGCTCGGCTGCGCCGGCACGATCTCCGTCACGCCCGATATCGACGGCTACGTGCTGCCCGACACGGTCCCGAACATCTTTGCGGCGGGCAAGCAGAACGATGTCGCCACCGTCGCCGGCTTCACGCGCGATGAGAGTTCGAACGATCTGCGCACCGCCGGCACGTTGGAGGCCTATGTCGCCGCGGCACGAAAGCTCTATGGCGACCAGGCCGATCGTTTCCTTGCGCTCTATCCCGCGAAGACCGACGAGGAGGCGAAAGCCATGGGGTTGACCGCCGCGCGCGAGGGGCTGGTCGAGATCGGCACGCGCAACTGGGCCGAAGCCCAGGCGAAGACCGGAAAGGCGCCGTTCTACATGTACATGTTCTCGCGGGTGCATCCGTTCGCGGCGAACGTCGAATTCTTCGACAATCCGCAGAAGATCGGCGCCTATCACACCTCTGATGTGCCTTACTGGTTCGGAACGCAGGACGCCTTCAACAAATTCCGCACCACGCGCAACTGGACCGAGTTCGACCGCGCGCTGTCCGAACGCATGATGGACACGCTTGTCGCCTTCGCGCGAACCGGCAATCCCGCCACGCCGGCAACGACATGGCCGCAATGGAAGCAGGACGCGCAGAGCTATGTCGAGTTCGGCGACGAAACCAGTGTGCGCGAGGAGAACCGGGCGCGGCTCGATTTCCACACGCCCGCCAACGTCACGCCCTCGACGCCGCGGGTCTCGCGGGACTAGGTGCCGTACTCAAACTGTCAATCGGCGTTGAACTGGACCCCCGGCCTGACCAGATGACCTCGTATTCGGATCGCCACATCTTCGCGGGCATCCTCCCTGTGGAGAGACGCCTGCAGGAGTTTGTGGCAAGCTTGTCGGTTATCGCATCGGGCTTTAATTCCTCCCCAGGCGACACCGGCGAAGGAGATCAGTCCATGCAGCGGAAAAGTTGGGCCTCGGAAGAGTGCCCCATGGCCCGCTCCGTTGACGTCATTGGCGACTGGGGCAGTTTGATGATCCTGCGCCAAGCCTTTGGGGGCACGACCCGATTCGACGATTTCCAGAAGGAGCTGGAGATCTCGCGGAACCTGCTGACCGCGCGACTGAAGAAACTCGTCGTCTGCGGCATTCTCGAACGCCGGCCGATCGCCGAGGAAGCGCGGCGGCACGAGTACGTTCTGACCGAAATGGGCGAGGATCTCTTTGCGACTATCATCGCACTCCGCCAATGGGGCGACCGATGGCTGTTCCGGCCCGATCCGCCCCCTATTCGAATGCTTGACGGCATCGACGGCAGCGAACTGGAGCCGATAAAGGTCCGCTCCTCCCGTGGGCGCGAGATCAAGCTTGCGGATTTTCGCTTGCGCCGGCGCGCCGCGGGCAAGCAGAAGGCTCGGGCCGACAACCTCTAGTTCACGCCGGCGCCGCGACGGGGCTTGTCAACATTCCTTCATGCGCGTAAAAGTTCAATAATGAGACTAACAGGTCGGACGACCTAGCGCGAGGAGAATGAAATGCGGGCAGCGTATATCACCGGCTATGGCGACAACTCCGTGGTCACCTACGGAGAGGTCAGCGACCCCGTCCCGGGCGCCGACGAGGCGCTGCTCGAGGTCCGGGCCGCCGGTGCGAATCCCGTCGAGGTCGCCATGCGCCAGGGCCTGTTCCATGCCGCCTTTCCATTCACGTTTCCGCAGGTGATGGGCTACGGCGTCGCGGGCGTTGTCGTCTCCGCGCCCCCTGGTGGGGCGTTCAAGGCAGGTGACGAGGTTTACGCCCGCCTGCCTAACCGGCGTCCCGGCGCCTATGCCGAGCGCGCAGCCGTTCCACTCAGTCTCCTGGCCCACAAGCCGCGCACCCTTTCCTTCGAGGAGGCGGCGAGCCTACCGACGGTCGCCTTGACCACCTGGCAGGCATTTGTAGAGCGCGCGCGGCTCAAGGCCGGCGAAAGGATCTTGATCCAGGCAGGGGCGGGCGGCGTCGGCGCCTTCGCCATCCAGCTCGCTAAGCACCTGGGGGCCTACGTCGTTGCGACGGGCGGACCGGACAGCCAGACGTTCATGGCTGGACTCGGAGCGGACCGCACGATCGACTACACAACCGAAACCTTCGAGGCTGCCGGCCCGTTCGACGTGGTCTATGACGGTGTGTGCGGTCCGCTGACCGAGCGTGGCATCGACACCCTGCGCGAAGGCGGCCGCTATGTCGGCCTCGTGCGCACCGCCGACGCCCAGAGCTATCGCGAAATGGGCTTCCCGCCTCCCGTGGCCGAGCAAGCTTCGGCGGCCATTCGACCGTTCATCGAGCGCGCCGCCGCCCGCAAGGCGGAGTTCCATGGCCCCCTCACCCGGCCGGACGGCGCTCAACTGGCGGAGATCGCGGCCCTGATCGACACCGGCGCCATCCGCGCCTCCGTGAGCGCGGCCTATGGCCTCGATCAGCTCGCTGCCGCCTACGAGATTCTAGCCGGCAGACATACGCGCGGGAAGCTCGTCATCGTTCCCTGAGGCAAGGCTCAGGCTCGTTCAACAAGTCCACGGAACAGAGGCAACCATGAGCGACATCCCCACCAGGATCAGCATCGACAAGTCCACGCCGGGGTATTGGCGCGTGACTTTCAACAACCCGCCGATCAACGCGATCGACGATCGCACCTACGACGAGTTCTATGACCTGGTGGAGGAGATCGACGCGGACGATGCGCTGAAGGTCGTGACCCTCGAGAGCGCCAACCCCGACTTCTTCATCGCTCACTACAGCACGGCCGAGCCTCGCAGCCGGTTCGGCGCGCCACGCTGGATCGAACCGGCCACCAAGCTGGCTCATAGTAACGTCCTCAGCATTGCAGTGATCCGCGGCCGGGCGCGCGGCGGTGGAAGCGAGTTTACCCTGGCTTGCGACATTCGCTTCGCCAGCAAGGAAAAGGCGATCTTTGGCCAACCAGAGGTCGGATGCGGCCTCATCCCAGGCGGCGGGGCGCTTCAACGCCTGCCTATCCTGGTGGGCCGCTCTCGCGCCATGGAGATCATCCTCGGTGCCGACGATTTCGATGCCGAGACCGCCGAACGATACGGCTGGATCAACCGCGCCATCCCCGAAGCCCACCTTGATGAGTTCGTTGCGAATTTCGTGCGGCGCATCCTGTCGTTCGACAAACAGGCGCTGAGCACCTGCAAAGCGACGATCAACCAGCACGGGCTGCCGGATCCCGCTCAGCTGCAGGCGACACAGGACACTTTCTTCACGACGTTCGGCTGGCCAGGCGCGGCAGAGCGCATGCCGAAGCTGCGCGCGCGAGGCATTGGAACCGCTGGCGACTTTGAGCTGAACCTCGGCCGCGAAGTCGGGAATCTTTAGGCGACATGGCTGACCTTCCCACAGCCACTCGAGACGCCTGACCCAGCGTCGGGGCCGCGAGTCTCGCGCGACTAGCGCGGGCTGACAGCCGGGCCGCCCCTGTAATCTGCTTCACAGGCGGATGCGCCGATCTGCGCTAGATGAAGTCAGGCCCCGCGACCGCAGGGCCGGCTTCGGAGCTGGCGATGATGGCTGCACTGGCAAAGGCAATATCCCGCGCGACGGGAACTAATCTTGACGTCGAGACTCTGAAGATCCTGGTGATCTTCTCGGGCGCGGGCCTGCTGGTCTCGCTCGTGGCGGCGATGATCTACGGACAGGCTTTCAACGCGGCTCTGTTCTGAGCGCGTTGCGATCCGTCAAGCCACCGGGTCCTTGGGAGCATCAGAGCGGCTGCGGAGATCCGGCGCCAGCGGCGGTGCTGGTCTCACGGGAGCATCGTCGCGCGCAGCGCCACTGCCATGCGCGACGAGAGCGGGCCCCTTGTCACGATACGCGACGATCCAGATCAGAAAGCCGAGAAGCGCCAGCGCGGCGCCGACGGGGCCGGTGGAGGTCCAGCCGAGCCCCTGGCGAATGGCGAGGCCGCCGAGGAATGGGCCGAGCGCATTGGCGGTGTTGAACGCCGAATGGTTGAGCGCGGCGGCGAGCGCCTGTGCGTCTCCCGCGACGTCCATCAGTCGCGTCTGCAGCACCGCACCGAGCGCGACGCTGGCGCCGATCGCGAAAATGTCGATCGCAAGCAGCCAGGGATTGCCGGCCGCGAGCGGAAACGCCAGCAGCGCGACGGCTGCGAACAGCAGGATGACGCCCGCGGTGGGCATCAGCGCGCGGTCGGCGAAGCGCGGCACGAACAGATTGCCGAGCGTGGCGCCGATACCGAAGATCGCGAGAAAGAACGGAATGACCTCGGTGCTGACCTTGGTGACCTCGATCAAGGTCGTCGCCAGATAGGTGTAGACGGCGAACATGCCGCCAAAGCCGATGGCGCTGATCGCCAGCGTGATCCAGACACGGCCGCTTCTGAGCGCGCCGAGCTCGCGCAGCGGATCCGACCGGCCAGCCCGGTCGCGCGGCGCGAACAGTGCGCAGAGCAGCATCGTGAGCAGCGCCAGCACCGACACGAGGCCAAAACTCGCGCGCCAGCCGACCGCCTGGCCGATCAGGTTGGCCAGGGGCACGCCGACGATGGTGGCGACGGTCAGGCCGAGCATCACCTGGCCGACCGCCCGCGAGCGGCGATGTTGCGGTACGAGCGAGGCCGCAACCAGCGCGGCGATGCCGAAATAGGCGCCGTGGGGCAGGCCTGAGAGAAAGCGGGCTGCGACCATCCAGCCGAAGCCCGGTGCAAGCGCGGTGAGGGCGTTGCCGAGCGCGAACACGGCCATCAGCGCCAGCAATTGCGTGCGCCGGGCGAACCGCGCGCCGAGTACGGCAATCAGCGGCGCACCCAGCACCACGCCGAGGGCGTAGGCGCTGATCGCGTGTCCGGCGGCCGGCTCGTCGATATGAAGGTCAGCCGCGAAAAACGGCAACAGGCTCATCGATGCGAATTCGGTGGTCCCGATCGCAAAGCCGCCCATCGCGAGCGAGAATAGGACGATGGCGAGATGAGGGGGCGCGGAAGCCGGGTTCGATGTCGTGCTTGGCGAGGTCGCGTGGGGCGAGGTCGTCATGTGTCCTGCAATGGTGGCGTCGAGGGGAACCAGCCCGGCAAACGTCGCCACCCCTGCAGTCTTTATCTGTTGTACTTAAACCAGCATCGGTCCGCGTCAACTCCGGAAGCGCCACGTAAGGCAGGGCGCATATCAGCGTCCCGGTTTGCTCAGGGCATCCGCGTTAATGTGCCTCGTGAAACCGGCTCAAGACCCCTTCAGGCGTTCACTGCGCGGCTGAAGACGTCCCTTGCATCATGATCGATCAGAACTGCACTTCGCCCGGAATGTCGTCAGCGCTGAGGCCGACGGTTTCATAGGCCTTCAGCAGCCATTCGCGGGTCTGGCCAAGCGAACGGTTGTAGTCGGCCCAGGCGCTGAGGAAATCCTTGTAGCGGCGATCGGCTTCGGCGCGGATGCCGAGATTGGTCGGCAGCGTCAGGATCGGCCGCGGGATCGCGAGCTCGCCAAGCGTCGGATTCTTCTTCAGCGTGAAGATCGATAGCACCGCCAGCGAGACGTTGCAGTCGGCGCGGCCGGTCGATACCGCGAGGATCGCCTCGTCGCGCGTCTTGAAGCCGAGAATGTTCGCCTTCGGGCAGTAGCGGCGCGCGATGGTCTCGTGCGTCGAGCCGATGTCGACGGCGATCTTGACCTCGGGCTTGTTGAGATCGGCCCAGGTCTGCGGCTTGGCAAACCCCTTCTTGGTGATGACGGTGAAGGAGTGCACCAGGATCGGGGTCGAGAAGTCGATGACGAGCGAACGCTCCGGCGTCGGGTTCACGGCGAAGGCGAGGTCGACCTTGTCGGCCTGCAGGTCGAGGATCTGGTTGCCCCAGGTCGATTCCAGCATCTCGACCTTGGCCCCTAACTTGCCAGCGATGTCGGTCGCCATGTCAATGCAGGCGCCCGACCACTGATTGGTCGCGAGGTCCTTGTGGAAATAGGGATCCTGGCCGGCGATGACCGCGATGCGCAGCACGCCGCTCTTCTTGATGCGGTCGAGCGTGGAGGTCGGTGCCGTGTCCGCCTTGGCCGAAGCGGTCGCGGCCATTGCGGCGCCCGCCAGCGCGACGGTGGTGAGTGCGTCCCTGCGGTTCATGGGCAGTGCTCCTGGGGAATGGGGATCATCAACTCCGACCCGTCGACTATTTCTGTATTCAGAGCATAATGCAATATGGTATTGCAGCCCTGCCGGCGTTTTGATCGATGAGGCAGACCTGAGTCTAATCCGTTGGCAAAACAAGAGAAAACTTCGTGGTGCCGCGCTGGATGAGGGCCGGTCCGCGGGTGTCGGGATTGAGGGGAGAACGTCAGTGCGTGCTGTTTTCGTTGATGCGAACGAGACCCTGGCGGCGGTGACCGACAAGCTGCTGGCCTCGCAGAAGCTGCCGGTTGGCATCAACCGCAATCCTTCGATCAAGCCCGACGATCTGCCCGGCCTGCTTGGCGATGCCGAGATCATGATCGTCGACCACACCGCGGTGCCGACGCCGATTGCCGCGACGTGCAAGGCGCTGAAGCATGTCGTCTTCCTCGGCACCGGCGCGCGCAGCTACATGAACCCGGAAGAGCTTGGCCAGCACGGCATCTCCGTGCACACCATCAAGGGGTATGGCGACACGGCGGTGGCCGAATGCGCGATCGCGTTGATGTGGGCGTCCGCCAAGGGTTTTGGCGAGATGGATCGCGGCATGCGCGAGGGCAACTGGCTGCGTCGCGACGCGGTGCAGCTCACCGGCAAGACGCTCGGCCTGATCGGGTTCGGCGGCATCGCCGCCGAAGCCGCGCGCATGGCGGCGGGCTGCGGCATGAAGGTGATGGCCTGGAACAGGACGCCGAAGACGCATCCGGGTGTCGCGTTCGTGCCGCTGGAGAAGCTGCTCGCCGAGAGCCATGTCATCTCGCTGCATCTGTTGCTCAACGACGAGACCAAGGGTTTTCTGTCACGCGAGCGCATCGCGCAGATGCGTCCCGGCAGCATTCTGATCAACACCGCGCGCGGCGCCGTGGTCGACGAGGACGCGATGCTAGAGGCGCTGCGCTCAGG
Source organism: Bradyrhizobium sp. S3.2.6 (assembly GCF_040546885.1). Classification (NCBI taxonomy): domain Bacteria; kingdom Pseudomonadati; phylum Pseudomonadota; class Alphaproteobacteria; order Hyphomicrobiales; family Nitrobacteraceae; genus Bradyrhizobium; species Bradyrhizobium sp. S3.2.6. The sequence goes on along the minus strand of NZ_JBEPOS010000006.1, from coordinate 36,900 downwards.
CCACATTGCGCACGCCGGCCTCGACGTCTTCACCGTCGAGCCGCTGCCATCGGGTCATGCGCTGACAAAACTGCCGAACGTGACGCTGTCGGCGCACTCGGCGTTCCGCACGCCCGAGGCGAGCGACAATCTCATCGGCGCAGCGCTCGATCATTGCCGCCGCATCATCGCGAGTGGCGGGTAGTGCAAACATCAGGGACGGGCATGATGCCTGCGCAGGGTCCGAGCAGCCTTTCGAACTTGCGCGCTCCGTCCCCCTGTCCTACGCCACCTCGAACAAAACTTGCGTGAGGAGCTGTCATGACCATTCGCAACACCCGCACCGGGGGCCAGATCCTGATCGATCAGCTGGTCGCCCAAGGCGTCGATCGCGTCACCTGCGTGCCGGGCGAGAGCTACCTTGCGGCACTCGACGCGCTGCATGACAGCCCGATCGACGTCGTGATCTGCCGCGCCGAAGGTGGTGCCGCGATGATGGCGGAAGCCTATGGCAAGCTCACGGGACGGCCAGGCGTCTGCTTCGTCACCCGCGGCCCCGGTGCGACCAATGCCAGCCACGGCGTCCACATCGCGATGCAGGATTCGACGCCGATGATCCTGTTCGTCGGCCAGGTCGACACCGGCATGCGCGAGCGCGAGGCGTTTCAGGAGCTCGATTACAAGGCGGTGTTCGGCTCCATGGCGAAATGGGCGGTCGAGATCGATCGTCCCGACCGCATTCCCGAGCTGGTCGCGCGCGCCTTTCGTGTCGCCATGCAGGGCCGTCCGGGTCCGGTGGTGATCGCGCTGCCGGAGAACATGCTGACCGAGACCGCCGCTGTTGCCGATGCCATGCGCATCGAGCCGGCGGTGAGCTGGCCCGCGCCCGCCGACATCGAGCAGGTCGGTGCGATGCTTGCGAGCGCCAAGGCGCCGCTGGTCATCCTCGGCGGCTCGCGCTGGACCGATGAAGCCACCAAAAGCATCGCGCGCTTTGCCGAACGGTTCGACCTGCCGGTCGCGACCTCGTTCCGCCGGGCGTCGCTGATCGACGCCGATCATTCTCACTATGCCGGCGATCTCGGCATCGGACCGAGCCCGGGCCTGAAGGCGCGCATCGACAACGCCGATGTTGTTCTGCTCATCGGCGGCCGCATGTCGGAGATGCCGTCCTCGTCCTACACGCTGCTCGACATTCCGACGCCGCAGCAGAAGCTGATCCACGTGCATCCGGGCTCCGAGGAGCTCGGCCGCATCTATCAGCCGGAGCTTGCGATCCAGGCGACGCCGGCCGCGTTCGCTGCCGCCGTCGAGACGCTGAAGCCCGCAGGCTCAGTTGCCTGGAAGGGCGAGGCCGCCAAGGCCCATGCCGATTACCTCGCCTGGACCGACAAGGCGCGCGAGCTGCCGGGCACGTTCCAGTACGGTCAGGTCATGACCTGGCTGCGCGACCGCTTGCCGAAGGACGCGATCGTCTGCAACGGCGCCGGCAATTATGCCGGCTGGATCCATCGTCATCACCGCTTCCACAGCTTTGCGTCGCAACTCGCGCCGACCTCGGGCTCGATGGGCTATGGCGTGCCGGCGGCGGTTCTCGCCAAACGGCAGTTTCCGGACCGCGTCGTCGTCGCCTTTGCCGGCGACGGCTGCTTCCTGATGAACGGCCAGGAGTTCGCGACCGCCGTGCAGTACGACGCGCCGTTGATCGTCATCGTCGTCGACAATTCGCAATACGGCACCATCCGCATGCACCAGGAGCGCGACTATCCCGGTCGCATCGTCGGCACCCAGCTCAAGAACCCCGACTTCGCGATGTACGCGAAGGCGTTCGGCGGCCATGGCGAGCGGGTCGAGCGCACCGAGGAGTTCGCGCCGGCGTTCGAGCGGGCGCTTGCCTCGGGCAAGCCGTCGATCCTCCACTGCATCATCGATCCGCGCGCGATGTCGGTCGGCAAGGATTTTACGCCGGCGGTGAAGGCGTAAGCGATGCCGCAAGCCCGCCACGTCACCATCATCGGAGCCGGCGCGGTCGGTGTGATCAGCGCCATTGAGGCGCTGCGCGACGGCCATCGCGTCACGCTGATCGATCCGGGCGAGCCCGGTGGCGAACAGGCGGCGAGCTATGGCAATGCCGGCTGGCTCTCCTCGCATTCGGTGATCCCGCCGGCGGAGCCCGGCGTCTGGAAAAAGGTGCCTGGCTATCTCCTGGATCCGCTCGGCCCGCTCGCGATTCGCTGGTCATATCTGCCGAAGGCGCTGCCGTGGCTGATCAAGTACCTGCTGTCGGGCTGGACCGAGGCGCGCGTCGAGAAGACCGCCTTTGCGCTGCGCGACCTCCTGAAGGATGCGCCGCTCTTGCACCGGAAGCTCGCGGAAGAGGCGGGCGTCCCTGAATTGGTCGAGCGCAACGGCGTGATGCACGTGTTCCCGTCGCGCGGTAACTTTGACAACGATCTCGGCTGGCGCTTGCGCAAGAAGGTCGGCGTCGAATGGCTGGAGCTGAATGCCGACGAGATGCGCCAGCGCGAACCGGATCTGCATCCGCGCTACACCTTTGGCGTGGTGGTGGAGGAGGCCGGCCGCTGCCGCGATCCCGGTGCCTACGTTGCAGCCCTCGCCCAGCATGCACTGGCGAGCGGCGCCAAGCTCGTCCGCGCGAAGGCGACGGGCCTCAAGCTCTCCGGCAACAAGCTCGTCGCCGTCCTCACCGAGACCGGCGAGATTCCCTGCGATGCCGCAGTGGTCGCGGCCGGCGCGCATTCAAAACGACTGACGGCATCGGTCGGCGATCCCCTGCCGCTCGAGACCGAGCGCGGCTATCACGTCATGATCGAGAATCCGGAATCGGGTCCGCGCAGCTCGATGATGGCGTCCGACGCAAAAATGGTGGTGAACTGGACCGACAAGGGCCTGCGCGCCGCCGGCACGGTCGAGATCGCCGGCTTAGAGGCCGCGCCGAACTGGAAGCGCGCCGAGATTTTGCGCAACCACCTCCTCGGCATGTTCCCAAAGCTGCCGAACGATATTCCGGCCTCGCGCATCAAGACGTGGTTCGGGCATCGGCCGAGCATGCCGGACGGCATTCCCTGCATCGGCTATTCACGCGCGTCGCGCGACATCGTCTATGCCTTCGGCCACGGCCATATCGGTCTGGTTGGCTCGGCCCGCACCGGCCGCCTCGTCGCGCAGCTCCTGAGCGGCAAGCAGCCGGAAATTCCGCTCGCGCCGTTCGCGCCCACCCGCTTCCTCTGAGGCCGCATCATGACCACTGCAGCCAGCTCGCCTTCTCGTATTGCCCGTGGCGGCAAGGCCATCTACGGCGCGCCGCTCGGCATTCTGATGCTGGAGGCGCGCTTTCCCCGCATTCCCGGCGACATGGGCAACGGCACGACCTGGCCGTTTCCCGTGCTCTATCGCGTGGTGAGCGGCGCTTCACCGGAGAAGGTGGTGCTGAAGGGCGCGGCCGGCCTGTTGCCTGACTTCATCGATGCGGCCAAGGATCTGGTGCGGCTCGGAGCCGAGGCCATCACCACCAATTGCGGCTTTCTCTCGCTGTTCCAGAAGGAGATCGCGGCCGCCGTCGGCGTTCCCGTCGCGACCTCGGCGCTGATGCAGGTGCCGTGGGTGCAGGCGACCTTGCCGCCCGGCAAGCGCGTCGGTCTCGTCACGGTGTCGGGCTCGACCCTGACGCCGGCCCATCTCGAAGGCGCCGGCGTGCCGCTCGATACGCCACTGGTCGGCACCGAGCACGGCAAGGAGTTCTTCCGCGTCCTGATCAAGGCCGAGAAGGACGACATGGACATCGGCCTGGCCGAGCGTGACGTGGTCGAGGCCGGCAAGCAGCTGGTCGCCAAAAATCCTGATGTCGGCGCCATCGTGCTCGAATGCACCAACATGCCGCCTTACGCGGCCGCGCTGCAGGCCGAGGTCGGGTTGCCGGTTTATGATATCTATTCCATGATTACGTGGTTTCATGCTGGACTGCGGCCGCGTCGGTTTGGTTAAAGGTCGAGAAGCTGCCCATGAACAAGCACCTGGAACTCACTTCCGACAGCATCGTCGATCGCGTCTATGAGCAGCTCAAGGCGATGGCCGTGAGCTATGAGTTCAAGCCGGGCGAACGGCTCAACGAAGGAGAGCTGGCCAAGCGCCTCGGGGTCAGCCGCACGCCGCTGCGCGAAGCACTCAACCGTCTCAACACCGAGGGCTTCCTGCGCTTCACGCCGGGCAAGGGCTTCTTCTGCCGCGAGCTCGACGCCCACGAGATCTTCGATCTCTACGAGCTGCGCAAGTCGATCGAGGTTGCTTCGGTCCGCCTCGCCATCAAGCGCGCCAGGGACGAGGACATCGACGCGCTGCAGAAATTTCTCGAGGCCACCGGCCCCGATCCCGGGGAGCGCTCCTCGGTGGAGCTCGTCGAGCTCGACGAGACCTTTCACGAGCGGCTGATGGCGATGTCGAACAATACCGAGATGCTGCGCGTGCTCCGCAACGTCAACGCCCGCATCCGCTTCGTGCGCTGGATCGACATGGACAGCATCAACCGCTCCAACACCCAGGCCGAGCACCGCGCGGTCGTCGAAGGGTTGAAGGCGCGTAACGAAGAGGCCTGCGTCTCGGTGCTGGAAAAGCACATCGACCGCCGATTGGATCGCATCACGTCGGCGATCAAGGAAGGCTACGCGCAGATCTACATGCCGGCCGCGGCAAGGTCCGCGGCGAATTAGCTTTCGAGCCGCAGTGACGGTGCCCTCCCTTCTCCTCTTGTGGGAGAAGGTGGCGCGAAGCGCCAGCTATACAATCCGTCGATACCTGCTCATGCCAGACGGTCAGAGCTTTCGCGCCCGAATATCGCTAGCATGCCGCTCGAAATCTAGGGAGACACGCGGTGCACAGCCCTCAACCGAATCCCGACTCGCACAGCAGCGACGACTGGCCGTCCGAGCTCTATCGCGTCCTGAAAGCCGCCGACGTCAGGCAGATGTCCTACGTCCCCGATGCCGGCCACAGCCAGCTGATCCGCCTGTTCTCGGCCGACACGGACGTCACCACCAACGTGCTGACCACGGAAGAGGAGGGCATCGCCATTGCCGCAGGCGCCTGGCTTGGCGGCCAGCGCAGCGTGCTGCTGATGCAGTCGAGCGGCGTCGGCAATTGCATCAACATGCTGTCGCTGTCGGCGATCGGCCGCTTTCCGCTGCTGATGCTGGTGACGATGCGCGGCGAATGGGCCGAGTTCAATCCGTGGCAGGTGCCGATGAGCCGGGCGACGCAGCCCTCGCTGGAAGCGATCGGGCTGAAGGTGATGCGGGCGGAGACGGCGGAGGATCTGGTCGAGACGGTCGAGTCGGCCGCTTCGCTGGCCTACGAGGCCGACCAGCAGATCGCGGTTCTGATCGGGCAGCGCCTGATCGGCAAGAAGAAGTGGTGATGTCGATGTCCGTTCGCTCTCAGCTCGATCGCCGTGCCGCCGTCGCGGCTCTTCTCAACAGCCGCAAGGACACGCTGGTTGTGTCCGGCCTTGGCTCGCCCACCTATGACCTGCATTCCGTCGGCGACCACGACGGCAATTTCTATCTCTGGGGCGCCATGGGCGGCGCCGCGCTCATCGCGCTTGGATTGGCGCAGGCGCAGCCGGGCAAGCGCGTTCTCGCCTTGACCGGCGACGGCGAACAGCTGATGGGCCTCGGCGGCATCGCCACCATCGGGGTCGCCCGCCCGCACAATCTCGACATCGTCGTGATCGACAACCAGCATTTCGGCGAGACCGGAATGCAGGCGAGCCACACCGGGCGCGGCGTCGATCTCACGGCGATCGCCACGGCCTGCGGCTTTGCCGTGACCGGAACCGTGCGGACGATCGAAGAGGTGCAACGCCTCGCGGCCAAGATCACCGAGCCGGCCGAGGGCCCGCGACTTTTTGTCATCAAGGTTCTGGCGGAAAATCCGCCGCGCTCGCTGCCCTCGCGCGATGCCGTCTTTATCAAGAACCGGTTCCGTGCTCATCTCGGTTTCGCGGCGGCTTGAACGGGAGTCCTCTCCGGGATAGCTCGCTGTGTAAGCAGCTATTCTGGAGTGAGACCCATGAAACTATCCGGCAAGGTCGCCGCCATCACCGGCGCGGCACGTGGCATCGGCAAGGCCTGCGCAAAGCGATTCCTCGATGACGGCGTCAAGGTCGTCATCTCGGATGTCGATGCCGACGGTCTGGCTGCAACGGCTGCCGAGCTCGGGCGGCCGGACGCCTTGCGCAGTGTGGTCGGCAACGTCGCCAGGCGCGCCGACGTCGATCAGCTCGTCGCGACCGCCGTGAAAGAATTCGGCCGGCTCGACATCATGGTCAACAATGCCGGCGTCGCCCGCAACCGGGACATCCTGGAGATCACCGAAGAAGAATTCGACGAAATCATCGGCATCAACCTGAAGGGCGCGTTCTTCGGCGTGCAGGCCGCGGCGAAGCAGATGATCGCGCAAGGCGGCGGCGGGGTCATCATCAACATGTCCTCGGTGAACGCGCTGCTGGCGATTCCGACGCTTGCGACCTACGCGATGTCCAAGGGTGGCATGAAGCAGCTCACGTCGGTTGCCGCGGTGGCGTTGGCTCCGCATAACATCCGCGTCGTCGCGGTCGGGCCCGGCACGATCCTGACCGACATGGTGGCGTCCTCCATCTACACATCAGAGGATGCGCGCAAGACCGTGATGTCACGCACGCCGGCCGGCCGCGGCGGCGAGCCGAGCGAGGTCGCCTCGGTCGTTGCGTTCCTCGCCAGCGACGATGCGTCCTACATTACGGGACAGACGATCTATCCGGATGGCGGGCGATTGGTCCTGAACTACACGGTGCCGGTGAAAGAGAAGTGATCCGCTGAGGCAGTCTGGATTGCCTCGCTGCGCTCGCAATGACGATGCCGTGGCACGTGCGCTCCTCATACTCGGTGTCATCGTCCGGCTTGACCGGGCGATCCAGTATTCCGTGACGCCGGTGGTCAAACCGAAACGCCGCGGCGTACTGGATGCCCCGCTTTCGCGGAGCATGACAGCGGTGGTCGTGTGCAGCAGCGCGGACAACGCGAGGCCTTACTCCGCCGCGATCGTCATGCCGTAGCCGAGCCGCTTCGAGATGTGGCCGGCGCAGTCGCGTAAGGCACAGGCGATCGGGCTGTCCCAGCGGACATCGAAGGTGCCTTCCGGCCCCATCGCGGTGATCACCAGCGCGACATGGCCGGCATGGTCGAACACAGGCGCGGAGAACGCGTTTACGCCGGGCAGAGGATCGCCGAGCGCGCGGGCAAGCCCGTGCTTGCGGACCTCGGCAAGCATCTCGGTGAGCTTGGCGCCTTTCACCGGCCGCTTCGGATTGTAGCCGACGCCCTGGCGATCGAGCCCGCTTTCGAGCGCAGCGTTGATCGTCTTCTCCGGGAGGTAGGCCGCGAAGGCCCGGCCCGTGGCGGTTTCCAGCAGCGCCATCACCGAGCCGGCGCGCATCACGATGTGCACGGGCTGGCCGGGCTCCTCCAGCTGCACCACGGTCGGGCCGTGTGTACCCCAGACCGCGAGCGAGACTGCGTGCCCGATCTGGCTCGCGAGCGCCGCGATCTTCGGCTGGGCGATGCGCACACCGGACAGACGTCGCAGGCTGATCAGGCCGAGCTCGAGCGCGAGCGCGCCGATCTCGTAGCGGCCGGTGGTTTCATCCTGCTCGATCAAGCCAATGCGCGAAAAGCTGGCCAGATAAGGATGCGCCTTGGCCGGCGTCATGCCGGCCTCGCGCGCGAGATCGCGCAGCATCATCGGCTCGCCGCATCTCGCGAGCGCACGGAGCAATTCTCCGCCGACCTCGATCGACTGGATGCCGCGGCTTTCTCTCTTCATGCGCCTCCGATGCGCTGTGGTTACGCCGCGTCGCGCTTGGCGGCGCTGTCGGCGAGATGACGGCCGGCAATGTAGCCGAAGGTCAGCGCCGGCCCAAGCGTGATGCCGGCGCCGGGATAATTGCCGCCCATGATGCTCGCCATGTCGTTGCCGGCGGCATAGAGCCCGGGAATCACCCGACCCTCGGCGTCGAGCGCGCGCGCGTTCTCGTCGGTGACGATGCCGGCATAGGTGCCGAGATCGCCGATCACCATCTTGATGGCGTAGAACGGGCCGTTCGCGATCGGCGCGATGCAGGGATTGGGGCCGTGCATGGCGTCGCCCTGGTAGCGGTTATAGGCTTTTGAGCCCTTGCCGAAGGCGGCATCGTGGCCTTGCGGCGCGGTCGTGTTGAATTCCTTGACGGTCGCTGTGAAGGCCTTGGCGTCGATGCCAGCCTTCGCTGCAAGCGCGTCGAGTGTCTCGCCGCGCATGAGATAGCCGGTGTTGAGATGATGACCGAGCGGCATCGGGAAGGGTGGCACACAGCCGAGGCCGTACTTCCGCAGCGTCTTATGATCGCAGACAAGGAACGCCGCGATCTCCTCGCCGGGTTTTGCTGCCTTCGCCATGGCCTGGACGAAGTCGTGGTAGGAATTGCCTTCATTGGCAAACCGCTTGCCGTCGCGCATCACCGCGATCACGCCGGGCTTGGCGCGGTCGATGAAGTGCGGCATCACACCCTTCGAGCCGTCCTTGCGCGTGGTGAGCGAGACCGGCACCCAGGCCGCCGCGTTCGGCAGCCGGCCCTCGACATGTCCGCCGGCGCTCTCGGCGAGACGCAGGCCGTCGCCGGTATTGCCGGTGGGGCCGGGCGAATAATGCTCATGGCCGGTCGGCGCATGCGGAAACATCTTCTTGCGCCGTTCGACGTCGTGCGGGAAGCCGCCGCAGGCGAGCACGACGCCTTGTCGCGCGCGAACGCGCATCTCGCGTCCCTCGCGCGAAACGATCGCACCGGTAACGGTGCCGTTCTCGACCGTCAGCTCACGCACCGGCGAGGACAGCCACATCGGAATTTTGAGGTCTTGCGCGGATTTTGCCAGGCGGCCTGCGAGCGCATTGCCGTTGGTCAACGTCATGCCGCGGCCGTAGCGCAGCACGTCCATCAAGTGCCGCGACAGGCGTTTTGCGACATAGACCGCCGAATTCAGCGACTGTGTCACCCGCATGAAATGAATGATCTCCTTGCCGCTTCCGAGCATCATGCCGAACACGGTGAGCTCGGGCAAGGGCATGCCGAGCGTCTTGATCTGCTCGCCGAGCTCGCGGCCGTCGAATGGCCGTGTCACCATGGAGCGGCCCCCTTGCGTGCCGCCGGGCGCTTCGGCATGGTAGTCCGGAAACACCAGCGGCATGTCGAAGCGCAGCGCGGTCCTGGTGGTGAAGAAGTCGACGGCTTCAGGGCCCGCGCTCAGAAATGCATCAACACGTGCGGCGTCAAAATTGTTGCCGGCCTCGTGCCGCAGATAGGTGCGGGCCTGCTCCGGCGTCTCCTCGATGCCGTAGGCCTTCGCCAGCGATGTGCCGGGAATCCACAGCCAGCCGCCGGAACGGGCGGTGGTGCCGCCGAAGCGCGGCTCCTTTTCGACGATCAGCACGTCGAGGCCGCGGTAGCGCGCGGTGACCGCCGCCGACATGCCGGAGCAGCCCGATCCGGCCACGAGCACATCGCACTCGTAAATCTCAATGGCGTTGCGCTCGTTGCCGGTCATGTCTCACCTCACTTCTTCAGCAGCGGACATTTGGATTCGGAGACCGGGCGATAGGCGTCCTCGCCCTTCACGGTCTTGACGATCTCCAGATAATCCCAGGGCTCCCTGGACTGCTCGGGCGTCTTCACCCTGGCCAGATACATGTCGCGGATGACGCGGCCGTCCTCGCGCAACTTGCCGCCATGGACGAAGGTGTCCTCGATCGGCAGCTCGCGCATCTTGGCCATCACCTTGGCCGGATCGTCGCTGCCGGCGGCCTTGATGCCTTTCAGGTAGTGCAGCACCGAGCCGTAGACACCGGTGTGGATCATGGTCGGCATCACATTGGTGCGCGCGAAGAATTTTTTCGACCAGGCGCGGGTCTGCTCGTCCATGTTCCAGTAGGAGGCCGTCGTCATGTAGGTGCCCTGCGCGGACTTCAGCCCGATCGCGTGCACGTCGGTGTCGAACATCAACAGGCCGACCAGCTTCTGGCCGCCCTGGACCAGGCCGAACTCGCCGGATTGCTTGATGGCGTTATCGGTGTCCTGGCCGGCATTGGCGAAGGCGACGACGTCGGCTTTCGAGCTCTGTGCCTGCAGCGCGAAGGAGGAGAAGTCTGCCGTGTTGGTCGGATGCTTGACGCCGCCCAGCACCTTGCCGCCCATCTCGTTGATGAAGCGGGTGGCGTCCTTCTCGAGCTGCTGGCCGAACGCGTAGTCGGCGGTGATGAAGTACCAGGATTTGCCGCCTTCCTTGATCACGGCGGAGGCCGTCACCTTCGACAGCGCGTAGGTGTCGTAGGTGAAGTGCACCGTGTTCGGGCTGCACAGCTCGTCGGTGAGCGAGCTCGCGCCGGGACCGGAGAGCAGGGCGATCTTGTTGCGCTCGCGCACCATGTTGTGCACGGCGATCGCGATGCCGGAATTCGGAATGTCGACGACGGCATCGACCTTGCCGTTGTCGAACCAGCCGCGCACGATATTGACGCCGACGTCGGTCTTCATCTGGTGGTCGGCGCTGATGATCTCGATCGGCTTGCCGAGCACGGTCGGCCCGAACTCCTCCACCGCCATCTTGGCCGCCTCGACCGAGCCCGGGCCGCTGTTGTCGCGGCCCCAGCTCGACAGATCCGTCAGCACGCCGATCCGCACCACATCGTCGGAGACTTGCGCGGTGGCCGCCGAAGTCATCGCAGCCGAAGTCATGGCCGCGAGCATGGCGCAGGCCAAAAGCCCTCTCATCGTCGTTCCCTCTCTTTTATGGGCCGCTTGGCGCGGCCAGGGCGATAAATTAGATATTAGCTAACGAATTTGTCAATGGCGAACTTGGCCGGTCGATGGGTTCCACGTCGCCGGGGAGAGATTGCGGAGACGTCTGCGCAACTGCCTCAACAGCCGTCATTGCGAGCGCAGCGAAGCAATCCAGAATCTTTCCGCGGAGACAGTCTGGATTGCTTCGTCGCATCAGCGCAAAATTGCTGCGCAATTTTGTCGCGAGCTCCTCGCAATGACGGCCGTTGAAGCAGTGACGTGCAAAACCTGGCGCTGCGACATCGGTCAAAGGCAACGCCTCTCCAAGTTGCAAGCCTCACCGCGATTGGCCATGATGCATCCGGAATCTTTTGGGGCGGATGGCAATGACGGCAGCAACTGGGGTCTCCGGCGCGGCGGAGAGGTCGACGACGGCGCATGTGGTGTGGGCGAGCGCGCTCGGCACTGCGATCGAATGGTACGACTTCCTGATCTACGGCACCGCCGCAGCCCTCGTGCTCAACAAGCTGTTCTTCCCGAGCTTCGATCCCTTTGTCGGCACGCTGGCGGCGTTCTCGACCTACGCGGTCGGCTTCGTGGCGCGGCCGATCGGCGGCGCGATCATCGGGCATTATGGCGACCGGCTCGGACGCAAGACAATGCTGGTCGCGACCATGATCGCGATGGGGCTCGGCACGTTCCTGATCGGATGCCTGCCGACCTACAGCCAGATCGGCGTCTGGGCGCCGATCTTCCTGGTGATCCTCCGTTTCATCCAGGGCATCGGTCTCGGCGGCGAGTGGAGCGGCGCGGTCGTCATGGTGGCGGAGCATGCCGGCAACCGGCGCGGCTTCTACGGCAGCCTGGTGCAGATCGGTTTTCCCGTCGGCGTCGCCGCGTCCACCGGCATCTTCGGGCTGATGACGCAACTGCCCGAAGCGGACTTCTTGAGCTGGGGCTGGCGCGTGCCGTTCCTGATCAGCATTTTGCTGGTCGGGGTCGGCTTCATCGTGCGGCTCAAGCTCGCGGAGACGCCGCACTTCAAGGAGGTGGTCGAGCGCAAGGAGGTGCTGGCGCAGCCGGTGTGGGACGTGATCCGGCGCGACTGGCGCAGCTTTCTGCTGGCGGTCGGGATCACGGTGTCGGAGGTCGGGCTCGCTTATCTCCTCACCGTTTTCACCGTGGTCTATGCCACGACCAAGCTCGGCCTGCCGCGTCACGTGATCCTGAATGCGGTGGTCTATGCTGCGATCGTTGAATTCGCGACGCTGCCGCTCGCCGGCTGGCTATCCGATATCTTCGGCCGCAAGGCATTGTATCTGGCCGGCGGCGTGTTCTCGGTGGCGCTGGCGTTTCCGCTGTTCTGGTTCCTCGACACCAAAGAGCCGGTGCTGATCACGCTCGCGCTCGTGGTCACGATGACGCTGACGCATGCGCTGCTGTTTGGACCCAAGGCGGCATTCATGCCGGAGCTGTTTCGCACCCAGGTGCGCTACAGCGGTGCTTCGCTGGGTGCCAACGTTGCGGCTGCGATCAGCGGCGGCTTTTCCCCTCTGATCGCGGCCGCGCTGCTTGCCTGGGCCGGATCGTACTGGCCGGTGTCGCTCTACATCATCGCCCTGTCGATCATCACGATCGTCGCGACCTTGATGGCGCCGGAGACCGCGCGCAACTCGCTGAGATCCTGAGAGCGCCTAACGGCAGGCGGGATTCGCGGCTGCTGGAAATACCAGGAAGGTGATGGTCGCCGGCGCAAGCCGGATCGCGCCCGCCGATGCTGCGCGCGGCTCAAGCCCGGGCAGTTCATCATCGGCACTCAGCGCGAGCGTCTTGCCGTTCAGCTGCACGGTCGCGCCTTGCAGCTGTGTCGCATGCAACGTGTAACGCTCGGCCGGATGCGACAGCGTCAGGGCGAATGATGCATGCCGCGATGCGTTGATCGCGAGCACGGACACCGCGCCCCGCAGGCCCGGATGGCAATGCGCATAGAGATGGAGATCCGGCGCTGCGACCGAGCTCGCGTCGAGCACGATCGTTCCCATCAGCCGGTGCCAGAGCAGCGCAGCCCAGTAGTTCGGTCGCGGACGGAACGTCGCTTCGTCGAGCAGGCCGTAGTCGCTGGCGGCCAGCGTGTTGTGCATCACCACCTGGACTCCGGCTCTTGCCAGCCGCCCGAGCTGGTCGAGATAGCGGAATGCGTCGAGAAACGTCTTGTCCCAGCGATTGCCGCCGCAGGCGGCATCCGCGGTCTCGGTTAGCCAGATCGGCTTGCCCGGCTCGAATCTGTCGCGCAGCGCACTGTAGATTGCGAGAGTCGCGTCGGTGCGCGCCAGCCATTGCCCGGAAAGCGCCTGCGCCGGATCGTCGCGGCCACCGCAGCGCGGCGAGAGCGTATTGTAGTGATGATAGGAGAAGCGATCGAGGCCAGGGCCGGACGCGGCAAGCAGGTCGCGGGTGGTGAGGCCCGATCCGGATGGCGACGGCGCGTCGCCGATCGAGCCCGGACCGACGATCAGCGTCTCCGGCGCGGCGCGCCGCATCCATTCGCCAAAGATCCTGAAGTCGCGGCCATAGGCCTTCGCATCATATCCAGGCGGTGCACCGTTCGTCGCGGCGAGTGTTGGCTCGTTCATGAATTCCACCGCCGCGATGTGGCCACCGAGCGAACGCGTCGTGTCGATCAGGCGCTGCGCCTGGTCGGTCTTCCACGCGCCATCGGCATCGCGGCTGCCCGGGCTGATCGCAAAGGATGTCACGATCTCCGCATCGACCGCGCGCGCAAAGTCGATGACGTCGCGCCATCGGTTGCGGCCGAGCACGGAATCGAATCCCGGCGGGGGCTTGGCCGGCGCAGGGTCCATGTCGGCAAAGAGCGTCGCATTGGCCCAGCTGCCGCTGACGCGCAGATAGGCCGGCGCCAAGGCGGCCGCGAGCTTGCGCAGCCGCGCATTGGCAAGATCGATCGGCGGCCGCGTGCCGTAACGATCCCGCGCATCAAGCGCGCGCATTGTTGGCGGATAGGGCTTCCAGAACCGTCCGCCGGTCACTTCCGTCATCTCGATGTTGTAGGATTGAAAGCGCGCATCGATCGTGCCGATCGACTTCAGTTTCGTCGGCGCAACGGACACATCGCCGGCGCGCGCTGCGCACAAGGTTGCGGCACTCAATAGCGCAATCGTTGTCGCGCCTGCTGCGCGAACCAGCCCGCGCGATCGGAGCCATCGCCTTGTATGCACGCTCTGACGCCTTCTTATGCGCGCTGCCGAAACCCAATGCAGCAGCCTGATCCATTAGCCGCGTTTATACGCCGAATTTTTACTTCCAATTTTACTTCGCGAAATCCTGCCCCTAGCCTTGCGCGTAATGATCACATCCGCAGCCGATCAATGGCGATCGGTGCGAGCGTTCACCGTAACCAACGAGGGTTGCCATGTCTGACGGGACTAAGGGGACGTTCACTTCCGATCCGGCGGGAACGGGAGCCAGAACGGACGTCAAGTCGACGAAAAAGCTGAGCCGGCGCACACTCTTGAAGGGTGCGGCGGCCGTTGCGGGCGCAGCCGCAGGATCGGATGCGATCCGCGGATTCCCGACCATCTGGGCGCAGGAGATCAAGGACATCGAGCTGCGCCATGTCGGCGTCTCCTATTCCGTGGTGAAGGCGATCGGCGACCAGGCCGCCAAGGATCTCGGCTTCAAGGTGACGATGCAGAACCTCGACACCTCTGCCGCCATCAACCGCTTCATAAGCCAGCCTAATACGGTCGATATCGCCGATCTCGAGGGCTGGCAGGCCAAGCTCGCCGCCAAGCGCAGCGTGATCCAGGGCATTGAGGTCAAGAAGATCAAGGAGTTCGACAACATCCTGCCGATCTTCACCAAAGGCGAGATCGACGGCCACAAGATCCCGCGCCAGGGCATCTCGCCCTACGAAGCCATGTACATCGCGAAGCCCGATTCAACCGATCTGAACGACGGCGTCACCGAATGGGCGACCTTCCTGCCGCAAGTCTACAACGCCGACTCCATCGGTTACCGCCCCGATCTCGTCGGCCATGAAGTGACCGAATGGAAGGATCTGATCGATCCAAAATTCAAGGGCAAGGCCGCGATCCTCGACGTGCCGGCGATCGGCATCATGGATGCCGCGCTCTGCTTCGAAAGTGCCGGACTGATCAAGTACGGCAACAAAGGCAACATGACCAAGGAGGAGATCGACTTCACCTGCAACAAGCTGATCGAGCTGAAGAAGCAGGGCCAGTTCCGCGCGACCTGGACCACTTTCGACCAGTCGGTGCAGCTGATGGCCGCAGGCGAAGTGGTGATCCAGTCGATGTGGTCGCCGGCCGTCGCCGCGGTGCGCGTCAAGGAAATCCCCTGCGTCTACGCGCCTGTGAACGTCAAGAACGGCAAGGAAGGCTATCGCGGCTGGTGCAACGGCATGGGTCTGATGAAGCATCTCTCCGGCAAGAAGCTCGACGCTGCCTACGAATATCTCAACTGGTATCTCTCGGGCTGGCAGGGCGGCTTCGTCGGCCGCTACGGCTATTACAGCCCGGTGCCGTCGACGGCGAAGAAGTTCCTGACCGCTGCCGAATGGGACTTCTGGTACGACGGCAAGCCGGCGCCGGAAGTGATCAACGATCCCTACGGCGTCGCGATGGAGAAGGCCGGCACCAAGCGTGACGGCGGCTCGTTCCTCGACCGCGTCAAGAACATCTCGTGCTGGAACACGCTGATGGACGAGGCGGCCTACATGAACAAGCGCTGGAATGACTTCAAGGTGGCCTGAAACCTGCTTTCCCTGACCTGAAGAAGCACCGGCGCCGTCACGCGCCGGTGCGACAAGACCGACTTCGAGGCATTTGCTGATATGCAGCCAAGTTCGAGCTCAGCTCAAGCTCCATCGCGTTCCAATCTTGCCGGCTGGCTCTATGTCTCGCCGCTGGTCCTGGTGCTGGTGCCGTTCTTCGTGGCGCCGATCCTGGTCGTGCTGGCCGCAAGCTTCTTTGCCACCGACGGCTTTGGCGGGCTGACGCCGGGCTTCACGCTCGCAAGCTATGTCGAGGTGCTGCATTCAGCGCTGACGCTGAAGCTGTATCTCGCGACCATCAAGTTCACCGTGCTGACCTGGGTCTTCACCCTGATCATCGGCTTCTTCGTCGCCTACTTCCTGGTGTTTCACGTCCGCAACCAGTTGCTGGCGATCGGCCTGTTCCTGCTCTGCACGGTGCCATTCTGGACCTCGAACATCATCCGGATGATTTCCTGGATCCCGCTGCTCGGCAAGGAAGGCCTGATCAACCAGGCGCTGCTGGCATTGGGCGTGATCCATCAGCCGCTGGAGGTGCTGCTGTTCTCCGACCTCGCGGTTGTCATTGCCTATGTCCACCAGCTCACGATCTTCATGATCGTGCCGATCTTCAATTCGATGGCGCGGATCGACAAGAAGCTGATCGAGGCTGCGATCGATGCCGGCGCCAGCCGTTTCGACATCATGCGCCTGATCGTCGTGCCGATGTCCAAGAGCGGCATCGCGCTCGGCACCATCTTCGTGGTGTCAATCGTGATGGGCGACTTCTTCGTGGTCAAGGTGATGTCCGGCGGCGGCTCGGCCTCGGTGGTCAGCGCCTTCTATGAGGATGTTGGCGTGCTGCAATATCCGACCGCGGCGGCGAGCGCCGTGCTGCTGACGCTGGTGCTGGTCGCGATCGTCTCGCTGATCCTGCGCACCGTCGATATCAGGCAGGAGATCACGCGATGAGCGCTGTTCTCGCCGACATGCCCGAGAGGGTCGCACCCGCGACGACCAAGGCGATCGCGCCGAGCAAGGGCGGGCGTCCCTGGACGTTCTACGTGCTGGCGACGCTGTTCGGGCTCTACGTGATCGCGCTCTACGGCCCGATGTTCTGCATCTATGTCCTGTCGTTCCAGGACATTCGCGGCGGACTCGTGTTCCCGATGAAGGGACACTCGCTGCACTGGTTTGTCGACCTCTTCACTCAGGTCCGGACCGGTGACGTCAAGGGCTCGTTCGACCGCTCGATCAAGCTCGCCGTCATCGTCACCATCATCACGGTCGTGGTCTCGTTTCTCGCCGGGCTCGGCTTCCGCAAGCGCTTTCGCGGCGACACCTTTGTCTTCTACATGATGATCGGCAGCCTGGTGGCCCCCGGCCTGGTGCTCGGCCTCGGCACCGGTCTGCTGTTCCAGGCGCTCGGGCTGAATGCGAGCTGGTACACCTCGGCGCTCGGTGCGCAGCTGTCCTGGACGCTGCCGTTCGGCGTGCTGGTGATGTTCGCTGTGATGTCGCGCTTCGATCACGTCTGGGAGGAGGCGGCTTACGATCTCGGGGCCAGCCGCTGGCAGTCGATCTGGCTGGTGATGATCCCGGTGCTCGCACCCGGCCTTGTCGCGGTCGCGCTGTTCGGGTTCACGCTCTCCTACGACGAGTTCGCGCGCAGCCTCCAGACCGCGGGCTCGCTCAACACGCTGCCATTGGAGATCTGGAGCATGACATTGAACGTCACCTCGCCCTCGCTTTATGCGCTGGGCACGGTGACGACCATCGTCTCCTTTATCGTCATCGGTGCGAGCCTCGGCAGCATCGTGCTGATTCAAAAGAGGCGCGGTAGCAGTGCAAAGGGTTGATTTGGGAATGAAGAACGATCGCGGCGATATTGAACTGGCAGGCGTCTGCAAGAGCTTTGACGGCGTGACCAACGTGGTCGACGGCGTCAATCTCAGGATCGCAGACGGCGCCTATTGCTGCTTCATCGGTCCCTCCGGCTGCGGCAAGACCACGATCCTGCGCATGATCGCGGGCCACGAGGACCCGACCGTGGGCGAGATCGTGATTGGCGGCCAGAACGTCGTCGGCCTCGCCCCGGTGCAGCGGCGCACCGCAATGATGTTCCAGTCCTACGCGCTGTTCCCGCATTTGACGGTCCGCGAGAACATCGCTTTTGCGTTGCGCGTGCGAGGCCAGTCCAAAGCCGATCGCCTGCGTGTCGCCGACGCCATGATCGAGAAGGTGCGGCTGACGCAATTCGCAGATCGCCTGCCGGCGCAGCTCTCCGGCGGCCAGCAGCAGCGCGTGGCGTTGGCGCGCGCCGCGATCACCGAGCCTCGGGTGCTGCTGCTCGACGAGCCGCTGTCGGCGCTCGACGAGCAGCTCCGCGTCCAGATGCGCCAGGAATTGCGGCGGATGCAGCAGGAGCTCGGCATCACCTTCATCCACGTCACCCACACCCAGCTCGAGGCGATCGCGCTTGCCGACCTTGTGGTGGTGATGGAGCAGGGCAAGATCAAGCAGGCGGGTGCCGCGCGCGACGTCTACGCCCATCCGCACGATCGTTATGTCGCCGAGTTCATGGGCGGCCAGAACGTGCTCTCCGGCCGGGTCGAAAAGGTCAACGGTGCAAGCTTCACGCTGGCGCAGGCCGCGCCCGATGGCATCGAAGTGCCGCTTCAGGCGCGCCCGGCCGTCAGCGTCGGCGACAAGGTCGATATCGCCGTGCGCCGCGACGACGTCGCGTTGGTCAGGCCGGGCAGGGATCTGCCGCCGGGCTGCACCACTTCGCTGCCGAGCCGGGTGCTTGCGATCGAATACCAGGGCTATTTCGTCAAGGTCATGCTCGACACCGTGCCGGACGACGAGTTCGTCGCCTATGTGCCGGAAAAGACTTTCTTCGCAGATCCTTTCACCGTCGGCGATGTCGTCATGGCCACATGGGCCACCGGCAGCGCGCTTCCACTCGCCTAAAGACCCGTCGCGCAGGAGCATGACCTTGCAGATATCCTTCACACTCAACGGCCGGCCCACCACCGTGGACGTCGAACCGGCGACGCTTGTCGCCGAGCTCTTGCGCGAGCAGCTCAATCTCACCGGCACCCATATCGGCTGCGACACCAGCCAGTGCGGCGCCTGCGTCGTCCATCTCGATGGCCTGCCCGTGAAGAGCTGCACGCTGCTGGCGCCCGCGCTCGACGGCGCGACCTTGCTCACCATCGAAGGTCTGCAAGGAGCACCCGGCTCGAACCAGATGCATCCGATGCAGGAGGCGTTTCGCGAGCATCACGGCCTGCAATGCGGCTTCTGCACGCCCGGCATGCTGATGACGGCGATCGCGCTCGCCACCGGGAAACCGGATCTGACCGAGGCCGATGTCCGCCATGGCCTCGAAGGCAATATCTGCCGCTGCACCGGCTACCAGAACATCGTGGTTTCCGTGCTGGCCGGCGCCGCCGCCATGAACGCCGCCAAGGGAGAGTGACCATGGGCAATGTGATCGGGATCGGCGCCTCACCGAAGCGGAAAGAAGACCAACGCTTCCTCACCGGCCGCGGCAATTATGTCTCCGACATCAAGCGTCCGGCCATGACGGCCGGCGTGTTCGTGCGTTCTCCGCATGGCCATGCCGTGTTGCGGGGCATCGACAAGAGCGCGGCGCTGGCGTCGCCCGGCGTCATCGCCGTTCTGACCGGCGACGACGTCAAGGCCGACAGCCTCGGCTCTCTGCCCTGCGGCTGGGGCATCTCGGACGCCAAGGGCGTGCCGATGAAGGAGCCGCCATTCCCGATGCTGGCGCAGGGCAAGGTGCGCTTCGTCGGCGACATGGTGGCCTTCGTCATCGCCGAGACGCCGCAGCAGGCCAATGCGGCGGCCGAGCTGCTGACGATCGACTACGAGGTGCTGCCGTCGGTCGTCGGCGTGCTCGAAGCTGTCAGGCCCGGCGCACCGCAACTGTTCGACGACGTGCCGAACAACATCTGCTGCGACTGGGAGCTCGGCGACAAGGCCGCGGTCGAAACCGCGTTCCGCAAGGCTGCGCATGTCGCAAAGCTCAGCCTGGTCAACAACCGCCTGATCGGCAACCCGATGGAGCCGCGTGCGGCAATCGCCGAATACGAGCCGGGCACCGATCGCTTCACGCTGTGGACCACCAGCCAGTTCCCGCACGTCGTGCGCTTCCTGATGGGCGCGCTGGTGCTGAACATCCCGCAGCACAAGCTGCGCGTGGTCGCACCCGATGTCGGCGGCGGCTTTGGCGTCAAGCAATTCCACTACGGCGAAGAGGCCGTGATCACCTGGGCCGCCAAGCGCGTGATGCGGCCGATCAAATGGGTCGCAAGCCGCTCGGAAGGCTACGTCTCCGATCGTCACGGCCGCGATCACGTCACCGAAGCCGAGCTGGCGCTGGATGAACACGGAAAGTTCCTGGCGTTCCGCGTCAATACGCTCGCCAATATGGGCGGTTATCTCTCGACTTTCGGACCGAACATCCCGACCAATCTCTATGGTCCGCTGCTCGGCGGCGTCTACACCACGCCCGCAATTTACTGCAACGTGAAGGTGGTCTTCACCAACACCGTGCCGGTCGATGCCTACCGCGGCGCGGGCCGGCCCGAGGCGACCTTCGTGCTGGAGCGCATCGTCGATGTCGCAGCCAGCGAGATGGGCATCGACCGCGTCGAGATTCGCCGGCGCAACATGATCCCGAAGGAGGCCTATCCGTATCAGACACCGGTGCTGGTGCAGTACGATTCCGGCGATCCTATGGGCTGTCTCGACGGCGCGCTGGTTGCCGCCGATGTGAAGGGCTTCGGCCTCCGCAAGGCGGCCTCTGCGAGCAAAGGCAAATTCCGCGGGCTCGGCTATTCCACCTATGTCGAGGCCTGCGGCCTTGCGCCGTCGCGCTTCGCAGGGCGGTTGGGCGCGCGCGGCGGTCTCTACGAGAGCGCCACGGTGCGCGTGCATCCGACCGGCCAGGTCACGGTCATGATCGGCACCCACAATCACGGCCAGGGCCACGAGACGACGTTTGCACAGATCGTGTCGGAAAAGCTCGGCGTTGCCTTCGAGAATGTCGACATCGTATTCGGCGATACCGATCGCGTGCAGTTCGGCATGGGGACCTATGGCTCGCGTTCCCTCGTGGTGGGCGGAGCAGCGTTGTCGAAGGCGACCGACAAGGTGATCGCCAAGGGCAAGAAGATCGCCGCGCATCTGCTGGAGGCCGCTGAAGTCGATATCCAGTTCGAGGCCGGAAACTTCTCAGTCGCGGGTACGGACCGCATCAAGTCGTTCGAGGAGATCGCGGGCGCCGCTTATGTGCCTCACAACTATCCGCTCGAGGTGCTGGAGCCGGGGCTGGAAGAGCAGGCCTATTACGACCCCGTCAACTTCACCTATCCCGGCGGCTGCCACATCGCCGAGGTCGAGGTCGATCCCGAGACGGGCACGGTGACGCTGGTCAACTACACCGCGGTCGACGACGTCGGCACGGTCATCAATCCGATGATCGTCGAGGGCCAGTTGCACGGCGGCATCGTGCAGGGCGTCGGCCAGGCGCTGTTCGAGAACGCGGTCTACGACGAAGGCTCGGGTCAGCTGCTGTCGGGCTCGTTGATGGATTACTGCATGCCACGCGCCGATCACATGCCGATGATGAAGGTTGCGACCCATTCCACGCTCTGCACGCACACACCAATGGGCGTGAAGGGCTGCGGCGAAGTCGGCACCATCGGCTCGCCGGCCGCCGTCATCAACGCGGTGGTCGACGCGCTCGCGCATCTCGGCGTCACCCATGTCGACATGCCGGCAACGCCGAACCGGATCTGGCGCCTGCTGCAAAACGCGTCGCTGCCGGTCGCCGCGGAATAGGGAGGACAACAATGAAACCATTTGCCTATCACCAGCCGAGCGAAATTCCAGACGCGGCCAAGCTCTTGATCTCGATCGAAGACAGCAAGCTCGTCGCCGGCGGCATGACGCTGATTCCGACGATAAAGCAGCGGCTGGCGAGCCCCGTCGCATTGGTCGATCTGTCGAAGCTCGGATCTCTCAAAGGCATCACCGACGACGGCGCCAGCATCACCATCGGTGCGATGACGCCGCATGCCGTGGTGGCTGCCTCGAAGCTCGTGCAGACGAAAATCCCCGGGCTCGCGGCACTGGCGTCGATGATCGGCGATCCCGCCGTACGCAACCGCGGCACAATTGGCGGCTCGGTCGCCAACAATGATCCTGCGGCGGATTATCCGGCCGGCGTGCTCGGTCTCGGCGCCACCATCGTCTCCAGCACGCGCGAGATCGCAGCCGACAAGTTCTTCCTCGGCCTGTTCGAGACTGCGCTCGAAGTAGGCGAGATCATCACTGCGATCCGTTTTCCCGTGCCGCTCAAGGCAGGTTACTCGAAGTTCAAGGCGCCGGCGTCGCGTTATGCGCTGGTCGGCGTATTCGTCGCGAAATTCGCCGATGGTGTCCGCGTCGCCGTAACCGGCGCGGGTCCCGGCGCGTTCCGCGTGCCGCCGATGGAGGTGGCGCTGTCGGAGAATTTTGATCCGTCCGCAATTGCGGCGATCAAGATCGACAACGACGGTCTCACCTCCGATATCCACGCCGAAGCCGATTACCGTGCGCATCTCGTCACGGTGATGGCCAAGCGCGCCGTCGACGCGGCGCTCAGCTAACTCTTTAGGGTTGATGATGACTGATGGTTCCGGCCGAGCGGCCTTCCCGCCGGCGCCGACTGGCCTTGGCGCGCTTTCTGCTAACGAGATCATGGCCGGCTACCGCCGCAAGGCGTTCACCCCGCGCGATGTCGTCGACGACACCATTGCCGCGCTCGAAGCCACGAATGAAGCCTGCAATGCGGTGGTGACACCGATGTACGAGCAGGCGAGGGCGGAGGCCGACCGTCTCACCAGGGAGATGCGCGCGGGCGAGGCGAAGGGATCGCTCGCCGGCGTGCCTGTCACGATCAAGGATCTCGTGTTTGTCGCGGGCGTGCCGGCCTATGCCGGCTCACCGATGAACAAGGCGTTCGTGCCCGATGTCGATGCCGCCGTGGTGTCGGCGCTGAAGGCGTCCGGCGCGATCATCACCTGCAAGACCACGACTTGCGAGTCCGGCTACAAGCTGACGGCGGACAGCCCCGTCACCGGCACCACGCGCAACCCCTGGAATCCCGGCCGCACCAGCGGTGGGTCGAGCGGCGGCGCGGCGGCTGGCGTCGCCGCCGGTTGCGGCCCGATCGCGATCGGCACCGACGGCGTCGGCTCGATCCGCGTACCGTCATCGTTCTGCGGCGTGTTCGGGCTGAAGCCGACCTTCGGCCTGGTGCCGCGCTCGCCCGGCTTCTCGCCGCCGTCCTGGGCCTCGCTCGCGCACACCGGCCCGATCACGCGGACGGTCGCGGATGCCGCGCTAGTGCTGGAGATCATCGCTGCTTACGATCCACGCGATCCCGCGAGCCTGCCGGTGTCGCCGCGCTGCTTCGATACGAACGCGGCCTCATTGAACGGCCTCCGCATCGGTGCGAGCGCCGATCTCGGCTACGCCCCGATCAGCGCTGACGTCCGCGCGGCATTCGGCAAGGCGCTCGCCATTCTCGATTCCTGCGGCGCGCAGGTCACCATGGATGGTCCGGGCCTCGATCCCGGCATTCTCGAGCACACGCTGAAGCCGATCGCCTTCACCGAGCAGGCGGCCGCGGTGGCGACCAAGACCACAGCCGATCTCGCCAGCTCAGAGGCGGACTATCGCGATGTCGTCAGCGCCGGCCGCCACTACAGCGGCACGGATTATATCGAAGCCAGCTACCGGCGCGGCCAGGCCCGCAATGCGTTCCTGAAATTGTTCGAGCGCGTCGATGCGCTGGTGACGCCGACGGTCGCGGTGACCGCATTCGAGGCCGGCCGGATCGGCGTCGACACGATCGACGGCAGCAAGGTCGATCCGCATCTCGGCTGGTCGCCCTTTACCTGGCCGATCAATCTTGCTGGTCTTCCGGCGGCGACGCTACCCTGCGGCTTCGATCGCGACGGTTTGCCGATCGGGCTCCAGATCGTTGCGCCATGGCTCGACGAGCCAACCATCTTCCGCATTGCGGCGGCGTTCGAAGCGGCGCAGCCTTGGGCTAAGTTCTGGCCCCCGCTGGCCTTGCGCGAACCGGACCGTGCCCACGCGAAGGCTTGAGGCAAATCCGGCCTGGAACTGACCGGCCGTCGTCTTGCCAGCACGTCCCCCCGCGCGCTCGAAATTTTTTCGACCGCCCTCTTGAAACCGATATCCCTTCTTCTAAGTCATTTTTTGCCGCGAGAGCGGTGTGCCGGGCGCCCGAGAGGGCCCGGCGCGGGCGCTGGGCCGGTGTCTTCGGACCCCGTCTGAAAACCCTGTCCTGCGTTCCTTCGTATCCATCTTGCTCTTTGGAGGACTTGGTTATGAGGACCACATTCGACTTCGCGCCGCTGTGGCGCTCCACCATCGGCTTCGATCACCTGGCCGATCTCGTCGACAGCACGCTGCGCCAGGCGACCGAGGACAATTACCCCCCTTATAACATCGAGCGATCCGGCGAAGACCATTACCGGATCAGCCTCGCCGTGGCCGGCTTCGGCGTCAACGACATCACAGTGACGGCCGAACAGAACGCGCTCGCAATCGAGGGTCGCAAGCCCGACGATGCTACGCGCGAATATCTCTATCACGGCATTGCCGCGCGTCCATTCCGGCGCGTGTTCAACCTCGCCGACTATGTCCAGGTGAAGCAGGCGTCGTTCCAGGACGGCCTCTTGATCGTCGACCTGGTCCGTGAGGTCCCGGAAGCAATGAAGCCGCGCCGAATCCAGATCGCGGGCGCGGCCTCTCCCGCATCTCAGATCGAGCAGAAGAAAGCAGCCTGAGCGGCCGATCGAGGGATTGGCGGAACGCGGCGTCCAGATGTTTGCGCCGCGTTCCGGATGCATGAAGGAGAGAGAACCATGGCTTTTCGTGATCTCATTCCCTGGTCAAAGAGCCAGGAGCTTGCGCCGGTCCGCGACAGCTTCGATCCGTTCCTGACGCTTCATCGCGAGATGAACCGTCTGTTTGACGACGTGTTTCGCGGTTTTGCCGGGAGCAACCTGTCGCCTATTATGGAAGGCCGTTTCGGCTGGCCCAAGGTCGAACTCAGCGAGACCGACAATATGCTGACCGTCACGGCCGAACTTCCGGGACTGACGGAGAAGGACGTCGAGGTCGAAATCGCCCACGGCGTCCTCACTCTCCGCGGCGAGAAGAAGGCCGAGCGCAACGGCGAAGGCAGGTACTTCACCGAGCGTTACTACGGCGCCTTCGAGCGGCAAGTCCCGCTCGAAGACGTCGAGGAAGACAAGGCCGAGGCGTCGTTCAAGAACGGCGTCCTAACCGTCTCGTTGCCCAAATCCGAGAAGGCGCGGGAAGGCATCAAGCGTATCGCGATCAACACGCATTAGCTTGAACGCAGATGGCGGCGGTGCCCGCCGCCATCCCATCATCAACCCACCATCCCTTCGAAAGGAGCGTAAAGGGAGGCACAACCGATGACCAACGTGAACACGAATTCGGACAATCTCAACCTACTGTTTCACCCGGCGGCGCACTACGGCTCGCCCGCTGATGTCCTGAACGCAGAAGAGCTATCTGCGCCGGAGAAACGGATCATCCTGTCGTCCTGGGCGTCCGATATGTGCGCGGTCGAATCCTGTCCCGCCTTGCGCGAAGTCCCCGGCATGAGCCACACCGTCCGGCTCGCCGATATTCTCGCGGCCCTGCGCCGGCTCGACAGCGACAATGACGACGACGACCCGCCGCGTGGCGGCGGTGTCCCGATGCGTCTGCGGCGGCCTTGGGCCGCCGCAGAGCGGCACGGCGCATGATGCCCGCCTCGTTCGCTAAGTCGATTGCCGGAGACCTGACCTTCAGCAACCGCCGACGGCGGAGCCTCACCACCGGACAGCTCATGCCGTCCGGCGATCGAGCTCGCCCTGGAAATCCCTGATCAACCGCCGCTCGCGCTCTATCCGTTGCCGATAGAGTTCGCGCTCATGCTCGGTCTTCGCGCTGGCAGGAAGGAGTTCGTCGTGCCCGATCACCTTCTCGCTGCCTCGAATGAGCAGGTCCCGGGCGACTTTCATTGCGCCGCTCCTGTATCGATCGGTGCCTTCGAGGCGAAGATGGAAACCGGAAAGGCGGCGGCGGCGAGGCTATCAA
Source organism: Bradyrhizobium sp. S3.2.6 (assembly GCF_040546885.1). Classification (NCBI taxonomy): domain Bacteria; kingdom Pseudomonadati; phylum Pseudomonadota; class Alphaproteobacteria; order Hyphomicrobiales; family Nitrobacteraceae; genus Bradyrhizobium; species Bradyrhizobium sp. S3.2.6. Next base: position 11,044 of record NZ_JBEPOS010000006.1, on the reverse strand, counting down.
GGGCTGACTGCTCTTCTGCCAGGCGTCTCTCGATGTACTGGCGTTCTATCTCTGTCAGCCTGGTCTTCAGCAGTCGCCGATAACGGTGGATGTTATTCCTGTGCACGCGAATTTGAGGCAGAGATTCGTTGAGCATCATCGTCTCCGACGGTCGCATTGGGTCCTTGAATTTCGAGGGTGAGAGAGAGATCTCTAGATCTCTCGGCGCAAAAAATATGCAGCTGAAAGTCGCTGTCAAGACGTTCGTGATATTGCTGCGCTTGCGAACTTCGCGTGGCGGTTCAAGACAACTCGATCGGAGCACCGCGGCCGCTGAGCTCTTCGTCGAGGCGCAGATAATGCGCGAGATAGTCGTGCAGCGCAGTCGCCGCCTTCGAGGTGGCGCCGCTCGACTTGTAGAGCAGGAGCTCGATCTTCGGCAGCGGGGGCAGGCCCTCGTTCGGGCCGATCTCGCGCATCGCGGGCACCAGTGCGCTGCGGCCGAGCACCGTGACGGCCATGCCGGCAAAGGCTGCAGCCTGCAGGCCGCCGACGCTTTCGCTGACGCAGGCGATGCGCCAACGCAAATTGGCGCGCTCCAGCGTATCGATGGCGTAGTCGCGATAGATGTTGCCCGGTGGCAGCAGCGCGAGCGGGATCGGGCGCTCCTGATGCGCGGCGGATTGCTCGCCGGTCATCCAGACAAGCTGCTCGCGCCGCACCACCTGCCCGCCGGTGAAATCGTTCATGCGGGTGACGAGTGCTATGTCGACGTCGCCGCGCTTGACGAGACCGACCAGCGGCGTCGACAGCGCGCAATTGAGCTCGACCTGGACGCGCGGAAACGATTTGCGAAATACGCTGAGGATCGACGGCAGCATGAAGGCCGCGTAGAGGTCGGGCGTGCCGAGCACGACCTGGCCCTCGATCTCCTGTGACGCCAGCTGCGAAATCAACTCGTCATGCAGCCGCAGGATGGACTTGGCGTAGGTGAGAACCGTCGTGCCGTCGTCGGTCAGCATCAGCCGCCGGCCCACATGCTCGAACAATTGCTTGCCGGTGAGCTCCTCCAGCCGCTGCAATTGCAGCGTGATCGCCGGCTGGGTGCGGCCCAGCCGGCGCGCGGTCTCGGTGATGCTGCCGGTCTCGACCACCGAGATCAGCGACCGGAGCATGCGGATATCGAGACTGATGAGGTTCATGCGGCGTCCCTGTCGCCCAGAATTTATGCAAGTTCCATGCTAGGGCTCACTTGCCAGGGCTCGCTTGCCAGGGCTCACCTGCTAGGGCTCACTTGGCCCGAGACGCAGATGCGGCGGATTTCACGCCCGGCCGGCCCTTGCGCACCGAATTCCAGAAATTCTCGGCCGCCCGGGTCATGCGGGCGCGGGTGCGAAACAGCGACACGTTGATCGGAATGTCCCATTCGCCGCCGCCCGCACGCAGCAGGCGGCCGGTGTCGAGATCGGCGCGGACGAGGCTCATCGGCGCCCATGTCACGCCGCGTCCCTCGCGCGCCATGTCGATCAGCAGCATGACTGGCGCGGCGAAACCGGGAACGAGCCAGGCCACCGGATCCTTTGCCGCCAGGAACGATGTGACAAGCCGTCCCACACCCGAGCCCGGGTGATAGGCGAGATAGGCCAGCGGCGCGCCGGATGCGCCGGGCAGGGCGTAGCGCGGCTGCGTGCTCTTGCTGCGCCGTCCGCCGCGGCCCGGCTTTGCCGCCGGCGCGCTGATCGGGATCAGCACGTCGGTTGCGAGATCGATGCGCTGGAAGCGGTCCATGTCGAGCCGGCTCACCAATGACGGATGGTAATGCGCCAGCATGAAGTGGGCCTGCGCGTCCAGCAGCAGCTTCTCGCAGCCGGCGAAATTCGAAGCGACGAGCTGCACGGCCGAGCCGTCGCGCGCGCCGTCCGAGTTGCGGATCCATTCCGGGAAGAAGGTCTGCGACAGCGAATGCGTGGCGACGAAGGTGATGGTCTCGGCCTTCAGCCGTGCGACCTCGAGCGCTTCCTCGCGACCGACCAGGATCCGGCGCAGCACGTCCTCCGCGACGGGACGAAAGCTCTCGCCGGCGGCCGTCAGCGTGATGGTGTGGGTCGAGCGTTCGAACAGCTGCGTCCCCAGCCAGTCCTCGAGCGACTTGATGCGGCGGCTCAGCGCCGGCTGGGTCACGTGCCGTCGCTCGGCGGCGCGGGAGAACCCGCCCTCCTCGGCGATGGCAAGGAAGTCCTCCAGCCAGACCAGGTCCATAATAACGTTTTGTCCTCAAATCATACCGATACGGCATTAGCGCCTGACACGCCGCTGGTCCAATGTAAACGCCATCGAAAGACAAGAACGAAGCGCCCTCAACGCATGGCGCCAACGACGTTGGAGGAAAATACATTGCAGATTGCCGCGACGCCGCTGTCTGAACCCATATCGAGCTCCACGTCCGGCCGCCGCCGCAAGCCGCTCTGGCGCGAGCAGTATGTCCTGGTGGTTGCCGGTGCTGCGCTCGGCGCTCTGCTCGGCGCTCTGTTTCCGAATTTTGCGGTGGAGCTCAAGCCGCTCGGCGATGTCTTCATATCCTTGATCAAGATGACGATCGCGCCGCTGATCTTCCTGGTCGTGGTCACCGGCATCGCGCAGGTCGGCGACATGAAGGCGGTCGGCCGCATCGGGCTCAGGGCTTTCGCCTATTTCGAGGTGGTGACGACGATTTGCCTCATGATCAGCTTCGTCGTGGTGCGCTGGATCCAGCCCGGTGCCGGCGTGGCGCATGCCACCGCGCAGCAGGCCGAGACGGTCGCGCGCTATCAGCAGGCTCATGTCGGATCATTGTCGGCCTACATCCAGCACATGGTGCCGGAGAGCTTTGTCGGTGCGTTCGCGGCCGGCGACGTGCTTCAGGTACTGGTGCTGGCGCTGCTCTGCGGCATCGGCCTGTTGCTGCTCGGCGACAAGGCCGGTCCGTTGCGGACCGGCCTGGAGCGGGTGACCGAGCTCGTCTTCAGTGTCGTCCATGTCGTGGTGGCGCTGGCGCCGATCGGTGCGTTCGGCGCCATGGCGTTCACGGTGGCGAAGTTCGGTGCCGCGACGCTCTATGCGCTGGCGCTTCTGGTCGGCACTGCCTGGGCGATGATGGCGTTCTTCATCTTCGTCATCCTCGGCACCATCTGCCGCCTGGTCGGCATTCGCCTGATGGACCTCTTGCGCCTGCTGCGCACCGAGCTGCTCGTGGTGCTCGGCACTTCGTCGTCGGAGACCGCCATCCCCGGCATGATGGAAAAGTTGCCGAAGGCGGGCGTAGGGCGTGCTGTCGCGGGCCTCGTCATTCCCTCCGGCTATTCCTTCAATCTCGACGGTGTCGCGCTGACATTGCCGCTCTCGACCATCTTCGTCGCCCAAGTCTATGGCGTCGAGCTGTCGGCCGCGCAGCAGCTCAGCCTGTTCGTGGTGATGCTGTTCACCAGCAAGGGCGCGGCCGGCGTCACCGGCGGCGCGTTCGCGGCACTTGCTGCGACCGTCGTCGCCGCAGGGCTGCCGGCGGAAGGACTGGCACTGCTGCTCGGCATCGACCGTTTCATGTCGCTGGCGCGCGCCATCACCAACACCATCGGCAACGCGGTCGCCGCGATCGTGGTCGCCAAATGGGACGGCGAATTCAATCGCGAGGACTGGGCTCAGTCCGCCGCACAAATCCAGCAAGCGAAGTAAGGATCCAAGGTCTCCAATATGGCTACCAGCACCAACGAACTTCCCGTCATCGCGCTGACCCCTGGTGACTGCACCGGCATCGGTCCCGAACAGGTCGCGCGCATCCTCTCCGACGACCGCCTCGCCGACGTCGCGCGCCTCGTCGTGGTCGGCGATGCCCGCGTGCTCGACATGGGCATGGATCATGCCGGCATGAAGCTGAAGGTCGAGCGGATTGCCTCGCCCAAGGCCGCCAAATGGGGCCGCGGCACGGTGCAGCTTGTCGATCTCGGCAACACCGATCCTGCCAAAATCCCGCTCGGCAAGGCCAGCGCCGAGTCCGGCCGGTTGACCGGCGAGACGCTGTCGCGCGCGATCGATTTCTCCAGGGACGGCGAGGTCGACGCCATCACCTTCGCGCCGCTGAACAAGCGCGCGATGTTCGACGGCGGCTGGAAGTTTCCCGACGAGCACAAGATGTTCGCGAGCCTGCTCGGGCACAAGACCTATTTCTCCGAGATGAACGTGCTCGATGGCCAGTGGATGTCGCGCGTCACCGGGCATCAGTCGCTGCGTGAGGCGCTCGACGGCATCAATCCGGAGAGCATCACCGATGCGATCGAGCTGGTCGACCGCATGATGCGCCGGGCCGGCGTCGCCAAGCCGCGTATCGCGGTTGCGGCGCTCAATCCGCATGCCGGTGAGAACGGCCTGTTCGGCCGCGACGAGATCGAGATGATCCGCCCGACGGTCGAAGCCGCCGCCCAGACCGGCATCGCCTGCACCGGACCTTATCCCGCCGACACCGTCTATATCCGCGCCTTCGCCGGCGAGTTCGACAGCGTGGTCGCGATGTATCACGACCAGGGCCAGATCGCGACCAAGCTGCGCGGTTTCAACCGCGGCGTCACCGTCACCGCCGGGCTCGAGACCGTCTTCACCACGCCGTCACACGGCACCGCGTTCGATATCGCAGGCCAAGGCGTCGCCAACACCGGCGCGCTGGAGAGCGCGGTACGTCTGGCCGCCAAGCTGGTGTCGATCAAGGTCAAGGAGGCCGCCTATGCACACTGATCGCAGAACCCTGCTCCAGGCGGCAGCCGCGCTGCCCTTCGCAACTGTCGCCACCAACACGGCCTTTGCGCAAGCCTCGCCTGCGGCTCCTGCCGCGGCGCCGCCGAAGGACGTCACGCGCGCGCTCGCGCATTATCTCGTCACCGCAAGCTATGACGACCTGCCGGCCAATGTCCGGAAAGAGGGCATCCGCACGCTCCTGAACTGGGTCGGCGTCGCCATCGGCGGCTCGCATCACGAGACGGTCGATATCGCGGTGTCCGCGCTCGGCCCGTTCTCCGGGCCGCAGCAGGCTTCCCTGTTTGGGCGGCGCGAGCGGTTCGACATCATGAACGCCGCCTTCATCAACGGCGTGTCGAGCCACATCTTCGACTACGACGACACGCATCTGAAGACGATCATCCATCCGGCCGGTCCCGTAGCCTCGGCGATCCTCGCGCTGTCGGAAATGCAGCCGATCTCCGGCAAGGAGTTCTTGAACGCACTGGTGCTCGGCGTCGAGACCGAGTGCCGGATCGGTAACTCGGTCTACCCGAACCATTACGATGTCGGCTGGCACATCACCGGCACGGCCGGCGTGTTCGGCTCGGCCGCGGCCGTCGGCAAGCTGCTGAAATTGAACGAGCAGCAGATGAGATGGGCGCTGGGTCTTGCGGCGTCGCAGCCGGTGGGCTTGCGCGAATCCTTCGGCTCGATGAACAAGAGCTTCAATCCGGGCCGCGCGGCTTCCAGCGGCATCTTCGCCGCGATCCTGGCATCGAGGAACTTCACCTCGTCCGATGCGATGATCGAGGCCAAGCGTGGCTGGGCCAACGCGATCAGCACCAAGCAGGACTACAACGAGATCCTGGGTGACCTCGGCAAGCGTTATGAGGCGGCGCTCAACACCTACAAGCCGTTCGCCTGCGGTATCGTCATTCATCCCGCGATCGATGCGGCGATCCAGCTCCGCAACGAGAACAGGCTGACCGCCGACCAGATCGAGCGGGTCGATCTCAAGGTCCACCCGCTGGTACTGGAGCTGACCGGCAAGAGGACGCCAAGCCAGGGCCTCGAAGGCAAGTTCAGCATCTACCATGCGGTGGCGGTGGCCATTGTCGAGGGCGCTGGCGGCGAGAAGCAGTTCAGCGACCGCGCGGTGACCGACCCGACCATCGTTGCGCTCCGCGGCAAGGTCAATCCGATCATAACATCAGGCATCAAGCCGGAGCAGGTCGATCTCACCATCGTGCTCAAGGAGGGCCGCAAGCTGAACCGCTACATCGAGCACGCGATCGGCAGCGTCGAGGTGCCGATGACCGACAAGCAGCTCGAAACCAAGTTCTCCGATCTTGCCGACGGCATCATTCCCGCTGCGACGATCCGGCGCGTGATGGACGCCTGCTGGAATATCGAGAACCTGCCGAGTGCAGCGGAGATCGCCAAGATGTCGGTCGCGGTCTGATCGCGAAGGAGGGAAGCATGCCATCGCGCCGCCATTTCCTGCGGTCCGCCGGGTCGGTTGCCGCTCTGGCAGCCACCGGCGGCCGCATGGCCGTCGCAGCCGGCCCAGGCGTGACGGAGCGGCTCGCCCGCTACATGGTCGCCGCACGCGATCAGGAGTTGCCCGAGCAGGTGCTGCGCGAATGCAAGCACCGCATCCTCGACACGCTTGGCGCGATGATCTCGGGCTCGCGGATGAAGCCGGGCGAGATGGCGTTGAAATATGTGCGCACACTCGGCGGTGACGCCCAGGCCTCCGTGGTCGGCTCCGACTTCCGCTCCACGGCGGTCAACGCAGCGCTGGCCAATGCGATGTGCGCCCATGCCGACGAGACCGACGATTTCGAGCCTGTCACCAAGGCGCATCCGGGATGCTCGGTCGTGCCGGCCGCGCTCGCTATCGGCGAGCGGGAACATCGCAGCGGACAGGATGTCATTCGGGCCGTCGCGCTGGGCTACGATTTGACCTGCCGCCTGCTGATGGCACTGGGCCCCGATCTCGTGCGTGGCGCCCACCGGAGCGCCGAAGGAACGTCATCGACCTTCGGCGCGCTCGGTGCGGCTGCATCACTGGCGCGGCTTGACGAGAAGGGGATGCGCTATGCGATCTCCTATTCGTCGCAACAGGTCTCCGGCCTATGGAGCTGGGTCAAGGACCACGATCACATCGAGAAGGCTTTTGACTTCGCCGGCATGGGAGCCCGCAATGGCGTCATGGCTGTTGACATGGTGCTCAGCGGCCTGACCGGCGTCGACGACGTGCTCGACGGCACCCATAATCTCTTCATCGCACTCTCGACCGATCCGAAGCCGGAGGAGATGGTGAAGGATCTCGGCAAGCTCTTCTATGTCACGGAAACCGCGATCAAGACATTCTCGGTCGGCTATCCCATCCAGTCGCCGCTGGATGCGATGCTGACGCTGCGCAAGCAGTATGGCCTCACGCCGGATAGCGTCCGTAGCATCCTGGTCAGGTTGCCGACCGATGCGATGGGGATCGTGGGCGAAAGCGCGATGCCTGATGTCAATTGCCAGCACCTCGTGGCGGTCGCGCTGGTCAAGGGCGGGGTGTCGTTCAACGACAGCCACGATGTCGCGCTGATGCGTGATCCGAATATCCTGGAGCAGCGTGCCAAGGTGACGCTGGCCGGTGACAAGACGCTGATGGATCCGGTCGCGCCGCGCGGCGCTGTCGTCGAGGTGACATTGACCGATGGCAAGAAGGTCGAGCACTTCACGAGATATCCGCCGGGCACCAAGGAGAACCCGCTGAGCACGGAAGCCGTCGCAGCGAAGGCGCGGGATCTGATTGCGCCGGTGCTGGGCAGTGACAGGGCCGAGAAGCTGATCGACCAGATCGGCAATCTCGAACGGCTTGACGACGTCGGAAAGTTGAGGCCATTGCTCAGCGCGTGATGCAAGGCCAACAACAAGGTAAGCATCGGGAAAAACACATGGGCGGGATCATCTTTCGCTCCTTCATGTCCGCGAGCGTGGCCATGCTGGCCTGCGGCGCAGGATTATCCGTTCCAGCGCGTCAAGATCATCGTGCCGTTCCCGGCCGGCGGCTCAAACGAAATCATCGCCCGAATTGTCGCGACGCAACATAACGCATGGGAGGAATGATGGGCTTGAAGCGAATGCTTGCCGGCTGTCTCGGCGCGATGGCGCTGCTGCACGCCGGTGCCGCCGTGGCGGCAATTGTCGAGATCTCCGCCAACGATATCGGTGGGCAGGTGACCAGCGAGAACGGCGTCGAGGCGGGCGTCTGGGTGATCGCCGAGACGCGGGATCTCCCGACCAAATACGCCAAGGTGGTGGTGACCGACGATCAGGGCCGTTTCGTCATCCCGAATCTTCCCGCAGCCAGCTACAAGGTCTGGGTGCGCGGCTATGGCTTGCAGGACACCGCGCAACAGGATGCACGTCCAGGCAAGGTGCTGGATTTCAAGGCCGCTGCCGCCTCACCGAAGGAGGACGCTCAGAACTATCCGGGCATGTATTGGTATTCGATGCTCGACGTCCCCAGACCTGAGGAGTTTCCCGGCACCGGCGACAAGGGCAACAAGATGCCGGATACCATGAAGTCGCAGGCCCAGTGGGTCGATACGGTCAAGAACATGTGCCAGTCCTGCCACGCGCTCGGCACGCGCGGCATCCGCGAGATCCCGAAGGTGTTCACCGATGGGTACGATTCCCACACGGCATGGGCCGTCCGCACCCAGGCCGGACAGGCCCAGGAATACATGGCGACGGTGCTGGCCAGCATGGGTCCGGAAAAGGTCTATGACCTGTTCTCGAAATGGACCGATCGTATCGCAGCCGGCGAGTTACCGTTCGCCAAGCCCGAGCGGCCCAAGGGCATCGAGCGCAACGTCGTCTTCACGATGTGGGATTGGGCGACGCCGACGCACTATCAGCACGATGCGATCTCGACCGACAAGCGTAACCCGCGGGTCAACGCCAACGGCCTGATCTACGGATCGTCGGAGGAGAGTTCGGATCTCGTGCCGACGCTCGACCCGGTCAGGAATGTCGCCGGGACCATCAAGCATCCCTATCTCGATCCTAACACGCCATCCTCGACCGACGCGCCGCGCGGACCGTCGGCCTATTGGGGCGACGAACCGATCTGGGATGGCCACACCAGTATCCACAACGTCATGATGGACGAGCAGGGCAAGGTCTGGTTCACGGCGCGGCTGCGCCCGCCGGCCAACCCTGACTACTGCAAGCAGGGCTCGGATCTGCCGTCGGCGAAGGTGGCGCCGCAGGCGACCTCGCTGCGCCAATTGTCGCGCTACGATCCCGCGACCGGCAAATGGGACCTGATCAACACCTGCTTCACGACCCATCATCTCTACTTCGACGACGATGCCAACCAAACGCTGTGGACCAGCTCCGGTGGTCCGGGCCTCGGCGGCGGCATTGTCGGCTGGCTCAACACCAAGCAGTATCGCGAGACTCTCGACAACGTAAAATCGCAGGGCTGGACGCCGCTGATCATCGACACCAACGGCAACGGCAAGCGCGATGCCTATGTCGAGCACAAGGATCCCGTCGATCCGGCCAAGGACAAGCGCATCGCCGCGTCCTTCTACGGCATCATGCCGAGTCCGGTCGACGACACGATCTGGGGCCAGGCGATGGATCGAGGCTTCTCCCGCATCGATCAGCCCGGCTACATCGTGCGCGTGGTGCCGGGACCAGATCCCGCCAATACCGCGCTCGCCGAAGTCTATCAGCCGCCGGAGGGCACGTTCGGCCCGCGCGGTCTCGACATCGGGCTTGATGGTGTGGTGTGGACGGTCTTGTCCAGTGGTCATCTCGCAAGCTTCGATCGCAAGCTCTGCAAGGGCCCGCTGAACGGCCCGACCACGGCGGAGGGCAAGCAGTGTCCCGAGGGATGGAAGACCTGGCGCATGCCCGGGCCGCAGTTCAGGGGGCTCGACGCCAGCGGCAGCGCCAATCATGCCTATTATGTCTGGGTGGACCGCTACAACACGTTCGGCCTCGGCGCGAACGTGCCGATCGCGAGCGCCAATGGCAGCGAGTCCCTGCTGGCCCTTGTCAACGGCGAGCTGGTGAATCTGCGCAATCCATACCCGCTCGGCTTCTTTACCAAGAATGTCGACGGGCGGATCGACGACCCCGATACCGGTTGGAAAGGTCGTGGCCTGTGGAGCACGACCGGAACGCGGGCGAGCTTCCATGGGGAAGGCGGCAAGGAGGCTTCACCTAAGGTCTACAAAGTGCAGATGCGGCCTGATCCATTAGCCCATTGACCCTTTCGCCCCAAGAATAGCGCCGCTGCAAACCAGCGGATAAGCCAGGGAACAGAATCATGACGAAAACTTCTCGACGTGACGTGCTCACCGCCGCAGCCGCGATGACCGCGGCCGGCCTTGCCGATACGGCGCCGGCCGCAGCGCAGGCCGCACCCAAGCCGATCTTCCCGGTGCCGATGGTCGCGATCCCGATCGTTGGCGAGACTCAGGTGTTCCAGGTCCGCCGCATCTATTGTATCGGTCGCAACTACGCCGCGCATGCGATCGAGCGCGGCTCGGATCCGAATCGCGAGCCGCCATTCTTCTTCCAGAAGCCGACGGACGCGATCCAGAACGTCGCGATCGGTGAGGTCGCCGATCATCCCTATCCGTCGCTGACCAAGAACTACCACCACGAGGTCGAGCTGGTCGCCGCATTGAAATCCGGCGGCGCCAACATCCCGGCCGAGAAGGCGCTCGACCACGTCTATGGTTACGCGCTCGGCCTCGACATGACCCGGCGCGATCTCCAGAACGGCATGGCCGCGGAGAAGAAGCCGTGGGAGATCGGCAAGAGCTTTGACCATGCGGCGGTGCTCGGTCCGATCCATCCCGCGAGCAAGACCGGCCATTTCGAGAGGGGCGCCATTTCGCTCGCGATCAACGGCACCGTGAAGCAGAGCTCGGATCTCAGCAAGATGATCTGGAGCGTTGCCGAGCAGATCGCAAAGCTCTCGGAAGCGTTCGAGTTGAAGGCCGGCGACATCATCTATTCCGGAACGCCGGAGAATGTCGGGCCGGTCGTGAAGGGCGACGTGCTGTTGTGCAAGCTCGAGGGCCTCCCGGATATGTCGATCAAGATCGTCTAATGGCGGCAGTACGGGTGAGGGGGACTCTCCGCGAGTCCAGTTCTCACCGTGATTGCGGATGCAGCCCCTCACCCCAACCCTCTCCCCGTAAGCTATGGGATGCCCGAAAGTGATTCCCCGGAGTTTATGGATGTGATTCAAGGCCTTTCGACCTGTCTGGGACGGAGGGCCTGCGATGTCTTTTGG